>LUGL01000013.1 GCA_002796835.1 Elainella saxicola E1 | reverse complement strand
AAAAGTATTTAGAAACACTGAATAAGCTAGAACTAAAGCAGATGCTTGATGAAGATAAGAGTTTAAGAGGCTTAGCTAAAATTCCCTTCTGGCTTGATATCATGATTGATGTAGGTAAAAGCCTACCTACAAAAGGCTCATCGAAAGAACTTCAAGATAAATTGTTCAAAGAATATATTAGACAGAGATTTGATGGATCAGATCTACGCCAGAGATATAGCAAGGAAGCGACAATTAAGTGGTTAACTTGGCTAGCATCCAAGCTGGAATCCGAAGGTAAAGCAGTTTTTCTGGTTGAGGAAATGCAGCCCTCATGGTTAGTAGAAAAGGAAAAGAACCTATATCTAACAGTTCTTTTATGTATTGGAATGCTTCTGGGGCTTCTATTTGGAATTCCTTATGGTCTTATTATTCGCTTTTATATTTCATACTCTTGGGGATTATCGCCTAGCTTTCTTTCAGAAGGAATGGTTTTAGGAATTGCTGCAGGAGCTATCATTGGAACAGCTGCCCAATATTTTCTGAAAGTACATAAACGCAATATAAAAACACATAAAATTCCCTTTTTCTCTGTGCAGAAAGGCATAAATATTCCTTGGGAATACCTTAAAGAAAGTGTAGAAGAGGCAATAAAAGTAGGAGTGCTAGTATTATTATTCTGCTTATTTTTTCTTCCAATTCTCAATTATCTTTTTCAGTATGGTAGATTACCGATAATTGCTCTTCTACTAATAGGATTGACTGTTTCAGTTTTTTTTGGAATAGTTACTCTGCTAATTAGGTTAGCGAGTAATAGCTTTATTGAAAAAGAAGAAGTGAGAACTATAAACCCGAACCAAGGCATTTTAGATTCGCGTAAGAAAGCTTATCTGGTAGGACAGATTGCAACAACTATTGTTGCAATAATTAACACGCTATTGATTCTAATTGTTCACGGCACGCAAGATAGTATTCACTATCTCGACTTTAAAAAATTATTCTTCACATTAATTCTTGGCCTATGTGCTGCATTAGTTACAGGAACGGCGGCTGTATTCATCCATGATAGTGGTAGAGTTTGCCAACAACATTTTGCCTTGCGAGTAGTTCTTTGGAAAGCAGGCTGGATTCCCTGGAACTATGTAGATTTTCTTAACTATGTTAGTGAGCCCAATAGACTTTTTCTAAATAGAATTGGTGGTGGTTACTATTTCTTTAATAGAATCTTTAAAGAATATCTCGCACCGCCGGAAAAATAGGTTGTTTGAGAGAGCGACCTCGCCACGTCCATCCCCAGCCTGTCTCAGTCTTGATAACTGAAGCAATAGCCATAACCGCTACCAGTAGGCCTCCTAATCCATGTAACCACCAGTATTTGGGAGGACTATACAATGCTCTTCCTGCTATTATTCGTAGCTTATATTGAAGAATAATTGCTACCAGAGCTATGCAAACAGTGAGCAAGTCGATCGTTTTCAATCCAATAGTAATACTTCTCCCCACAATAAGTACTAGCCCTAACCAGGGAGTACAGTAGATAATTAGCATTACCATAGCTAGAAATAGCATTATCGATAAGTTTCGCTGAGCACCCACATACAAAACCTTTGTCCATCCCTCCCACATTGCTGCCCAAGATCGATACATTCGTAATGTGGCTATATTAGACCCTAGTCGATATCTTAATTTCAGGCCATTGCGTTTAATGAGCCGTGCCAAAGCTACATCTTCGGCAACATGACTAGCAACGGCTTGATGTCCTCCAATTCTTCCATAGGCTGAACGCCCAAACAACATAAAAGGTCCTGCTGCAAATGCTGTTTCTGTTTTGGCATCTTTGACACCTTTATAGTTCAAGGAAATTAGCAGATTAATGAACATCAGTGGCTGTACTAACCACTCCACTAAAGACCCACAAATCAGTTGTGGTATGCAATTGAGCAGATCAATATTTTCTGCTACTGCCGTTTGAATAGCTGCTTCAATTGCACCTGGATTCAAGCGAACATCAGCATCAATAAATAGTAAAAATTCTCCCCCAGCACATTCAGCAGCTTGAACGCAAGCCCAGTTTTTGCCTATCCATACCTCTCTATGTGGTCGGGGCTGCCCAGAAATAACCTTCAGCCGTGAATCTTTAAGACTTCGTTGAAGAGTCTGAAGAACTGTTAGAGTTTCATCTGTTGATTGATCATCCACTACCCAGATTTCAAGACTTTCATCTGATAAGTAGGTACTATTCAAAATAGACATCACACAATCTTGAATATTATCTACTTCATTGTAGGCTGGAACAATTACAGAAACTTTAGGAAACTTCGATGAATTCGGGCAATAAGTAGAGAAGGGATCTTTTAGCGGGTCTAGTTGATCTATCTCGGTTACTGCTCGATTTAAGCTAGCAATATAGCTGGTTAGTCCGACTAAAGATAGGGAAAGCATTAGAAGTAGAATCATAACTGGCAACTTGATATGCTTGTTTTAGCAATAGTAATACAATCCATCGAACTCCAAAAGCAGCAATGACAGTTATTTAAAAAGTACACAAAGGCACTGCAACAAAAATGATCGATCGCTGCCTCTAAACCACGGCTTAATGGATCGATTGGGCGATCGTCCCACAACACCGATCGAACTCCGCAAGCAACAATGACAGTCGATCGGCAAGTATGCAGATGCACTGCAACAAAAATGATCGATCGCTGCCTCCAACCCTTTTGAGCTTGTTGTCATAAGCAAGTTCTGTCTAAGGAAGCATCAAAGCAGCGTATATAGATTGCGATGAACAAACTTGGGGATGTTTGGATTTTCTCATCTAGCCAGAGATCGTCCCTGGTAGCATGTACAAGTGTGCATCCTATAATTGAGATGACTTTCCAATGAAATCGAGGAGGTTGTATCAAATGTCAAAATTACTTGAACGAATCACAGTGAATCCTAAACAGTGTGGTGGTCGCCCCTGCATTCGTGGCATGAGAATTCGAGTCTCTGATGTTTTGGATCTATTTGCAGCAGGGCTGAGCGCTGAACAAATTTTGGAAGAACTACCAGACTTGGAAATGGATGACTTAAAAGCATCACTGGCCTACGCTTCACGCAAACTCAACCATCCCATATTAGTCGCATGACCACAATTTGGATTGATGCCCATTTGTCGCCTGCGATCGCAACTTGGATTACAGCCACATTTAGAATAACCGCAATAGCCCTACGCGATCTTGGATTGAGGGTGCGGAAAATTCCGAAATTTTTGAGGCTGCAAAAGCCCAAGGCGTTATATTTATGACCAAGGATAGCGACTTTGTAGATCTAGTCGAACGTTTGGAAGTACCACCACAAATTATTTGGTTAACTTGTGGAAATACATCGAACGCNTCGGCTACGCGAAATTCTAAGCGCTACTTTATCTGATGCGTTGGAATTATTGAAATCTGGCGAAAAGTTAGTAGAGATTCGTGGCGATTAACATAATGTTTTAACCATAGGTCAACGACTCAATTGACCGATCGCCCGACAACACCGATCGAACTCCCAAAGCAACAACCACAGTCGATCGGAAAACAGAGATACTTTCATAGAAATGACCGATCGCTGCCTCTAAACCACAGCTTAATGGATCGATTGGGCGATTCCACGACAACGATCGAGTAATTTTTGAGGATGGGGTTTCATGAAGAGCGATCGGTAGAAGCCTTCTCTACAAATAGGGCAATAAACTCATAGAAACACTTCCGTATCCAGATAAAAATGTGTGAAGTTATCTGTATAACACCCGATGTGGAGAGTAATATCAATTGAAATTATAATCACAAGAATGCCTCACAAATTCCTCAGGTTTCAGTTTTACTCTCATATTGCCTTGGTAATTGAAAGGAATGCCCCCCTCCCCCCCCAATACTGGGGGGAACCGGAAAGAGTTCTCAAAGCCCCCAGCATTGGGGGTTTGGGGGCCGTAGATCTATGGTGTCAATGGCTAAACTTTCTTCCTACATTCCCTCAAACTGCCGAAGCAATAGTAGGGGACTACTTGAGTAAGGACATGAAATATGACTATCATCATCCTGAAAAGCATTGTGATCTGGCTTATATTTATTCTTGCAGAGAGTTTGAACGGTGCCGCCCGGATCTTTTGGCTAGTGCCACTGCTGGGTGATCCTCTTGCTCATCAAGTTTCATTTGCGATTGGATCAGTATTGGTGTTGACGATCGCCACATTATTTATCCGATGGCTTCATGTGTCGCATGTTTTTCAACTGTTAGGCGTTGGCATACTGTGGCTGCTGCTAACCGTTGCATTTGAGATTTGCCTGGGTCTCTTTGTCTTAGGCTATTCATGGCAGCAAATCGGTGCTGACTATAATTTGTTGCAAGGTGGCTTAATGCCGATCGGCTTAGTCTGGTTGATATTATCCCCATTCATCGCCGCAAAAATCCGTAATGTGTCACTTCATGTTTCAGATTGAGGGTTTACTGATTGTTAATGACAGGGTGCAATGTTCGTGTTTTGGATTGAGTGAGCCTTAATTTGAGCAAAGCAGAACATTAAGTCGGGAGGGAAAGTGGCTCAAGATAAAATTCGAGTTATTTTCACAGTAACCATCGCTACCCTGTATCTAGGATCTTTTCTCCTACCAGCTTGGCATCATTCATATGCGTACTCGTTTCTTGGTGCGATGTTCGGTGGTCAGCCTATTTCTGGTGCTCGCACCTTTGTAGTTGCCTTGTTCAGTATTATTGGTATACCAATGTGGTTAGCAAATCCCTTTGCTTGGGTTGGGCTATTTTCCTTAGCACTTGGGAAAGAGCATATTGCACGGCTCGCTGCATTTGTAGCAGTACTCTTAGCACTGTCAGGACTACCATTCATTTTCTCAGGGGTTCTCGTTGGGTATTATGTCTGGCTAATCAGCATTTTTCTATTGCTGGTCGCAAGTTTCTACTGTTTTCGGATGCTAAAACCACCCCAACCTTGTGCTCTGTGTCTTTTAGTGCTTGAGATAAGTGCATTGATATTAGGTTTGATGGTTGTATGGCTCCTCTTTAACTGGAAATCCTCTTTCTTTGGTGAAGATTTGCACTGGTACTAAGGAAAGCACGCAAAGACATCTCTTCAAGTTATTGCTGGAAACATACCGAAAACTTATATGTCACTGTTCAGAGTCAAAGTAGGGTAAAGTGTGACTAGGTTGTGAGGTTGTTACATCCAGCAAGGTCATCCAGATATAGTCAAAATTTGGTGTGATCGTACAATTAACTCCAGAGTCCAGAATTCGCTAAAACTATAGCCTCAGTAGAACGCACATGGATCTTGACTGCTTCATTTTGGTCCCGCTTGCGCGTAAACGACAGGCTAACTGATCAAGTTCACCAAACCGGACTAAAACCCGGAAATCCCTCTCTGGTGCACTTTAGTGCAGTTTTTCCCATCGATCGCGATTCATCTACAGGCGGCTCAGCAACTGAGTTAGGCTTGAGTTTGCGATCGACTAAGTCTATCTCTATTGCCTGCTGATGTTATCTCGTTAAAGGCAGGTGATGTTTTGCGATCGCAAGCTTCGAGCCCGGATAAATTCTTCAGCCTGTTACCTTAGTCGATGCATAGAGGTAATACTGAACGCGTTTTCAATCAACGTCAAATAACCAAACCTGATTGGATTTAAGAAAACCAGCACTAACAAATGAGGATAGGAGTTTATGTCACACCATCTCGATTCCCCAACGGCTGAAGAAGATGGACGCGTAGATATCACAGATATCTATATCTTTGCAGGCGAACCTGCCAACACCACGGTTTTGATTATGGCAGTCAATCCTTTAGCGGGTGAGCTATCGCCGACCACCTTTCGAGCAGGCGCACTCTATGATTTCAAAATTGATACGAACGTTGACCTGATCGAAGACTTAGTTTACCGCGTTACCTTTGGAGATCCCGATTCAAGCGGCATTCAGCGGATCGAACTACGTCGATTAGAGGGCAATTCGGCCACAGAATATGGCAGTCATGGCAAGCTCATTGCGGAAGGCAAGACAGGCGAGGTCATTCCAATTGGTGATGGTGGACGTATATGGACTGGACTGGCTGCCGATCCTTTCTTCTTCAATCTAGGAGCATTTGGGCAATTTGCTAAGCTAATCGAAGAAAATCAGTTTGATCCCAGCGTATTTGATACAGCTGAAAATGCTCTGGCAGGGCATAACGTAACCGCAATTGTCTTAGAACTGCCCAACACCGCTCTAGGGACTGACACAATTCACCTGTGGGGAACCACAACCATTCAGCATGAAGGCAAGTGGAAGACCATCAATCGTGCGGCGACTCCGCTTGTTCAGCAAGTGTTTATCCAGGACGAACACCTCAAGGATGCCTACAACAAATCGTTGCCAAAAGACGACATTGCCAAATATGGCGAAGCGATCGCTGCATTCACCGCAAAAGTCACTCAGCTAGCAGGTACAGTCACGAATCCACAGGCTTACGGGCAGCAAGTCGTACAATTCCTTTTGCCCGATGTTCTAACCTATAACTCTCTGTTGCCTGTCGGCTATGGGTTTGCTGGCAGGAATGGGAGAGCGCTGGCAGATGATACACCAGATGTAATTTTGAGCCTTCTGGCGAATACCCCTTTCTCAGATCGAGTTGGTAAGCCCGATGGCTTCCGTACCCATTTTCCCTATTTAGCAGAGCCAAACTCCATTACTTTACCCAACTAGCAACATTGAGCGAGAGTCGTCTCTCAAAATTCCCCAATGAGTTCTGCTGATTTTGGAGAACATACCATCTCGATTGGTGAATGTTTATCGACAAACAACAAAGAAGGATAATCGCCATGACTCGCTATGACTACCGCTATGACTATATTGTGATCGGTGCAGGTTCAGCAGGCTGTGTTGTTGCTAATCGCCTGACAGAAGAAGGTGAAACAACCGTGTTGTTGCTTGAAGCAGGCAATCCAGCCACTAAACCTGAAATCCAAACTCCTTCAGAATGGACAGGCTTGTTGGGAACAGAGGTTGATTGGGTTTACTGGACCGAACCAGAACCTTACCTCGATGGACGGAAAATCTTGTGTTCGCGGGGCAAAGTAGTGGGGGGTTCCAGTTCGATCAACGCCATGATCTACATTCGAGGGAATCGCCACAATTTCGACCATTGGCAAGCCCTCGGTAATCTAGGCTGGAGCTATGAGGAAATCTTGCCCTATTTCAAAGCATCGGAAGACCAGCAGCGCGGTGCGTCCGAATTTCACGGTGTGAATGGGGTCTTGAGCGTCACCGATTCGATCGCACCTTCCGTGGTTGATGCGCAATTTATCCAAGCTGCCACACAACTGGGCTACGATCACAATCCCGACTTCAATGGCGCACAGCAAGAAGGCGCAGGACTCTATCAATTGACCGTTAAAGACGGAAAGCGACATAGTGCAGCCGCAGCCTTTCTAGTCCTGATTCTGGATCGTCCGCATTTAACGGTTCAAACAAGTGCGGTCGTCACTCGGTTGTTGTTTGAGGGCACTCGTACTATTGGAGTCGAGTATCTGCACCAAGGAACCCTGCACCAAGCTTATGTCGATCAGGAAGTGATTCTGTCGGCAGGTGTGTTCGATTCACCCAAACTGTTGATGCTCTCTGGAATTGGTGATGCACAACATCTGCACATGTTAGGGATTCCAGTGATTGCTGATTTGCCTGGAGTCGGGCAGAACCTGCAAGACCATCTGCTGGTTGGGATTGGCTACCAGTCCATCCAAACGCTCCCCCCAATTTCATCCACCAGTAATCTAGTTGAAGCTGGACTATTCCTGCAGAGCAGCAGCAGTAACGGGGATGCCCCTGATTTACAGTTTCTCTTTAGTCCGGCACTGTGGATTGGCTCAGCGATCGCCCCTGACGTTCCCGGATTCACTTTAATTCCAGCTCTAATCAATCCTCAAAGTCGGGGTACTGTAACCCTGCAATCAACAAACCCTGCTGATCCACCAGTCATTCAGGCGAACTACCTTCAGCATGAGACTGATTTACAAGTGCTGATAGAAGGCATTAAAATCGCCCGTCAACTCGCTTGTTCGAGTGCCTTTGACGAAATCAGGGGTCAGGAATTGGCTCCGGGTTCAGCAGTTATCAGTGATGAAGCGATCGCGGCTTATATTCGACAAGTGGCCAACACTTTTTGGCATCCGGTGGGAACGTGCAAAATGGGCAATGATTCACTGGCAGTGGTGGATGCTCAACTCCGGGTTCATGGCATCGCAGGATTGCGGGTTGCCGATGCATCGATCATGCCAACGATCACCTCAGGAAATACAAACGCCCCAACCATTATGATTGGCGAAAAAGCAGCCGATTTAATTAAATCCGCAGGTTCTGTTTCACAGCACATACCTTTAGAGATCGCAACCTAACGCAAGATAGGAGGAAGGCAAAAATGGCAGAACAGACAAGCACGCCTTCGGGAGCGAACGAACTAGAGGAACTGGTACGAGCCATGACTCCAGCTCAAAAACTCCGTTTCAAGCAAGCTGTGGTGCGGCAGGTGATCCATTTTGTCTCCAAACGCTTGCCCCCAGAAGAGGAGGATGACGGCCATCGTGGCGGTATCATCGTAGCGACAAACTGGCTGAACGAGCCAACTGACGAAAAGGCTAGGGATGCGTCCTCATTTGCAGCAAGCGAATGCTGGGATGGCGGTGCGCGATATGACGACTATCCAAAGAGCTTCCTGGACCCGGCAGATGTGGCTGGAGCAACCGACCTGTGTAGTGCAGCCCGAATAGCCGCTCAGGCTGCTCCGCCAACAGAGCAGGAGGAAGCCCGTCAATGGCAGATCGCAGCCGCCCAAGCCATTTTGCAAGGTCAGGAACCGTTGCCGATCGTATAGTGTTCGCTCATATAGTGTCCGCTGCCGCTTGCAGCCACATTGCAGCAGTAGACGGGCGGAAACCAGAGAGGGCAGGTTGAAGTAATTTATTACCGCTCACCCAGGTCGTTGACGGTGCTTGGCCAGCGAGCGGTTCTTCAATTGAAGCACAATGAGACAACATCCCAGATGTCAGCCACACGCCAATCCTGGCCCAATCTTCAGCCTCTGCCTACACAACACTCAGCGCTGTCTTTACAGCGGGAATTTACAGAGCAGGAGTATGAATGCATCTGTCGTGGCGTGATTCCGGAAAGCATGGAAGATAAGTGGTTTATCTTTATTGAGGAGGATACACTCTACATGCACCGAAGCTGGACAGGATATTGCATTTATCAACTCCATCTGATCCGAAAGGACACAACTTATCGAGTCGGCAATACCTTCGTCAATCGCGATGCGAGCCAATATTCCTGGGTTGACGATCGCTATGATGAAAAACTGGTGATGTTTCTGATTGATAGCTTGTTACTGGGAGGCTTGCTGCTGGGAGGTTTGCTGCTGGGAGAACGTGCCCCATTCCCGATCGCAGCTCATGTACCAGTTGGGATTGCTCAAGATCTGCATCTGCATCATGTTGTCGGCGCAGGCCAAAGAGCCGCAGAAAAGCCAAAGGAACTCACCATCTTAGGAATCCTAAAATGGATAGGGCAATGGTTCTTGTGGCTGATCAAGCGTTGAATGCGAGGGTTCTCAATAGGCCAAGCACATTAAAAACCGGATGAGAAATCAGGAGACGAATCTAAAATGCTGCCTCTGCGTGAATGGTATTTTGTTCGCTTTGATGATAGTGCGATCGCTTTACAGGTGAATCCACCAGACGGAGCCGCATGGGAAGCAACGATTGACTGGGAGCGAATCATCCGGGTCTGCTTTAAGACGGGAGACTGGTTAGAGTCGGATGAGATTTACATTTTCACAGATGAGCGACCGGAAAGTTATGTGATCCCAACAGAAGCCGAGGGTGGGCAAGCCTTGTGGTCTAAAATTCTGGCGCGCAAGCTGTTCGATGCCGAACTGGCGATTGAGGCAGCAGCCACAACCAACGAGCTGTTTTGTTCCCCACCTTAAAACGGAGACAGCACAGCCGCATCCTTTCACGTTGCCTAAGTTAGGGAATCACCGGGCAGGGCCTAAGAACATGACGATGAATGCTGATCAACACCTGTTTGAAATCCGTGACTTACTCGCAACTGCATTGGATTGTGAGGAAGAGTATCTCCATTATGGCGAGATGTCTAACTACATGAAATCCTATGCCACAGATGCTGCCAACAGGCTCAGCAGTTTATTCGACCCTTCCGGACCAACCGATGCAGAAGTGCTTCATTGCTGTGTGGCGGCGATTTCTGAACCTGAACGAATCAAGCAAGGTAGATCTCAAAAATTGCTGCTCCAGCTTAGGGAACGAAGCGGTCCGATTCTTAAGACACTAGCTGATTCAACCGATCCTCAATTGCGCATCTTTGCACTTGAAACTGCTAGCACGTCCATTAATCCGTTTTACTTCAATCCTTTATACGGGAGTACAGATTTAGAGCGGCGGCTACTGAACGATCCAGATGAAGATGTGCGAATTGCCGCCATCTCAGCCACAAAGCAAACGATCGAACATAATACCAAATATATATGCATCAGTCTTCAAAATGGTTGCGACTCTCTGATGGTTGAATTGTTTCGTCAACTTCTTACCCTGCTTCATGATGCTTCAGCAAGGGTGCGTATGGCAGCAGCAGCAGCTTTAAGGAGCTGGGCCTCTCAGGTTGATCAGGATGCTTTGGCTGCTTTGCTTGAGCATGAGAATGGTTCTGAAGTACGTCAAGCACTTGCTAAGGCAAAGTTGTGATGCAAGCTATGTGGAACAGCAACTATCGCTTTGCGTAAGCAACCAAAGAAACGCCCAAAACGACTAACACAGCTCCGGCAATGCGGGTTGGACTGGCCGCATATTTAGTCAGGCCGATCGCACCATAATGATCGAGAAACAGGGCGGCAATCATCTGACCAGCGATCGTTAGTGAAAGGGCAAGCGCAGCCCCAATTTGAGGGGTCGCGAAAATAGTTGACCAAACATACAACGTGCCCAGACAACCCCCAATCCACATCCACCAGGAGGTTTGAGCCAAAGCCGTTGCAGCAGGAAGGGGATATCGGGCAAAGAAACAGATGACCAGGGATGCTAAAGTCCCAGCTAGATATGAAACAAAGGTAACTTGCATCGGTTCGCCTACGTAGCGCCGGAGCAAGGTATTGATCGCAACCTGAACGGGGAGAACTGCGCCGCCGAGGAGTGCTGCTAACAGGTAAATTGTTCGACTATCCATGTTCAATCTCTGGTTATAAGGAACTGATGGACATCCTGTCCGCCAGCAGGTAGAATGCCTGCCCTCCATCTTAATGTAAGTCAATTCTGAGTGCTGCTTGTTGGTGCAGGCAACATTTGCAGGGTGGAAGTGCGACACCTTCCTTGAAGAGGTCAAGAAAATCCTTGACAAAGCTAATACGATTCACTCTTAGTAGATGTAGCCCTGGTCAATCGGTTTAGAATTTTGATGAAAAACTTGACTTCGTTGGCATCTAAATGACAAGCAAAGTATTTCTCGATCGCCTGACCATAGACAGACCACATTTGATCAAGCATTTTGAATCCTTCGTTTGTAATAACCGCAAACGCCCCTCGACGATCGCTTGAACATTGTTCTCGCTGAATTAGTCCTGCCGCTTCTAAACGATCGAGCAAGCGCGTGAGGTTACTGCGGCTCAGGAGGACGGCTTCAGCAAGTTCATGGAGTCGTAGTCTTTGCTCAGGTGCTTCTGACAGAGCAAACAAAACGTCATACCAACTGAGGGGAGGTAGTTCTGCTTGAGCTAAATCTTGCTCAATTTGCTCGATCAACATCACATGGGCGACTAAAAACTTCCGCCATGCCAGATTATGGGTTTTGCTCAGTTTACTAGACATCGACTTAATTGAAAGTGAGATCATTGCAATTGCAACAAAATGTAAAAGCTCAAATGAGATAGTTGCAGTTGCAACTACTATAGGATATACCTAAACAAGTTGCAGTTGCAATTAATTCGTTAAGCTCCTATGTCAACACCCAAACTAGAGCCCAAACTAGAGCCCAAATTAGAGCCCAAATTAGAGCCCAAATTAGAGCCCAAATTAGAGCCCAAATTAGAGCCCAAATTAGAGCCCAAATTAGAGTTAGTCAGCCATCTTCTTTGCCCCTATGTTCAACGAGCCGTCATCACATTGCTCGAAAAAAATATTCCCCATGAACGAACCTATATCGATCTAGCGAACAAGCCAGATTGGTTTCGCCAAATTTCACCGTTAGGCAAAGTTCCCTTATTGAAAGTGGATGAGGAAGTTCTGTTTGAGTCGGCAGTGATTTGTGAGTATTTAAATGAGATCACGCCCGGTTCGCTGCACCCTGCTGATCCATTGCAGAGAGCAAAGCATCGAAGTTGGATCGAATTCGGCTCTAATATCCTTAATAATATTGCTGGGTTCTACAACGCTCCTGACCAGGAGAGTTTTGAGCAGAAGCGGCATGAATTAACCAGCAAGTTTCTCTGGATTGAGCAGTCTCTGAGCGATCAGGGTTACTTTTCTGGAAACAGATTTTCGATCGTTGATGGCGTTTATGGAACCATTTTCCGCTACTTTGATGTCTTCGATTCAATTAAAGACTTTGGTATTTTTAGCAATACCCCAAAAGTTAAAGAATGGCGGCAACTACTTCAACTTCGCCCATCGATCCAACATGCTGTAACTGAGGATTACGCCCAGCGTCTACTCGTTTTTCTACAGCAGCGTCAGTCCTATCTATCTATGTTGATTGAGTGATGTAATAGCTAGCTATATCAATTTGAGAGGTAGAGTCTCTGCCGCGATCTTTAATAGGGACGGTCTTTGTATCAGTCTTGACAGGTCGCTTCTGATCGGCCTGGGTTCCCTAGAGGTAGTGCTGGAAGACACTATTGTTTTGCAAAAAAGTTAAGGCAGGAAATGCAGCCGCACATTAGCAACTGGCTCATTGCCAATCCTGCCTCAACCTCTATTCATTCACTGTTGCATCTGATTCACTGTTGTATCAATCATTCGATTCAATAAATCAGCTTGGTCGCTACATCGATTCTAATTCCTTGCCTTTTGTCTCCTTGATCAGGAATAGGACGAAGAAAAATGAAGCGGCAGCGGCGGCTGTATATAAGCCATAAGCGGTTCCCAATCCGGCATAATCCAGCAAGGGCGGGAAGGTCGTGGAGACAATAAAGTTGGCAATCCACTGTACGGCAGCTCCCAGTGCCAGTGCCAGAGCGCGAATCCGGTTGTTGAACATTTCACCCAGCAATACCCAAACCACAGGTCCCCAGGAAAAACCAAAGCAAAAGACATATAGGTTGGCGGCCACCAGAGCCACAATACCTGCCGTACCAGAGAGTGTCGGTGCACCCGCTTCATTCACCGGAGCTGTCGCGAAAATGGTGGCGAGTGTGCCTAAAGTCAGCGTCATCCCGATCGATCCAGTCAGCAGCAGCGGTTTGCGTCCAAATCGATCGACAAAAAGCAGGGCAATTAACGTGGTGACAATATTGGTAACGCTGGTAATTACAGTAATGATCAATGAATTTTCTTCACTAAAGCCCACTGACTGCCAGAGCACGCTGCTGTAGTAGAAGATAACGTTGATGCCAACAAATTGCTGCAAGACCGATAACCCCATACCAATCCAGACAATCGGCAGAATGTTACCATTTCTACCCAAAAGATCGGAGAAGCGTGGCTTGCGTTCATGGAGAACCGTGGCTTCAATATCTTCTACTTTTTCTTCTGGGTTGCGTTCTCCAACTTTTCTGAGTACGGCGATCGCTTCTGCTTCACGATGCTGAGCCACCAGATAGCGCGGAGATTCTGGAATGGTTAATGCAGCAATCCCATATAGGACTGCTGGTGGAATTTCGGTCCAGAACATCCAGCGCCAAGCCGTAATGCCAAACAAGGGAGATGCGGCTGATCCCGCAGAGGTAGCAATAAAGTAATCGCAAAGCAAGGCCACGAAAATGCCAACGACAATGGCCATCTGTTGCAGAGAGCCAAGCCGACCCCGTAAACGGGCAGGAGCAACCTCGGCAATATAGGCAGGAGCAAGCACGCTCGCCGCCCCGACCGCAATGCCACCTAGGATCCGCCAAAAGGTGAAATCCCAAATTGTAAAGGCCAGTCCAGATCCAATGCCGCTAATTACAAACAGGACTGCCGCGATCAGCATTGAGCGAATCCGTCCCTGATGGTCTGCGATCGGTCCAGTATAAAAAGCTCCAACGGCGGAGCCAATCAACGCCAGAGAAACTGCCAAGCCAATTTGCCAGCTATTGGCCTGGAATCCGTTTTGAATCGCTGAAACTGCACCATTGATGACTGCTGTATCAAATCCAAACAGGAATCCACCGATCGCTGCTGCTGCACTGATGAAAATGACATATCCATGACGTTCTCTAATCTCTGTTCTTTCTTTAATTGTCATTTATATACCCTACCGTCCTATCTCAATAGATAGACGCTAGCGTAGAACAGGGTGAACGCAAATCGGCTTTAGGAGGAAATTTTGGGATTGAAGAGAGCGTCACGTTTCAGTTGCAGTATCCTAGCGGGGTTTTAGCCATTTGCACCACCAGCTATGGCTGCCATCGAGCCAGTCGTTTTCGTGTATTTGGCGCGAAAATCCCCCACCGATTCAATGGCAGAGGATATGACGCAGGTATGGATGAGCGAAAAGAATCAATTTGCCCTGGAGAGGGACCACATGGCTGATGGTGTAATTCACGATCGCATTCCCATACCTCCAGAGAAGAGGGCTTACAGGACCAAAAGCTGATGGCCTTGATTTACCAGGCGGCTCAAACTCGTGAAATCGTTACGCTGCCGCCTGCACCTAAATTAGATGCAACCCGTGGTTCTGCGCCTCGAACGCTGAAATAGCCGCAGCATCAAGAACCGGAACATCAAGGGTTGCCACTGCCACCTGCTGCCCCATAGACCTGGCCGGTTGCATAACTCGACTCCTGGGAGGCCAGCAGCACATAGATCGGCGCAAGTTCCGCTGGTTGTCCGGGGCGTCCCATGGGTGATTCGCTGCCAAACTGCTCGATCTTACTCTGCGGTTGACCGCCGCTGACCTGAAGTGGAGTCCAGTAGGGTCCTGGCGCGATCGCATTTACCCGGATACCCTGCTTGGCCAACTGCTTGGCCAGTGACTTGGTAAACGCAACCTGGGCTGACTTGGTCTGGGCATAGTCGAGCAGGTTTTCGCTCGGCTCATAGGCTTGCACCGAGGTGGTGTTACTGATGTTGAAGAGGACTGTGCGAATATGGGTGTCGCCTGGGCTGCGACAAAACCAAGGGATAAGCCACCAAGCACTTGACGGCGTGAGGCTTTTTTGCAGGAGTCTTTGGATTCCATGTTTTGTGATGTGTCTGACAACTGAGTGCTCAAGCAGCCTCATTGGGCTTAAGCACCACCTTGATGCAGTTATCCTGCTTATGCTTGAAAATTTCGTAGGCGTGCGGAGCCTGATCGATCGGCAGCTTATGCGTAATCAGGAAGGAAGGGTCAATCTCACCCTTTTGAATCCGTTCAGTCAATGGTCGCAAGTAGCGATGGATATGGGTTTGTCCCGTTTTCATCGTCAACCCTTTGTTCATGAAGGCACCCATCGGAATTTTATCGACAAAGCCGGTATAAACCCCTGGTACAGAAACAGTGCCACCTTTACGGCAGGCGAGGATGGCTTGGCGCAACACATTTGGACGATCGGTCTCCAGGCGAGCAGCTTGTTTCACCTTGTCATAGAAACCTTCTAAACCAAAGCCGTGAGCTTCCATACCAACAGCATCCATAACGGAATCAGGCCCCATACCTCCCGTCATTTCTTTAAGCGCTTCCCCCACCTCGACCTCTTCAATATTCAAAACTTCTGCTCCACCTTCTTTTGCCATTTGCAGACGTTCAGGCACGAGATCGATCGCAATCACCCGCTCTGCCCCTAACAAAAATGCACTTCTGATCGCAAACTGGCCAACCGGACCGCATCCCCAGATGGCGACGGTATCTCCAGGTTGAATGTCACAATTTTCCGCACCCATATAGCCCGTGGGGAAGATGTCCGTAAGGAACAGCACCTGTTCATCTGTGAGTTCAGATGGAACTTTGAACAAACCCACATCGGCAAAGGGCACACGAGCGTATTGCGCCTGACCACCTGCATAGCCGCCCGTTAAATGCGAGTAGCCAAACAAACCGGAAGGGGAATGCCCCAATGCTGCTTCTGCCATCCAGGCATTCGGATTGGAGTTATCGCACAGTGACCAGAGATTCCGATTACAGAAGAAACAGGAGCCACAGGAAATCGTGAACGGTACCACAACGCGATCGCCAACTGCTAATGGCTGACCATTATTACGAGCATTGCCACTTTTGACGCCGCTCCCCAACTCCACAATCTCGCCCATAAACTCATGCCCCAAAATATCCCCAGGTTTCATCGTTGGGTTGAAGCCGTCATATAGATGCAAATCGGACCCGCAAATGGCTGTAGAGGTGATTTTGACGATCGCATCACGCGGATTAAGGATCTTGGGATCGGGAACGTTCTCAACTTCAACCTTTTTCGTACCTTGCCAACAAACTGCTTTCATTGCTTAATCTTCCTTGAATCACAAAATAAACGTTATTGAACCTTCAAATCTCAGTAGATCAAAAATGAATTTGTTTTGATCATCACGCTTGTGTTCGATCCTCCTAAATCCCCCTTCAAAAGGAGGACTTACAGACACTTTCGGTTTTGTTCCCTCTTTTTTCTACGCTGCGCATCCCCGCAGGGGCTTAGGGAGCTAGGGGATCTCGACAGGATTTGCGAATCTACTGAATCTTCTTACTTTCTTCCTTTAGGCTGACCTTCAGTGGTAGCAATTTCACCCGTTTCCATCAGCATCTTGAACCGACTCAAGTCATCGCCTATCTGCTGTTTCGGAGATTCACCCAAAAGTTTGGCAATCGCATCACCGACTGCACCAGCAGGTGGGTTATATTCCGTCACGACTTTGACTTCCGTTCCACGATCGTGAGACATTGGTCGGAACTGGATCGATCCAGAATTATCTACATCTGCGTTTTCTACTGATTTCCAGGCGATGAACTCATTTTCCCGATCGTCAGTAATCACTGCATCCCATTCAACAGTTCCATCAAGAGGGCCGCTGGTGGTCCAATGGGATGTTTTGGCATCGTAGACCTTAACCTGTTTGAGATGCTTCATGAAATGTGGCAAGTTCTCGAAGTTATGCCAAAACCGATAAAGTTCTGCTGCTGGTTTATTGATTGTTAATGTTTTTTCAACTTTGATGGGTTGATTCATAGCGTGCCTCTTCTAGATGTCAGGAGCCAATTTTGTTCAAGTTCAACATAGTTCAAGTTCAACGCAGCAGAACAAGTTGAGCATTGATGGAGCGAGTGTCACCCATTGAGCCTAGGAATCTCANGCAAATCTTTTCGTCTAACTTGTGAACCATATTTGCTAATGAGATTCTGATACCTATGGCAGGCATTGTGTAAAGTTCGAATGTGTTGTCTATGGCGATCGTGAGCTGAATCAGGGGGTTATTGCATGCCGACAGAGACACAATATTTTTTACATCTCTAAAACTGCTTATCTCCTCCAACAGCTAGATGCATTAGAGCAAGCAATCTATAACAGTAATCAACGAACCCATCAAGTTATGAACGTTTGTTCAACGACGGTTGTAGAGCAAACATTTACACAACCTAATATCAAACTTGACTTAATATCAAACTTGTACTGAATCAGGCCTGTATCGAGAGGACAAAGAATGCTTTGCAGAATTGAACGGCTCATTACCATTTGTCAGGATTGGATGCAAAGCCTTGCAACAAGTCTGTTAATCACCCTGCTTTTCCTTATCATCACATCGTTGAATGGTGGCTCTGCCCAAGCTTTCACCCTTCAATCAGGCAGCTTCTCAGCAGTTGACGGATTACATGGCGATCGCATACTACTGGCGCAAAATACTCCAGGATCTAACCCAGAAACTAATTTCGTGACCACAGCCGTTAATCAAGCAGAAGCAGCAGTAGTTCAGGTGAATGTATCTCGCACATTCGCTGGAACCAGAGATGTGCCTGACTTCCTGCGTCCTTTCGTGGGTGGAGGACAACCCTTACCATCGAATGCTCCTGTGTTGCGCGGGCTTGGGTCAGGCTTTGTGATTGACTCGAATGGGCTGATTCTGACGAATGCACATGTGGTCGATCAAGCAGATACGGTAACAGTCTCTTTTCAAGATGGCCGCATTTTAGAGGGGCATGTGCTGGGTAAAGATCCAGTAACGGATGTAGCTGTGATTCAGGTTGAGGCAAAGAATTTACCCACAGTCACGATCGGCAATTCTGATGCCGTTCAGCAGGGGCAGTGGGCGATCGCAATTGGCAACCCGCTGGGTTTGCAGGAAACGGTAACGGTAGGTGTGATCAGTGGAACTGAACGATCGAGCGCGGCGATCGGAATTCCAGATAAACGAGTTGGCTTTATTCAAACAGATGCTGCCATTAATCCAGGTAACTCTGGCGGACCACTCCTAAATGCAGTAGGAGATGTAATTGGAATCAATACTGCGATCGTTCAGGGAACGCAGGGGCTGGGATTTGCGATTCCTATCAATACAGCGCAGCAAATCGCCCAACAATTGATTACCACTGGACAGGTGCAACATCCTTATATTGGAGTACAGATGGCTGCCCTGAATCCTCAGGTGAAGCAGTTCATTAACCAATCCCCAAATAGCGGTATGCAGATTGAGGAAGACCAGGGAATTTTAGTGGTTCAAGTGCAGCGCAACTCTCCCGCTGCTAAAGCAGGAATGCGAGTGGGTGATGTGATTCAAGCGATCGACCACCAATCTGTCACAAAAGCGAGCAAAGTGCAGCAGCTGATCGAGAGAGCAGGAGTGGGCGGTGAACTGCCGATGGAACTGCGACGCAATGGACGAACGGTCGCATTGACGATCGAACCCGAACAACTGCCAAGTATCGAAACTCGATAAACAATGACTTACGAGATTTAGCTCCAGCATGATGTAAAGGGTACAGGCTGTTGTCACGATCGAAATACAAATAGATTACTGAACATTGCTGAATCGTAGAGGTTGAATCATGTTTATCCCCCATGGTTTTGGCGAACGCTCCATTTCGACGCAGCTGGGCAAAATAGTTTACTATACTGCTCAAGCGGAACCCTGGGAGCCTCAAACTGATACCCAGTCACGGGAAACCTTGGTCTTTCTACATGGCTTTGGCGGTGGTTCTTCTGCCTACGAATGGTCCCAAGTCTATCCGGCCTTTGCTGCGGAATATCGGGTCTTGGCTCCAGATTTAATCGGCTGGGGTCGCTCTGATCATCCAGCCCGCAGCTATCAGGCAGAAGATTACATTACGACTATCATTGAGTTTATGCAGCAGACCTGTACGGCACCTACGACCGTGATTGCGTCTGCCCTGACCGCAGCATTTACAATTCGAGCCGCGATTCAACGTCCGGATCTGTTTAAGTCGTTAATTTTGACGACAGCCGCTGGTCTGGCTGATTTTGGCAAAGACTACCGCAACACTTTTGCCGCAAAGGTGGTTACTATTCCTTTTCTCGATCGCTTGCTCTACAGTACAGGAGTTGCCACCGAATTTGGAATTCGCGGTTTTCTAGAGCAACGTCAATTTGCCTCACCAGACCGGATCTATCCAGAAATGGTTAAAGCCTATTTGCAATCTGCTCAACAACCCAATGCTGAGTATGCTGCTCTCTCATTTGTGCGAGGTGATTTATCTTTTGATTTGGCTCAATACGTTCCTAAACTGACCATCCCTACCGCTTTGATTTGGGGACGACGGGCTGAATTTACAGGTCCAGAAATGGGTCGTTGTTTAGCGGAAATGAATCCTCAAGCGATTCGCATCTTCTGTCAGTTCGATGATGTGGGACTCACCCCTCAACTGGAATTACCTGCGGTGACGATCGGACTCATTCGCAAGTTTCTACCATTGTTGGAGAAGCCAGCGGCATCGGACTTACCAGAGCACGATCGGTAAACCGGCAATCACAGAAGCCGTTAAGGACCAGAAATAGAACCGCTCAATATCCAGCTCATTTAGAGCGGCCTGCATCAATGCGATGGCTTCAAGCAGGGCAACTAACAACATGATAAATCCAGCGAAGGCCATCATTTTTCATCTCCTGAAAGTAGGAAGAACGCTTCTGTGATTGATCAATGAATTCTCAATGATAAAATGTATTGCTATCTTTAGCCCAATAGTCAGAGCAGCCGATCGCCTCTTTTTGCATCGCTTTAGTGGGATGCACTGCACATTTCAGATAGAAATTTTGGTTGGAAAATCGACAGTTGGAACAAGGAATCTGCTGATCATAAAAACAATCCTTGGGATGATTTGGTTTTCTTCTCCGAGCTAGTAATTGCTTTAAAGAAGCCGCAACGATCGCCAAAGCTACTATCCCACCCAATGCTGGTAAAAACCATATCAGCAGCGGGCCTTCTGTAGGTGCCGATGATTCTGATTTCGGTGCGGATTCAGCTAATTGAACGACTTGATTTTGATTCGCCTCAGATACTGTATATTGTTTTAAAGTTTCATGCGCTTCCATAGCTCATATATTCCGCTTCATCTCATTCCCATCTTGACGCAAGTGTTCCACTTCCACACTGCCCTATAGGATTAAGATTCAGATGAACCTAGATGTGATCCATCGATCGATGCATCGCAAAAATTAAAGCAAAGTTGAGAAGTCGCACAATTAAGAGTTTGCCGGATAATACCGCTGCTATGCAAAATCCCCCTCGATAGTTCTCTGGAAGAGATACACAACGAGAGGGATCAGCTTGGAAAGGTATAAAGTTGCGGATCAGAGAACAACGCCGCTAAGAATTCATGCCAACAATCTGGCGAATGCGATTGCCTTCATGGTCAGCCCCTTTCAACATGCGGTTCCAATAGACCCAGGGCAACACGTTCCGCTTGAGGAACCACATGCTATACCGCTCCTGGGTGGGATCCAGCGGAAAACTGGGGTAAAGGTTGCCGTCATAATCAAACTCCGCCATGATCGTTTTGCCATAGCCCGTAATCAATGGACAGCAGCTATAGCCGTTGTAGCGGGCATCCAGGGACTTATTCTTCAGGACTGCAAATAGGTTTTGCACCAGGACAGGAGCCTGTCGGCGGATAGCCGCTGCGGTTTTGGAGTTAGGTAGCGAAGAAACATCGCCTAGACTGAACACATTGGGATAACGATTGTGTTGCAGGGTATATTTGTCCACATCGACCCAACCGAGTGGCCCATCGACTGCTAATTTACTCGACTTGATGAAATCTGGTGCACTCATGGGTGGCGCAACATGCAGCAGATCGTAAGGCAGGGTCACCTCTGACGTTGTGCCATCGATCGTGACATCAAAAATGGCTTCTTTCGCGGCTGCGTTGACTGCTTTCAAATTATGCAGCACCTTCAGATCAATACCTTTCCGTTCCACTACTTTCATCAAGGCGGGCACAAAGGCTGCTACCCCAAAAACCTTAGGAGTCGCCACACAATAGGTGATATTGGTCTGCTGCCGTACCCCATTGCGTCGAAAGGCATCATCAGCCAGATACATTACTTTTTGGGGCGCTCCCGCACATTTAATCGGGGTCGCTGGAAAAGTAAAAACCGCATTTCCGCCCCGGAACTGGTTGATTAACTCCCAGGTATAAGTCGCGCCACCCGTCACATAGTTACTACAAACTCCGTCTTTACCGATCGCCTCCTTCAAACCAGCGATCCGATCCCAGTCGAGTTGAATACCCGCAGCAACAATCAGATAGTCGTAAGTCACTTTCCGGCCACTCTGGGTCAGCAGATAATTCTGATCCGGTTCAAACTCAGCAACTGCATCCCGTAGCCAAGTTGCCCCCTCTGGAATATAGTCCACTTCTGGTTTGACGGTATCCTCAAATTTAAAGCAGCCTGCGCCAACTAGCGTCCAGGCAGGCTGGTAGTAGTGCTGCTCCGAAGGTTCAATAATGGCGATATCCAGCGATCGATCCTGGTTCAGGAGTTGAGCAGTGACGGTGATCCCCGCCGAACCGCCTCCCACGACCACAATTTGATGGTGAACCGTTGCCTGCTGAGTTGAATTGGAGCTAAGTTCGGAATGAGTCATTTTGGCTGCGGGGAAGAATATCTCTTTGGTAGACTTTGAACGGGAGAATCAAGAAAATGTCGATCGAAATTGACGCAAATTCCTGGAAATTATAGCAATCAAAATGGACAGCGTTGAGAACAACGCAAAATCCGACTTAGATCATCTCACAATTTTGCCCCTGTTCCGAAGTCTGAGAATCTGGTTCAACAAAGAGTTTTCTCCAAAGCCGCTTCATTTTCTGTGAGATTCGATACCCATTTGCGGGGTGCACTTTCGCGGCGAATATTCCGCCAAACTTGCGTCGCAGCCAGAGTGCCATCCGCAACGGCAACAGAAACCTGATTTAGCCCTTGTTTGAGATCGCCCAAAGCAAAGATTCGAGGATGGCTGGTCTGACACATATTGTTCGTAACTAAATTACCGCCCTCATATTCCAGACCTTCAATTCCTTTCAGGTACTGGTTATGGTAGATCGATCCCATATTGATCAAGCCTGTGGTTGCTTCTACGATCGTGCCATCAACCAGCCTCACGCCGCTCATTTGATGATTCTCGCCCAGAAATTCCGCAATCGGTTGTTCATAAAGCGGATAACCGTGATCGGCCAGCTTTTGCTTCATCTCGTCACTGACTTGCAAACCATTGGTCAAAACTGAAATGTAGGGTGTAAACCAGTTCAAAACGAAGGCTGCATTGATTTGTCCTTCCGTCTTCGTGATCAATACCGCCTTTTGATCCCACATGTCGAACCCATCGCAGATCATGCAGACATGTAGCGTATACCCGGCGTAATCAAATACGTTCTGCATATTTTCTAATTCTGGCAGCACATCAATCACACCAGAAGCAGCAATCACATATTTACTGTGGAAAATTACCCCCGCTTGATCGGACTTGCCGATTTTCACTTGAACTGCAAAAGTGTCGCCCTCATCGGTCACTTCCTCAACAAATCCGCGCAGGAAATCCGCCCCCCACTCGATCGCCTGATTCGTGGCATGTTTGATAATGTCGCGTCCTGATGTATCCGGATCTAGCCCCACATAATTGCGCAAATCCTGCATCCAGAAGGAGCGGCCTTTCCCCTTCTCAACCACCAAACACTTCAGGCCATAGCGCGCCAAATAAATGGCTGCTGATAGTCCCCCCATGCCGCCCCCAACCACGATCGCGTCATAGACGATATCCCGACGAGTATCCAGATTTTTGCTCGAAAGTTTCATCATCCACCTACCAAGTGATACATTACGCGATCATTAAGTTGCCTGCGAGGGAGACCTTCCAGGGAGATCGGTTAACCACAACCAGACCTCCCAGATCAAACAGTTTAGAGCACTTTAACCGACAAAGGCGAGACGGGGTTCTGAGACGCCAGCGGACTCGTCTCCCTTCAGGTAAGCCAGCATGGTGTCAGCATCAGACACTTCAAACGGATCGAGCGGGCAGTTGTCACCATAATCCGCTTCGATGAAGATCTTCTCAATTTTGCAATCATCAACCAACATCGAGTAGCGCCAGGAACGCATACCAAAGCCGAGGTTTGACTTATCCACTAACATTCCCATCTTACGGGTAAATTCACCGTTCCCATCGGGTAGCAAGAACACGTTCTTGGCCCCAATATGCTTGCCCCACTGGAACATCACAAAGGCATCATTCACGGAAATGCAAATAATTGTATCTACCCCTTGGGCTTTGAATTCTTCATACAGTTCTTCATAGCGGGGCAGGTGATTGGAAGAGCAGGTCGGCGTAAACGCACCGGGCAACGAGAAGACTATGACTTTCTTGCCTTTGAAGATTTCCTCGGTGGTCAGATCTTGCCAGCGGTACGGATTGGGACCGGGCACCGATTCATCACGCACACGGGTCTTGAAGGTCACATTGGGGACACGATCGATAACAGCCATAGTCAATCCTCTTATTTCTTGTAGGCAACGATAAAGTTTGACGTTGTTTGAGACGTTGTTTGATTAGAATTCATCTGACACAACTAAGAATAATTCTGACTTAGGAATTATTCAATAGGTGTAATTACTTAATTATAGGAGTTTTGCTGAGCTATTGGGCATTCTTAGCAAGGAATGCTATGCTAAAAGCATAAAGTGATTCAGTCAGCCTTTAATAAGAGTCCAGAGAAGGCGGAATATCCTATGCGCCAGCAAGATGCCATTATTCAAACACTCAAAGCGAAAGGACTGCGGGTTACCCCTCAGCGCTTCGCCGTGTATGCCAACTTGCTCGATCGCTGTGATCACCCCACTGCTGAGCAGGTGCTCTCTGATTTGAACCAGGAGGCTCCAACTTCATCCCAGTCTACGGTCTACACTTCTCTGCAAGCGCTATGTGAAGTAGGACTGGTGCGCGAAGTTTTACTAGAGGAAGGGGTTTGCCGCTACGATGCCAACGTGCTTCCCCATCACCATTTTTGCTGTCGCTGCTGCGGCAGGATCGAAGACATCGCCTGGGAAGATTTACAGGGAGTCTCGATCGATCGAGTTCGATCGGGGTTGCAGGTCGAGTCTTATGAGGTGACGTTACGCGGCTGCTGTGAGCAATGCCAGTCGGCTAATTCATAGCCCATTCATCTAGCCAATTTATCCAGCCAATTCATCCAGCTAATTTATTTAGCCAAGTTACCGCCATTGCATAGGCAGCAGAAAAAGCGATCGACAGGGAGTGTGGGTCGATCGCCAGAGCTGGTGGTTTTTAGATGAGTTGAGGCATAGAAGGCTATGCCGCAGAATGTAGAGGGGTGTTCAGTCTAGCGGGGAGTTACCTTGGCAAGCAGCCGCCAGGAATTGAGCTGACCGACATCCAATCTCCAGGTATCGACCACTTTGATCACCCACAGCCCCTGGATTTCTTTGCCGACGAAACCTTGTAAGGCAGGCAGATCGGCGATCGTGTAAATCTTGCGGATGTCATCCGTTGAGTTGCCGGTGTGGTCATGCAGTGTGACAGTTGTTCCGTCCGGAGCCGTCAGATCAACCCGCAGATCACCAATATAGGGGTGAGTCAGGTCTACGCCGATGCGGATATCATTCAGCGTTCCCTTTTGAGCAACTTCGATCTTGCTGTAAACCGGGCTACCTGCATCCGGAATGGCTAGATTGGCCTGAATCTGCTGATCAACGATCGTCTCTGTATCGGATATTGCTGCATTAACGGCCTTCGCTGCATTCACTTTGCCATAACCAAACCACAGACTGAATCCATTGTTAAAATCCCCTGGTTCATTGACAGGCGTTGCCGATTCAACCTTCAGATCTTTATCTGCGGTTTGTTGCAACAGCTGCTTGACCTGCAAAGCCGTGAGGTTAGGGTTACGAGAGAGGATGAGCCCACAAACCCCCGCAACAGTCGGCGTAGCGCTGGAAGTTCCACCAAACCGATCGGTATAGCGAGATTGGGGCGTGAAGCCATCTCCAAACGGCTCGTTATCTGTGGTGACGACCCCAAGGCCGCGTGGCGTGAATTCTCTCAAGTCATGAAAGTTATTCGTCGGCGCGCAGACACAGATTTCTCGCCCCCAGGAGGAGTAAGCGGCCCGCGTTTTGAGAGAAGTGGAACCACTCACCGTAATCACATCCGGATGGGCAGCAATCCAGCGATCGATCGGCCCTTGATAGCTGCGACGACGACCAAACCCATCAATAAATTCATAGGTGCGCGTGTTGTTCAGATCTTTGACAGGGCAGTTATTATTTCCTGCTGCAACACAAATCACCAATCCTTTGCCGCGACGGCCCCCGGTTCTCGCCAATTCTGATAACGCATCGGAGAAAGCCTGACTGAGCGGCGCATTGGCAGGACCCACTCCCCAAGAACAGGAAACCACGTCCGCTTCTTTAGAAATACGTTTGAAGAGTTGAATCAGGGCTGCATCGTCAAACCGTAATGGAAACCGAACGGCCAGAAAAGCACATCCTGGCGCAACACCAACGGTTCCCTGACCGTTCACTTCGGCTAATGCTACCCCTGCACAGGGCGTACCGTGATAATCACCCGACTTAGGCAACACATCTTCGGTATAAAACACCGATCCATTACTTTCAAAGGCATTCAATCGTCCGACCACTTTCCCTTGTCCCTGGAAATCAGGATGAGTCAGGTCAAAGCCATCATCTGCCACACAAATCACAATTTCTCTGGAACCCCGGGTGATTTCCCATGCGTCTGGGGTAAAAATACCAGCGCCTTGAACTAAATCAGTGCCATTCTGGGGGGCATTCAAATGCCATTGTTTCGGGAATAGCTCATCCGCTGGAATATAGGAAAAGCGTTGGAGTTGACGCACTAAATTGGGCTCAGCATATTCCACGTCCTCACGTTCAGCCGCCAGGTTAGCAGTTTTAATGGGATTCCGATTTGTCTCGGTGGTGACTCTCACCAGCAAAGTATTCTGCCCCAGGTCGCGCACAACTTCCAGACTTTCCTGCTGCAGAAATTCATCGATCGCCTGAGGTGAAGTATCAGGCTTAAACTTGAGAAAGAAAGAATCGGTAATCAGATATTCTGAATCTGTTTCTCCAGGTGTGCGATAGGTATGGTGAACAACGTTATCAGCCTGACGCAACTGAGCCATGGAACGATCGCGATCGTCTGCTACGGTAGCTCGCACCAAATTCGGTCCCACCTTCTCGACATCTTCTAGCAAGACCCCAGCTCGACGCGCTGCTGACTGGGCAGTTTCCACATTGGTCGCATGAAGCGTAATCTCACTTTCTGTTTGCTCAATGGGAATTTTGCGTCCGCCTTGCCAAAAATATTGATTGGTTGTCATGATGCTTGTTTTTCCTTTTGAGGTGAAGATTGGAATATCAGAGAATCAGGGTTAGTGAGCGATATTGTTGATGTCCCCGATCGCTTTCCGATATGACAGGTATTTACACAGGAATGTTTGAATCTACTTTTCAAAGATAAACAACCTGATCATAGGTCTGCCATCACCCGCAAGGGTACTTGCAATTTGAAGCCGCCAATTTATCGGCAATTTATCGGCAAACTCGATATTTATGCTGCACGAACCCAAATTCATACGCCTGTGTCGCAAGGTGCACTAGCCGCACATCTTGAGGAAGTGGCCCAAATAGCGGTTTCCCTGTGCCGATCAGAATCGGGATTACTGTGATTGTCAATTCATCGATCAGCTGGGCTGCCAGAAAACTTTGAATTGTTTGGCCACCGTCAATATACAGATGCTTCATGCCTTGTGCTCCCAAACGGGCAACCAGTTCAGTCGGACTTTCATTGGAGAAAGTGACGGTTGTAGGAACGGATTCGGCAGGGGTAAGGGGGTGATGACTCAAGACAATCACTGGCAGGGTGCCATAGGGCCATTCTCCAAAAGACAGCACTTTCTCAAATGTATTCCGGCCCATGACCAAAGCATCGATCGTAGACATAAATGCCTGATATCCGCAATCTTCTCCCGGTGGTACCACTTGATTCGCCTGATCCAGCCAATCCAGACTGCCATCGGGACGGGCAATAAACCCATCAAGGCTGGTGGCAATAAATACAGAACATTTCACTGGAGTAGCATTCATCGCTTTTCACCATTCAATCACAGCAGCATCGGGAAGATGGGGCAATACTTCATCCCATTGCTGGTAACGCTGGAGGGCTTCTACCACGATCGGCAAAGGTCCCGCCAGAATATTTGGGAAGTCAATTTCTTCAGGCAGTCGAGGCTGATAGGCCAGTTTTTCTTGAGGTGGCGTGAACTGAGCATCAATGTCCGATCGATTGCCTCTCGCATCAATCCGGTACCACCCAATCTCCGGTAAGTGCACAGCATTGAATCCATGCAAAGTATAGGGAGCGCCCCGATCATCCAGACTGAGCCGTTGATAGCAGAACCCTGTGGGAATGGCGTTAGCCCGTAGTAAGGCCGCCAGTAAATGACTTTTGGCGAAACAATAGCCTGTTCGATACTTCAACACATCTGAAGCACGACAGGTAACCGGATTCATTTGATAATCTACGCTGTGATAGACCTCATCCCGCACCCATTCAAAGCAGGCTTTAGCGATCGCTTCTACAGAGGAATGGTTCGATCCGATTTGATTTGCCAACTCTAAAATAGCAGGAGCTTGCCAATCAATAATCTCGCTAATTTCCAGATAATCTTTCATTCAAAGCATCCCCAAAAATCCGCAAAAGCTAGTATAGCGTACCGTCTTTGTGGACAAACTTCCACGTACCATCTTCCATTAATGCCTTGAGGTCATCATCGGGATAGCTTCCTTCGTCTCCTGGGGTTCTGTCACCAATTTCAAGATAAACCACATCCTCAGCTGTTTCGTTGATCAGATGATGACCGTTGCCAGTGCCCGCTTGAAAACCTGCGCACATACCCGGAGAGAGTACCGTTCGTCCTTCATCTGTATATAGGGTAGGATACCCTTGCAGAATGTAAATAAACTCGTCTTGCTTCGTGTGGGCATGCCGCAGAGATGACATCGCCTGAGGTACTAAACGGGTAAGATTGACGCCAAAGTTAGTCAGACCAAATCGATCGCCCAATGGTCGCTTTTCTCGCCCCACCATCCGCGATGCAAAAGGTTCCGGATAATTCGAGGGTCTGGTTCTTGCAGGTGCATCAGATGCCATGATGGCGATCGGGGTGTCTTCTGACATGGAGCCTCCTGAGACAGAATAATGGGAGCAAAGAAATTAAAGCATTGTGGGAGGCAGAACCTTGGCTGACATCGTCATTGATTTAGATCTAGGAACGGGTAGAGCAAGGGTGCTCGCCTTCAACTAGCAGGAGTAAAGCCGAACAAAATCTTTGATCTTAGTTCAAAAGCTCCACTTTAACCTGGCAATCCATTTGTTAGGAGCACCCAGGTTGTTATTACTCTGCCAATGGAAGGAAACGCCATCCCATTAAGCATTTTAGACCTTAAAGAGAACGAATTTTCCACCTTGTCGTTTGCATACGCCAAAGCTGAATTTTAGTAAATATTGTGTCTTAAGCGAGTCAATCTGGGAATACTGCTGACTCTGGGAACAATCTTTATACTACTCCTAGCTCCCAGATACACTAATGTTTAAACGCTTGGGTGGTATGTTTATAAGAGCGACTCAAATTATCGATAAGTTGGGGATTGGGAAAGAGCAAAAGCCGAAGTTAGGGATCCAGCCTATTTTTTTCTGTTTATTTGCGATTGCCCTTTCCCTGACAGTTTTGGTAAATGCCTGTAGTCTGGGGCAAACTCAATCCTTAAAACCGCTCAGGGTCGGAATTCCAAGCTGGGTAGGTTTTGATATCGTACGTTATGCTCAGCCCGCAGGAATCTTCAAGAAACGGGGTCTAGAGGTTGAATTAGTGCGGTTTGAGAATACCCAAGACGCCAGCCGTGCAGCCATGCGAGGCGGATTAGATGCGACATTTTCATCTTTTTGGGATGTGATGCAAGTTGATCCAGGCAATGGCAAGCCAGTAGTGCTATTGACAACCAATATTTCTGCGGGAGCGGACGGTATTGTTGCCAAGCCAGATATCAAAACCATGGAAGCTTTACAGGGTAAAAAAGTAGGGGCAAAGCTAGGAACTATTAATCATTTAATTTTGCTGGAAGCTTTAAAGGCCCATCAGATTAAACCCGCTGACGTTAAAGTTTTAGATTATTCCAATGATGTAGCAGCCCAAAAACTTGCAATGGGCGAGATTGATGCTGCTGTGTTATGGCAACCGCTGTTAGGAGAGACAGAAAAAAGTGTCAAGGGCAATATAATTTACACTACTAAGCAAGTAGACAGCCTGGTGATTGATACTTTGATAGCCAGTGACAAGATTGTGAAAGCAAAAAAAGCAGAACTGACACAGTTTATGTTGGCTTGGTTTGACGTGATGCATGCAGTTGAAATTCGTCCCAAAGAAGTGTTTGCCATGGCTGGCAAGAGCCTGGGACAAAGTGGTGAGTCTTTTGCCAGTGATTATGCTGGATTAAAAAAAGGCGATATGACTTTAAACCAACGAATGTTTGCAGCAGAAGGTCGGCTCAATTCGGCAAAGGCAGAGATTATCCAATTGCTTAAAGCAGATCCGCGTCATGGTCGGATGATTCGGCAAGATGTGGAGATTGATCCCACTCTCGTTAATGAAGCAATGGCAGGGTGGAAGCCATGAAACGATCATCTAAACGCCCTTTGTCCCATCAATTACTGATCGGATTCGGTATCTCTTTCGCAACTGTTGGCTTAACCACCTTAGGGTTGAACTACTTCTTGATGCAATCAAAACTAGAAAAGGAGCTAGAACAACGCGCCCAATCAATTACCCAGGGAGTTGGATTTTCCACAGAGGGATTGATCGAACTGGGAAATACCAGCATTATTAAGCGAGTGGTACAAAACTACGCGACCCTGCCAACGGTGGTAGAAGTTGCGATTGTCAGTCCCAATGGACAAACTTTGGCTCGGAGTGGAGCAGAACTACAGAACATACCTTACGCTTCAATTCATCCAGAATTGACTCAAATTCTGGATCAGGCTGCTCAAACCGGGGCCGAAACAAGTTTTAGAACGACGATAGATAGTCGGTCAGTATTAGTAGAAGTTTTACCTTTTAGCAGTACGTTGTTTGGTCAGTCAGATCGGCGGGGGCTGGCGATCGCCATTCTCAACGTCGAAGAATTGAAGCAACAAGCATGGCAAACTTTCTCTGCTTCTACCCTCACTCTCCTGATTGGTATATCGGTCATTCTGGCACTGATGACGGTGCTCATTCAACGAACGGTCTTGCGTCCACTCCAACGTTTAGATAAAGCGGTGACTGATAAAAATGGGATTGACCATTTTGTCATGCCCAGCGGCTTGCCAGATAACGAAATCAAATTCCTGGCACATACAATTCAATTGGCGGCCACACGAGTAGATGCCTACCAGCAAGAACTTCGCCAGCAAGCTCAAGATTTGGAAAAAGCAATCCAGGAATTGCAGCAGGCAAAGGATGTTGCCGAAGCTGCCAACCGCAGCAAAAGCACATTCTTGGCTAATATGAACCATGAACTCCGCACGCCCCTTAACGGCATCCTAGGCTATACCCAAATCCTCCAGCATGATCCGACAACTACTGCCAAACAGATGAAGGGTTTGGGGGTAATTCATCAGTGCGGTTCTCACCTGCTGACGCTAATTAACGATATTTTAGATCTCTCGAAGTTGGAAGTGCAAAAGATGGAACTTTATCCCCAAGATTTCCATTTGGCAAACTTCCTTTCTTCTACTGTGGATATTTGTCGGGTTAAAGCAGAGCAGAAAGGTGTGGAATTTCACTATCAGCCTGCCAGCAACCTACCTACCGCTGTCCATGCCGACGATAAACGCCTGCGGCAGGTGTTGCTGAATTTGCTCAGTAATGCGGTTAAGTTTAGCGACTCTGGCACTGTTACCTTTCGAGTAGAAGCAATAGATCAGGGTGAACCTGGAGATGAAAACCTCCTTCCAACTCAACGAATTCGTTTCCAGATCAAAGATACAGGTATTGGTATTGCTCAAGATAAACTCGCCACGATTTTTTTGCCTTTTGAACAGGCGGGAAAACGGGAACGTAATAGCGAAGGGACTGGGCTAGGACTGGCAATCAGTCAACAGATTATTCAAAAGATGGGCAGCGAAATTCAGGCCCAAAGCGTGCTTGGCCAAGGCAGTATTTTCTGGTTTGAAATAGATTTGCTCCCAGCCTCTGACTGGGTAGTTCATAACGCGATCGCCAATCGAAAAATCATTGGTTATCAAGGCGAACGGCAAAAAATTCTCGTGATTGACGATCGCGAAGAAAACCGCCTAGTCGCAGTCAATATGCTAGAACCATTGGGCTTTAAAGTGGCAGAAGCTGAGGATGGACAAGCCGGTCTAGATCTGGCACTGCAAATGTGCCCTGACTTAATCATTACTGATATAGCAATGACAGTGATGGATGGCTTGGAAATGACCCGACGGCTGCGTCAATTACCTGATTTTGCTACCACGCCGATCATCGCTTCTCCTGCTACGCTATCGCAGGTGGATATGCAAGAAAGTTTAGATGCAGGATGTAGCAGCTTTTTCCCAAAACCGATCGAGTTTAATGGATTGCTGGCCGAATTGCAGCGCTTTCTAGAATTACAGTGGATTTACGAAACCGAGTTAGAGGTCACTCAAGCTACTATAAACAACGCTGATCAGGATGAACCAATGCTCCCCTCTGCTGCACAACTAGAAGCTCTCTATGCTGCTGCTCAAGGCGGTTTTATCACCGATATCCAACAAGAAGCTAACCGCCTAAAGCAGTTGGCACCTGAATATACTGCCTTTGCGAATCGAATTTTAGAACTGAGTCAACAGTTTGATGATGAAGCAATTCTCCGTTTGATTGAGCCAAGATTTTAACAATTAAACATTTTTCTTTCGATGTACTGATAATTATTTTAATTGCGCTTAATAATTACTCTTCATGGTTTATTTAGGAGTTAACTAATGTCTACTGATGCCCTTGCCCAAGAGCATACGATTCTGATCGTAGACGACACCCCAACCAATTTACAAGTTTTGTTCGATTTGTTGAGTGAACAAAACTATCGGGTAGCGATCGCTAAAAATGGTGAAACAGCCCTGCAACGCCTACAATCGTCTCAGCCTAACTTAATTTTGCTGGATATAATGATGCCCGGCATTGATGGGTTTGAAACCTGTCGGCAGATTAAAGTTAACCCTGCTACTCGCGATATTCCAATTATTTTTATGACTGCTTTGTCTGATGCAGTAGATAAAGTGAAGGGCCTAAGCTTAGGTGCAGTAGATTACATCACCAAACCGATTCAGCATGAAGAAGTTTTGGCACGTATCCGAGTTCATCTTCAACTGCGCAATGCTATCTGTGTTATGGAAAAGCAGACTAATGAGCTTAATCAGGCATTAGAAAGCCTCAAGCAAGCCCAAATGCATTTAGTGCAAGGTGAAAAAATGTCTGCTCTTGGCCAGTTAGTGGCAGGTATAGCTCACGAAATCAACAATCCGGTAAATTTCATCCACGGAAATCTAACCCATATCAAAGAATACGTTCAAGATTTATTGGAGTTTGTACAGCTTTACCAAAAGCACTATCCTGATCCAGTAGATGAAATCCGGGTGTGCGCAGAAGATCTAGATCTGGAATTTTTGCAAATTGATTTAGTAAAAATGCTTGGGTCGATGCAAATGGGGAGCGATCGCATTCGCCAACTCGTTCTTTCTCTCCGAAATTTCTCTCGCCTAGATGAAGCCGACCTCAAATCTGTCAGTATCCAGGATGGCCTCGAAAGCACATTATTAATTTTACAACACCGTCTCAAAGCTAAACCTAATTTTCCGACCATACAAGTCATTAAAGATTATGGGCAGTTGCCAGAAGTTGAATGCTACTCCAGTCAACTCAACCAAGTCTTTATGAATCTTTTAAGCAATGCAATTGATGCACTAGAGGAGTTAGGAGAAAGCAATAATTCATCCCCTACGATTACTATCCGCACTTCAATCAATAGCGCCGATTGGGTTACTATTAGCATTGCTGATAACGGAGTCGGTATTCCAGAATCGATTTGCTCTAAATTATTCGAGCCGTTCTTCACCACTAAATCTATCGGTAAAGGAACGGGATTGGGGTTATCGATCAGTCATCGAATTGTTGCTGAAAAACATGGTGGGAAGATTGATTGTTACTCCACATTAGGTCAGGGAACTGAGTTTGTTGTGCAAGTTCCAGTACGGCAGAGCGTTGCATAAGCTTTCATGTATTATCTACTATCTAATTATTGATACCTGATTGTTGACAGTCATCTAATTAGGTCGAGTAAATTAATTTTCAAATAGAGTGCGAGCGTCTCGTTTCTCCCATCAGAGAGGCTGCGCCAACGCGGGCAAGATACCCGCACTGTTGTCCATCTACAACTTGATTACACCTACCTACTTATTGCTTTTCCATCATATTAACCATAGAAATATGAATGAAACTACCTTAGGGTTCAGTGCGATTGCATTAAATCTACGCTCCTTAAGGTAACATGCGAATTCACCTTAGTGTTACATCAAGCAATTTTTGACGAGTTGTGTGGCGCGCTTCGCGCCACACAACTCAAACAAATGCATCAATTTTCAAGTGACAGACTACTAGACTGGATAGAGAGAGTAGGTGGCAAGATAAATTAAAGCATTGCGGGAGGCAGAACCTTGGCTGACACTGTCATGGGACTAGATTTAGGAACGGGGGGAGCAAGGGCGATCGCCGTTAATTTGCAGGGGAAATTGGTTGCTCAGTCTACAAGAAGCTGTCCTCTACTGACGCCTCAACCGGGCTGGACCGAGCAAAATCCAGCAGACTGGGTGGCAGCAAGCTTGAATGCTCTAACAGATGTGGCGCAACAGATGGGAGATGATCGGGTGATTGCGCTGGGTTTATCGGGACAAATGCATGGCATGGTGCCGCTTGATGCTAAGGGAAACGTGATCCGGCCTGCCATTTTGTGGAATGACCAACGGACAGGCAAAGCCGTTGAGGCGATCGAAGCAGCCATTCCCCGGCAGGAATTGATTCAGCGCACCGGCAATCCGGCTATTACAGGCTTTCAGCTCCCCAAACTGGTCTGGTTACGTGCTGAAGAACCAGAGGCCTATGCTCAAGTTCACCAAGTCTTACTACCCAAGGATTACTTAAGCTATGTCCTAACGGGCATGTTCGCAACCGAACCATCAGATGCATCCGGGAGCGGCTGTTTAAACTTGGCAACTCGCCAATGGGATACTGAGATTTTGGCGGCGCTGGAAATCGATCCAGCCTGGTTTCCAACAGTCGTGGCCTCTACGGCGATCGTCGGATCGTTGAAATCAGAAATTGCTGATCAAGTGGGCCTCCCCTCTGGAATACCCGTGATTGCTGGAGGGGGTGACAATGCTGCTGCTGCGATCGGTCTGGGAATTTCGGCGAATAACCTGAACCGGGGTAGTTTGAGTATTGGCACGTCAGGTATAATTTTTGCGCCCTGCGATCGACCTATTCCGGATCCTCAGGGACGGGTGCACCTTTTTTGCCACGCGGATGGCGGCTACCACTTGTTAGGAGTAACCCTGGCAGCAGGAGGTTCGTTGCGCTGGTATCAAGAGACGATCGCGCCTCAAATTGCCTTTGCTGATCTGATGCAGCTAGCAGACAGCTCACCCCCTGGTGCAAGAGATGTCTTATTTCTGCCTCACTTAGCTGGAGAACGCAGTCCTCACCTCGATCCAGATACCAGAGGAGCCTGGGTAAATCTCTCCCTAGCCCATACCCAGGCCGATTTAATTCGAGCAGTGTTAGAGGGTGTCGCTTTTAGCCTGCGGGAAGCCCTGGATGTGATCCACGAACTCACGCCTCTCAAGCAATTGTTAGCTACGGGTGGCGGTGCCCGATCGTCTGTCTGGTTGCAAATTCTGGCGGATATTTTGGCAATGGAGCTGATTGCCCCGCAGGCTGAAGAAGGAGCTGCTTATGGCGCTGCAATTCTGGCCATGGTTGGGGTTGAAGCCTACCCTGATTTAGAAGCAGCCTTTCAAATCCTTCTCCAAGCGGGTCACTCAGTTCAGCCCCAGTCAAATCCAGCCTATAAAGCCGCCTTCCAACAATATCAGCGATTGTATGAGGCACTCAAAACTGTTCGTTGATGGGAAAATTGACGATCTATTCTGATGGGCTGAGTTTCCTGTGAAAATCAAATTTTGGCCAGAATCGCCTGGGCAGCCACTTCATCGGTGATCAATCCCGTGATCAGTTTGCCAGACAGAGCCGCCCGAATGGCTTCTACTTTATTGCTACTTCCAGCAACACCAATGATTAGCCGATCGGCAGGTTGTTCTAGCGGTACGCTGGCCACTCGATCGTTAATGCCGGTCTGGAGTAGGTTGCCCTGCCGATCGTAGGTCCAGCCCGCAATTTCCCCGACTGCACCCAGTTCGATCAATTCCGCAACTTCAGCATCATCAATAAAGCCTTCCTCATGAAGAGGAGCATTCCAGGCGATATGACTAATGCCCACAAACGTCACCTTGGCTTGCTCCACCAGCGCTTTCACAGCCAGGAACGATCGCTGAGTTTGCAAAAGCTCCCGTTCTTCAATGCTGGTCGCAACCACAGGCGTTGGCAAAGGATAAGCCTGACAACCGACGCGATCGGACAAATGCATCACTACCTCATTGCGGCCTGCCCGTCCATAGTGAGACATGTTGCCAATCATCGAAACGATCTTATGCTGCGGTTGCTCCATGGACGGAATTTGCTCCACCATGGCTCGCAAGGTGCGTCCTGAGGAGAAGGCCAGTGTGGTTGGAGTTTTGGCCACCAAATAAGTTTCTAGATGCGTGGCTGCACAGACACCAATACCGCTGAAGGTTTCACTGCTGCCTGCATCGGTAGGCACGACTTCACAGAGCGACAAATTAAATCGATCGCGCAAAGCTTCCGCCAGTTCGATGCATTCGCTTAAGGGATGATCGAGCCGAAATTTAATCAGCTTCTCACTCACGGCTAGAGCCACCAGACGCTGAGCGGCCTGTCGAGATAAATTTAACTTCGCGGCAATCTCTTCTTGCGTATTGCCAGCAATGTAATAAAGCCATGCCGCATGGGCCGCCAGATCAAGCTTGCGATCGCGCCGCTCTGAAACAAGTTCTTTCATAGCTTCCCTTCAGGAAAATTGGATCACCCAAAAGAAGGATTTTTGAGCATCTGCTTAAAGATAGATTTTTTGCCCAATTATTTCTGTAAAAGAAATAACATTCTATTGCCCACCCGTGACTTCCAGATTAAAACCTGTGATGTAACTTGCCTCATCGCTCATCAAAAATGCCACCCCATTTGCCACCTCTGCCAGACTGCCCAGACGCCGCATTGGCACCGATTGAATCATCTGCTGCTCCACCACCTTTGGATTAGCGTCAAAATACTGCGATCCAACTGCGGCCTGCAATTCGGTTTGGCGAGTCCACATGATTCCAGGACCAATTAATGATGGTGAAAGCGCATTGACGCGAATTCCATCGGGAGCTAGGTCTTTGGCTGCTGTTTGGGTCATGCCAATCACCGCGAACTTGGAAGCTGCATAAGCCAACATATTCGGCGGACCCACCACCCCGGCATAGCTGGCCATATTGACGATCGCCCCGCCTCCCTGGTGGCGTAATTGCTGAGCAGCGGCCTTCAGCACATGGAATACGCCAATTATATTGATCTCAACGACGGCCTGAAAATCAGCCTCAGGATACTGGTCTGTGCGAGCAAATACGCCTTGATAGCCCGCATTGTTGAATACATAATCGATCGAGCCAAACTGCTCTGCTGCCTGGGCAAAAGCCTGAGTCACCGCATCCATATTAGTGACATCACAGGGAATGGTCGCAACTGGCACGTTAAATTCGGCAAGCTCTTGAGCCGCGCTGATCATTTTGGTTTCGTTTACATCCAGCAACACAATTCCAGCTCCATTAGCAGCAAACCGATGCGCTGTTGCTCGTCCAATATCTCCTGCACCCCCTGTAATTGCAATTGTTCTATTCCCAAAGTCGTAGGTTGCCTGAGTCACGATCTGCTTCCTCCTTATAAAAATATGTTGCAAATATGATCGATCTTTCTAATGTTCAGAAAAGGAACGGTATGATCTCATTATTGAGCAATTGCTCAGATTTGAGGCATAGTAACAATTCTTTTACCTGATTTTTGACATCAAAGGAGTCGTGCGATGCGCCAGTTTCGCTTCGCCAAAGTCGTTGCGGCATTTCTAGTTGGAATTCTATTGGTGCAGCTCCATGCCTGTTCAGGCGGTTCACAAGCCAATCGCAAAACCACTCTGACGATCGCTACCGTCAATAACAACGACATGGTGATTATGCAGGATCTCTCAAAGGAGTTTGAGCAAGCCAATCCAGACACAAATCTCAAGTGGGTGGTGTTAGAGGAAAACGTGTTACGCCAGCGCGTCACCAATGACATTGCCAATAAAGGTGGACAGTTCGACGTGATGACGATCGGTACTTACGAAACGCCGATCTGGGCCAAACAAAACTGGCTCGTTCCGTTCAACAACCTGCCCGCTGAATATGATGTGAATGACATCCTGGCACCCGTGCGAGATGCTCTTTCCTATGAAGGCAAACTCTATGCATTGCCCTTCTATGCGGAAAGCTCCATGCTTTATTACCGCAAAGACTTGTTCCAGAAAGCGGGCATCACGGTCCCTGAACAGCCCACCTATGATCAGGTAGCCCAATGGGCACCGAAAATTCACGATCCGCAAAACGGCGTGTATGGCATTTGTTTACGTGGCAAACCGGGCTGGGGTGAAAATATGGCGTTCTTCACAACGCTGGTGAATACCTTTGGCGGTAAGTGGTTTGACACAAACTGGCAGCCTGCCCTGAACAGTCCTCAGTGGAAAGAAGCGCTCACCTATTATGTGGATCTGCTCGGCCAGTATGGTCCGCCGGGAGTCAGTTCTAACGGGTTCAATGAAAACCTGGCCCTGTTCTCAACCGGTAAATGCGGCATGTGGATTGATGCAACGGTGGCGGCTGGTAAGTTAGCCGATCCAAAATCATCTCAAGTGGCAGATACCGTTGGATTCAGTCGTGCTCCGATTGCCAGCTATCCTAATGGTTCAAACTGGCTGTGGGCCTGGTCATTGGCTGTTCCAGCCTCTACCAAATCACCAGAAGCGGCTCAAAAATTTGTGGAATGGGCGACTTCAAAACCCTATGTTCAGCTAGTTGCCCAGAAACAAGGTTGGGTTGCAGCCCCTCCAGGAACGCGGAAGTCAACTTACGCAAATGCCGACTATAAAAAGGCTGCGCCCTTTGCCAATATTGTGCTGAAATCGATCGAATCTGCCGATCCCAGCAAACCTACTGCCGATCCAGTGCCTTATAAAGGCGTCCAATTTGTGGCGATTCCTGAGTTTCAAGCCCTGGGAACCCAGGTGGGTCAAACCGTTGCTTCCGCGTTAACCAAACAGGTTTCGGTCGATCAGGCATTGCAGCAGGCCCAAACTGAAGCCGAACAAACGATGAAACGATCTGGATATATTAAATAGATTGTTGAGTCATTGTGTTTTTCATCGTCTAGGGTGAAGCGTTTAGATAATATCAGTCGATCGAAAATGAATTTGTTTTGATCATCATGCTTGTGTTCGATCCCCCTAAATCCCCCTTAAAAAGGGGGACTTAAAGACACTTTCGGCTCGGTTCCCCCTTTATTAAGGGGGGCTAGGGGGGNATCTCAACAGGATTCGCGATCTACTGAATATTCCTGAAAAACATCGATCGTCATTTACCTAACTGCTTCGCCCCGACCATTCAATCCATCCTTACAATGTTCTAGCAATGTCTTCTACATTAGCGGTTCAGCCTAACCAAAGAACATCTTCAAAGCGTCAGGTCTCCACGCTACCATTGGTAGGTCCGTCGGTTGTCGTTTTGCTGATCTGGATGATCGTGCCTTTAGTGATGACTCTCTGGTTTTCGCTACAGCACCTGAATTTACTTAATCCAGACAACAATAGTTTTGCCGGTCTGTCTAACTACATTGCCTTACTCAGCACGCCAGCCCTGTGGATTTCGATCTTTAATACGCTGGTGTTGGTCGGCTCGGTTCTGGTAATTACGATCGGCCTAGGCACCTTATTAGCGGTTCTATTTAACGAAGAATTTTGGGGACGCAGCATTGCTCGATTGCTGGCGATCGCCCCATTTTTTGTGATGCCAACGGTGAGTGCCCTGATCTGGAAAAATATGCTGATGCATCCGGTGAATGGGCTGTTTGCCTACATTACCCGATCGTTGGGATTCGGAGCAATTGATTGGTTTGCCCAATATCCCATGCTGTCCGTGATTCTGATTGTCTCGTGGGAGTGGTTGCCCTTTGCCCTGCTGATTTTGCTAACAGCCATTCAATCGCAAGATGATGAACAGGTGGAAGCAGCGCGGATGGATGGGGCTAAAAGTCTGGCGATTTTCCGGTTTATCACCCTGCCGCATCTAGGCCGAGCGATCGCTGTTTTGGCCATGATCGAGACCATTTTCTTCCTGACCATTTTTGCTGAAATCTTTGTGACGACCTCTGGGGGACCAGGATTGGCGACGACCAACCTCGCCTATTTCATCTACCTGAGGGCGCTATTTGAATTTGATGTGGGCGGGGCCTCTGCCGCAGGCTTGCTTGCCGTCATCCTGGCCAACATTGTGGCAATTTTCTTAATGCGGATTGTGGCTCGCAATTTAGATGTTTAAGGAATGAGATCTGGAATCATGGCAGCTAAACCTAAACTCCGTCGTCGAATCTGGACCACCGCCTTGGGCTGGTTAGCAGCAGGCATCCTGTTTTTCCCAATTTTCTGGATGGTTCTCACCAGCTTTAAAACAGAAGTGGAGGCGATCGCCATTCCACCCAAGCTATTCTTTCAACCTACGCTGGAAAATTACAGCACGATTAACGATCGCACCGATTACTTCTCCTTTGCGCTGAATAGTGTGCTGATCTCAGTTGGCTCCACGCTGCTGGCGCTGCTGTTTGCCGTCCCTGCCGCCTATGCAATGGCTTTCTTCCCCACTAAACGGACCAAAGGCACCTTGCTGTGGATGCTGTCTACAAAAATGTTGCCGCCTGTGGGTGTTCTCGTGCCAATTTACCTGATCTTTCGCAACCTGAGTCTGCTGGATACTCGCATTGGGTTGACAATCATTTATACCCTGATCAACTTGCCGATCGTCGTTTGGATGATCTATACCTTCTTCAAAGATGTGCCCAAAGATATTCTGGAAGCAGGGCGGATGGATGGTGCTTCCACTCGACAGGAGGTGTTTCAGGTCTTGTTACCGCTGGCATTACCGGGAATTGCCTCAACGGGTCTCCTGGCGATTATTCTGTCTTGGAATGAAGCATTCTGGAGTCTGAATTTAACGACGACAAACGCGGCTCCGCTCACCACCTTTATTGCTTCTTTTTCCAGTCCTCAGGGTCTATTCTGGGCACAGCTCTCCGCTGCATCTTCACTGGCGATCGCTCCAATTCTGATCTTTGGCTGGTTGAGTCAACGGCAGTTAGTCCGAGGTCTCACTTTTGGTGCAGTGAAATAAGTTGATTGGTTCCATTGTTGTTCTTGCATGAACGGAAGTATCTTATGTCAACAGTTACTTTAAGGGATATCCACAAAACCTACGTCGATGCTGAGGTCATCATAGGGGTTGATCTCGACATCAATGACGGCGAGTTTGTTGTCTTTGTTGGTCCGTCAGGCTGTGGTAAATCGACGTTGCTGCGAATGATCGCCGGATTAGAGGAAATTACTTCGGGCGATCTGCTGATCGACGGGGAACGCATGAATGATGTGCCGCCGGACAAGCGGGGCCTAGCCATGGTATTCCAAACCTATGCGCTCTATCCGCACATGACCGTTGCCGAAAATATGGCCTTTAGTCTGCGGCTGGCGGGAATGCCCAAAGCTAAACGCTATGAACGCGCCAAAGAAGTGGCCCGCATTTTACAGCTAGAACCCTTACTCGATCGCAAACCCAGAGCTTTATCGGGAGGGCAACGGCAACGGGTAGCGATCGGACGGGCCTTGGTGCGGAATCCGAAAGTGTTTCTGTTTGATGAGCCATTGTCGAATCTGGATGCGGCGTTACGGGTGCAGATGCGGATTGAGTTGGCCAGTCTGCATGACAGCCTGCAATCCACCATGATTTACGTGACACATGACCAAGTGGAAGCGATGACGCTGGCCGACAAAATTGTCGTGTTGCAGGGTGGCGTGATCGAACAGGTGGGGTCGCCGTTGGAGTTGTATCATCATCCCCGCAATTTATTCGTAGCAGGCTTTATTGGATCGCCCAAAATGAACTTCCTGCCGGTTACAGTTACAGCAGTGAATGATTTTGGCACAACGGTGAGTCTGCCAGGAGAAGCCAGCGTGACCATTCCCGTCAAACCGGGATATGTTTCCATTGGCGATCGAGCCACCTTAGGCATTCGGCCTGAACATTTACAGATCGAGCCTAATCATGCTGAACTCACGGGTGAGGTGCTTGTCGTCGAAAGGTTGGGTGGAGAAACATTTCTCTATGTCAAGATAATGGGCGGTGACACCCTCACAATTCAAACAAACGGCGATAATACGAGCCTCGTGCATGATCGCGTTCCAATTGCGATTCATGGCGATCTATGCCACCTATTTGATCAACAGGGAGAAGCCATCCCCAAAGCCCGCCGTCATCACCTCACCTTGAATGAATCGCAAGAACAGGAAGCCCATGAACAGTCCTATCAGCCCAAGCTCAACTATTAAGCTGAATGAAGCCGCTTTGTCCCGCCTCGCCGATCGGGTCCGGGTGCCTCAGTACGATCGCCATTCCGTAACCAATGGGATTATCCATATTGGAGTTGGAGGATTTCATCGAGCGCATCAGGCTTTATATCTCGACAATTATCTGCAGCAGCATCCTGGTAGTAAATGGGGTGTCTGTGGCGTAGGGTTGCTGGAATTCGATCAGCGAATGCGAGATGCGTTGCAATCTCAGGATTGTTTGTATACTTTGGTGGAACGATCGCCAGAAAGCGACAGTGCCAGAGTGATTGGCTCGATCACCCAGTATCTGTTTGCCCCTGACGATCGGCAGGCGGTAATTGATGCCCTGGCAAATCCGCAATGCCGCATTGTTACCCTCACAATTACCGAAGGCGGTTACTACTACATCGAAGGCAGCGGTGAATTTGATGTCAATCATCCGACAATTCAGCATGATCTGCATCATCCAGATCAGCCGATCGGCGTTTATGGATTCCTGACAGCGGCACTTGCTCAACGGCGGCAACAGGGGCTACCTCCCTTTACGGTGCTATCCTGTGACAACTTGCAGGGCAACGGTAATATTGCGCGTACAATGCTGACTACGTTCGCCAGACTGCAAAACCCGGAGCTAGGCGATTGGATTGCGGCAGAGGTGACATTTCCCAATTGCATGGTCGATCGAATTACCCCTGCGACAACGCCTCCAGATATCGCCATGGTGAAGGAGCAGTTTGGCATTGAGGATGCTTTTCCGGTGGTGGCAGAGCCGTTTCTGCAATGGGTGGTGGAAGACAAGTTCTGTGCAGGCCGACCAGAATTAGAGTCTGTAGGAGTGCAATTCACGGATGATGTTCATCCCTACGAGATGATGAAAATTCGGCTGCTGAATGCCAGTCACCTGCTCATTGGCTACCTCGGCACGCTGATGGGCTATACCTTTGTCCATGAAACCATGGCAGATGATTTGATTCGACGAGCCGTTGAAAATTTGATGGAAGAGGTGACACCCACGCTGCAACCAGTTTCTGGCATCGATCTCGATGATTACAAACATACATTAATTGAACGATTTGCCAATCCTAAAATTCGAGATCAGTTGCCGCGCGTCAGCCTGAATGGTTCGGCCAAACTGCCCAAATGGGTGCTCAACACGGTACGAGATAAATTGCAGCAGCATGGGGCGATCGACTATTTGAGCCTCACCGTTGCAGCCTGGTTCCGTTATTTAGGGGGACAGGACGATCAGGGGCATGGCATTACCGTTGATGATCCAATGGCAGATATTCTGACACAACAAGCTCGTGCAGGTGGCTCCGATCCGCGATCGCTGCTCAGTCTCACCGAGCTGTTTGGGGATTTATCGCAATCATCGCCGTTTGTTGAAGCAGTGGCTAATCATTTACACCAGTTGTATGAATTAGGAGCAAAAAAAACATTGTCTCAACTTCTACAAGTCCATTAGCACTTTTCACCAAACCATTAGAAAACAGTCTCGGTTATAGGCAGAGTGAGTCTTTCGCTCTGCCAAATTTTTTAGCAGTTGTCTGCGAACTAACTTCTTCTCTATATCGATAGAATTTGTTGAATTGCCTGGACTAATTGCTTCAACGAAACCGGTTTTGCCAAGTATTCTGTTGCCCCTGCTGCAAGACATTTTTCACGATCGCCTGCCATGGCTAGAGCAGTTAGCGCAATAATGGGCACATCAGCCAGCGTTTGATCAGCACGAATGCGGCGAGTTGCTTCCAGTCCATCCACTCCAGGCATTTGAATATCCATTAGGATCAGGTCCGGTTGATACTCTTTAGCCAGATTGACTGCTGCCTGTCCATCAGTCGCAGTAATCAAACGAAATCCATAGCTAGTGAGATAACTTGAAAAGGTATCAATATTGGCCTGGTTATCTTCTGCCAAGAGGATGAGCGGTTGCGCTGGCGATTGAGCAGGACTAGCGGAAGACTGTTCTGATTGCTGATCCTGATCGGATTGAATCACCTGAACCGGCGTTTGGGCAGAGCTACTGATGGGGAGCATCATTCTAAAGCAACTTCCCTGACCGATCGTGCTGGTTACTTCAACAATTCCCTGGTGTAACTCAACAATTTGCTTGACTAATGCCAACCCTAAACCAGTGCCGCTGTATTGGCGATTCAGCTCACTGTCGATTTGAACAAATGATTGAAAGAGTTTAGGAATATCTTCTGCGGCAATCCCAATTCCTGTGTCCGTCACGCTGAATTGAACCATTTGACGAAGGCGATCATAGTCTACTCCTAAGCGAATCCGTCCTCTTTCTGGAGTAAACTTGACCGCATTACTGAGCAAGTTGATCAACGCCTGTCGGATGCGTCGTTCATCCACCTCGATGCTATTTAGATCCGGGAAAATATGAGTTTCAAGTCTGATGTTTTTCTGATGAGCAACTTGCTTCACAAAGTTCAAACTGGAACTACACAAAGCCGGAATCGAGGTTGGGGCAACTTCCAAGGTCACCTTACCAGATTCAATTTTCGCCAGATCCAGAATATCGTTGATCAGATTGAGTAAATGATTGCCACTTTGAGTAATTACTTCAACATATTGATGTTGCGCTTCATTAAGTTCACCGTAGATTTCTTCCGCAAGCATTTCGGACATTCCCAGAATTGAGTTCAAGGGAGTTCGCAGTTCGTGGCTCATATTAGCCAGAAACTCGTCTTTGAGCCGGGTTGCCCGAGCAAGCTTAGCATTGGCAAGGCTAATACACTCGTTGCTCAGGCAAAGTTGTTCCTCTACTTGCTTGCGATCGGTAATATCCGTCAAGGTGCCAATATAGCCAATAACGGTGCCTTGAGCATCAGTTTCAGGCAGAACCTGACAATAGAACCAGGCAATGCTGCCATCAGGGCGTAAACATCGGCTTTCAGCACGAAAGGTCCCTTCCTGCTGCAATGATTGCAACCATTTTGTTCCATAAGCATCGCGGTCCTCTGGCGGTAGAGTTTGGAGCCAACCCATTCCTAGCGCCGTCTCTACCGGTTTCCCAGTCATTTCACTCCAACGCTCATTCACATAGACGCAATGGCCTGCTGTGTCAAATTGACTAATTGCAACGGGTGCTGCTTCTGTTAAAGCGGCATATCGACGTTGACTGGCCCGTAATGCTTCTTCAGCTTGCTTGCGATCGGTAATGTTGAGATGGCATCCGATTGCGCGTAGTGGCTTACCATTTGCATCCCATTCGATCACCCGCCCAGAACAAATCACCCAGATGGTTGAACCGTCTTTATGGTGATATCTTACCTCATCGTAATAGGGGATCTGGCCATGGCTGTTGGCATGTTGATTAAAGCTCTCGATAACTTTTGGCAAGTCCTCTGGAAAAATGAGCCGTTGCCAGGTCTCTGTTGCATTCACCAACTCATGATCTTCATAGCCAAGCATCTGCTTAAACATAGGGCTAAGGTATTCCCGATCGTTGAGGATATCCCAATCCCAGTAACCCGCTTGAATAATCTCAAAGATATTCTCTAAGATTTTGAGTTCAGCTCGCAGCTGTGCCGATCGTTGAAGTTCTTCTTCAGCCTGCTTTCGTTCAGCTTCCAGTCGCTTCCGGTCACTAATATCAGTATGAGTCCCTAACATTCTCAAAGCTCGTCCTGCATCGTCCCAGGCCACAACCTTACCTAAGGACAAAATCCACTTCCAGTCTCCGCTTTTCGTGCGCTGGCGGAACTCGGTCCGATAGTTAGAGATTTCTCCATTAACGTAAGCCTGATAGGTACGAATCGTATTCTCTCGATCGTCTGGATGGAGTCTATCAGCCCAACGGGTAGCTGTTTCATGAAAGTCTGCTGGGTCAAAGCCCAACATCATTGCGTATTCTGGGTTGATAACGACCTCACCCGTTTGCACATTCAAGTCATACAGTCCTTGTTGGGTCGCCATCAGGGCCAAACGTAACCGTTCTTCGTTGTCTCGTAGTGCGGCTTCCGCTTGCTTGCGCTGGGTAATATCTCTCGCCACTCCGACAATTCCAATCGGTCGCGATCGCTCATCTAAACATAGGTTTTTAGTTGTCGAAAACCAGCGGGGTTCACCATGAATCGTCAGGAGTTCTTCAACCTCGACGGACCGTCCTGTTCTGACAATGGTTTCTTCGGTCGATCGAATTTGTCGCGCTTCTTCCGCATTAAAAAACTGGACATCTGCTTTTCCAATTAAATCTATCGGACGGACTCCCAAAAATCCTGCACTTGTTTTATTGATGATGAGATAACGGCCTTGGATATCTTTCACAAAAACAGCATCGTTAGTGGAATTGATGATGTTGAGCAGGAGTTGGTGCTTTTGCTGAAGCTGGCGCATGCCCCGCTGAATCAGACTGTAGAGCAGTAAACTGGTACAACCTACGAAAAACCAGCCTTTGAAGGTCTGAAGTTCGGTCAAAATCTCCAGGGATGAAGCCCATGTAGCTAAAAGACGATCGGAATAGGCAATCCACATGACACTAATCGCTGCATAGATCAGGGCAATCGACAGCGCAAGATAGCGAGACTCATCTAACCGCTCACGTTCTAGCTTCGAAAACAGGGAGCGCCAAAACCGATGCCTTTTCTGCAAGGGTGCCATTTTAGGAGATTCCTCATCATTGGAGGGCACCGTTATTATGCCCTTTATCCCGATACTATTGTATCGGAAGGATGAGTTGTCCCGCATCCGAGTCTGTAGCAGGAAACTTTCGAAAAATTATTAGGAATGATCGAATTGTATGGCGAGTCCTATTCTAATCTCGCTAGCAAGGAGTGAGTTTTCAGGCCGAGTCTCAATAGACCACAAATTCTGCAATCAATTCCCCTGACTTTAGCAGGAAAACCAAGCCAAAAGCGCTCAAATCCTCATTTTCAGGAGAGATTTAGGAGGGAGATCGACCACAGGAATAAACACCAAAACGGATTCATTCTAAAACGAATTCATTTCCAATCGAGAAATCCGTCTAGAGATAGATGTACATCATTCAGACTATGCTTTTGAGAGACGCTCTTACAAGTAAGCAGATGTAATTAAGCTGTGGACAGCAGTACGGGCATCTTGGCCCTGTTGGCATAGAACTGATGCCATACACAAAACCTTACCCCGGTTAAAGAGTAAGGTTCTATTAATGATTCACGGATAATTAGACAGGATTATCCCAGTTATTTTCGATTACCGACCCATTTAGCGGCTACAGCTCCTAAAACAGCGCCCACTAGCGGATTGCTGAAGAATTTTAAGATCCCCGGCTGATCGGCCAGCACTTCCTGGAAGATATCGGGGTGGCTGTGATAAGCAAAACTCGCCAGCTTGCTAACATCATCGGCAGACATGTGATTCGGGTGATGGCTGGAAAGACCAAGCTGTTGCTCTAGTTGCCGATCGCTCAAACCACGCTGTTTAAAGTGCTTGAAGAATTCACGCGCTACATCATCCCGTTCTTTGGGTTGAATTTGAGCAATTGCCCGCTGAAGCTCTGGCTCCATTTCTTGGGCAGGAATCCGATCGGGATGGAGAGAGCGACCGAATAGCCCATGCCGTTCTTCGCGGGTGGAACGGTGCGCAAAATCATCAAAGTTTTCGTATTCTTCCTTTTGTTGGGCAGGGAAATCATTCATTGATTCAGTATTCCCTGTTGACAAATCATTCATGATTTGACGTTTATATTCATTGCTGCTAGTCATTGTTCAATCCTCCTAATTCACATTTCTGATTTCAGCTTGCTGACGAAACTTATTCCTGTTCAGCAAACCTATTCATATTGAACCTGTTGAGCCGAGTTGTCATACTTCGCTGTCAAGATCAGCTTCTTATCAGGGGCATACATGAGCACGGTCAGATCCCGATTGGGGGCATTCCGATGGAAGCCCTGGACTAAAGAACGGGCCAGCGGACGAACTTCGTTAGGACGAACCTGAGGGGTAATCACAACGCCCAGTTTATCGTTGCCTCGAACATAGGCATCTTTAACCAAACCTTGCGCTGTTTGGACAACCCAATTTCCAAAATCCTGTCCGGCAGCAGTATCTCCATGTTCTAGCTTGTTGTAACTCAACGTTGTTTGGCCTCTGGGAAGCTGGGCAGTGCGATTAGATTGATCAACTGCTCCACAAGCCGAAGTAGTAACAAGCATTAAAACCAGCACGACAACCGCAAAGATTTTGCGCAAATGGTGGAGTGACGACACGGTTATTTCTCCTCTAAGCTGATGTATCAAAACACAGGAGCAGGATTATCAACCGCAATTTCGGCGACCCAACTCCCATTTGGTATTTAGTCACTTATAAAGGCTAATCAACCTCTGAGGGGTTAGCCTCTCTCAAAAGTTGTGATGCGGATAACAATTTTTATTTGAGCATCGTGCTATATTTCTCCTGCTTATAGGAGACATTAGAAGTTCTACTACCTCTGCAACAATCTCTCTATAAGAAACAACTTGTTCGCCATTATTCTCGATCGCAGTCCATGGTACGAGCTAATATTCGTCTATTAATATTAATTTGACGATTATTGACCGATCGGACTCAATTTCAAATTTGTGCAACAATGTCCATCCATGTAATTCACAGTACAGCCTTTGTTTATCTTTCCTCTACCTAAAGATAGATTTAGGAGTAAAATAGCGGATTCTGCTGAATTTAGCGACAAAAATAAGCCTTTTACAAGTGATTATTGCTATCCCCTTCGTTACATTAGTTAGTCAGGTAAGTTCATATAGACTTGTCAACGTCACTACAGGGCTGCGCATATTATGGATAGAATACAAGCATTTAGCCAACGAATTGAAGTTCTGCATGGACGCCTAGGGCAGTTATACGAAACCGTCAGTCAATCCGAGACGATCCCAATAGAAATTGTTCCTTCCGCCTGTAAAGAGCTGGGTGTTGCAGCCGAAGCTTTGCAACTTGCGAATGAAGAATTGCATCGCCAGAATCAGCAAATTGTTGAAATGCTAGAAGCTGCCAGCACACAGCGCCATTACTACCAGAATCTGCTCAACTATATTCCAGATGCTTACATTGTCACTGGAACGGATGGAAAGATTAAGGAAGCCAATTTAGCAGCTACCCGCTTGTTGCGCACTTCCGAATCGGCTTTGATCGGTAAACCGCTGCTTCAGTTTATTCCTCCGGCCCAGCGCGCCTCTTTTCAAGCTGAAATCACTCGTTTAGCAGAAGCGAATGCCTCTCGGACTTGGTCAGCCTGGTTTCAGCCCCACAACACAACGCTGATTCATCTCACCTTAAAGACGCTGGTGGCTCGTAGCAATCTCGATAATCAGATTAACCTGCATTGGATGCTGCGGGAAATGACAGAAACCTGGGCGACGATCACGCCTCAATCCAATGATTCGCTGTTTTCGAGCAGCTTGTCGGCTTCCACCGTTGAGCCTGTCGACCAAGAATCTTTGCCAAATGAACAACGGCCTTTTTTAACCTACAGCAAGGGTGAAATTATTCCGCTTTTTCCCCAGGTTCTCTGGCAGGTGCATCAGGGTTTAGTCAAGCTGCACACGTTAACGGAAGATGGTGAGGGCGTACTGTTAGGCATCCTTACCCCTTCGATGTTTTTTGGCTCAGGTTCGCCCTTCTTAACGATTTACCAGGCGACTGCCATCACGGAGGTTGAACTCGTCCAGTTTTCTTTAGCGGAAGTGAGAGCTTTTCCTCATCTGGCCCAACTTCTGCTCCCCAAAATGAATCAACGGATTCAACAGTCAGAAGCGATGCTGATGATTGCAGGACAACGGCGCGTTCGCGATCGTCTCTGTTCGTTGTTACGCTTCTTAAGGCAAGAAATTGGCGAACTTACCCCTGAAGGGACTCGCCTCAGTCTGCGGCTGACCCATGAGGATCTGGCTAACACCTGCTGCACGACCAGAGTGACGATCACAAGGCTGATGGGAGAGCTGCAAAAGCAAGGAGCCATCGCGATCGACTCCAAGTTTCATGTGATTCTCACCGAGAAATTCTAGGGTCAAATTCTTCAGTTTCGCATTCAGCCTCACATTCAATCCTTACGATACCGGCAGCAGGGGTCTTGTAGTTTCTTCGATATTGCGATTGGTATTCTCAACGGAGGTAAGCCAACCATCCTCCATGTGAATTAATCGATCGGCAATGTCTAAAATTCGGTTATCATGCGTCACGATTAAAATTGAGCAGCCCTGCTGTTTGGCTAATTGCTGCATCAATTCCACAACATCCCGCCCCGATTTTTTATCTAAGGCAGCAGTCGGTTCATCCGCCAGAATCAGTTTGGGATGACTGACCAGAGCACGGGCGATCGCAACTCGCTGTTTTTGTCCCCCTGATAGTTCATCAGGATAGGCATGGATCTGTTTACCCAGACCTACCGCTTCTAGCATTGCTTCAGATTTTTGTTGCCGCATGGATAAGGGCAGCTTTTCATGCAGTTCCAGCGACATTTGCACATTCTGCCGCGTCGTCAGTGAATTCAACAGATTATGGGCCTGAAAAATGTAGCCAATATTGTGTCGAACCCGTACCAACAGATTTTCGCTGGCTCCATTTAATTCATGACCAAACACTTTCAGACTACCTTCCTGGGTGGCGCGTAAGGCTCCAATTAACGTCAGAAGAGTTGTTTTGCCAGAACCAGAGGGACCCATCATGATCACCACTTCTCCGGCCCGAATTTCAGTACTCACCTCAAATAGAATTTGTTTGCGCAGTTTTCCACTGCCGTAGTAATGGTTAACTTGGTTAATGGTAATGACAGAATGAGATCGCATGGCTAAAAAATATCAGCGGGGTTGGCAGATTGAACTTTACGGATAGCAATGGCTCCGGAAATGCAGCACATGACGATCGCTAGAATAATCACCATTAAACCGCGACTGAAGGTCATGCTGATCGGCAGCAATGTGGCATTCCGGGTAAGGTCATACAGACCCAAACAAAGCGCGAATCCAGGAATGTAACCAAGCACAGAAAGAATGGCGGCTTCTTGAAACACGAGCGAAACCAGATAGGAATTTTTGTAGCCCATTGCTTTTAGCGTGGCGTATTCCATCAAATGGTCGGAGACATCAGAATAGAGAATCTGGTATACAATTACCGCTCCCACCATAAATCCCATCGTGGTTCCCAGGGCAAAAATAAAGCCGATCGCCGTTGAGCTTTTCCAGTAGGTTTTTTCAAATTGAATGAATTCTTGCTTGGACAGCACTCGCACATCATTCGGTAAATTGGCTCGCAGAGCCTGAAGCACTTTCTCCACATTGGTCCCCGGTTTCAGCGTCACCAGGCCCACATCAATTAACCCTTCCTGGCGGCGAGTAAACAGACGCAAAAAATTGAGATCGCTGGTGATCATCGTTCCGTTTGCGGCAAACGAAGTGCCCAACTTAAACAAGCCACCAATAATAATCCGCCGACCTCCCACTTCCGTATCGACTAATTTACCCTGGTTAAATTCAGCGGCGATCGGTCCAAATTCAGGCCGAGAGTCCTGATCAAATAACACCACATCAGGATATTTGATTTTGTTGATATTCTGCTGTAATTCCGGCAAGCCAAACACTTTGTCATCTGGATCGATGCCAATCACCATAATGCCTCGGCTGCTGTGGTTTTCAGGATTCTCCCAAAAAGCAAAATCCAGGTATAAGGGACTGACAGATTTGACCCCCTCAAACCCTGCGGCTTGATAGAGACGACGTTGCGAAAAACTCTTTAAACCACTGAGGGCGATCGATTGGGGACTAATTAAAACGATTTCACCTTGAAGCTGACTGTGAACCCGCACGTTACTATCATAGAGCGCATCGCTGAATCCAAGCTGCATGAACATGAGAATCACGGCAAAAGCGATCCCGGCAAGGGCAATAATCAGACGGCTTTTGCGGCGAGTGAGCTGTAACCACGCGAGCGGAATGGCATAGATCATAGGAGGTAAACCCAGGAAGGAAATAATATTAGGTAATGCTTTAAAGCTCTTTTGCCACGACAATAGTTCTGGTTCGATCCCCCTAAATCCCCCTTCAAAAGGGGGACTTCAAGACGTTTTTAGGTTCGGCTCCCCCTTTTTTCTACGCCGTAGGCGCATCCCCGTAGGGGCTTAGGGGGGCAGGGGGGATCAAGAAGGCTTTAAAACACTGCTAAGGATGGATCGCAACCCGAACCTGTAAATTGGTCAATCCGGCAACAGGTTGACTATTGAGCAACTGAATTTTGACCTCGACCACTCTGGCATCGGTTTGGGCTGCCGGATCAGTATTCAAAACATCATTTTTGTACACCGTTAACCCGATCTGTTTCACTACCCCTTTCAACTCAGCCGGAAAAGCACTGCTGGTCAGGGTTGCCGTTTGACCGACTTTGATCCGGCTGACATCGGTTTCATAGACTTCAGCGACCACGTACATGGTTTGGGTATTGCCTAATTCCAGAATCCCTTTAGTGGAAATCGATTCTCCAGCATGGGAAAAAACCTTCAAGACTTGACCGGCTTGAGGTGCCCGAATGATAGTGCGTTCTAATCGCGCTGATGCTAACTCTAGATTGCGCTGGGCCGACTCTACCTGAACCTGGCTTTGCGATCGCTTTAAATTAGCCTGAGCCGTTTGCAACTGCATCTTGGCATTTTGCAGATTTGTGAGGCGAGCTTGCTCCAGTTTCAACAGGGTGGCCTGTTCATGGGCAAGTTCCTCTTGCTTGCTGCGAAAATTCAGCGTCTTATCATCAAGCGCCTGGTTGGAGACGGCACCTTGCTGTTGCAAATATTCAAACCGTTGCAGCTCCCGTTGGGCCGTTTCTAATTCTGCCTTTACCCGTTCCACCGAGGCTTGCTGGGCTGCAATTTCCAATTGCTGTGGCTGATCGATCTGGTCAATCCGAGATTTTGCCTCCTGAATTTGGGCTTCACCCGAACTGCTTTCAGTGGCAAACCGGGCGCGAGTTTCTTCTAGCTGGCTAGCTGCCGCATTCTTCTGGGCGAGTTGTTCTTCATAGCTGTCCAAATAAGCTAAGACTTCCCCTTTTTGTACCTGCTGGCCTTCCTTCACAAATAACTGACCAATTCGTTCTTCCTGCGGACCACCGATCGTCACGACTTCTCCTTGTGGTTCGATTCGGCCTAGCGCAGTAATTGCTTCCGCTTTCACCTCAGTTTGAGCAACGGCAGGTAATGGATTGGTGGTTGCAGGTCGTGGGCGGGAAGCCAAATAGATTCCCAAAGTACTGGTGCCAAAAATTCCGGTGATCAATAAGGTGATCAATCCTTTGGCAGGGGGCTTTAAAGGTGGATAGAGATTCAACGTTATCACCTCATTGATTGAATCATTGCAGCCGTTTGCAAAGAAGCCGAACAAACCGTACTGCCTTTACTGTCCTGAATTTAGTCAATGCAGGCCATAGATTCAATGGACGATTTTATGATGCAGTTAGCTTTTCTTTTGATTCGATCGCATCCTTGTCTAGGAGCGCTTCTCAAACAACCTGAAATGCTTGATAAAACCAGCTTTCTGATGATTGATAGGACGATCCAGCCTCACACCAGAAAAATGGATAGTTGCATCACAGGATTGTCCATTGAATGGAATCGATGCATTGACTAAGCTGGTACCAAGCAAGGACAGAGCGGTTACAGCTTTCTTGCGGCGGCAGTCCCCATTATTCATCCAAGCATTCTCATCTGAGTAGCCTGCTTGCAGCCTGCTGCATTCACTGCTCCAGTTGGATTGCATCACGTCACAATCAACCCCACGCCCTATAAAAGGGATATTTCTATGACATTTTCTACTCACTCACCGCAGTCTGATGGTATGCAGTTTAGTTTATTGTTTTTCGCCAGTGGAGAAGATCCCACCAGCGCAGATAAGTATCGGCTGTTGATGGAAAGCGCCACATTTGCCGATCGCCATGGGTTCTCAGCGATTTGGTTGCCGGAACGGCATTTTACGGCTGCGGGTTGTCTCTATCCCAATCCAGCAGTGCTGCAAGCCGCCTTATCTCAAGTGACGCAGCAGATTCAACTCAGAGCGGGAAGTGTGGTGCTGCCCCTGCATCATCCCGTGCGCATTGCCGAAGAATGGTCCATGGTGGATAACCTCTCGAAAGGCCGAGCGGGCATTGCCGCAGCTTCCGGGTGGCATCCCAATGATTTCGTGTTAGCTCCTGAGCAATATAGCGATCGCCAAGAAGCTCTGTTTCGCCAAATTCAAACCGTGCAGCAACTCTGGCAGGGAGAGAGCATTCGCTTAATCAACGGCAATGGCGAGATGGCCGAGGTCAAAATTCACCCAACGCCGATTCAGCCCAGTTTGCCAATTTGGGTGACCGCAGCCGGAAATCCGCAAACCTTTATCCGAGCTGGAGAAGTTGGGGCGAATTTACTAACCCATTTATTTAACCAAAGCATCGATGAAGTTGCAGAGAAAATCCGCCTCTATCGTCAGGCGCGCGCTGAACATGGCCATGATCCAGAGGCCGGACAGGTGGCGTTAATGTTGCATACCTTTATTGGCGAACATCTCGATGAAGTGAATTCGCAGGTGCGAGAAGCCTTTGGTCGCTATCTCCAATCTGGTGGCACCGATTTCCTCAAGGGCGTGGGCGTCAGTCGGGGTCAAAATCTGGACCTCTCTCGATTATCGCAGCGCGATCTGGATGACTATCTCAACTTTGTGATCAATCGCTTGATCAATGAAAATCGCGTTTTGTTTGGCACTCAGGAGTCCTGTTTCGAAACCATTACCAAACTGAAGGCAGTTGGGGTCGATGAGATTGCCTGTCAATTAGATTTTGGCGTCAAGCCGGAGCTAATTCTGAAAAATCTGCCTTATCTGAACGAGTTTAAGAATGCTTGTAATGACAGCATCGCCAACGGAAACCATCAAGAACTCAAACATCAGAATCATATGACGGAAACAATTCATTTATCTGATTCTTACACCACCGTCGAACTGACTGTAGAGGAGACCGTTGAATCCGATTGGTTCTATGCCGTTGAATGGCAACCTAAACCGATCGCCAGTCCAACCATGGCACATCGCAAACGCTGGGGCAGCTGGTTGATTTTTGCCGACCAGGGTGGCACCGGACAACGCCTCGCAGCTCAATTGCGATCGGCAGGCAATCCCTGCGTGTTGGTCTTTGCAAGCGATACCTATGAACAGGTGGCTAAAGATCAGTTTCGCTTAAATCCAGCGCAACCAGAACAGATCGATCGACTGCTGCAAGACGCTTTAGGAGCCGATCAGCCTGCCTGTCAGGGGGTGATTCATCTCTGGAGTTTAGATATTGCGGCTTCCGATTCGCTTTCGGTAGCGGAACTCAATGCAGTGGTCGCTTTGGGAACGGGCAGTGCTTTACATCTGCTGCAAGCCTTGGCCAAACGAACCATTGAGGAGCGTAGCCTCACCGAACCGCCACGTCTCTGGCTCGTGACTCAGTCTGCTCAAGCTGTTGCTAATTCTGCTCCCTTAGCCGTAGCTCAATCGCCGCTCTGGGGCCTCAGCCGCGCTATTCCGGTGGAACATCCTGCTCTCTGGGGTGGCTTGATTGACCTGGATGCAGCCTCACCGATCGATCAAACTGTATTCCTGCTGCTGGATGCGATCTGGAACACGGATGGCGAGGATATGGTGGCCTTCCGGCAGGGACAGCGATATGTGGCGCGGTTGGTGCGTCAAGCTGCTTCTGATCATGCCTCCGACCATTCTGCAGTGCCCACTTTGCGATCGGATAGCGCCTATTTGGTTACGGGTGGCTTCGGCGGCATTGGTCTGGAAGTAGCCCAGTGGTTCGCTGAAGCGGGAGCGCAGCATCTGGTCCTGGTCGGACGCACGCCATTACCCGATCGATCGCAGTGGTCGCAAGTCGAGGCAGGCAGTGCAGTGGCTCAACAAATTGCCGCAATTCAGGCGATGGAAGCCGCAGGTGCAACCCTGCATCTGGTCACTGCTGATGTAGCCAATCAAGCAGAAATGGCTGCCGCTTTAGCGACTTTATCGCAGCAGGGTTGTCCCGCCATTCGAGGGGTGGTGCATAGCGCCGGGATCTGGCAGGATCGGGCCTTATTGCAACTCGATCAAACGGCGCTGTCAGCCGTATTGCAGCCCAAAGTAGCAGGCAGTTGGGTGTTGCATCGCCTGTTCGAAAATACAGCCCTGGATTTTATGGTGTATTGTTCTTCGATCGCCTCGTTGATGACCACGCATGGACAGGCCAACTATGCCGCAGCGAATGCGTTTCTGGATGCCATGGCACATTATCGTCGAGCCCAAGGCCAGCCTGCAGTCAGTATCAACTGGGGTCCCTGGTCCGAAGTCGGATTTGCCACCACCGCCGCAGGAATCCGCTCCCACAGTCGCTTAGAACGCAATGGGATTGGCCGACTCTCTCCGGCTCAAGGTCGGGCCGCAATGCAGGCCGTGTTGCGATCGGATGCCGTTCAGCTAGGGATTGTGGCGATCGATTGGCCGCAGTTAGTTGCCGCCGATCCAGCCGCAGTCGTGTCTCCCTTACTGGCCGATCAGGTTGCGACGATTCCAGCCCTGCCAACCTCAACCCCTGCCACAGTAGATTTGGCCAGTCAACTGGCAGCAGCACCCACGGCGGAAGCAGAAGAGCTAATTATGGCCTATTTGCGGATTCAGGTCGCCAAAGTGCTGGGATTGGAGCCCGCTCAGCTCAACATTCACCAATCTTTAACAGACTTTGGTATCGATTCGTTAATGGCAGTGGAAATGAAAAACCGGCTGCTGCTGGATTTGGGAGTTGATTTACCGCTCGGCAAGCTGTTAGAAGGCAGCAGTCTGGTCCAGGTCACCAACCATGTCCTGACCCAACGCAAACTGGCCTCACTTTGCCCATCTGAATTCTCTTTGGCCACCGCTAGCGACGAACATGAGGAGATCGAACTATGACGCTGATTGAATTATTAGAGCAATGTGCTCAGGCAGGGGTTGAGTTATCGGCTGAAGGCGATCGTCTCCGTTGCCGGACTCCCAAAGGCGGCATTACTCCAGAACTTCGCGCCCAGCTCGCCGCCTACAAAACCGAGATTCTGCAATTCCTCCGCCAGTCTTCCTCTACTGCTCCGTTAAGCCCGATCGTTCGAGATGGCAATTTACCCCTCTCTTTTGCCCAACAGCGGCTCTGGTTCATCGATCAACTCACGGCCCATAGTGCGGTTTACAACATTCCCACGGCTGTTCGGCTAACGGGTTTACTCGACATCCCTATCTTAGCAGCCAGTATTAACGAAATCATTCGTCGGCATGAGGTCTTACGTACTTCTTTCAAAACGATCGAAGGTCAACCCATCCAGGTGATTGCCGACCAAGCTACGATCGAACTCAACCCGATCGATCTGAGCCATCTGCCCGAATCTGAACGAGAAACGGCGATCGAACAGTGGTTTGTCCAGAGTGCGCAGCAACCCTTTGATCTAGCCCAGGCCCCGTTGATTCGCGCCACGCTACTACAATTAGATGCAACTGAACATGTAGTGGTGTTTACGATGCATCACATCATTTCAGATGGCTGGTCGATGGGCATTCTGCTGCGGGAACTGGTGACGCTCTACAATGCTTTCTCGCAGGGACGCCCTTCTCCGTTGCCCCAATTGCCAATTCAATATGTCGATGTCGCCCACTGGCAACGGCAAAGTCAGCAGCAGGAATTAGTGAATCAGCAGATCGACTACTGGAAACAGCAGTTGGCCGACGCCCCACCCCTGCTGGAGTTACCGACCGATCAGCCCCGTCCAGCCGTGCAGACCTTCCGAGGAGCCACCCATCCCTTTCGCCTCTCTACGCCGCTTTATCAGGCATTGAAGCAGTTGGGCCAACAAGAAGGCGTCACCCTATTTATGATTTTGCTGGCAGCCTTTAAGACACTGCTGCATCGCTATACTCGCCAGGATGATATTTCGGTAGGAACGCCGATCGCAGGTCGCACCAACAGCCAGATGGAGGGATTGATCGGTCTGTTCGTCAACAGTCTGGTTTTGCGGACCGATCTGTCTGAGAATCCCAGTTTCCGTAGTTTGTTGCAGCAGGTGCGCGAGGTAGCGCTGGGAGCCTATGACCACCAGGACGTGCCGTTCGAGAAATTGGTCGAAGAGTTGCAGCCTCAGCGGGATCTGGGCCACAATCCCCTGTTTCAGGTGATGTTTGTCTATCAGAACGATCAGATGCCCCTGGCGCTCGATCTGGTTGGAGTGACAATGCAACGGTTGACGATCGCTAGCGGTATGGCGCGATTTGACCTGACGCTAGATTTATCAGAATCGGATACGGGCGTGCAGGGCTGGTTTGAATACAACACCGATCTGTTTGATGCCGCCACGATCGATCGCATGGTCGGCCATTTCCAAACGTTGCTAACAGGTCTGGTGGCCAATCCAGATCAGCGCTTATCAGAATTACCCTTGCTGACTCCTGCCGAACAACAGCAAGTCCTGTTTGACTGGAACCAGACCGAAACTTCCTACGATCGCGAGATGTGCATTCATCAGTTGTTTGAAGCGCAAGTGGAACGCACCCCAGATGCGATCGCCGTTGTGTTTGATCAGCAATCCATCAGCTACCGCGAGCTGAATCAGCAGGCGAATCAGTTGGCGCGACATCTGCAAAAACTGGGTGTGAAACCAGGCGTGATGGTTGCCGTGTATATGAAGCGATCGTTAGAGATGATCACGGCATTGCTGGGGATTTTGAAAGCGGGCGGTGGCTATATTCCGCTCGTCACCAGTTTTCCAGAAGCCCGATTGCAGTGGATTCTCGATTCGCTCAACGTGCCCTGCATCCTGACCCAACAGTCCTTGCTGCCAACGATTGCTAATCTGACCGAGCTGCCTGATTTGCGCCATGTGGTTTGTTTAGATCCGGTCCAGTCTATCCAGTCGCCAGTGGTTCAGATCGCGAATCGGAAAGTTTGGACAATGGCTCAGGTGCGGGACTATGGAATTGATAATTTGCCGGTCCAATCTCGAGCAACAGACATCGCCTATATCATCTTCACCTCTGGCTCAACGGGCACACCCAAAGGCGTGATGGTGAAGCACCAGCCGGTGATCAACTTAATCGAATGGGTCAACCGGACGTTCCAGATCAATGCTCGCGATCGGGTCCTGTTCATTACCTCAATTTGTTTCGATCTATCTGTTTACGATATCTTCGGACTGCTGGCGGCAGGGGGTTCGATTCAGGTCGTCTCCGATGAAGATGTTCATGATCCACAGCGCTTGCTGGAGCTAATGCAGCGCGAGCCAATTACCTTCTGGGATTCGGCTCCGGCAACCCTGCAACAGCTCGTTCCGTTTTTTGCTACGGCCCGGACTTCAGATAATCAGCTACGGCTGGTGTTTATGAGTGGCGATTGGATTCCGGTCAAATTGCCTGATTTGCTGAAGCAAACATTTCCAGGCGTGGAAGTGATCAGTTTGGGTGGAGCGACAGAAGCCACCGTCTGGTCGAACTATTATCCGATTCACCAGGTCGAGCCCCATTGGCTCAGCATTCCTTACGGCAAGCCAATCCAAAATGCCCAGTATTATGTTCTGGATGATGATAAACAGCCTTGTCCGATCGGTATTCCCGGTCATCTCTATATCGGTGGCGAATGCCTTTCATCCGGCTATGTCAATCAGCCTGAACTAACGGCTGCCAAATTCATTCCCGATCCTTTCTACCCAGAGGCCGATCGCCGTCTCTACCATACCGGAGACCTGGCTCGCTTCCTGCCTGATGGCAATATTGAATTCCTGGGTCGGATCGATCATCAGGTGAAGGTGCGCGGCTTCCGAATTGAGCTGGGAGAAATCGATACAGTTCTGAATCAGCATCCGCATATCCAGGATACGTTGGTGCTGGTGCGCGAAGACGTGCCTGGAGATAAACGACTGGTCGCCTATGTCGTGCCCGAACCTGGAACTGAACCAACCTCGAACGAGCTGCGCAACTTCCTGAAGCAAAAGCTGCCAGAATATATGATTCCTGCGGCCTTTGTCTCGCTGCCTGCACTGCCGCTGACTGCTAACGGTAAGGTCGATCGGCGGGCTTTGCCTGCTCCAGATATCAACCGCCAGGAACGTCAAATTGTTGCGCCCCGGAATCCGATCGAAGAAACCTTAGTGAATATCTGGTCACAGGTTTTGAACCTTGACGCGATCAGCATTTACGATAATTTCTTTGAATTGGGTGGCGATTCGATCTTGAGTATTCAGGTGGTTTCACGGGCGCAGCAGCAGGGTTTACAGCTCACTCCCCGGCAGATCTTCCAATGTCAGACGATCGCGGAATTAGCCACCGTAGCGGGAACGGGCCCGGTGATTCAGGCAGAGCAAGGTTTAGTAACGGGTGCTGTCCCGCTAACGCCCATTCAACATTGGTTCTTCGAGCAAGAACTGCCAGAGCGCCACCATTGGAACCAGTCGATTTTGCTGCAAGTGCGGCAGCCCCTAGAACCCAACTTGCTCGAAAAAGCTGTGCAGCAGTTGTTGCAACACCATGATGCCCTGCGGCTACGATTTACTCAGCAAGCGGATGGCTGGCAGCAAATCAATGCAGAGGGGGTTAGCGAGGTGCCATTCAGTCTGATAGATCTATCCGAGTTGAACGGTAAGGAACAAGCTACTGCGATCGCTGAAGCCACCGCCAAATTGCAGGCCAGTCTCAATCTCTCAACGGGTCCGCTGCTGCGCGTTGCCTATTTTAAGCTGGGGACTCAGCCCGATCGACTCTTCTGGGCGATTCATCACCTGGCAGTAGATGGCGTTTCCTGGCGGATTCTGCTGGAAGATATGCAGTTGGCCTACCATCAGCTCTGGCGGGGAGAAACGGTGCAATTGCCTTTGAAAACGACCTCTTTCCAGCAGTGGAGTCAGCAGCTCACGGAATATGCCCAATCAGCTTCTCTGTGGCAAGACTTCCAGGATTGGTTGGCGAAAAGCTGGAAACCCACGATGCGACTGCCGATCGATCATGTGCATGGCAGCAACACAGCAGCCTCAGCTCGCAAAATCTCGGTAAAACTGGATGCGGCAGAAACCCAGACCCTGCTACAAGAAGTCCCCAAAGCCTATCGCACCAAAATTCACGAGATTCTGTTAACCGCATTAGCAGAAGCTCTGTCTCCCTGGCTCAACTCCCGCACGGTCCTGATCGATCTGGAAAGCCATGGCCGCGAAGACCTGATTCCCGGCATCGATTTGTCTCGTACAGTCGGCTGGTTCACAGCCCTATTCCCGGTGTCGATCGATCTAGGACATTCTGAGGATTTGAGCGATCGGATTAAGTCGATTAAAGAGCAACTACGCCATATTCCCCAACAGGGTTTAAGTTATGGTCTGCTGCGTTCACTCAGCCATGATTCAGTCGTGCGTGAAACGATGCAGACCCTGCCCCAGGCCGAAATTGTGTTTAATTATCTAGGACAGTTGGATCTGGGGCTACCAGAACAGGCACTATTCCAACTCGATGCAGCCACTCCTACAGGTCCGATGCATAGCCCGATCGGCCACCGCACTCACCTGCTGGAAATTAATAGCTGCGTCACAGGCGAACAACTGCAAATTGACTGGATTTACAGCGAGAATTTGCATCAAGCAGAAACGATCGAATGGTTGGCAGAATCAGCAATGGCTGCTTTACGGTCGCTGATTGCCCATTGTTTGTCGCCGGTGGCTGGTGGCTACACGCCTTCTGATTTTCCGCTGGTCAAGCTCGACCAATCCAGCCTGGATGCCTTGCTGCTGGTGGAACAGGATGTTGAAGCCATTTATCCGCTGACGCCAATGCAGCAAAATATGCTGTTGCATCGCCTGCATGTGCCTGAAGCGGGCTTAAACGTGGTGCATCAAGTGTTTCCGTTACGGGGTGTGGTGCTCGATCGCGATATCTTTGAACGCTCCTGGCAGCAGGTAGTGGATACGCATCCGATCTTGCGGACCTCTTTCGCCTGGAAACATCAGCAGGAACCCTTACAAATCGTCCATCAGCAAGCCACCCTCTCGCTGGAAGAACAGGATTGGCGGCATCTATCAGCTAAACAGCAGACCGATCGATTAGAGGCTTACATTCAAGCCGTCCGGGTACAGAATTTCGATCTGTCCCAGGTGCCTCAAGTGCGGACCAGTCTGTTTCGGATTGCCAACGATGCCTATTACTTCGTCTGGATTTATAACTACATGCTGCTGGACGGCTGGAGTTCCGCGTTCCTGATGAAGGAGTTCTTTGCCTGCTATGAAGCCCATTCTCAGGGGCACGCCCTACCTTTGGAAAACAGCCGCTCCTACCGGGATTATATCGACTGGTTGCAGCAGCAAGATTTATCCAAAGCAGAGGCTTTCTGGCGGCAAACGCTCAAGGGCGTCAAAACCCCGACTGCATTCCAGCTCCAATCAGCAGGTCAATTGCAAGCTACTCAAAACTCTGCCACTCAAACCGATCCAGCAACGGCGTTACGATCGCTCCTGATCAAGCAGCAGCAGCTCAATCAACTCAAGCCAAGAGTGCTGATGCGGCGAGTTCGCACCCTGATATCGCCTACTCCTTGCGTCAGCCCGGTGCCGGAAGATGAATATGTGCAGCAGCTGAATGTGCTCTCAGAAGCCACCACGACCGCTTTGCGCGATTTGGCAAAACAACAGCAGGTGACGTTGAACACGCTGGTACAGGCCGCCTGGGCGATTTTGCTCAGTCGCTATAGTACTGAATCCGAAGTGGTATTTGGCGTAACCGTTTCTGGTCGCCCGACTTCCTTGAACGGGATAGAGTCTATGGTAGGACTGTTCATTAATACATTACCGTTTAGGGTAAAAGTACCACCCCAGGCCTCATTCCTGTCTTGGTTAAAGGAACTGCAAGCGCAACAGGTGGAGCTAAGCCAGTATGAATATAGTCCTCCGGCTCAGATCAAAGCCTGGAGTGAAGTTCCGGGAGATCTGCCGCTGTTTAGAAGTTATCTCGTGTTTGAAAACTTCCCGATCGATACAGCCGTACAGGATCAGGCCAAACGCTGGGGCATTGACTATGTGCGATCCCTCGCACAAACAGAGCATTTGCTCAGAGTCGAAGTTGTTCCAGGCTCCATGTTGCTGCTGAATCTCTCTTACTATCAGCGCCACTTTGACACCGCTCAAATCATCAGCATGCTGGGTTACTTCCAGGGAATTTTGGAAGAGATCGCCGCTCATCCCGACCAAGATTTAGCAACGCTGATGCATGAGGCCACCACCTATCGCGAAAACTTTTTGCAAAAGCTGCTGAGCAATGTCCGACTCCAGCAAAAACAAAATCAGGTGCGCCGCTTGAAAAAGAGTCTGTTGCTCTCTGTGCTGGTGGGATCCCTCTGGGGAGCTTCCTTCTGGGCCACCCATCGCAAAGAAACGCCGCTGCTGGTTTCACCCAATACTACTGAGCAAACGCATTCATCTTCGATCGATTCATCTTCGATCAACTGATTCTGAGTAAACCACAAATTTTACCGTCACTTTATCTCTCCAAAACCATGACTATCAAATTAACTCTCGCCCCTCAATGGCCTGGATCTCTCATCTGGAAGCAATTTATCGATCTGATTCAAGCCGATATTCAGGCTGCTTTCGAGAAAGATCCCGCCGCTCGTTCCTTATTGGAAGTCCTGACTTGTTATCCCGGTTTGCAAGCAATTACGATTTACCGGATTGCCCATCTGCTGCATCAGCGTCAATTCTTTTGGTTCGCGCGGTTTTTATCCCACATTGCCCGCTGGTTAACTGGTATCGAAATCCATCCCGGAGCCACCTTAGGTGCTGGTGTATTTATCGATCACGGCATGGGCGTTGTAATTGGCGAAACGGCGATCGTCGGTGATGGCGCTTTAATCTATCAGGGGGTCACCCTCGGCGGCACCGGTAAACAAAAGGGAAAACGCCACCCGACCCTAGGCAATCATGTAGTCATCGGTGCAGGGGCTTTAGTGCTGGGCGATATTGAAATTGGCCATAACACCCGAATTGGGGCTGGTTCAGTCGTACTGCGCTCTGTGCCAAGTGATTGTACCGTCGTCGGCATTCCCGGTCGCGTTGTCTACCAATCCGGCGAACGCATTAACCCACTGGCCCATAATCAAGTTCCTGATCCGATCGCTGATTTATTACGCAATCTCACAGAACGCATCGATACTTTAGAAGATACTTTGGATTCTCTCAAACATGCTTCTGCATTATCCTATACGATCACTCGTTAATCACGCTTCCATCTGTCAACCTTATCAACCTACACTCCTCCATCACTACCATGTCTTCTACTTACAGCCTCGACCTCAATCAAATTCAAAAAGGGATCAATTTGCTTGGCTTGAAAGTCTCAGAAACCGATTTGCAAGCGCTGCAAGCAGGCCACACTATTTCGCTGGGCAGCAAACGTTTAGGTGAGATCGGTTCAATTCTGATTCTGGCAGAAGCCCTCGCTCTGGTGAATTTAGTCAAATCTATCACCTTTGGCGATCTGCTGAAGGCCGCCCAGGAACCCGCAGCGGGCATCCCTATCTATTGCTGGAATTCGGAATATGGCAAATGCAGCCTGTGCTTAACTTTGATTGACGGCAATGTTGCCATCACAACCCGCACTGAATTCAGCCCCACCTGGACCATGGCCCCCAGTGAAGCAGCTTAACCCGTTACAATAACGACCAACAATCCTTGTCTAGTTTTCTCGATCGATTTTCTACTTGATAATTCTGTCCACTAAACCTCTACTCACTCAGGAAACTATCATGAATCTCTACTCTCAGGTCATCTTTCCCCGCTTGCTCGATTGGAGTATGTCTGGTCCGGTTCAGGGTAGCTACCGCCAAACGCTTCTATCTCATGTCAAAGGGGATATTCTGGAAATTGGATTTGGCACAGGACTGAATTTGCCGCACTATCCCAAATCGGTAAAAAAAATTACGGTGATCGAACCAAATCGAGGCATGGGGTCTTTAGCTCGCAGACGCATGGCTGAATCTGGAATTCAAGTTGATCATCATGTTTTGAAAGGAGAGTCGCTCCCCTTCGCCGATCGCACCTTTGATACGGTAGTCAGCACCTGGACCTTATGCAGCATTCAGGATGTTCAGCAAGCGCTGCGAGAAGTCAAACGGGTTTTGAAACCGGGCGGCTCTTTTCTCTTCATCGAACATGGATTAAGCCCGGAACCAGACGTTCAAGTTTGGCAAAATCGCCTGACTCCAGTGCAAAAGTTCATTTCGGAAGGTTGTCATTTGAATCGTGACATTCAAGCATTCGTGGAAGAATCAGGATTGGCGATCGTCAGCCTCAAACGGTTTTACATGGAATATATGCCCGATGCTGTAGGGTATACCTATCAGGGGGTAGCTCAAAAAGTCGAATAATACACGCTTGAGGATACTCTCCTAATGCTTTATATCCTCCAACCTTGCATTAACCGGAAAAGATTCACATGATGTCCATACTGAAGCCACCAATGTTATCCAATCCATGGGTGAGTATTCCTCCTGCTCATTCGCAAACTCAGCTTCGCCTCTTCTGTTTTCCCTATGCAGGCGGCAGCGCTTCTATTTTCCGCCTCTGGTCCAACATCCTAGGTCCTCAAATCGAGGTCTGCCCAATTCACCTGCCCGGTCGCGAACGCCGTCTTAAGGAACCGCCGATCACCCAAATAGAAGCCATGATTGCTGCATTAGCCACTGCTTTGCGACCCCATTTAGACCAGCCCTTTGCCTTCTTTGGTTATAGTATGGGAGCCTTAATCAGCTTTGAGCTAGCCCGTGAATTGCGACGACAACAGGCACCCAGTCCCACTGGCCTCTTGCTTTCCGCTCGCCATGCGCCGCAGCTAGCGCCCCTCGTGCCTCCGATTCATCGCCTACCTCAACTGGCTTTTCTGGATGCCTTACGCCGTTATCAAGGCACGCCAGAGGCGGTTTTGCAAAATGCTGAAATCATGGAATTATTGCTGCCCGTTTTGCGAGCCGATTTCACCCTATGTGAAACCTACGCTTATCACGAAGAACCGCCTCTAGATTGCCCGATCGCTGTTTTCGGCGGGTTACAGGATGAGTATGCCGATCGGCCTTCTTTACAAGCATGGCAAAAGCAAACTTGCAGCACCTTTTCGCTCCAGATGTTTCCAGGCCATCATTTTTTCTTAAATACAGTGGGAGAGCAGCTGTTACAGGCGATCGTCCAGCAGCTTCAGCATCATTCATGTTTCGATCGAATGCCCAAATAATGGGAGAATGGCAAGTTTGATAGACTAAAAGGATTGATTGGGCTAAGTTGACCTATGACTTCTACGATCGGCCAACGAATACAACAGCAACCACTGAGCGTTGATGAGTTTCTTGCCCTTTATGGGAACGATAACCGCTATGAACTGATCGATGGAGAGGTATACGATTTGGAACCGACAGGTCTGCATGAGGAGGTTTCAGCCTTCATCACAACGAAGATTTGTGTCCAAATCGATGCAGAAAGCCTCCCTTGGCTTGTCCTTCAGCGGGGACTATTGCGCCCTTCTAATACAGATATGACGGCATTTCGTCCTGACATCACAGTAGTCGATCGAGATGAACTGATCAAAGAACCGCTTTGGGCAGACCAGTCGATCTTAACGCTAGGCAGTTCGATCAAATTCGTCGTGGAAGTTGTGAGTAGCAACTGGCAAAACGATTATGCCCGGAAGCTTGAAGATTATGCGGTGCTAGGCATTCCTGAATATTGGATTGCAGACTACGCAGGGCTGGGGGGGACTCGTCATATTGGCAAGCCCAAACAACCCACGCTTTCTATTTGTGCGCTAGTAGATGGAGAGTATGAGATTCAACAGTTTCGAGGCACCCAGGCGATCGTTTCTGCAACTTTCTCAGGCTTGAAGCTGACCGCTGAACAAGTGTTAAGGGCTGGTAGATAGCGATCGCCACATCACCTGATCCTGACTGGAGCAAACTGAGGTAAGCGATCGACCAATCTGATCAGCCGATCGCGCTTCCATGAACTCGTACGGGCACCGCAGGCTGTGTCCCAACCTGTCAGATAACCCAGCAAACTGTACGGGCGGGTTTAGCAGATCAATCTACCTCCTGCAAGGGATCTAACAGCAAAACCCGCCCCTGCCAAATATCGAACTGATTGAATTCTGATTCGTTAACGTACCAGTACAGACATGTATTTGCCTTCAAACGGGGCTGGAATGATCGGCGTGAATTTAACGCGATCGGTGGCAATCCGTTTCACATAAAATTCGTTGATCGTATGCAACACCTGTTCTCTAGTGCCAATAATCCAAATCTGTGATTGATCGGTATGCGAAACTTTCAGCAGTTCGTTGAACTCTGTAGACATATTATTTTCCCTCGCTGAGGTTGGGTTTGTGGGAAGAAAAGCCCAAGGTATGGCTGTCTAGCCGTTGCGAACCGCTGAAGATCGATTAAGATCGCAGCAGGCTAGCCTCTGAGCAAAACAGAGCGTTAGACAGCTGGCTATGAGTGGGCTCAATCACTTATAGTCAGCGCCATACCTTGAACAGATCTACTGGTTGTCTAAGTTGATCGAAAAAACCAGTGTTGTTTAGCATAGACCAAAGTTTGGCTACCTACAAGCGTACTAAAGCATTTGTCAATATTTTGTGATGATTCTCATGGAGTGGATCGATCCGCTCGAACTTTGAACTTGCTGCTGGCAACGCTGTAATCGATTCTGCCAACTAATTTATCGATTCCATGAACCCGAAAATCGATTTAGTGACTTATAATCGATTTAACTTATATATAGTTAATTTTTACTTAAATAGAACTTATTAACGAAATCCTTGAAGCAACATTGGGGAAGGAGAAGTGGGATTTGGATGGGGCGATCAGATTTTTGAGTGAAGGTGTGATCGATCAGTTTTTGGGTGGAGTGGGGCGATTTTTGTAAAAACACTTAATCGTTTCAAAAATCTTGCAAAGAGATAAGTGAAATCATCAGCCTAACTCTACTTCAAAGGACTAGTATTAAGATACAAGTTTGTGCGAATTCCTCTGTAGGGGATATTATGTAGATCGCAGCTTTAAACCCTTGTTGGAGATGCTATGGCGATCGAAGTCGGTTTAACGTCCATTGTAGGAGTGTTATGCAGAATCGTTTTTTTATAAAGCCATATTTTTACAACTTTGGTTGATTTTATCCGTGAGATTAATCCTATGCTAAGGACAGTAAGAATCCAAAATTTTCGTGGATTCCGGTCTTTCGAGCTTAACAACCTCGGTAGATTAAACTTATTGGTTGGCACTAATAATAGTGGTAAAACGTCTGTTTTAGAGGCAATTCAGCTTTTATGTTCACGTAATAATCTTGAACCTCTTAGAGATGTCATGAAAAGCCGAGGTGAATATTTTTGGGATGAACGCAGAAGGGAGCGAGAGCTAGACATTCGTCATCTTTTCTATGGTCATGATATTGAACCAGGTAGCGAGTTTTCAGTATTAGGAGTTCATGAAAATGGCGAGGATGCGCTTTTAGCAACGGTAGGAATTCGCCAAATTCGGCGTCGTTATGATTCATCTTCCGGCAGTTCTGAGCAACTAAGGATTCTTGATAATGGGGATTTTGATGATAGCTCAGAAGACTTTAAAGTGCTCGATTTTGCTATTAGATGGATGCATGGAAGTGAACAAGAAAGTTGGGATCGCCCTTTATCCAGTAATGGCGGATTGTCTGACGAATATATTCGTCGGTTAACAAAGATAGGTGTGCCTAAGAATATTGAAACGAAAACCCAATTTGTCACTTCCTCTGCACTGACATCTGAGAAAATGATTGAGCTATTTGATCAAATTGTTTTAACACCTGAAGAGAACCTTGTACAAGAAGCCCTTCAAACAATTGAACCTAAAATTGAACGAATTGCCTCAGTTGGTTCTGAAAAATACCGGCGTTCGGAAGCGCGTGAGGGATTTGTAGTGCGCCTGTCTAACAGCCATCAACGAGTTCCTATTGGCAGTATGGGGGATGGGATATGGCGTATGTTGGGGCTTGCATTAGCCACTGTAGGTTCAGCGAATGGAGTTCTGTTTGTGGATGAAATTGATACAGGCTTACACTTCAGTACAATGTCTGATATGTGGAGAATGATATGGGAAACTGCTAAAAGGTTAAACGTACAAGTTTTTGCAACTACGCATAGCAGTGACTGTTGGACTAGTTTGGCTAGTATTGCCAGCCGGAAAGATCCTACAGAGGATGGAATTACTATTCAAAGAATAGAGAGAGATAAAGATGTGGGTATAGTCTTTAGTGAACGTGAGATTGTCGTTGCTGCCGATAGAGGTATTGAGGTGCGTTAGCAATGATAAGTAAATATAGACCTAAAAAGCTTATTGTTGAGGGAGATCAAGATAAAAGAGTTATACCTCAATTAATAGAAGCAAACGGAATTGCGTGGGGAGAAACTAAAGAGACAGCCATTGTTTATATAGAATCCTATGGTAGCGATCAATTTGTCGATGAAACTTTTATTTCTACTGAGTTAAAAGAATCTGGTCGAACTGCATTAGGCTTGATCATAGATGCAGACAATGATTTTAATGCACGATGGGCTAGCATTAAGAATGCTTGTTCTAAGAGTATTGCTGATCTCCCTGAAGAAATACCAGAGTCAGGGCTAATTTGTCTGACTACTGCTGGTGTCAAATTTGGGGTTTGGATAATGCCAGATAATAAAACCCAAGGAATGTTAGAAACCTTCCTAATGTATCTAATTCCAGATGAAAGCGAATCTCTTTGGCAACATGCTCAGGAAGCTGCTCAAAAAGCCAAAGACAAAGGAGCTACTTTCATAGATTCTCATTGTGATAAAGCATATATCTATACTTGGTTAGCTTGGCAAGATCCGCCAGGGCGGCAATTACATAATGCAGTTATGGAAAGAATTTTCAACCCATCCCATCCTAAAGCACAAACTTTTGTGAGTTGGTTTAGGCAATTATACGATGTATAATACTCGTTTTTGCTTCAGCCTTAGTTTCTTCATAAAGGCCACCTGTTATAGCAGCATCTAACGTTGCGTTGATGCAATGATATAGAGGTTATCGATGGAAGTTCGCGTTTATATGCCGTTGCAAAACTTCACCATCAGCTGAAAGCTCGATCGTCTCTCGCCATAAGAATTTCAACACCTTTACGATCGCTCTCTACCAGCAACAAAGCACATTATATAATTATTGGTCGATCAGCTTTATATCACCTTTCATATTATCAAGTGTAGGAATAGAGTGGAAGCAAAGACCGATCGATTTTTCAGGTGGAGTAGGGCGATCGAATTTGAGGATTGAGTGAGATCGATCGATTTTTCAGGTGGAGTAGGGTGATCGGTTTTAGTGGGGCGATCGTCCAAAGGAACCATCTGTCCAAGTGTTCAAGCACCTCCCACCTCTGAAGAATTACTGAAGCTTGCTCAGCCGAAGAGATATTTTGAATTTAAATGAAGATAGCGATCGAGCATGAAACCTTTTGAGATTACTTGAGACACAACAGGGAACAACCATTTAAGCTCAACCGGTCTGCTGTAAAAGGGGCATAGCAGTTCTCAATTGATTCTGTTTCCAGGTTTTAGGTGGAACGCCACTATGCTTGCGGAATTGTCGAATAAAATATCCGGTGTCAGGATAGCCAATTAGTTTGGCAATTTGTTCAACTGACTCATTCGTCGATAACAGCAACCGACGTGCTTCTGATAGACGATATTCGATAATCCAACTGAGCACCGTTTGCCCTGTCTCCCGCCGCATCAAATCCGTTAAATAGGTTGGAGAACGTCCAACTGCCTTCGCGACATCACAAAGACTAATCCCCTTCTGATAGTTTTCTTGAATGAAACAAAATACGTTAGCTAGCAACTGATGAGATTGAATTGAACATTGATTCAGCTGTGGTTTCGCTAGCTTTGCCGCATCTCGCAACAACAGAATCAGCAGCAGTTGGGCCACGGTCGTGAAGCCGATCGGCGCATGGGATAACTCAAATTTGAGCTGTTGCAGCCGTGCCAGCCAGCTCGCATGGGCATCAGGAGACACTTGAAAACATCGAGATTCGATCGATTGCAGGCGTAATAGCGAAACCAGCAGTCGCTCTTCAGATTGGTTAGGGTCTACCTCAGCTTGAGTCCAGGTTGCAGTGGTCGAGAGGTCTACTTCAAAAACAATCTGCCAATATTGAGTTCCTGCTAAACCACTAGGGTCTAGAACATCATCAGGAGTCAGCAGAAACAAAGAACCAGGATCAGCCCACAGATTGCGATCGTTGACTCGATAATAACCTTCCCCTGCTTCGATCCAGAGGAGTTGGAAATTAGCGTGAGACATTCTTTGTTCATCGGTCAAATAGGAGGCTTTAATATTTGTGCCTGTGGGAGAGATGAGAGAAATTGGGCAGATCCGTAAAGCAGAAATCACGCTGTAAAGAGTTGGAAACAGTTTCAGATCAGCGTACTCATTCACCTTGATTTTCTCCAGTATTAAGACAGGGTTAGCTTGGTTAGTGGAACACTGTAATTTCTACAAGCTGAAAAGGCGTTGGATCTTGCTCGTTGCTCCGAATCAATGGAGTGCTGCGAACATCGGTCTTGGATTGTTTAGGAGAGGGTTTTGATTTTTATGCAAAATCGATCGTTCTTCCAAGAGAGATGAGAATTATTTATTTACTTTGGATTCAGCTTGTTCTGGGATGGACTGTATTCTGTCTGACTGTACTTCAGAGTAGCGAAAACCCTGATGGAAGGCAGTCTGACAAGGTCAGATAAGGTCAGAACTTACCATTAGACCTGATAGATGGCAGAACTGAAAAAGGATACTCGCTTTGCCAGCAGAAGAATTACTCGCTCAACAATCGATTGTCAAGCCTGTTTCAAGGATCAGATCATACAAAAACATCATGGTATGAGGCAAAAAGATAGATCTAGAGTAATGATTGGACAAAACTCAGGGTGAAACTCAGGGTGACTGCTCCTGACAGGGAATGAAGCTTAGTTGCCCAACCCACCCGCAAGCAAGTAAACGGCGGCTAATTAGGAAAGTCCGCTAAAGCAGACTGGGTAAGCAGTTCAGTGTACTTGCCTTACTGGCCCATCATTCATCTGTGGGCAGGAGAACGACGAAGCAGACTGTTGAATCGACACAAAATTCTAGACAGACTCGTTTTGAGAACAGATCAGATAACCCTTACTACAGAGCTATTAGAGGATCGATCGATCATTACCTGCTTTGTCACTAAACTTCATAGATAGGTTTGCCTCCATCAATTGATGCAGGTTAGTGGTCTCCTGAGACAAGACGGATCGCGTCACTTGCCGTGGAACATTACCGATTGGCGGTCACCAAAGGAATAGATAATTACACCTCAAGATTGTCTATTGAAAACCAATTTGCCTTTCATTAAGCTGGTCCTAACATCAGAATCGTTCAATGTTTCCAATGAGTTCGTCATACTCGATCGCCATATCTGTCGAGTCCCATATCTAGCAGCAACTAGTCACCCATCCATCTGCACAAAATTTTTTAAGTTCAGCAGGCAGCATTGTCTGTAAGTTTTACCTGTCTTCTATTTTCCATCCAGGAGGATTTCAACTTGCTATCATCACAATCTATTCCCCAATTTTCAACACTGATCGAACTGCTGCAATATCGTGCCATTCATCAGGCCAATCATACCGCCTACACCTTCTTACGCGATGGAGAAGTTGAAGAAAGCAAGCTCACCTATCAGGAACTCGATCGACAAGCAAGAGCGATCGCAGCTCAGCTTTATCATCAGACACTTCCGGGCGATCGGGCCTTGTTGCTTTATCCACCGGGAACCGAGTTTGTCACGGCATTTTTTGGCTGTCTCTATGCAGGGGTGATCGCAGTCCCAGCTTATCCACCACGAGCAAATCGATCCCTGTCGCGTTTACAGGCCGTTGTGGCAGATGCTCAAGCCAAAATTGCATTGACGACCACTTCAATCCTATCCGATGTAATGCGACAGTTTGCCGAAGAGGCCGATCTGGCGACGCTGAGCTGGTTAACCACAGACGATGTGTCTGCTGCCGTCATTCCTGATTTGCAGATTCCACCCCTCAGCAGCGATACCCTGGCGTTTCTGCAATACACTTCAGGTTCGACTGGATTGCCTAAGGGCGTCATGGTCAGTCACGGTAATTTGCTGGATAACGAACAGACGATTCAAACTGCCTTTGAGCATACCGATCGATCGAGCGTCGTGGGTTGGTTGCCCCTGTTTCACGACATGGGCTTAGTGGGCAACATGCTTCAGCCCCTTTATGTTGGCATTCCCTGCATTCTGATGTCGCCGGTGGCATTCCTGCAACGTCCATTCCGCTGGCTACAGGCAATTTCTCAATATCAGGCTACAACCAGCGGCGGACCCAATTTTGCTTATGACCTTTGTGTTCAGAAAATTACGCCAGAACAGCGAGCCACGTTGGATCTGAGCAGTTGGACCGTGGCATTTAATGGCGCAGAACCGATTCGGGCCGAAACGCTCGATCGATTTGTGGAAGCCTTTGAACCCTGTGGATTTCGTCGCGAAGCTTTCTATCCTTGCTATGGCATGGCGGAAACCACCCTCCTCGTTTCAGGCAATCAAAAAGGCCGATCGCCCATTCTGAAAACGGTAGAAGCGGCAGCGATCGAACAAAATCAAGTGGTTTCGATCGATCGGGATTCTGTCGATCAAGATTCTACTCGCAGTCAAACGCTGGTGGGGTGCGGCTATAAGCGCCTGGATCATCAAGTGTTGATCGTCAATCCGGAAACCAGGCAACGCTGTGTAGCCAATCAAACCGGCGAAATTTGGGTTTCTGGTGGCAGTGTAACCCAGGGCTACTGGAATCAGTCCGAAAGAACCGCAGAGACATTTCAAGCCTATTTAGCAGATACAGAAGAAGGACCATTCTTGCGAACGGGTGATTTAGGATTTTTACAAGGCGATGAGTTATTTGTCACGGGTCGGTTGAAGGATCTGATTATTATTCGCGGACGCAATCACTATCCCCAAGACATTGAATTGACGGTTGAACAAAGCCATTCTGCCCTGCTGCCCAATAGCGGTGCCGCTTTTTCTGTTGACGTGGATGGCGACGAACAGCTTGTGGTTGTGCAGGAGATCGATCGCCATTATCGCAAACTCAATTTAGAAGATCTGATCGACACAATTCGTCAGGCCATAGCAGAGCAGCATGAACTTCAGACTTACAGCATCGTTCTGCTGAAATTTGGCAGCATTCCCAAAACTTCCAGCGGCAAGATTCAGCGTCATGCTTGTCGAACTGGATTCCTCGCCAATGATTTGAATGTCGTTCATGCCTGGTCGATCGATCAGAACAGCGACTCATCCACTGTAATTCCCGTAAGCGCTCCTGAATTAATCTCAACTGCATTAATTGAAAATCCTCAATCCACATCTCAACCATCTGTTTCCGTCGAAGCACTTCAGGCCTGGTTAGTAGCTCAGCTTTCCCAGCGGCTCAAAGTTCAGCCCGATCGGATTGATATTCATGCAGCCTTTGCTCGGTACGGACTGGATTCTAAACAGGCGATCGGTCTGGTTGCCGATCTGGAAACCTGGTTAGGTCAGAGGCTTTCGCCCACACTGGTCTATGATTATCCGTCGATCGCAACATTGAGCCAGCATTTGGCAGGCGAGTCCACGCAAATCACGGATGCATCTCAATCCCCATCGCTGGAACCGATCGCCATTATTGGCATGGGCTGTCGTTTTCCGGGTGGCGAAGATCTTGAGGCTTTCTGGCAATTATTGCGGAATGGTGAAAGTGCAATTACAGAAGTGTCGCCCGATCGCTGGAACGCCGAAAAGTATTATGATGCGAATCCCGCTGTCTCTGGCAAAATGAATACTTGCTGGGGCGGATTTCTTAATCAGGTGGACCAATTTGATCCAGACTTTTTTGGGATTTCTCCGCGCGAAGCAGATAGCATGGATCCGCAGCAGCGTTTGGTTTTAGAAGTGGCCTGGGAAGCACTAGAACGAGCTGGGCAGGCTCCGACTCAGTTAGCAGGCAGTGCCACAGGTGTATTCGTCGGCATTAGCAGCAGTGACTACGCTCGCTTTCAATTTAGTCATCCTGATGCGATCGATGCCTATACCAGCACGAGTAACGCTCATAGCATTGTGGCGAATCGGCTGTCCTATTTCCTCGATCTGCGTGGCCCCAGTTTAGCAGTTGATACTGCCTGTTCTTCATCTTTGGTGGCGCTGCATCTGGCCTGTCAAAGTTTGCGGCAGGGAGAATCGCAATTGGCGATCGCAGGCGGGGTGAATTTGATTTTGACGCCCCAATTGACAATCGGCTTTTCTCAGGCTCGCATGATGGCGGCAGATGGTCGCTGCAAGACCTTTGATGCCGAGGCAGATGGCTATGTGCGGGGTGAAGGCTGCGGCATGGTGGTGTTGAAACGGCTCTCTGAGGCGCAGCGAGATGGCGATCCGATTTTGGCGGTGATTCAGGGATCGGCAGTTAATCAAGATGGCCTCAGCAACGGTCTGACGGCTCCCAATGGCACTGCTCAGCAAGCGGTGATTCGACAGGCGCTTCAGCAGGCAGGCGTCACCCCTGATCAGATCAGCTATGTGGAAACGCATGGCACAGGTACGGCATTGGGCGATCCAATTGAAGTGAATGCGCTCGTGAATGCTCTGAATGTCGATCGGGCGATGACTCATCCCTGCTGGATTGGCTCGGTTAAAACCAATATTGGCCATCTGGAGGCAGCCGCTGGGATTGCTGGATTAATTAAAGTTGTGTTGTCGCTGCAACATCAAGAAGTTCCGGCCCATTTGCATCTGAAACGGCTGAATCCTCAAATTCCGCTGGAAGGCACAGCGTTCGCTATTCCGATCGATCGACAAGCCTGGGCTGCTGAGTCTACTCGTTTAGCGGGGGTGAGTTCCTTTAGTTTTGGCGGCACGAATGCCCATGTGATTGTGGCAGAGGCTCCCGTTGCGGTAGCTCGTCCGTCGGAAATCGACCGGCCCATGCATTTGCTCACTTTCTCAGCCAAAACAGCAGCAGGTTTACAGGACTTGGCGCAGCGCTATGCTAACTGTTTGGAGACGCAACCGGATGTGGCGCTGGCCGATCTCTGCTTCTCTGCCAATACGGGCCGATCGCATTTTGCCTATCGATTTGCTAGCTCAGCCGATTCCGTGGCGCAATTGCAGCAACAGCTCGCTGATTTTGTAGCCCATCCTGCAAGTCAATCCAGCATTGCGAATCAGCAGCCTAAACTGGCCTTCCTGTTTACCGGTCAGGGTTCTCAAGCCGCAAATATGGGATGGCAACTCTATGAAACCCAGCCGACTTTTCGTCAGACGATCGATCGATGTGATGCAATTTTGCGGCCTTACCTGGAGCTACCGCTGCTGGAGGTGCTCTATCCACAACAGGATTCGACAGCCCTGCTGGTCAACGAAACCGCCTATGCTCAGCCCGCTCTGTTTGCGCTGGAATATGCCCTGGCTGAACTCTGGCAGTCCTGGGGCATTGAGCCGGATCTGGTGATGGGGCATAGCGTTGGAGAATATGTGGCGGCTTGTGTCGCAGGCGTTTTTAGCTTAGAAGATGGTCTGAAACTGATCGCGCATCGGGCAAGGTTGATGCAGGCGTTACCTCAAAATGGCAGCATGGCCGCCGTGTTTGCCGGAACAGAACAGGTGAAGCAGACGATCGCCCCCTATGCCGATTCTGTGGCAATTGCGGCGCTGAATGGTCCAAACAATACCGTGATTTCGGGAGAGCGATCGGCAGTCCAAACCGTGCTGCAAACTCTGGCCGCACGTGGCATCGAAGCCAGAACTCTCAATGTGTCTCATGCGTTCCATTCCCCATTAATGGAGCCAATGCTGGCTGAATTCGCGCAAATTGCGACTGAAATTCACTATGCCATTCCTAAAATTCCGCTCATCTCCAACCTGACAGGCGAAATCGTTACGGCTGAAATCACCCAGCCTGATTACTGGTGTCGCCATATTCGCGGCACGGTACAGTTTGCCACCAGCCTGGAAACCTTGCAGCGTCAGGCGATCGATCTGGCCATCGAGTTAGGCGCACAGCCGATTTTGATTGGCATGGGTCGTCAATGTTTGCCAAACTGGACCGGACAATGGCTGCCCTCATTGCGCAAAGGCCGATCGGATTGGCAGATGTTACTGGAAAGCTTAGCAACACTATATCGGCAAGGGGTCTCTGTCAATTGGACTGGATTCGATCAGGACTATCAGCGGCAATGGCAGCAGATACCCACTTACCCATTCCAGCGAGAACGCTATTGGGTCGATGCGGCGATCGCTCAACCCTTTGTTGAAGTCGCTCCTCGTCTCTCTCAATCTGGACATCCCTTATTAGGTCAACAGTTGCGCTTGCCGCGTTCTCCAGAGATGCGGTTTGAAAATCACTTAAGCACGGATGCATTGCCTTTCCTGGCCGATCACCGAGTTTATGAGGCAGCCGTTTTGCCTGCTACAGGCTATGTCGAAATTGCCTTGGCGGCAGCGGCCTCGCTGGGAATCAAGTCTGCGGAGTTGACCAATCTGTCAATTCAAAAAACAATGCAGTTTTCCAGCAGTGTGGTTCGCACCTTGCAGCTCATCCTGACAGCCGATTCAGAGGGCAGTACTGATTTTCAGTTAGTGAGTGCTGAATTAGATACGCAGTCAAATACAGATGAGGAATGGGTGCTGCATGCAACCGGGAAAATTGTAGACCGATCGCCCCAGCCTCCAGAAGTGTTTTCTCTCACCGATCTTCAGTCTCGACTTCAGGCCCAATCCGTTGAATCCTATTACGAACGGCTACAGGCTCAGGGCTTGGAATATGGTCCAAATTTCCGGGCGATTCAGCAACTCTGGCGCAACGAAACTGAAGCATTCGGTCAAATCCAGTTGCCTGCCCGCTTAGAGGCTGAAGCAACGGCCTATCAGCTCCATCCCGTGTTATTGGATGCCTGTTTCCAGCTCGTCGGAGCCACCTTATTGACGGATGAGGCCGCCAAAACCTATTTGCCAATCGGCATCGCAAACCTGCACCTGTATCGGACTGGGACCAGGCAGCTTTGGGGATATGCTCAGGTGCGGCCTCAAACTGAAGCCAATGCCAAACGCCTGATCGCAGATTTACAGCTGTGGGATGAAGCGGGACCGATCGCCACGGTCGAAGGATTGTTGTTGCGGCATGTGCCTCGTCGCATGTTGCAGCCTGCTGAATCCACTGCACCGGAATCGACTGAACCGGAATCGCTGACTGACTGGCTCTATCAGGTGGAATGGGTGCCCCAAGCGCTGGCTCAATTGTCAAACCCTAGCTCCGATCATCTGTTGCCACCCAGTGCGATCGTGCAAACCTTGCAGCCTCAAATTGCCGAATGGAGTGCCGCAGTTGGCTTGGAGATCTATCGATCGCTAATTCCCCAGATGGATACTTTGAGTGCAGCCTATGCGGTGAAGGCGCTGCGCGATCTGGGCTGTGAGCTACATTTGCAGCAGCGGCTATCAGTGACAGGACTGGCTCAGCAATTCGGCGTGTTGGACATGCACTATCGGCTGTTGGGTCGCCTGCTGGAAATTCTGGCAGAAGAGGGCATTTTGCAGGCGATCGGCACTGAATGGCAGGTCTGCCAGCGTCCCGGTGATGTAGACCCGGATGCCTTCCAACAGGCCCTTTTGCAAGCCTACCCCGCCTGTGAAGCTGAATTGACACTGCTGGGGCGTTGCGGCACCCGTCTGGCGGCAGTGCTGCGTGGAGAAACCGATCCGCTACAACTCCTTTTCCCGGCTGGATCCCTCACCAGTGCCGAAAGGCTCTATCAAGATTCTCCTGCGGCTCAGGTCGTAAACCGTTTGGTGCAGCAGTCGATCGTCACGGCCTTGGAACAGTTACCGTCCGATCGCACCGTGCGGATCCTGGAAATTGGCGCAGGCACAGGTGGTACGACTTCCTATGTGCTGCCGCATCTGCCCCAACCGCAAACTGAGTATGTGTTTAGTGACGTCTCTACCTTATTCACGCTCAAAGCTCAGGAGAAATTCTGCGACTATCCTTTTGTGCAATATGAAATCCTGGATATCGAGCAGGATCCGCAGGCGCAGGGATTGACCGATCGCTCCTTTGATTTGATTCTGGCAGCCAATGTGCTGCATGCCACTCGCGATCTGCGGCAAACCTTGCAGCATGTCCAGCAGCTTCTGGCTCCTGAAGGAATGCTGGTGCTGCTAGAAGGGGCAGGCCATCAACGCTGGCTCGACCTGATCTTTGGCCTCACGGATGGCTGGTGGCGGTTCACTGATACGGATTTGCGGCCTAGCTATCCTTTGCTGAAGCCTGCTGAATGGGTACAAACCTTGCAGGAAGTGGGATTTGCCGAAACCGTGACCTTGCCAGAACAAACCGATCAAGGTGGAGCATTATCTCAACAAGTTGTCTTCCTGGCGCGTATGCCGCAAAGTCAGTCTGTAGCACGATCGGCCCAGGGTCGCTGGTTGATTTTGGATGAGGAGCTGGGTGTGGCAGATGCCCTGGTGCAGCAGCTCAAAGATCAGGGTGCTTCGGTTGTGACTGTGGTTCCTGGCAAAACCTTTGCGTCGCTCAGTGCCGATCGATTCAGCCTCAATCCTGCTGATGCTGCTGGGTTCAAACAGCTATTGCACCAGATCGTTGAACTGGACGCTCAACCTTTGCAGGGCGTTGTGCACCTCTGGAGCTTGCGGGCTACCCCAACCGAGCAAATGACACCTACCTGTTTCCAGACCGATCGCGAATGGGGTTGCGTTAGCGCTCTCCATCTAGTGCAGGCATTAGCGCAGGTCCGTACGACCATGCCACCTCGACTCTGGCTCGTCACCCAGGCCGCCCAGGCAGTTGAGCTGAGTTCCAGTGCAGTTGCCCTCAGTCAGACTCCCTTGTGGGGTATGGGAAAAGTGATTAACCTGGAACATCCGGAATTAGGCTGTGTGCGACTGGACTTGCCCAATACGCTGGATGCCTCAATCCATCAAGCCCTGTTTGATGAAATCTGGAGCAGCTCCTCGGAAGATCAGGTGGCTTTGCGCTCATCCAATCGCTATGTAGCTCGCTTGCTGCCTTACCAATCTCCGGCTGCTTCACCTTCGATCGCTCAAACATTGCAAGCCTTGGCTGGACAACCCTGTCAACTCACGATTCCGCAGCGCGGCACATTGGACAACCTGACCGTACAGGCCATGAATCGCCGCTCACCCGCAGCCGGAGAGGTGGAGATCCAGGTGCAGGCCACTGGACTAAATTTCCTGGATGTGATGGATGCTCTGGGGATTTTGCCCTTTGAGCGAGGCTGGTTTGGCGGCGAATGTGCTGGAACGATCGTCGCAGTTGGGGAAGGCGTCGATGGCTTTCAGGTTGGCGATGCGGTGATGGCGATCGCAGCAGGCAGTTTTGCCACCTTTGTCACCACCGATGCCCATCTGGTTGTCCATAAGCCAGAGTCGCTCAGCTTTGAGCAGGCCGCCACGATTCCAGTCACCTTCCTGACGACTTACTATGCGCTGCATCAAGTCGCGAACCTGTCCGCAGGCGATCGGGTACTGATTCATGCCGCAGCGGGTGGGGTTGGCTTGGCAGCCGTGCAGTTAGCCCAACGAGCCGGAGCCGAGATCTTTGCCACGGTTGGCAGTCCCGAAAAGCAAGACTATCTGCGCAGTTTGGGCGTGCAGCATCTGTCGAACTCTCGATCGATCGAGTTTGCCGAGCAGGTGAAGGCGCAAACCCAGGGAGCCGGAGTCACAATCGTGCTGAATTCTCTGGCTGGTGAGTTCATTCCGCAGAGCCTCTCGGTAATGGCTGACCACGGACATTTCCTGGAAATCGGCAAAACCAACATCTGGTCTGAGCAGCAGGTGCAGGCAGTGCATCCAACTCTGGCTTACAGCGTGGTGGATCTGGTGCAGCTCTGTCGATCGAACCCGGTCTTGATTCAGTCGATGTTTGTCGAACTGATGCAGGCCTTCCAGCAAGGACAGTTGACTCCCTTGCCCTGCCATGTTTTCCCACTGACCGACGTGACGAGCGCTTTCCGTTACATGGCTCATGCCAAACATATCGGCAAAATTGTGGTAACGCAGTCAGTTGATCAGCCAGTCGATCAGCCAACCACAGACGCGCCCCGTCCTGTCATACCTGTCCGAGCCGATGCAGCCTATCTAATTACAGGAGGTCTCAATGGTCTGGGGTTACTCGTGGCCCAGTGGCTGATAGAGCAGGGAGCGAGGCATCTGGTCTTGACTGGACGCAGTCAACCGACTGAAGCAGCTCAGGTCACCTTAAGCCAATTCGCAGCAGCAGGCGTACAAGTTCTGATCACCCAGGCCGACGTGGCTGATGCTGATCGGATGAGAACCGTGCTGGCCCAGATCGATCGGTCCATGCCGCCCTTACGAGGAGTGATCCACTCAGCCGGGGTGCTAAATGATGGGGTGTTGACGCAGCAGGATGCGGCCCGATTTGCGGCAGTCATGGCGGCCAAAGTGGAAGGAGCCTGGAATCTGCATCATCTCACTCAGCATCAGCCGCTCGATTTCTTTGTCTGCTTCTCGTCAGTGGCGGCCTTGCTTGGTTCACCCGGTCAAGCCAACCATGCCGCAGCCAATGCCTTTCTCGATGCTTTGGCCCATCATCGCCGCTTACAGGGATTGCCGGGAATCAGCATCAACTGGGGGGCCTGGTCAAATATCGGGGCAGCGGCCAAGCGTAATGTCGGCAGCCGGATCACGATGCAGGGGATGGGCACGATCGCGCCGGCCCAAGGGTTGCAAATTCTCGAACAAATCCTTCAGGAAAATCCAACCCAGGTGGGTGTGTTGCCGGTGCAGTGGCCGAAGTTCATGCAGCAGTTCCCGACCGATCGCATCCCAGCCTTCTTAGCTCAATTCGGGCAATCTGAAACCCGTTCTGCCAGTTCAGCAGAAACCGACGCGATTCCAGCCATGTCTGAATTTCGGCAACGCCTGAATGCGGCCCCGGCCAGCGATCGACCCGGCCTTTTGGTGGCTCACATTCGAGAACAGGTGGCGATCGTGTTAAATCATCGGTCACCTCAACGGATCGATACTCAGCGCGGCTTCTTTGATCTCGGCATGGATTCACTGACGGCGATCGAACTTAAGAGTCGGCTGGTTAACAGTTTGGCCCAACCCTTACCCTCAACACTGATTTTCGAATATCCGACGATCGAGGCTCTAGCCACCTATCTAGCGCAAGATTTGTTTGCCGGAGAAGCAGCCCCAACGGTTTCATCTCCTGTGCAAGCTCCAGAGAATTCTGTCGTGAATGACTCAGCAAACGATCAAACCCTAGTTGCCAATCTCGAACAGCTTTCGGAGGCCGAAGTTGAGGCGTTGCTGCTCAGCCAGATCGAAGCGTTGCTTTGAGGGTCGTGGATTGAATAAATCCGCAAACTGTACGGGCGGGTTTAGCAGACCAATCTGCATCCTGCAATGGCTTTGACAGTAAAACCCGCCCCTACCAGATATCGATACCTTAGGCCGATCGAATTCATCAACTCTACATCGACTCAACTTTCACCGAATTCATATTATTCCTACATCCGCAAAATCATCATGAACACAACTCCTGAATCTACCGATCAGCTTTCTGCCCTGAAACGCGCTTACCTGGCCCTGCAAAAAATGCAGTCTAAACTGGAGGCGATCGAACGGGCTAAAACTGAACCGATCGCAATTATTGGCATGGGATGCCGGTTTCCCGGTCAGGCCAACAGTCCAGAAGCATTTTGGCAACTGTTGCAGCAGGGCCGCGATGCCATTACTGAAGTCCCCAAAGACCGCTGGAACATTGAGGATTATTACCATCCTGACTCCACAACTGCGGGAAAAATGGTGAGCCGCTGGGGTGGCTTTCTCGATCAGGTTGATCAATTTGACTCCCTCTTCTTTCGGATTTCTCCGCGCGAAACCACGAGTATGGATCCGCAGCAGCGGCTGCTGTTAGAGGTGAGTTGGGAGGCATTAGAACAGGCCGGACAGTTGCCCAGCAACCTATCTGGCAGCCAAACTGGTGTATTTGTTGGCATTTGCAGCAATGATTACTCGCAGTTGCTGCTGTCTCAAGGTAAAGACGCGATCAATGCCTATATGGGAACGGGCAGCGCCCATAGTGTGGCATCGGGCCGATTGTCGTATGTTTTGGGACTGCAAGGACCGAGTATTTCGGTGGATACCGCCTGTTCATCCTCGCTAGTAGCAGTACATTTGGCCTGCCAGAGTTTACGCAATGAGGAATGTCGGATGGCATTAGCAGGAGGCGTGAATTTAATTCTGGCTCCTGAAGTCACCATCAATTTTTCTAAGGCGGGGATGCTGTCGCCGGACGGCCACTGTAAAACCTTTGATGCAACTGCCAATGGCTATGTGCGAGGTGAAGGCTGCGGCGTGGTGGTGCTGAAGCGTCTGTCTGATGCGATCGCCGATGGGGACAATATTCTGGCGCTAATTCGCGGTTCTGCTACCAATCAAGATGGACGGAGCGGTGGACTTACGGTACCGAATGGTTCGGCTCAGCAATCTGTGATTCAGCAGGCTTTAGCGAATGCCGGGGTTGAACCGGCCCAGGTGCAATATATTGAAGCCCATGGCACGGGCACTGCTTTGGGAGATCCGATCGAAGCACGAGCCTTATCAGCGGTCTTTGCTGCCGATCGATCGATCGATCAGCCCCTATGGTTAGGATCAGTCAAGACCAATATTGGCCATCTGGAAGGAGCCGCAGGCATTGCTGGATTAATTAAAGTGGTGCTGTCGCTGCAGCATCAAACGATTCCGCCCCATCTGCATTTTCAGTCATTCAATCCCCATATTCACTGGGGCAGCCTGCCGGTCCAGATCCCAACCGCGCTTACCCCTTGGTCTTCCGAACAGCCCCGCATCGCGGGTATCAGCTCCTTTGGTTTCAGCGGCACCAATGCCCACATTGTTCTGGAAGCTGCGCCTGTTCCTCCATTTTCAGCAGATGTGGTGACTCAAATGCCTCAGCTTTTGGTGCTTTCGGCCAAAACAGCTACCGCTCTTGAAACGGCTAAAACTCATCTAATCCAACATTTACAGCGATATCCTGGCCTTAATCTTGCTGATATTGCCTATACTTTACAGGAAGGACGACAGGAATTTAGCCATCGCTGGATGTCGGTTTGCCACAGCTTAGAAGACGCGATCGAAGCATTGGAAAAGTTCAATCCCCAGCAATGTTCAACTTATTTTCAGGAGGGAGACGATCGGCCCGTTGTATTTTTGTTTCCAGAGCATATTCCTCAACTTTCAAAATTGACGCAACCGCTGTATCAAACAGAACCAATCTTTCGAGAACAGGTCGATCGCGCCTGCGTCTGGGTAGAAGCAGAGTTCAAGCTGGATCTGCGGCAATGGCTCGATGCCAACGAGCAGCCACTGGTAGAATTCCAGCCCTTGGAAACCAGCCTTCTCAATCAGTTAGCTGTGTTCGTTGTCGAATATGCCCTGGCAAAACTCTGGATGGCCTGGGATGTTCAACCCAAAGCGATGATTGGCAGCCAAATTGGCGAGTATGTGGCAGCCTGTTTGGCAGGAGTGTTCTCGCTGGAAGAGGCTTTGTCGCTGCTGATCGCCCAAATCAACCCACCTCAGCAAACCAATGATCGATTAGGGCATGTTGCCTTCAATCCGCCCCAAATTCCTTATCTCTCGACGACAACGGGCACCTGGATGACGGCAGAAACAGCAGCCAATCCGGACTATTGGGCCCATCTTCTGCAGCAGCCGATTCAATCGATCGAAACTTTGGAAAAGACCCTGAAAGATCCAACCTGTGTGCTGCTGGAAATGGGCGTAGACCAGACGGATCGTTCTTTCCTTCACCAACCTGCTGCTGAGCCACAACAGTTGAGATTTGCCTCATTGGGCCATCCGACTGATCGGCAATCGGCAGCGAATATTCTGCTCAATACGATCGGACAACTCTGGTTAGCTGGGGTGCCGCTTCAGTGGACCAAGCTGCAAACTGCTGTAGATCAACCCAAACGCCGTCGTATTCCACTGCCGACTTATCCCTTCGAGCGGCATCGGTATTGGATCAAATAGGACGGGTTGCTTTGCCCAACGCTGGACCAAAAAGCTAGATCAAAAAGTCGAGCGATCGTTTTCTCATCCCAATGGTTTTCCCAGGCCAATGATAGAAGCGATCGCTTTTGGCATCGATTGAAGGAGTTTCAGCTTAAACAGCCAAAGACCGATATAATAAATCTTTACATTTATCTTTGCTCGATTTTCAGGTTCAGCCTACTCAACTTTTGCCCAAACCCTTGGCAAAACTGGTATTCGCGAAAATTTGCAAAATTGAATCGATTTTGTCCCTCTTGCCCTTTCAATGGTCTGAACTTGTGCAAATTCCCTCTCCTGAAGGACATAACCCTGATTCATCAGGCCGTGGCGACCCCAAATTGCAGCGGATAATCACCCACCTTACTGTTACCCTTGAGCGAGATCAACTCGTTAAGCAAATCACCCACGATCTGCAGCAGCAACTGAACGTCGATCGAGTAGTTCTATATTATTTCTATTACCCCTGGAAAGGGCAGGTTACTTTTGAAGCCCTGATTAATCCAGAATTTTCCATCTTTGGCTCCACTGGACCAGACGACTGTTTTAACGAAGAATATGCGGCGCTGTATTTAGCAGGACGGGTACGAGCGATCGACGATATTGAAACCGAGCCGATCGCCGAATGTCATCGAGATTTTCTCCGTTCCATCCAGGTGCGGGCTAATTTGGTGGTGCCAGTTCTGATCCCGCAGGGGCTGTGGGGATTGCTGGTTGCCCATCATTGCCAATCGGCTCGGCATTGGACAGAGTCCGACATGACTGCCATGCAGCAAGGAGCTAAAGCCCTGGCAACCGCCCCGGCAATCAGCGGCAATTCAACTGATTAACCCAGTATTATGCAGGAGGGCATGATGCGAACCATTCTTTTACCGTCCGGTCGATCGATCCCTGTTTTGGGTTTAGGCACTTGGCGCATGGGCGAACAGGCCAAACGGCGGCAGGAAGAGGTCACGGCCCTTCAGCATGGGTTGGCTCTGGGAATGAACTTGATCGATACTGCCGAGATGTATGGGGAAGGTGGTGCAGAAACCGTGATTGCAGAAGCGATCGCCACTCGACGCGAGACGGTATTTTTGGTCAGCAAAGTCTATCCCCACAATGCTTCTCGGCAGGGCGTCATTGCAGCCTGTGAGCGCAGTTTGCATCGCCTCAAAACGGACTATCTCGATCTGTATTTGCTGCATTGGCGTGGCTCGATTCCTTTAACGGAAACCCTTGCCGCGTTTCAGCAGCTCCAGCAGGCCGGGAAGATTCGCGATTATGGCGTCAGCAATTTTGATCTGGCAGATATGACCGAAGCCGATGGGCTGGAAGGGGGCAAGGCGATCGCCACTAATCAAGTGCTCTACAACTTATCCCGACGCGGCATCGAATGGGACTTGTTGCCCTGGTGTCGCCAGCATCACATCCCGATCATGGCCTATTCACCCGTTGAACAGGGTAGATTACTGCGCAATCCTCGGCTGCGATCGATCGCAGAACAAATGGGGACAACGCCTGCCCAAGTTGCGATCGCCTGGTTGTTACACCAAGAGAACGTGATCGTGATTCCAAAATCGAGCAGCATCGCGCATGTCGAAGAGAACTATGCGGCATTGAATTTGCAGTTAGATCCGGATACGATGAGTGCTTTAGATGCCGCCTTCCCCGCTCCTGCTCAACCCGTCTCCTTAGAAATGCTTTAGCACAAATCTGCCCCTGCTCCCCTGCTCCTACTCTCCTTCAGCCTTTAAACAAACAGGCGTTAGCCAATGCCGATAGCAGGGCTCTTGTCCAGTCACGATCGATCGCAATTGCGTTTGCAAAAGAGTTGTAATAGGTCGATCGGTTGGCAGAACATAATTCTCGACACTCAGAACTGGAGTGAGCTGGGCTGCGGTACCGCAGAGAAACACTTCATCCGCAATCAGCAGTTCTGATTTATCAACGGGACGTTCTACGATCGGCAGATTCAGATCGCGTGCTACGGTCAGAACACTATCGCGCGTAATTCCTTCGAGAATGTCTTGATCAACGCTGGGAGTAATCAGCTGATGATTCCGGACGATAAACAAATTCATCGCCGAAGCTTCACCCACCTTGCCCTGGGTGTTCAGCAAGATCGCTTCATCAAATCCGGAGGCCACCGCTTCAGATTTCGCCAGGGCCGAGGCAATATAGGCCGCACTTACTTTGCCCCGCAATGGAAAACTGCGATCTTCCTGACGATACCAGGAACTAATGCGGCAGCGGACGCCAGTGGTCGCTAGAAAATCCCCCATGGGCAACCCGTAAATCAGCAAATCTTTTTCAATCTGATGCAGTCTTGGCGCAATGCCTAATCCAGACGTGTAGATCAGAGGCCGCAAGTAAAAAGGAAACCGGGGCTGGTTTTGTTGCACAAACTCGATTAAACGCGATCGCAAAAAATCAGGAGTCACCTCATACCCCAGATATTTGGCGCTATGGCTCAAACGCTGACAGTGGGCATCCAGACGAAATAGCAGAATTTGGTTGGGATTGGACGGATCAGGCAAACCCCGAATGCCGCCAAACACGGCTGTTCCATAATGCAACGCATGGGTTGCGATCGACAGTTGGGCTTGCTCAAACAGCAAAAATTCACCTTTGAAATAGGCCTGGGGCAAAAAAGCGGGTAAGGAAGGAGCCAACGGATCAGCAGCAGACATCGTAGCGGTTGTCATCGGTTTTCTCCGGTTGCAAAACCATCAGGAAGAATTCTAAAATAGCACCACTTACAAGTGGTGTCACTAATGTCTGAGCTGCAAACGCTAGAAAACTTAATCGGTTTAGGCTTAACGCGCTATGAATCTGCGGTCTATCTGGCCCTGCTAGAGCGACAGGATTTTACGCCTGCCCAGGTGGCTACACGCGCCCAGGTTCCCCGACAGCGCATCTATGACGTATTGCAATCTTTGTGCGATCGGGGACTTTGCGTCGAGCGTCATTCTGGAAGACAGCGGTTATTCCAGGCAGTGGATCCGGCCCTGGCGTTACCGACACTCCTGCAAGAAAAACAGCGGCAGTTCGAAACGGAATTGGCTCGCCAGCAACAGCAAGCAACTGGACTAATTACGGTACTGGCTCCACTTTACGCCGCAGGGCACCGGACTCAAGATCCGCTTGCCTATGTCGAAGTCTTATCGGAACCGAATCGGATTGTAGAACGAGGCGCAGTTTTAGCCGAAACGGCTCAGCAAAGTATCTGCGTCTTTTTCACCTTTCCCTCGCTACTCAGCCATGAAGAGGGCCTGAAACTAGTCCAGGATCCCCTGCAACGCGGCATCTCCTACCGCACGATCTATGAACAAAGCATCTGGGAAGACCCCAGCAGTCGGGAATTTATTCAGCAATGTCAGGATTGGGGCCAACAGGTGCGATTTGTGCCGGAATTACCGTTTAAGATGCAGTTGTTTGACGATCGGGCCACGTTGCTGTCCCTGCAAGATCCGCTGATTGGCACCCCCAGTTTTACAGCTCTCGCCATTACCCACACCGGTCTGACCCAAATGCTGAAGTTATCGTTTGAAGCCGTTTGGCAACAGGGAGCATCTGAACCTTCCTGCGGCAGAGTTGGCGAATAGCGGCGATCGCTATCGCAACTATCCGTTTTGGTGGAGTCGAGACGATATCTTTCCTTTCTACAGCGAGACCGATCATCGAGTTCTGTTTTGGGATCTACCGCCTGAATTTGATATTCGCCTGCGGCAGAGACGCAACCAGTAGAGCGATCCACTCAAGAACAAGATTGGGCAGCACCAAAGGGAATAGTCGCGTGAGGAATGATCTGCCCTTCTGCGATCGTCATGACCACTTCCCAAAAGCTTTGCTGGACCGTTCCTCTTGCCTGGAGGGCATGGATGGTTGCACCTGTCAGGTCATGTAATTTAGCCAGAAGTTCTTCACCTGCATCGCCTGTGGCCAGTCCCTCCCCATAAAGTGACACAGAGGAGCAAACCCAACTCGAAAGCTGATGAGCGTAGGACTGCATCGTGTCCAGACTCAGTTCACTATTGCCTAAAAACAGCACTCCGGGCGCAGCTTGAGCCACGATATGCAATGCCAGATCGCCCCAGCCACCCTTAGCCAGAAACCGAGCAAATAGAAAATCGGTAATTTGCTGAATCCCATCCTGATGGGGATCGAGGACTAATAACTCTACATCTGGCGTCATTGCTTGAATCAGCTTAGTGCGATCGGTCACACGAGCATCAAAAACGACGAATGTGCGAATATCTAGTTGATTTGGAAGAGTAGCCATAGCAGTCATCAAATATTCGAGGTTGCAGGAAACACAATTGGTAGTCTGTTGCATATTGCGAGAAATGCATCAGCTATAAGAGACTGAACCCAAACAGTCAGTTAATTAAGCGACGCTGTGCAACCCTGAAATCAGAAGCTTTGAAATTCATACCAGATCTCTGAAAGTAGAGATCGATCAACCATCTGCATACAGTAGATCAAAATAGATATCTACAACTACGCATCTGGGAACGAATGGTATGATGCATCAACTACGAGGATAGCTGAAAAGAATATGCCGGGAAAAGTAAAGCGAGTAAACCTTTGATGAAGAAGCGCTCAAATTCTGTGAAGCGCCTGTTCTATCTCTCACATACAGCAATGGATCAATCCTCATGATTGACGGCAGAACACAAAAATATTTGCTGATGCTCCTCGCCCCACTCGCAAATCAAAATCAAGATAGGAGGTCGTCCAAGCCGCTTCTCTTCTCAAATTTTCTAAAATGGGAACGGTTAATGCTGGCAACTGCCAGTCTTTTTGCCCAAACAGACGAATGGCCTGTAGTGAAAAAGCGCTAAAGCAAACTTGGGCAAGCTGAGGATCTTTGACCTGCCAGGTTCCAGACGCAGTCAAGCGCCAATGGCCCAAGAACGGAATCTCTAGTTCTGCTTCATTATCAACAGCAAGCGTACCGGCACTGGACATCACTAATTTCTGCCACACTTGTTTCAGTTCGATATCAGGTAGCATGTTTTGTGAATCTGCTAGCCGTCGCGTCACCACTGTTCCCTGAGAGGCGTAGATCAACTGCCAGTTGCCCAGCAGCAGAGGTAATGCAGCTGCCCGTAAGGGTTCTGGATTCGGGTTGAGCTCTTCCAGTTGTTGCACCAGGGCATCGATCGCTTGAGTGGACTCAGATTGGGCTGGAAAAAGTGCTTGCGATCGATGTAAACCTTGAATTTGTTGCAAAAGCTCTTCTTTCAAGGAATCTCGGCGGGTCTCGTCACTCATCATGGGTTCTTGACTTCTGAGAAGATGCAATATCAATAGATTACCTCACTTGCTGTCCCGCATTATCCGGAATTGATCAGGACTAAAAATTCCAACTGATATCCATGCGGCATAGCCTGTCTTATGAGGGATGCTATTGCTGACTCAGTTGCGATATCCCAGTAGTCAAGTTGTGATTTCGAAACAGGATAATTATGGCTGATCTACTTGAAACTGCGGCACAGGTCGGATCGTTTACAACATTACTGCAGGTGATTGAAACAGCAGAGTTAACAGATGTCCTAAAGAGTCCAGGTCCATTTACAATACTTGCTCCCTCTGATCAAGCCTTTCAAAAATTATCTCCAGAAACCTTGGAATCATTGCAGCAAGACCTCTCTAAACTGAAACAAATTCTGTCTTATCATGTGCTGTTTGGAGATGTGCGATCGGATGACCTGGCGGAAATTCATGAAGCTCCCACCCTGGAAGGGTCAGTTGTGATTGTAGAGCAAAACGGTCGGATTACTGTAAATGACATTACGGTTAGCCAGATGGATATTTTAGCTGACAACGGCGTAATTCATACGATCGACACCGTCTTAATGCCAACGATTCTTTCACCAGAATAATCATTTTTGATTGTTCACATTGCACTTGAAGTTCCTCTTTTAACTGCAATTGCATGGAGGTATTTTTTATGATTCGCTCATGGTTGATTATCAACATCGTGACCCTACTGGTTGCCTTTGGCAGCTTTCTGATTCGTCCACGTGACATTCCCTGGGCAAAGCATCTCGATCGACCCCGGTGGCTGTTTTTTGAACCGGCGATTCCGTTTATTTGGGTCGCTATTTTTCTAGCAGGAGCAATTTCGGCAACCTTAGTCTGGGAAGCGGATCCCAATAGTGCCACCACCTGGTTCTTAATGGGGATTTACCTGCTGGTCGAAATTGTGACGGTAGCCTACATTCCAGCGACACTACGATCACATAGCTTGGCGGTTGGCACTGTGCTGGGAGCCCTCGGTCTATTATCGGGAGCAATCTTAGCCTTGATGGTTTGGCCAATCTCACACTGGGCGACTCTTTTCCTTTTACCCTATCTCCTGTGGAGTCCGATCGGCACTTATACAACCAGACGCATGATCGATTTGAACCCAGATGCAGTTTAGGAACTTGAAAAAGCCCTAATCAAAAAGTCCCCCAGAGCCAGATCTAGGGGACTTTCAAATTTCTAAATTTATCTACGAAGGTTCACGGCGGCTGTTGTAACCAATGACGGCAACTTTGTGGCGGTAAACTAATTCTGCACCATACCAGCCTGTAACCCCAAGCAATGTAGCAACGACGAGGGAAAGCAATAGGCCCGTTGGCACGATCGGTTCAATAATCCCATTTCTTAACCGTAAAACCCAGTTAACCAAAGTGAGCAGCAATGCAGCGACATTGCCAACCATGTGGAACCATCCCGCACGACGCTTACGAACGCGATCGATCTTCAGGAAGTCCATCATTCCTGTCAGAGCAGCAACAATCCCGCTGATGAAGCCTGCACCAAGCAACCAAACAGAAGCTCTTGCCCAAAAGGGATCCGTCGTTAGCCAATATCCTAGATCTGTTGCAAAAGCGCCAACCAAAAAGGCGATCGGAAAAGTAACGAGTAACGGATGAAAGGGATGACCCGCGATCGCCACAGTGCTGACAACTCCACTATCTCCATATTCTTCGCTATTACTTTCAATCAGGGGCGGTAGGTTCGGCGTTTGCGTCATAAGTCACATCCTTAGCATTATCTTTTAAGCTATATATTAGAAATTTGAAACTAATCATCCCTCTAACCAACGACACATTTTTGAGAGGAGCGGTTTTGTATTCGTCGCTGTCTTGTACGGAAAACCCGAAACAATCAGGGTAATAACATGAATGCTGCGGGATGCGACAGGCCGTGATTTCGGAAGACACGAAAACTTCTGTCGTAATTTCAGGCTGTTGCCCTCTCCACCCTCGCGGCACAATCAACACAGTGAAACGTGCAGAAGTGGCAGAAAACTAATTTTGGGGTGATGCTTGCTTCTATTGTTTCGACCACTCATTTCTATTAGGAATCAATGCGATGAGAACGGAGACCTATTCCCGATCGGCCTACAGCAAGTTTATTGAGCAAGTGAAATCCTCCCAGGTGCAGCGGGTGACGTTCAAGCCCGATCGGATTGAATACTGTCTCAAGCCCGCATTTGGCAACCAACAATATTATACCCAGCTCGACGGATCGATTGAGGACTTGACTCATCTATTGCAGAGCTACGGTGTAGAAATCGCCCCTCCTGAAAATACTCAAACGAATGCTGAAACGAATGCAGGAATTTTGAGTTTGATCTTATCGCTAGGAATGCTAGTTGGAGCATTTGCATGGTTACTAAAGTTCAATAATGCAGGTGGCGGTATTGGACTTGGTATGGGAATGGGTAAAAGTAATGCCAGAATTTATAATCAGGGTAAAACCGGGATTACCTTTGCTGATGTTGCAGGTGTAGATGAAGCGAAGCAGGAGCTGCAAGAAGTTGTTGATTTCCTGACAAACGGCGAGAAGTATCGCAAAATTGGGGCCAAAATTCCCAAAGGTGTTCTTTTAGTTGGGCCTCCGGGAACGGGTAAAACGCTGCTAGCCAAGGCCGTTGCGGGTGAAGCAGGCGTTCCTTTTCTGAGCATGTCGGGGTCAGAATTTGTTGAACTTTATGTTGGCGTTGGGGCATCACGGGTCCGCGATCTGTTTAACCGGGCTAAACGTCAGGCTCCCTGCATTATCTTCATTGATGAACTGGATGCGATCGGCAAGACCCGCAGTGGGGGTGGTCCGAATGGCGGCAATGATGAACGGGAACAAACCCTAAACCAATTGTTGACTGAAATGGATGGCTTTAATGGCAACGAAGGCGTGATTGTGATTGCCGCTACCAACCGTCCCGAAACCCTGGATCCGGCTTTGCGTCGTCCCGGTCGCTTCGATCGTCAAGTGCTGGTCGATCGGCCTGATAAAATTGGCAGGATTGATATTCTGAAGGTTCATGTTCAAGGGGTCAGCCTGGGTGAAGATGTAGATCTGAAGGTGATCGCTGCGAAAAGTGCTGGGTTTGCTGGAGCGGATTTAGCCAATCTCGTGAATGAAGCAGCCCTAATGGCGGCTCGCAATAATCGTCAGGCTGTGTTGATGGCTGACTTTAACGAAGCGATGGAACGAGTGATTGCTGGTTTAGAAAAACGATCGCGAATTCTCACGCCACTGGAACGGCAAACGGTGGCCTATCATGAAGTGGGTCATGCGCTGGTGGGAGCACTGATGCCTGGTAACAGCAAGGTCTCAAAAATCTCGATCATGCCGCGTGGATTAGGTGCTTTGGGCTATACGCTGCAAACTCCCGAAACCGATCGCTTTTTGCTTTTGGAAGATGAACTGCGGGGGCAGCTCGCCACGCTGCTGGGTGGACGTGCGGCTGAGGAAATTGTTTTTGGCAAGGTTTCTACTGGGGCTAGTGATGACATTCAGAAAGCAACGGATTTAGCGGAACGTGCTGTGACCCAATATGGCATGAGTGCAACGCTGGGACCGATCGCCTTCGAGAAAAACGCCGCTCAATTTTTAGAAGGGGGCAGCACCCGTCGAGCCATCAGTTCAGAAGTTGCCGTAGAGATCGATCGCCAGGTGAAGTTAAGTATCGATCAGGCGCGTGAGATGGCGTTGGAGATTTTGCGGCTCAACCGGGGTCTATTAGAATCTGCAACTCAAGTTCTGCTGAAGACAGAAGTGTTGGAAGGCAAGATTTTGGAAGAGATTCTGACCCAAGTGCAGGCTCCTGAAAAACTGACGACCTGGCTAGCAAACGGATAAGCTCTATCCAGTGCAAAAAAGGCATACTCTGTCTCTCAAGCGAAGGAAGGTGCTGATCTCCAATTCTGTGATCAAAACAACAAAAATCGTAGGGGTGCTAAGCTCAGTGCCCTTACAGATTTTTTTGATACGCCAAGATGAGAGGACGCAACAAAAAAACACATGGTTTTTACCAAAAATCCATCTTAAAGCATAATCCTTCAATCACTCTTCGCTGTAAAACAGAGTAGAGTAGAGCAAATGTAGGTGTGAATGATTTCAGATAGCTCAGGTTATGGTGATGTCGAAGAAGATCTGTTTTTCTTTCCAGCCTCGTTTGCCCAGCAACGGTTGTGGTTTATTGAACAGCTATTACCTGGAAATTCTCTCTACATTATTCCGCTGATCTTTCGACTGACTGGCCTACTGCATCGATCGCACCTGCATCAAAGCCTAGAAACGATCGTCTCCCGGCATGAAATTTTAAGAACTACTTTCGAGGAAGTTGAGGGGCAACTCGCTCAGGTGATCAGGCCTGTGTTGTCCGTTCCCTGTGATGTTGTTGATTTACAGGCATTGCCGACTGGCATTCGTGAACAAACTGCGATCGATCAAATTTGGCAAACGGTGCAGCCGCCATTCCATTTAGCCAAAGGCCCTCTATTTCGCTTCCAACTCTGGCAATTGCAGGATGATGAACATCTGCTGCTCATGGCGCTACACCACATCATTTTTGATGAGTGGTCCAGTGGGGTGCTGATTCAGGAATTAAGCGATCGATATACCGCTTTAGTGGAAGATAAGCCGGATGGGCTACTAGAATTACCGATTCAATATGCTGACTTTGCTCACTGGCAGCGGGAGTGGTTGCAGGGGGAGGTTTTGAATCACCAGTTACAATATTGGAAGCAACAGCTTCAGAATGTTGCATCACTCGATTTATCTCATCTTTATTCTGATTCACGTTCAAATCCATCCGATCATTCCTTAGCGCAAAGTCATCAAGGGGCTAGCCAACTCCTGGAATTGCCGCAATGCTTACTCGACGCTTTAGAAGAATTAAGCCAGCAAGCGGACGTTACCTTATTTATGACATTACTGGCAGCATTTCAGACATTACTGTACTGCTACACTGGCCAAACGGATATTGCGATCGGTTCTCCCATTGCGAATCGTCACCACCGGGAATTAGAAGGACTGATTGGCTTCTTTGTGAATAGCTTGGTGTTGCGCACGGATCTAGCAGGCGATCCCACTTTCCAGGAGCTGTTAGAGCGAGTGCGGCAGGTCACGCTAGCTGCCTATGCCCATCAGGATCTGCCTTTTGAAAAGCTGGTAGAGGAGTTACAACCCGTTCGCAGTCTTGGCCAAAATCCACTGTTTCAGGTGGTATTTGCCTTGCAAAATACGCCAATGGAGCAATTGGTACTGCCCGGATTAGTGCTTAGCCCGGTGGAACTGGAGACAAAAACCTCACGCTTCGATCTGGAGCTGTATCTCTGGAAAAGTACAGATAACTTCAGGAATTTGTGGGGCAAGGGTTGGCAGCAATCAGATGGATTGCGGGGAGTGATTGTCTACAACGCTCATTTATTTAACTCATCCACGATCGCATCCTTCAAGCATCATTTCAAAACTCTGTTAGAAGGGATTGTTGCCAATCCTACAACGAATCTCTCTAGATTATCACTATTGACCCAGGCAGAACAACAGTTACTATTTCAAAAATGGCATCACAACCAATTCAGCTATCCTACAAACTGTTGTATTCATCAGCTATTTGAAGCCCAAGTCAAACAAAGACCAACCGCGATCGCTATCCAGTTTGGCGATCGATCTTTTACCTACGAGTCGTTAAACCAGGGCAGTAATCAACTGGCGCGATATTTGCAGTCCTTGGGAATTGGCGATGGCATGCCCGTTGGCATCTGTTTAGAGCGTAGTGTGGAAGCGATCGCAGCAATGCTGGCTGTGCTTAAGGCAGGTGGAGCCTATGTGCCACTCGACCCAAATTATCCTCTGGAACGGCTGCGCTTCATCTTAGCAGATGCTGGAATTACCGTTTTGCTAACGCAATCGGATTACGCAGATGCACTACAAACCGATAAAGTTAAGGTTATTTGCTTAGAACAGGAATGGGATGCGATCGCACAGGAGTCGGATGAAAATTTGTCGATGGTCTGCACTGCCGATCAGCTTGCCTATGTAATTTATACTTCTGGGTCAACTGGAACCCCTAAAGGCGTGATGGTGGCGCATCGGGCAGTGAATCGGCTGGTTCGTGCGACTGGCGCTACGAATTATGTGCAGATCGAGTCTAGCGATCGGATCGCCCAGGTGGCGAATCTTGCTTTTGATGCTGCAACGTTCGAGGTCTGGGGAGCTTTGCTGAATGGGGCTCAATTAATCGGCTTTGATCGAACCACAACACTTTCGCCACCAGATTTTGTGGCCGAATTGCAGCGCCAGCAAATCAGCATCCTGTTTCTCACCACGGCATTGTTCAATCAAACCGTCCATCAAGTACCAACGGCCTTTCGATCGCTGAAGTATCTCCTGTTTGGCGGCGAACGGGCAACAGTTGAGCATGTGCGATCGGTCGTGCAGCAAGGCAAACCTCAACACCTGATCCATGTTTATGGACCGACAGAAAACACGACCTTTTCAACCTGGCATGAGATTCAGGAAGTTCCAGAGAACGCAATAACGATTCCGATCGGTCAAGCAATTGCGAATACTCAAGTATACTTGTTAAATGATCAGCTCAGACCCGTTCCAGCAAATGTCAGCGGCGAGATTTATCTGGGCGGCAATGGATTAGCGCAGGGCTACTTAAATCGTCCGGAACTCACAGCAGAACGGTTTATCAACTGTGACTTCTCAACTTTCAATGCTCACTCCACGGCGTCCCTCACCCTAAAACTTTATAAGACTGGCGATCGCGCCCTTTACCGATCGGATGGCAATTTGGAGTTTTTAGGGCGTACAGATGATCAAATTAAGCTGCGTGGGTTTCGCGTAGAGTTGGGAGAGATTGAAACCGTGATCGCTCAACATCCCAACATCCAAACGGCTGTAGTCATGGTGCGAGAAATTGAACAGAGTCCTTCGGCAGAGCGGTTCAGTCAACTGATCGCCTATGTTGTTCCCAAAGCATCCTTGCCATCAGAACAGGATTTGCGATCCTTCCTCAAAACTAAGCTACCAGACTATATGCTGCCTGCGGCCTGGGTGGTATTAGACAAACTACCCCTGACTGCGAATGGCAAAGTGGATCAAAAGGCCTTGCCACTCCCCAGTCTCACGATCGCCCCAGCCAATCATCCGCCAATCGCACCCACCACCTCCCTGGAAGCAGCCCTGGTTGAACTCTGGTCTCAACTGCTAGGACGACAGGCGGGCATTTACGACAACTTCTTTGAACTGGGTGGACATTCCTTGCTGGCGACTCAACTGGTTTCCCGCATTCGCGATCGGTTTCAGGTGGAAATGCCATTGCGAACAGTATTTGAAATGCCGACCATTGCAGAATTGGCTCAGAAAATAGAATTACTGGGATGGGTCGAGAATTACCGAAAGCGAATGAGTTCGCAACAGCGTGAGGAAATCGAGCTATGACACATGGAACGATCGCAGAATGGGTATCTCATCTCAAAAGCTTAGACGTACAGCTATCCATTGAAGGAAATACTCTAGAATCACAGTGCGAAGATGCGGCTGAGAAAATACGGTTGCGCTGTAATGCTCCTGAAGGAGTCTTAACTCGCGAATTACGTCAGGAATTGGCCGATCGCAAAGCCGAATTGATTTCCTATCTCTGCCACCGACAAGCTGTAAACATTCAACCCGCTATTCAGACCCTTGAATTTCCGCTTTCCTTTGCCCAACAGCGCCTCTGGTTTTTATATCAGCTTGAACCAGACAACCCATTTTACAATGTACCTACGGCCATTCGCTTAATTGGAAACCTGGACTCAATCGCATTAGCGCGATCGTTTGATCAAATTTTGCAGCGCCATACCGCTCTTCGGACCACATTTGATACTCGTGATGGTCAACCGATTCAAATCATTCAGCCCAATGCCAAAGTAGATTTATCGATTGTGAATCTACAAACTGTCGCAACCTGCGATCGAGCATCGATTAGCCAGCAATTAGCAACTGCCGAAGCCCAACGTCCCTTTAATTTGACCACCGATCCGTTGCTGCGAGTCACGTTATTGCAATTTGATGAAACTGAGGCGGTTCTGTTACTAACCCTCCATCATATTGTGGCAGATGGTTGGTCATTAGGGGTCCTGATTCGAGAGTTGGCTGATTGCTACACTGCATGGGTAGAAGTTCGATCGCCCACATTGCCACCCCTGCCGATTCAATATGTTGATTTTGCCCGTTGGCAGCGCAACTGGTTGCAGGGAGCCGTTTTAGAAGAGCAGCTCATTTACTGGCGCAAACAATTAGAGGATTTGCCAGGGCTGGACTTACCCACCGATCGTCCGCGTCCTGCGGTTCAAACCTATCGAGGTGCAACTTATCCAATACAACTTTCGTCAACGTTGTCGCAAGCATTAACTACCCTGAGTCAACAATCAGGCGTATCGCTGTTTATGACCCTACTGGCGGCCTTTCAAGTACTGCTCTATCGCTACACGGGGCAGACAGATATGGCGATCGGTTCTCCCATTGCCAACCGTCACCGCAGTGAATTAGAAGGGTTGATCGGTTTTTTTGTGAACAGTCTGGTAATTCGTTCAGACCTATCTGGAAACCCTACATTTCAAGAGGTTCTGCAACAAGTTCGGAATGTTACCCTGGCAGCCTATGAACATCAGGATTTGCCCTTTGAGAAACTGGTAGAAGAATTAGAGCCTGAACGAGATCTCAGCCGTAATCCTCTGTTTCAAGTTGCCTTTGCGCTGCAAAACGCTCCGATGCAGCCGCTAGAACTGCCAGGATTAAGATTAGAGCCAACCCCTTTCGCATCAACCAGTACCCGCTTTGATCTGGAAGTCCACCTCTGGGAACCGGCTCATGGATTGCGAAGTTTATGGCAATTTCAGGAAGGTTTGAGCGGCTTTATCACCTACAGCACCGATTTGTTCGATCGCGATCGCATAGAACGACTAGTTGGACATTTCCAAACCTTACTGGAAGGTATTGTGGCCCATCCAGAGGCTCGGCTATCAGAATTGCCGCTCCTGACTCCTGGAGAATATCAGCAGATTTCGGGGGAAAATGAATCTCTGCAACCGTCAGCCAACCAAACTAACTTACCGGAGCTTTGTTTTCACCAGATTTTTGAATCGCAGGTTAAACAAACCCCTGAAACCATGGCCCTAGTTACAGAACGGGAATCCTTCACCTATCAAGCCCTCAATCAAAAGGCCGATCGTCTGGCGAAAAGCCTGAAGCAAATGGGAGTTCAGGCCGATGCGCTAGTTGGGCTATGTGTCGATCGCTCTGCCGACATGGTGATTGGTATTCTAGGCATTCTTAAAGCTGGAGCAGCCTATGTGCCACTCGATCCCAATTATCCGATCGATCGCCTGCATTTCATGCTCACCGACACGCAGGTATCTATTGTGCTGACGCAATCCTGGTTGGTCGAGAAACTGACGCGATCGCAGGCTCAGATCGTTTGTTTGGATCAGCCTCGACTAACCAATCCAGACCACTGTGAATCTCCTCCAATCAAACCAGATCAGCTTGCTTATATAATTTACACCTCCGGTTCTACCGGCATACCCAAAGGTGTTCTTTTGACTCATCGCGGTTTATGTAATATAGTAGAAGCCCAACGGCAAACTTTTCATCTCACTCGCAATAGCCGCATCCTGCAATTTAGCTCTCTCAGTTTTGATGCCTCTATTTTCGAGATTGCCCTTGCCTTCGGTTCAGGTGGCACCCTGTATATTCCACCCCAATCTGCTCAACTTCCAAGCATGGCGCTCGTGCAATTTCTCCAGGACAATGCCATTACCCATGCACTGCTCACTCCAGCCGTGTTAGCCGTTCTTCCTGTTACGGAACTGCCCGACCTGCAAGTGCTAATTACGGGCGGAGAAGCCTGCTCCAGTCAAGTGGTCGATCGCTGGGCCACCAATCGTCACTTCTTCAATGCTTACGGTCCTACAGAAACCACGATTTGGGCCACCGTTGCCGAACTGCATCCCGGCGATCATCCGCAGACGATCGGTCATGCTATCTCCAATACTCAAATTTATATTTTAGATACTGACTTAAACTTTCTTCCCGTAGGCATTCCCGGTGAATTATACATCGCAGGCACAGGGTTGGCTCGTGGCTATCTCAACCGTCCTGAATTAACAGCCGAACAGTTCATTCATCTCAACCTACCCACTTCACCTCCTCAAAAACCCAATCCAAAATCCAAAATCCAAAATCCAAAATCCATCCGTCTTTACAAAACAGGTGATCGAGCCCGCTACCGCAGCGATGGTACGATCGAATTTCTGGGCCGCATTGATCATCAAATCAAAATTCGAGGATTTCGAGTTGAATTAGGCGAGATCGAAGCAACACTACAAAGTCATCCATCCATTCAAGATGCTGCCGTCATTACAACTGGAGAATCATCAAATGAAATGCGCCTGGTTGCCTACTTTAGTCTCGCTTCGATCGCCAACCATGAACGCCTCCAGCAACCCATTCTCCGATCGCTGCAAACCCAGCAAATTCAACAATGGCAGACTCTTTATGATGCCACCTACCAATCTACCGATCCAACTCAAAACGCCCAATCTTTGAGTCCCGATAACCCCACTCAAAACTTCAATGGTTGGAACAGCAGCTACACTGGAGAACCGATTCCGCTGGCACAAATGCAGGAATGGGTAAACGATCGTGTCCAGCAAATTCTCGCCCTGAAACCGCAACGCGTACTGGAAATTGGCTGTGGCACCGGATTACTTTTATTTCAAATTGCCCCTCACTGTCAGCAATATCTGGCCACCGACTTTTCAACAGTTGCTCTAACATCGATCCAAAATCAACTCGATCGACTCGATCTGCCTCAGGTAAAGTTGTTACATCGCATAGCTACAGACTTTCATGAGATCGACCCAACAGCATTTGATGTGGTGATTCTTAATTCGATCGTGCAGTATTTTCCGAGTGTGGATTATTTGCTCCAGGTTTTAGAAGGAGCGATGCAGAAAGTAGCTGCAGGGGGCGTTTTGTTCATTGGCGATGTCCGCAGTTTGCCGCTACTCACGGCTTTTCATGGCTGGATGCAGTTTTGTCAGGCAGATGCAGGCATGGAACGCACCCAACTTCAGCAAAAAGTTGAACGATCGCGATTTGAAGAGCCTGAATTGACGATCGATCCAGCTTTCTTTGAAGCCTTGCGCGATCGATTTCCCCAAATCCGTCAGGTGCAAATTCGCCTATCGCGAGGGCATAGCTCCAATGAAATGACCCAATTTCGCTATAATGTCTTGCTACATTTCGAACCCTGCTCATCCAAGCAAAGTCCTCGTTTTGAAGCATTTCCGAAGATAGAAAGAGAGAATCAACTGGACTGGAAAGTTACTCCGATTACGGTTGCAGCAATTCAGCAGCAGCTTGCTGAGAATCAGTCTGAGATACTCTTAATCAAGAATATAGCGAATAGTCGCGTTCATACTGCGGTTAAAGCCGCTAATTGGTTACGCAATCGAGAATCACCAAAAACGGTTGGAAGAATGCGGGAATTGCTGCAAAATGCTAGGGATTTAGCGATCGATCCGCAGGATTGGTGGGATTTAGAAACAGTGCTGCCTTATCGTGTAGAGATCACCTGGTCAACGCCGACCGATACGGGAAACTATGATGTACTGTTGATTCGGCATGGGGTTGAGGCAAAGATTGATTGGTCCAATTTTCAAACCCTTCGTCCAACCTGTTACACTTACACCAACGATCCGCTTCAGGCAGAATTGGCACGTCGGCTCATTCCCGAACTGCGGCAACACCTGCAGCGAACCTTACCGGATTATATGGTGCCCACTGCTTTTGTCCCTTTAGAAATGCTGCCGCTGACTACGAATGGCAAAGTCGATCGTCGAGCTTTGCCACCACTCAACGAAAATTGGAACCACCCATTAAATACAGTAGATACCACACTCACGCGAACAGAAAGCACATTGATTGAGATTTGGCAGGAACTATTACGATGTAAGCAAATTAGTATCCACGACAACTTTTTTGAACTAGGGGGGCATTCCCTGCTGGCGACTCAAATGACCTCCCGTGTGCGCGATGCCTTTGCGCTGGAATTGCCTTTGAAAAGCGTGTTCGAAGCACCAACAATCGCCCAACTGGCTCCCTTACTGGAATCGCTGCGTCACACCCAGACAGCGCCAACCACTCCTCCTTTAGTCCGGTTAGATCGAACGACTCATCGATACAAGCGATCGGCTTTACGTAACAGCTCTGCTCCAGCTCAAACTTTGCCATCCACCTCTGATCTGGAAATAGCACCCAACCCAAAACCAATAGAAACTGTTTCCCGATCGCCACTGGTGCCTTTAACGCTGGGGGGAAACAAGCCACCTTTTTTCTGCGTACACCCCATGTTTGGTTTTGTGTTTCCTTATCTAGAACTGGCACATCACTTGGGCATCGATCGCAGTTTCTATGGCCTGCAACCGCTGGGATTGGATGGTCAATCTCCCCCATTGAATCGGATTGAATCGATCGCCGCTTACTATATTCAGGCAATTCAGATCGTTCAACCCCAAGGCCCCTATTTCCTGGGCGGCTGGTCTTTTGGGGGATTAGTGGCCTTTGAGATGGCTCAACAGCTGATTCAAGCTGGGCAATCGATCGAACTGCTGGCCATTTTTGATACGCCTGCACCCTGCCACAAGCCCTCCGTAGCCCAAAGCCTCAAGTTTCTGCTGGGAACGGCACTCTGGTCGATTGTGCCCTTTTTGCTCGACTACGGCACCCTGGCAGCGGGGCAGCTCCAATCTTCCCGGTTGACCCACTGGCAATGGTCCGCGATCGCCCGTCTCATTCCGGAAGAATCCCGTTTGCGGCTTTTGGATGAATCTGCGATCGGACCAATGCTGCGAATTGTGTATGCGAATGCTCAAGCGACCTATCGTTATGCCCCCCAACCCTATCCCGATCGCATCACCTTATTTAAGGCTATGGAAACCTCAGAGGCGATCGGCAAAGATTTGAGCTTAGGCTGGGGTACCTTGACAAAAGATATCCAACTGCATCGAATTCCTGGCAATCATTTATCTTTGTTGAAACAACCGCATGTACAAATCCTGGCTCAACAACTGCGGCAATATCTCACATAGAGGTTCTAACCTCAGAGGGTTCCTTTTGTTTCATAGTTTCCCTTAGCCTCAACCCATACCGCATCCAATTTCATTATTCAATGCGAAATTCGTTGTTGCAGTGACAGAGGTTAAACTAGACCATGTTCATGCCGATCGATTTTTTGTTACGGTTGCTGACCAGCTTAATCTCCATAGGCATTCTCGGAAGTGGAGCCTATATTCTCTATCAATGGTATGAAGGTGAACTTGTAGATGATTACTGGCTCTATCTGGGAGCTGCACTGTTGCTGTGGTCGTTTTTGGGTTGCCTGCCGCTGTTGCTGATGCGCCGTGCCGGACGGGATGAACCAAAGCCACTGCGAAGCAATCGAGTGCAGCGTTTGACTCGACCGGATGGCAGCGAAATTCACGTTGAGTTTTACGGTCCGGATCGGGCTCCAACCATCATTTTGACCCATGGCTGGGGACCTGACAGTACGGTGTGGTATTACGCTAAAAAGCAATTGACCGATCAGTTTCGAGTGATCGTTTGGGATTTGCCCGGATTGGGCAAGTCTAAAAAGCCGAAAAACCGGGACTATTCGCTGGAAAAATATGCACGGGATCTGGATGCGGTGGTGGCAGTGGCAGGAGATCAGCCCGTAATCTTGTTGGGCCACAGTATGGGTGCAATGATTCTGCTGACCTATAGCCGCTTGTTTCCAGAACGGTTAGGACAACAGGTCGCAGGTTTAATTTTGGTGGATGGCACTTACACCAATCCGCTGAGAACCACTATTCTCAATAAGCTGTTGCTGGCCTTGCAAAAGCCCTTATTGCTACCTCTGCTTTATTTGGCGATCGCCCTTTCGCCGCTGCTGTGGCTAATGAGCTGGCTCAGCTACTTGAATGGTTCAACCTTAATCACAACAGAAATTTCTGGTTTTACGGGCAGAGAAACGCGAGGACAGTTGAATTTCTCAAGTTTGATCGGCATCAAGGCATCGCCAGGAATTTTGGCAAGAGGCGTTTTGGCGATGTTCCGGTTTGAAGAAACAGCGACATTAACTGAAATCTCAGTGCCGACGCTGGTGATTTTTGGCAAATCTGATATTGCAACCCGTCCTTTTGCGAATGAACGGATGGGTCGGGAAATTCCCCAAGCCAGAATGAGTGTGTTAGCGCCAGGGGGACACATGGCTTTGATGGAGCGCAATCAGCAGTTTTCAGAAGTTGTGCGCGAGTTTAGTGATGCTTGCCTTAAGCTCAATCACAATGTCATCTGAGTACTTCCTAGGAACAACCATGCGCAACATCTATCGGTAGCCGAATGCAGAACTCGGTGCCTTGATTTAGCTCAGACCAAACATCCAGGCTGCCACCATGTTTTTCCGTCACAATTTGTCGGGCGATCGTTAGTCCCAATCCCGTCCCCTTACCTACAGCTTTGGTTGTAAACAGGTGATCAAAGATTTTGGCTTGTACCTCTTTAGTCATGCCTTTACCATTGTCACGCACTTGAATCAGAACATGATTTGCTTCGACTGTGGTACGAATAGTAATTTTCTGAGGATTGGTTTTAAGTTCTTCAAAAGTTTGAGTTTGTGCCATCTCATCAAACATATCAATTGCATTTGCCAAGACATTCATAAATACCTGATTTAACTGCCCAGGAAAGCATTCAATGAGTGGCAACTCACCATAGTCTTGAATCACATCAATGGCGGGGCGATGTTCGTTGGCTTTCAGTCGGTATTTCAGAATTAACAACGTACTATCAAGACCTTCGTGCAGGTTGGCACTCACTTTTCGCTCAGTATCAGCGCGTGCAAAGGTGCGCAGGCTGGTGCTGATGCCTTTGATGAGATCGGTGGCTCCTTTCATCGAAGCGAGGAGTTTGGGTAAATCTTCACTCAGAAATTCCAGGTCAATGTCTTCTGCCTTGCCTTGAACTGGTGCGGCTGGGTTGGGATGGTGCTGCTGGTAGAGGGCAAGATAGTCGAGTAAGTCCTGCACACATTCTTGAGCATTGTTGATACTGCCGTTGAGGAATCCGAGCGGGTTATTGATTTCGTGCGCTACCCCAGCAACAAGATTTCCCAACGATGCCATTTTTTCGCTTTGGATCACTTGCAAATGAGATTGTTCAAGCTGTTGGGCATAAGTCTGAGCTTGTTGATAGAGGCGGGCATTTTCTAGGGAAATTGCAGCTTGGGCGCAGAGAAAGTTCAAGAGTTCCACCCGATCGCTCGTAAACGCCCCAACGGTAACCCGGTTCTCCAAATACAAAATCGCCACAAGTTTGCCCTGATGCAGAATGGGTGTACAGAGCAAACTGCTAGGCTGCTGTTGCACTACATAAATATCCCCGACCAGGGTGGGATGGACCTTGGCATCCACAATCACCACGGGTTGCAGGCTATGTTTGACGGTGTAAATCAAACTGTGGGGAAGCTCTGGGCTGTCGGATAAAGCAATAGATTGTACCCGCACTGGTTGATCGACACTAGCAACCGCTTCGACAAACCATTGATTGTTATGGGGCATCACCAAGACTGCCTTATCTGCCCCAGCATTTTCTAACACGGTGTGCAGCAGGGTAGATAAGAGTTTGTCAAGGTGGATTTCGCTAGAAAGGGTCTGGGAGGCTTTTAGAACAGTTGCCAGGTCAAGGGAGTGAAGGATTGTAGTGCCACTTGGCTTGGATAAATGACTGGCACTGAGGGAAGCCATAGTTTCTGTAGTCGATAAGGCAATGAGGTGGGGTTGCAAAATCGGTGCCAGCAGAGAGGAATAGTGATGCTCTAGGTCTTGGACTTTGGCCCTGGCTCCCCAGTGAGCATAGCCATAGTAGGCATTGGTGAGATACTCTTGAGCAATTTTTTCTTTGCCCCAATCTAGGTAGAATTTAGCGGCGAGTTCGTTGGCTAGGGCTGCTTCTTGGATATATCCATTGGCTTTAGCTCCAGCGATCGCGCGATCGTATAATTCTGTTGCTGCCAATCGTTTCCCGGTAACACGAGCAATTTCAGCCTTCACCAACCAATATTTATGCTGAAAATTTTCTGGACATTGCTCGGCCCAAATTCGCATTCTTTGCTGGTTATGAGATATTTTCTGCCAATATTCCTGCTGTTGAGATAATGGAGCTTTCAGATAGAGATCAAGAATGCTGAGAGAATTATAAAATGCATGAATTGCGACCTGATATTTAGAAACTAAGGCCGCAACCATCTTTTCCGCTGCTTGAGAAGCAGAGAGAGCATCTGATGACTTACCATATAGATAAAGCGTCATTGACTTTAAGATATAGTAGTGGCAGAGTGCATAAATACTTTGATGGCGATTGCAATCCTCTAGATACTTCTGTTCAATGCCATCCTCAATCTCTAGCAGTGAGTTCTTCTGATCTGCCAGATTTTTAGCGATTATTTCGATCGCCAAAATTGCATGTTCTCCCACTTTATGATTGTTCTTTTGAACAAACGATAAATATTGAGGCAAAGATGAGAGAATTTCTGATAGATTATTCCCCTGAAGGAAGGGATTGAGCAGCTTGTAAACCAGACTATAACCAACAAATAGGAAGTTACCAGATTCTAGCCCAGCTCGAATTCCTTCATCAAAGATTTTCTCTGTTTCCTTTAAGGGCTTATACCAGGGATAGATGTTATTCGCAAAAGTGTAGCAGCTCCGAGAAACATCATCTAGCTTGTTATACTTCCGACTTAACTGTAGTCCTAATAGGCCAAAATCGTATCCGGCCCGGTAGTTGCTCAACTCAGAACCCAGAAACATTCCGTAAGAAATAAAACCATCTGACGAAGCTGGTGCAGTCCCATATTGATGAGAAAGTTCAACTATTTTGACTCCCAGCCAGAAATAGAGCTTCTCTTGCTGAGAAATATAAGCAGCAGGCAAGAGGCTATTTAATAATTGAATTGCCATTCTTTGTTGGGGAATAGCGACCTCTGGTAAACTCAACCAGTCTTCAGCAGAGGTCTCTTCAATTCTTATCTTTACATCTTCAAAGAGAGCATTAAGGCATTGTTCAATCGTTTCCGGCTGCGGCAAGCTGACATTGAGTAGAGCTAACGCTTTTCTCCCAGTATTGATGGCCATACCACCCTGTCCCAGAGTGGTATACTGCACAATCCATAAAGCATACAATTCAGCTTGTTCTAAGTCTGTTTTTGCCTTCTCTAAGGTCGTCAAAATTAATTTTTCTGACTCCTGAAAATTATTATTTAATTGTTCTGCCTCTGCCAACAATCTATGGACTTTAAACATCAGTTCATACTGATTGTCCCATTCAGAATTAACCAAACTCTGCTTGGCAATCACTAAATAATTCTTAAATGCTTCGTAAGCAGTTGATTTCCTAGCCTTTTCTCCAGCAGATACATTTAATTTGATCAGTTGAATTCTATGTAGGTCATCAACGATCAAATCTCGCCCTAAGTTTAAATGTCCAACAATATCAAACAGCTTTTCCTCCTTTTCTAGCTCGGATAGATTTTGTTGAAGTAATTGTCCGATTTTGAGATGAGTGGCCTGTTTTTGATCTGCGGCAATGATCGAATAAGCAGCTTGTTGAACGCGATCGTGCAAAAACCGATAGGTCGGATTAACAGGACTCTGAACATCCGTTTGTTCCGCATCTTGTTCCGCATCTTGGAAGAACTTATAGACCTGGCTAGTGGGTAAAATCAAGCCATCTTGCAAGGCTTTCCACAGGACAGTTGCGGCATCAGTAGTCGATCGTTCCGAGATGATCGCCAAGGTTGCCAAATCAAACTGGTTGCCGACACAAGCTGCTAATTTGAGTACTTGTTGCGTTTCGAATGGCAATTTCTGCAATTGCAGCGCCATAAATTCCACGACATCATCGGTCAATGCCAAGGCATTCACTTGGGTAATATCGCACTCCCAATAGCGGCGATCGCGATCGAAGCGAATATAGCCATCTTCGTGTAACGCTTTCAGAAACTGGGTGGTGAAAAAAGGATTTCCTTGGGTTTTGCGATCGATTAATTCGGTCAAGGGTTGTGCCAGTTCAAGCGAACAATTCAGCGTATCGGCAATCAGATGGTTAGTATCGCCAAACGCCAGCGGAGCCAGGGTAATGGTATGGACGATCGCCTGGGCCTTCTTGAGTTCTTCGATCGTTAGGATAAACGGATGCACTGGCGACACTTCATTATCGCGATAAGCCCCCAAGACTAGAAGATAGCCACTGTCATTCATCAGCAGTTTGAGCAACTGCAGCGAGGCCGCATCTGACCACTGCAAATCATCTAAAAAGATCACCAACGGATGGTCTGCTGTGGTGAACACTTCAATAAACTTTTGGAACAGCAGGTTGAAGCGATTCTGAGCTGCGCTACCTGAGAGTTCTGGGATAGGCGGCTGTTTACCAATAATCTGCTCTAGCTCTGGAATCACCTCAATCAGAGCCTGTCCATTCTCTCCCACCACCGCCAAAATCTGGGCTTTCCATTGGGCCAGTTGTTCGTCGGACTCTGAGAGCAACTGCCCCATCAAATCCTGGAGTGCCTGCACAAAGGCTGAGAAGGGGATATTACGATTGAACTGGTCAAACTTGCCTTTGATGAAGTAGCCACGCTGTCGGGCAATGGGCTTATGCACTTCATTGATCACAACGGTTTTGCCGATTCCTGAAAACCCTGCCACCAGCATCAGTTCTGAAGCACCTGCGGCAACGCGATCGAACGCATCGAGCAACGTTTGCACTTCAGTTTCGCGACCGTAGAGTTTTTCGGGAATCAGGAAGCGATCGCTCAAATCCCTTGCCCCCAATTCAAATGCCGTGATTCTGCCGGTTTCTTGCCACTGGGTCAAACACTCGGTCAAATCATGTTTAATCCCCAGAGCACTTTGATAGCGATCTTCGGCATTTTTTGCCATCAGTTTAGCGACGATCGCCGCCACCTGCTCAGGCACATCCGGATTCACCTGCTCAGCGGACAGGGGCACCCTGGCAATATGGCAATGTATCAACTCCAACGGATCGTCTGAGGTAAAGGGCAGTTGTCCAGTCAGTAGTTGATACAGGGTTACACCCAAAGCGTAAAAATCACCGCGATAATCGATGCCGCGATTCATCCGTCCGGTCTGTTCTGGAGCCAGATAGGCCAAGGTGCCTTCCAGAATGTTGGGGCTTTGGATTTCCTGCGTTTCCTTGGGCAGCAAGGAGGCAATGCTAAAGTCGATCAGTTTGACTTGTTTCGTATCAGGATGAATCAGAATATTAGCGGGTTTAATGTCTTTATGCACCACGCGATGTTGAATGAGATCATGGAGAATGTCAGCGATTTGGATGGCGATCGCCAGCACCTCTGATAGATCCAACGTCTGTTGCTGGAGATACTTTGCTAAAGCCACTCCACCCCAATCTTCCATCACCAGGGCATAGCGACTTCCCACGGGTTCCAGGCTCAAGGGTTGGGCAATGCCAGCAATAGAGAGGTTTTTGGTGATCGCATATTGATTGCGAAACTGCACTAACTCACCAAGGCTGGGATAGTCCCGCTGCAACACCTTAATCACCACTGGACGCTGAGTCGCCGTTTGTAGCGCTCGATAGACTGCCGTGCGAGAACCCAGATACAGTTGCTCAACAATGGCATAGCCAGAAATGTGAGGACAGGTGTTTGCAGAAGGTTCCATAGGTTTGGGTGGGCCGCATGCCCTTAATCTGGTTGAATCGTCTTTAGGATTCCCCGAAAAAGAGGGCGATCGCACTGCAAATGCTTATCGCTCCACAGATCGCCTAAACCAGATCACCTAAGCGGTACAACGATTGAGTTGAGCCGCCGCAGATATCTTCTGATTCTCACAGTGAACTTTTTGGCGATCAGCTCCAACGATTTGTTCGATCGCGACCCCGACTCTGACGCTTGCGCTTACACTAAACTGATGACAAGGTTGCAGGCCGCTCCTAATTGTGCTATGCCCGGAATCATCGAAATCCCGATTGAACTGACCCGATTTCAACTGCCCCAAGTGGTGCAAGCACATTTGCAATTTCTGCTGAATCGCCAAGATGAGGGAAATATACTATCTCAGGCAGAGCGACAGGAAGCGGAGAGGCTGGTTGAACTAGCAGAATTCTTATCTTTGTTGCGTTTAACGCAAGTGGTGCAGCAATTGTGGTCGTTGCGTTGGAGTTGTATTAACTTGCAGCAGAATTGTGAGTGATCGCAGTCTGATTGCAGCAGCTACAGCAGGATTGTGATGACTGCTAATCGCTTTGTGAGTGATGGCAATGGCATTGTGGGGCATGACAATGCTTTTTTGGAGTTTGGTTATTCGATTGGTGGCTGATCGTTGGGCTGTTTGATGAGTTGGATGGTGGCATATTCCATCAAGAGGGGTTGTAGTGTGAATCCGGTGGGGCTGCATTCGATTAGCGATCGCCAGCCCAAGTTTTCTAGCGTTTCTAATAGCGTTTGGGGGCTGATTGGGGGCGTGATTGCCTGGGTTAAGTGGGGCAGGGGCATGGGTTCACGATGAAGTGCTAGCTGGTGGATGATGTTTTTTTCTAGGTGGGATAGGCGTTTAAATTGATGGTCTAGCAGCTCATAGATTGCGCCAAAGACGGTGATGCCTTCGGCGAGGAAGCGAGCGAGATTGCCCAAGAACAGAAGCTGAATCGTGGCGGCAGCAATTTTGAGCGTTAGGGGGTTGCCTGCATAGTGATGGAAGAGGGTGTGATGGTCTGCTTCGGTTCCGTCAATGGCTTGAGATTGAAGGAGCTGGAGGCCGTCTTGGAGTTGGAGCCCTTTGAGCAGGAGGGTGCGAGTTGGGTAAGGTTTGTTCTCCAGCAAATTCATCTGTCTGGGGAGTTCACGGCCAGTGAGAATGACACAGCTCTGGTGGGGGGATTGCCCGATTTTGCGAATTAAGTCTCTATAGCCTTCGAAGCCTTCCCGATAAGAGCCGGCTTGTTCTCCGGCTTGCAAAATAGTTTCTGTATTATCCAGCACCAGTAGGCAACGCATTTGAATGAGATATTGCATCAGTTGGGAAATTAACGGATGCAGCGCCTTGGGTAAATCGATGTCTGGCTGGTTTGAAAGGGTATGGATTAGTCCGATCAGCGTTTCTTCGACTGTTGGGGCATGGGACAGCGATCGCCAGATGACATATTGAAATGAGGGTGCGGTAGGTGAACTGTTGCTCTTGGCTAGCTGATCGATCAGTTTGGCAACGAGGCTGCTTTTGCCGATGCCGCCCATGCCCAACACCGTAATTAATTGACAGCGATCGGTTTGAACCCACTGGGTTAAGGTTTCTAGTTCTTGAGTGCGACCGTAGAAGCTGGAGGTGGCGACGGCTTCGCCCCAATCGATTTGAACTAGAACATTGGCGGATTGTTTTGGAAGGCTTTGTGGGGGATGCTGAGCTTGCCGGAGGTCAGCGCGGCAGAAGTCGCTTTCGCTGAGTTGTAGATGTAAGGCACGAAAAAAGCTATCGAGGGTGCGGCGATCGACAGCTTGTTCTGCATCCAAGACTTTGGCAACGGTATCGGCTGTGAGACGAGTACGGATGCTCAGTTCTGCAAGGGTCAGTTTTTGTGCAAAGTTTTCTTCGTCTTCTAGGTTAGCAATCGCGTCTCGAAGCTTTTGCAGTCCGCGAGGAGTTAACACAACTCCCCTCTTACGTTTATTGATAGAATCCCCTGATGTCATATTTTTTGTAGCTTTAATTACAGGAAATCACGATTTAACTGATTTTTAGAAAGATCTTGATCTTTGCGATCTTAAGGCAGTTTCAATTGAATAGGAAGGAGGGCAATACCACTTGTAATTCTTTTATACAATCGCTGTCTGTTAGGTGGATATTTTCCGAGAAAGTGCTTAACTTCGTGTTAAAGATCCGGTTTTTGGGTGGTTTTCTGGGCTTGAAAGAGTAATCCTAGATTTCACTAATGAATAGACCTTTTGCAAAAAATTAGTTTTGGCAGGAGGTATGGGCAATGGGAATCTTTCAGAATCAAGCAATTCGTGTTTATGCTTTGTCTGTTATTGCTGTGCATTAACTTGTTGTTCTTGCACTTTGGTGCTTAGAAACGCTATGACAGAAACAACTAATTGTAAAGTTTTATATTTTATCAGAAGCATAGGGGTTAAATAGTATCTTCATAGATAATATTAAAGCGTGCGAGTGAGCTTTGCATTCATCAGTACGATTTGTCAATTAATCATCGAATGCAAGCATTAGCATCCAATTATGACTGATGGGAGGTAAGGCATCTTACAGCTTTGGACCTTAGATTCAGACTTCTAAGAAGTAAATTAAAGATAGTTTTCATAATTCCTATCATTGCTGCAATATTTGCTATTGGTGGTGTGGGAACGCTTGTTTGGTACCTTAAATTCATACAATACCTGCCTTTACACAATGTCTATTTGATAGGCATTCTGGCATTTTACTCTGTTTGTATATTGTGGTTGTTTAACCCGACTTGATAATAGATGTGATTTAGAAGACATCTTTGCCTTAGGGAGTTCACCCGTCTGCGCTAAAATCGACTCAAATAAATCAGAAAACGAGTGATTGAATAAATGTTGGGCTGCTGTGGTGCCATTGGCACGCTTTAAGTCGAAGTTGTGAATTGTCCTGCTGCAATCGTTCAATCGCTCAATCACTGACCGCAGTTTGCAGAGACTGAACGATCGCCAACCCCAGTCACTAATAGACCATGACATCTATTGACTGGCTGAGTGCTGGCGATCTGCTCTGCTGCTAGATTATCCTGCTGCAACAGCTACTCTCTGCCGAACAGGGCGCTTGCGATCCGATTTCTTTTTCAGGCCAACCGATTGCGCTTCATTGCTATCCGAGCCAAACTGCCCCTTCACGACTTCCTTCATCGCCAACACGGCATTATGAAACTCCCATTCGGCTAAACGCGCCGCATCAGAAGCCGCTCGATAGAGAGCCAGCTTTTCAGTTTCAATTTGCTGCTGAGCCAACATCGTTTGATAAGCCTGCTGTAACGCTTCGGGAGTGGCGTTGGAGCGTTTAGTGCTGTAGCTATCAATAGCTGTCAACCCGTTGTAAGCATCCACATCTTGATTGATCAGCGCAGGCGTGAGACGGCGATTCATATCTGGCCTAGTGTTCAGTCAATCAAAGGATGACGAGTAGATGGAGTAAGATTGAGTCCGTTCCTCAAAGGTGTTGGTATGGTCAAAAAGTACATCGTTAGCTTAAGCGAAGTAGAACGGGAGGGGAGCGTGTCACCTTCTTGAGAGAAAAGAAGAAGTCGGTTCAAGTTCCTCATTGAGATAAGCACACCGTTGCGCCAACACGTTCGGCACATGTTCGGCTTTCCACCGACTTCCTACTATCTGGAGTCGTTGATCAATTTGTTTGACTAAAGACTCCACTGCACCTGAACCAATCGAACAGAAATCTTCCGCAGCATAGTAATCATAATTTGGAATCCGATGTCGATGTTTGATCAGATAGTTGCCAAAACAGACCGCAGCTTCAGAGGTGCAATCTTCTAACTCAATCAGTGCACTCTGAACATCGCCTTTCCACAACAAGGTTTCGATGCCTTCTCGGTCTACTTCAGCAGCGGATAGATGGTACAAATTCTCTTTCAAGTGATACCAATCT
>LUGL01000121.1 GCA_002796835.1 Elainella saxicola E1 | reverse complement strand
CGCTGTACCACCCGTCCATGGTTTTCCCGCAAGTCTTCCACCACCCGCACACTACTCATCTCCGCATATTTGTGGGAAATTTGTTTAGCCAATCGGGGGGTTGAGGTCATGATGATGCGAGCATCGACTTCCAGGGGACAAAAGGTGGTTCCACCGGCACTTGTTTGGTACACATGCCGAGGCACTTCTACTGTTCCATAAGGGGTTTGATAGGTTTTGGGCAATTGTCCTTTACTCGTCCAATTCATCCTGCCCATTTCAATAGCACTGCCATCGGTATCAAACTGTTTGAGAGCTTCTCCACTGGCCAGTGTTCCTGCTTCATTCAGTACTGATTGGATGGTTTCTTCGGTGTCTAGAAAGGATTGACTCAGAGGAATGGTGATTTGAAGAGTGATTAACTCCGTTGTACTCTGGACAATGGTTGCAGTCATTCATCTCCCCTCCACAAGGCTTGAAAGAAAACCTATCTCCAGAGCATATCAGGTCTTATCGCTCACATCAAATTTTAGTCAAACCCTATTGAAGTGGCAACATCAACCTCAACAGCGTAGCAGAAGCTGGTTGGCAACGATTCGGGTTCAGCGTCGCGATATTGCTCGATTGCTGCGAGACAATCCCAGCCTCAAGCCTGATATCGAAGCAGCAGTTGCAGATGCCTATGAGAATGGCAGAGATTTAGCAATGGGTGAAACAGATCTACCGGAGCAACAGTTTCCAACAATTTGTTCCTATAGTCTGACAGAACTGCTGGCCGAGGATTTCTACCCAGGAGAACCCAGGGAATTAATTTGAAGCAGCAAATTTCTGGGCGATCGCCGCTTTAATCACAGGCAAGTCTTCCAACAAGAATTTTTGCCACTGCTGCTCAAGCTCTACTTGAATTTCACTCATTGAAGAACCTAGATCAACATTCTCTAAGCAGGATCGTTTGAAAATTTGAGTCCAACCTTTGCCATTCCCCAATTGAATATTTTGGGTTCCAGGAAGGCTTGTTGTAGATAGGGCATCAGCAATTGCTTGACGATTTTTCAATTCCCCAGGACCAATCCATAGATCAATATAAACACTGGGAGGTTCGGCTTGAACCTGAAATAACAAGATACGCTTACTTCCTGTCCATTTCTCACAGGTTTTCTGAAAGGGTAAATTATCCCATTCTGGTACTGTAAACCGAATTAATTTCTGAGTCTTTCCTTTCATGTGAAAATCGCACTCTAATCCTTTTGTTTGCTGGATCAGCTTCTCTGCAAATTCAGCGATCTCCAACCCTAAATTGGGGCCATATTCATAAATTAGATCGAGCGCTTGTTTGTGCTGTTTATAAATTTTGCGGCAAAGTTCAACAATTTCTATATCCTTCACAACATGCCTCCTAATTAACGCGACATAATGATTCATCAATGTATACACTTCAGTACCGATCGTCGATTGATATTTCTGACAAGTATCTTCGATTAAATCAATCATCATTTCATAGCTACAGATTGCCCAGAATTCCTTACCCTGCCCTGTCAGCGGATCTTCTCCAGTCGAGGTTAAATAGATAAAAATATGACGATAATCTGAAAACTTCTGCAACACAATTTCGCGATACTTTTCGAGCTGGTTGGAATGCTCCTGCGAACCCACTTTATTTTCGATCGCACAAACGATTTTGCTGCTGGGACAGTGAATCAAAATATCAATGTTCTTCCATTCTCGCCACACTTCAGCATCGGCTAAATTGGCCACATCAATTTCGATCGGGCTGACAAACGATTTCTCAGCATTCAGCAAAAACCGCTTGAGAAACCATTTCAGAAAAACATCATTGAGACGGTGCGTTCCAGACGGATTCAGCAAGAATGCTAGAAAATTAGAGTGACGAATTTCCTGACGCACCATGCCGATCGCTTCAAAAATATTGAATTGGGCTAATTTAGCCTCTAGCGCCTCTAACGCTTGATTGTCAACGACAAATCGCTCTAACGCCGCTTTTATTTCTTGATCCATAGATTTACCGCAATCATGAGGACACAAGTAAGCAAGATACTCACACCCTCTTTTCAACTCAATGCTAGGATTTTAATCTTTTTCTTCTAAACGAATAAAGTCTTGTAACCACTCTCTATCTAACTGCGACAAGCCGGGTTTTAGCGGAGCTTGATAATCGATCACTAACTCAAACCGTGCCCGATCGTAAACCTGATGCAGCAGGGGTTGCAAATCAAGCAGGGGTTCAGGTTCACCCGCTCTGAGAGGAACAGGAAATGCAGGAATCGGTTGACGTAGACCAAACCCGTAGAGTTGTGCTTGAGGACGTTGTGGACTGCGGCTAATCAAAATGCGGTAGAGCGATCGGGCAATTCCTTTGATTGGCATTGGTTCTCCAGCCCGGAGGAGATCAATCTCGATCAAATGCGTGATGCTGCTCAAAACCTGCTGACGTTTTTGCAGATAGGCATTTCGGCCTTCTCCCGATCGTTTGTTTTTCGGAGACAGAAGTTCTAAAACTGCAATTACAGTACCAGTACTGACTTCACGAATTTCCAAATACCATTCCTGGACTTCCTCTAAAGTCGGCAACTCAACAGTCAGGGGTTCAACGACCGCAATAGGTCGCGGATTGGATTGCAGGGCAGAACTCTCACTCGATGGCATAGCAGTGACAGCCACATCGGGAATTCCAATCAGCACCTGTTCTCCCGCTTGGCTCAAATAGAGTCGTTTCTCAACGGCAACCCGATATTGACGGCTCAATAAATGATCCAATTCATCTGCGATCGCCACAATCATGCGGCTATGAAATTCAGACCATAGCTCTGGTAGCTCCAGATAGGGATTCATGCCGGGAAAGGGAGAAGGCATTACAGGAAAGTAGAGCAATCAATCTCATTTTAGCTTGGTTGTCCGATCGACTTCCTGCGGAGTGGCCACAGAATCAGACTGCCTTAAAATAGAAAAGCATCTCGATCGGCTAATCTGCCCTTTCGATTTTTCCTATGCAGCGTTTTCTCCGTCGCACCTTTCGCACAGCCAGTACCTTACTGTCGGTCTACTATGCCTACATGCTGGAATATCGAGCCGAGCTGCTGTTTTGGGTTCTGTCGGGTAGCCTGCCCCTGATTTTGATGGGCGTTTGGGTTCAGGCATCACAGAGCAGCAATTTTGGGATCTCGCCTACCGATTTTATTCGGTATTTTCTAGCGGTCTTCTTTGTGCGGCAATTCACGGTGGTTTGGGTGATTTGGGAATTTGAGCGGGAAGTTATCGAAGGCAAACTCTCATTTCGGTTACTGCAACCCCTCGATCCGGGCTGGCATCATCTGGCCTCTCACTTTGCTGAACGGTTTGCCCGTTTGCCATTTGCGATCGCCCTGATTGGTCTCTTCTTCTGGCTCTATCCGCAAGCTATTTGGATTCCCAGTTTGCCTAATCTCTTGCTCTGTTTTCTGACACTGGTGCTAGCATTTATTCTGCGGTTCGTCACCCAATACACCTTTGCAATGTTTGCATTTTGGCTGGAGCGAGCCTATGCGATCGAACAATTTTGGTTTCTCTTTTATTTATTTCTGTCTGGCATGATTGCGCCGCTGGAAGTCTTTCCGCCAATTGTTCGCAATATTGTCATGTGGACTCCCTTCCCCTATATGATTAGCTTTCCGGCTAGCATTCTGATTGGTCTTCCCGTCAACGTTGAACGTGGTTTTCTGATTATGATCGATTGGATTATTATTTTCTGGCTCTTAAACCGCTGGCTCTGGCGCAAAGGATTGAAGCAATATTCGGGCATGGGAGCTTAATCAGAACCGAATCAATCGGCAAAGAGTTATTGCTGAAGATAGGCTGCTGCTTTATTTAAAATATCAGCCGGAGAATCTGCTAAACTCACACCGACGGCTTGCCGCAGCCAGGTTGCCATATTGTCATAGGGTTTCCCTGTGGCTTCCCATTGCTGCTGTAAAAGCGGGTCCAGCTCTTCTGCACGGTTCAAAAGCTGTATGGCATCCGGCACAACGGCCTCAATCCGACTCATCAGATCTTCGCCACTCAGGTTTTGTGAACCAGCCGCTTGTTCAGACAGGATCTCCATGAGTTTGAATTGGATTCGTTTTTTCAGCTCGTTCGTAGGTTGACTCATTTAAATTCCAATGAAATTAAAGAATTCATCATCTAGCTCATAGCTCAACATTTGCGCCATAAATTTCAGCTTCATGCGGCTAGCAATTCCCTGTTGTTGCATCCATGCTGACAAGACAAAGATCTTGTGCATCAGAAAAATCTCCAGGGCCTCTGGATTGAACTCAATACCGCTGGCATTAAACTGATGGGGCACGAGCATTGCCGTATAGCGTCCCAGTTCCTGCGCTTCCCAATCCAATAGAAACGGCAGCCAGGGATATTTGGCATCCAGTCGCACAAACCAAAGCCGCACTTCAGGAATTTCAGATAGTTCACGCGGATCTTCTGGTTCACGCGGTAAGTCGATCGCAAACCGCAGTTCTTGTTCATGATTGGCGATCGATCCATCTTGGATCCAGGGTTCAATCACAGCCTCAGCAGGCGAGAGATCGAGGCTATACAGCGCGTTTGCATCCAGTTGAATGGTGGTGGTCATCGGTTTACTGTTAGGGCACACCCTATTTTATGCCCATCCGCCGTTTCAGAAAACTCAATCAGGACAGGCGAGGTTTTGATGGAATGCAACCGAACAACACCCATCCCACAAGCACTGGCCAGTTTATCTTTCCAGGACGGTCATGTATTTTCCGGCAGCAAAGGGATCTGGGACGATCGGCGTGAATTTGACGCGATCGGTTGCAATCCGCTTCACATAAAACTCGTTGATCGCATGCAGGACCTGGTCTCTGGTGCCGATAATCCAGATTTGGGTTTTGTCGCCATGACCTTTGTGGCCCGAAAATGCAATAGACGAAACGGGCAGCAGTTCGTTGAACTCTGTAGACAGGTTAAAATCGTCCCAGCCACCGTTCTGCGTGCACAGGGCGGTCGGATAGCTGATTATGGGTGTTACGAGCACTCATAGTCAGCGCCAAACCTTAAGCTGATTCTTGCTGGCCTGATAATTTCGTCCAGCGTTGTTTAGTGTAGTCGAAAGTTCGATCGGACACAAGCATAGTCAAAGCTTTGAGAAGTAGGATTTGGCCGTAAATCAAGGTTGATAGATTAGAAGTTGGGGTGAGGAGGCTCGGAATTGACTGCGGCAGCAAATTACGAAGCAATGATTCAATCCTTAGAATGGGAAGGATTGCGATCGCTTTGGCAAAAAATTGAGCAACGGAATACACCTGGCTGGGATGTAGGTAAAGCTTTTGAGTATTTAGTGTTACGAGCCTTTTAACTTGATGGTGCAGAGGTTAGGTATTCGTACAGCGTTAAGTTGTTTGGGGAAGAGGTGGAGCAGGTGGATGGTGTGATTTATTGTTCAGGGCTATCTTGTTTAGGGGAGAGCAAAGATTTTGCAGATAAGGTAAATGTGGATATTGCACCGATCGCTAAACTTTGCAATCAACTCTTACGTCGTCCTGCCAGTACAATTGGGCTGGTCTTTAGCCGGATAGGATTCACTGACCCAGCTCGTCATCTTTCCTATTTTTCGTTGCCTCAGACAATTCTCTTATGGAGTGGAGAAGAGATAAAATATGCATTAGAGCAAGAGTCGATTTGTGAGTTACTTGTCTTGAAATATCGAGTGTGTGTGGAGGATGGGCTACCTGACTATGATGTTAGAGAGAGGGACATTCCATGACAGCTTACATTGTTTGTGAGGGAAATCGTGATGTCCAATTGTTGCAACATGCTCTCCCGCCAGACCTCTTGAGCAACGTGGAAATTGTTGCAGCAGGTGGTCTCTCTGCTGTTAAGTCGTTAGCCCGTTCTTTAATTGTGCGCCGACAGTCGCCTGTAGTGCTCGTCATGGATGCAGATGTCATTGCCCCAGAGCAGGTTGAAGAACGCATCAAAGAGACTGAAGAAATTGTCGGCAGTGTTGCTGCTAATACGCCTGTGAAGGTGATTTTGGCTGTCCCTCAGATCGAAACCATTTTTTTCCAGGATGTGTTCTTGCTTTCGCGACTACTGGGATATCAGCCTTCTCAGGATATGCTGAGTTTGGCAGTTTATCAGCCTCGACAGGTTCTAACACAGTTGATTGCTCAATCCAAGAAAAATCAGAGTCAGTCTCAACTCATTGAGCAACTTGAGCATGAAGATCTGGAGACTCTTCATAAAGCTCCAATCATTCGAGAGATCATTCAGTTTCTTCAATCTGTCCAAGAAACAGTGGATGCCTTGTGAGTTCGTAGAATTCTTGGTACCGGATTCAATCTAGAGATTAAACATGAGATGATTTATTGAAATTTGAGTATTCGCAGATCTGACGACGAAAATAGTTAGGCCATTCAATCTATGAGAATTTCTATTCGAGAGGCCACAGCAAAAGATTGGCCATACATTTGGTCAATTCTAGAACCTGTATTTCGTGCTGGCGAAACGTATACCTACGCGCAAGACATCACAGAGGAGCAAGCCCAACACATCTGGATGCAGCTTCCTGTAAAGACTTTTGTTTGCGTAAATGCTGATGGAGCAGTAATTGGCACCTACTACCTCAAAGTCAATCAACCAGGCCAAGGCAGCCATGTCTGTAACTGCGGCTACGTGGTGAGTTCTGCTGCCCGAGGCTTGGGTGTTGCTTCTGCAATGTGCGAACATTCACAAGAAATCGCAGTCGCTTTGGGTTTCCGCTCAATGCAATTCAATTGTGTCGTCTCAACCAACGAGGGAGCGGTGCATCTTTGGCAGAAACTTGGCTTTGCTATCGTCGGTACACTCCCCGGTGCATTCAATCACCCTGCCAAAGGTTATGTTGATGCGTATGTCATGTACAAGCATTTATCCTCATTCTAATTGAGTGTTGTAGGGAACACTGATACATATAATCGCTAGGGCTATACCCTGTCCCTCTAAACTTTGGTGTTGGCTTGCTTCAGCAGAAAACGGAATTTGACTGTTAGATAACTTTTATTGCGATCGCAACTTAACTTATTCTCCTTTCAAGCCAAAAGGAGTCAGACTAAAGTAAAAATCATGCTGAGAGTCGAGTTTTAGTTTCTACCTTCCCTACTGAATCCTGGAGTAAAGTTGCATGAATATTAACCAATTGGATACTTCAAGTTCTCCGGCTATCAATCCTGTCCATTGTGATGCAAAAGGTGCAAACTCATCCAAGAAAGACGCTTTTGAACAGCCTGAGCTAGCAAGCTCGTCTGGTAGATAAAGCGATCGTAGGTTCATCTTTAGCCCACCTGCTGAGACAGGAAGAAATTTATAACTACGCAATCTGAGCAATGCAATTTGAACAATGGTAGCAGTCAAAATCCTCATTATCACTATTTGTGTGGTGATTATATTCTTTCTGTTTAAGCTAAATATCCAGATGGAAAATCTCAGGGCTAAGATGTATCCGTCTGTGAGTTACCTCAAAAGTTCTCGCGGGAATCCAGATCCTTGGCGTTGGCGGCAGCCGAATAGTCATTTGGGAATTTCCTATGATGTCGATAGTCGCCTGAGCGTAAGAAATACAGCAAGCGTGAGTCATTTGATGTTTCAACCAGTATTCCGGTTTGCTGATTTTTCCGCTTTTTTATTGGGCAGCTTTCAGCTTTTGTTGACGCTTTCACTACTTTCCGCAGCTTTTAGAACAGGGACGATCACGGCAAATAACTTTTTGATGGCTGTGATAGTCTACACTTTTATGTTTAGCTTAGGCTTATTGTTCTTGCGAATTGGTGAGCGCGTCTTACGGATCGATTTATATCCCGATCGTCTCCAAATTGTGACCAGATTTGCATTCTTTTTTTACCGTAAAACTACCTATCAGCGAGATCAAATCCTAGAGATTAGCGGCAAGACTCAGAAGTGGTGGGCAATGGAGGGAGGACAGATCAACCCAGATTACAAAATCACCATAAGACGATCAATTTTAGAAAGCTTGCAAATTAGTAAAACCTTTTGTCTCGTTTGTAATCCAATGCAGGGATCGTGGATCGTGGGAGGACTCAACCATTGGAAATCATTGTCAATCCGCGCTTTGGACTAAATTAGGGTTTGACGCTCAATTCAAAACCCACCCGCGACATTCTCCAAACCCGACTCTCACATATCCCTCTCGTTCACAATATCCCCGCAGAATCACCTCATCTCCAGCCTCAAGAAACGATCGCACTTCTCCCGTTGGTAGCGTCACAGGCTGCTTTCCTCGTTGCGTCATTTCCAATAGGCATCCTTGCGTCCCCATTTCCGCACCCGATACCGTACCGCTTGCCAACAAATCACCCGGTCGCAAATTACAGCCATTGCTACTGTGATGCGTCAGCATTTGGGCGATCGTCCAATACATCTGCTGAAATCCACCCCGACTCAACCGCATCGGAGTCATCTCCTGCTGTCGCATTTGAGCCGAAGACAAAAACACCTCTAGCGTCAGTTCAATACTGCCCTGCGTCTGATTCTCAGCAGAAGTCAAATAAGGCAACGGTTCTGGTTCATCCGCCGCTCTGGCAAACGCTGCACAGCGGAACGGGGCAAGCGCCTCCAGCGTTACCATCCAGGGAGAAATCGTTGTCGCAAAGTTTTTCGCTAAAAAGGGACCGAGCGGCTGATATTCCCAGGCTTGAATATCTCTGGCAGACCAATCATTCACCAGACAAAGACCAAACACATGATCTTCGGCCTGAGCGATGGCGATCGGTTCTCCCCATTCATTGCCCCTACCGACAAACCAACCCACCTCCAGCTCATAGTCCAACATCTGCGAAGGACCAAACATAGGAGTCGCAGCATCCGGGCGTTTCTGTTGGCCCGCAGGCCGTCGAACAGGTGTGCCACTCNAGCACGATCGAAGAAGACCGACCATGATAGGCGATCGGCACATGCTGATAGTTAGGCAACAGCGGGTTATCCGGGCGAAACAGCTTACCCACATTCGTCGCATGAAAAATCGAAGCGTAGAAATCCGTGTAGTCGCCAATTTGAGCAGGCAATCGCAACTGCGCCTCTGACATGGGCACAAGAATCGAGTCAGCCAATGAGGTATCCTGTCCAGCTTGCAGCAATTGACTCAGATGGTGACGCAACGGTAACGAAGCTGTTCTCCCCATCGACATCAGCGCATTCAAGCTAGACGCCGCACAAGCTTCCTGAAGCGGTTCCGGTAGCATCTCCAGTAGTCCTAACATCCGGCAGGCAAACAAATCGAGAATCTGATCGCCGATCGCCACTCCAATGCGCGGTTGATCCACAGTGAACGATCGCAGAAACAAACCAAACGGCAAATTTTGAATCGGAAAATCTGTATTCGGCTGATTCGCCGATTCCACCCAACTTCGAAGGTTTGGATCATGTGTCGCGTCAATCATGCAGATCATAAGAGTTCCAGAGCGTGAAGGTCATCGATCGGTTCCTGAATCGAACAGGAGCCAAATGAGCGAAAGCATTGCCAACGCGCCTGTTCAATCTCAGAGAGTTCCAGAGAATAGTCCTGCCAGCGAATCGCGGTATCCGTGAACTGAAAGGCATCGATCGATCGTTCTTCCAGAAGTGCCACGCCTGCCTCCCAAGAGATATTGCCCTGATTCGCAAAAGCCGCCAAAATCAGCACATTCAAAAAACCATGCATGGTCACAACTTCACTCTCCGGTTGAGTCGTTAAATGTCGTTCACTCCGCAACGGATGATGCAGCCCTGCCGTGGCCTTAAAGGAAACCTGAGCCTCTGCCAAGCCAAGAATGCGCTGACAGAGCTGCCGACTCTCTGGAAATGCTTCACGGGTCATTCCCCCAGTCCGTAGTTTCGCTGCCGCACCAAACTGTTGAAATCCCTTAAAGTAAGGCTCTAATTCAACCCCAAACGGAATTTCGAAAAAAGCGGTGACTTCTGCAGGCAACTGTTGACAGACCAACGCGATTTCATCGGGTGGCAACGGAGTCACCTCCAACGCCTGAACCAAAAGCTGAGGATGGGCAATTTGAATCTGCCGGATTTGCTCCAGTTCTGCAAGCCAGTTTCGCGAAAGAATCACACTCAGCGAAGATGCTGCTCCAGACGACAACACTGGCAACCGCTCAACCAGTTCAGGTAAACGAGCAGCTGGTATCACAAAAGAACCCAACATCCAATGTTGCGGAGTCAATCGGGCGCGATCGTAAACCAATAACGCATCAACAAGACTGAGCTGAGCCGGTGGAAACAGCCCTGCATAGTCGACGATCGATGAAAGAAGCGATTTGAGTGATAGCAACACGCGAGCGAGCTCCTGCTTTTGTAGCGTCAAGAGAGGCGTATCATCATCCCTGAGTTTACTAATACAGAATTTGGGTTCTATTAGTCTCTCATGGAAATGTAAAGGCTAAATCTATCTTAATGCTGAATCATGACAGTTTACTGGGCGAGTCGAAATATTAAATCTATAATCGATGTATGGCTTCTCAGTTTAGTTTACCAACTACTTCTGAGAAGCCTTAGGAAACTTAAACCTCTTTTAGACTTCAGGTTCGATAATCGTTCAGACAGTTATTCTATTTATAATTGTCAATTGTTTTATCGATTAATTTACATTCGCCTCACAACAGCAATCAGCCAAACATGATTCATTAAAACTCTGTTTGGTAAACTTTGGCTGGTTGCACATCATCAATCCCCTTCTTCCTGATTGGAGGAAACGAATGACTGTTTTTTTCCCAGTCCTTGGCTTTGATCACCTAGAATTCTATGTGGGCAATGCCAGACAAGCCGCAAAATTTTATGAAACAACTTTTGGATTTACCCGAACAGCCCATCGAGGACTAGAAACCGGGAGCCGCAAGGTGGCTTCTTATGTGGTCGAGCAAGGTGAGATTCGCTTGGTCTTAAGCACAGCCTTAAATTCCGATCATCCGATCGCTCATCGCGTTTTACAGCATGGCGATCATGTTGCCGTGATTGGACTCGCCGTTCCAGATGCCATCGATGCCTATAAACAGGTAACAGCCAGAGGCGCGATCGGCGTCATTCCCCCCACTACTGCTGAGGATGAATTTGGCCTCCTGCACTATGCGGCCATTCAACTTTACGGCAACGTGATTCTCAAATTTGTCGATCGCTCTGATTATCGCGGCACATTTGCCCCTGAATTTAAACCGCAGCTCGCCATTACCCCTAATCGCGGAGCAGGACTACAAACGATCGATCATATTGTAGGGAACGTTGAACTCGGCGCAATGGAACGTTGGGTTAAGTTCTTTGAAGAGACGATGGGATTTGAGCTGCTGGTCCATTTTGACGATCAGGCCATCTCAACCGAATACTCAGCCTTAATGTCCAAAGTCGTCCAGAATGGTTCTGGCAAGATTAAGTTACCAATCAATGAACCTGCGGCTGGAAAACGCAAATCCCAAATTGAGGAATATCTGGAATACCACCAGGGACCAGGCGTTCAGCATATTGCCCTTTCGACACAAAATATTATTGCCACCGTGTCTCAGCTCCGAGAAATGGGTGTCGAGTTCCTGCGGATTCCCATGACCTATTACGAAAACCTGGAAGCGAGAGTCGGCAAAATTGATGAATCGATCGACCAGCTGGCAGAACTGGGAATTTTAGTCGATCGCGATCAGGAGGGGTATTTACTGCAAATCTTTACGCAGCCCGTGGAAGATCGGCCAACGCTATTTTTCGAGATTATTGAGCGGCATGGGGCGCAAAGCTTTGGGGAAGGCAATTTCAAATCCCTTTTTGAAGCGATCGAGCGGGAGCAGGCATTGCGCGGCAATCTGTGAGGTAAACCTTCAGTCAAACGGTACAGGACCATGACGTACTACTATCGTCTGGGAACCATTCCTAAAAAGCGTCATACTCAGTTTCGTCAGCCAGACGGCTCCTTGTACCACGAAGAGCTGATGGGAATTCATGGCTTTGCGGGCATTCAATCCCTGCTCTATCATCTGCACCCACCCACCGAGATCTACAACATTCGGCTAGCGCAAACGATCGCTCTGGAATTTGAGCCACCCGGTCCATTAAAACCCCGCCATTTGCGCACGGCTGGAATATCGAGTCGAGGAGATGCGATCGCCGCTCGGATTCCTTTAATGGCAAACGCCGATGTCTGTCTTTCTGTCGCGCAGCCCACAGAACCCATGTCCTATTGGTATCGCTTTGCCCATGGGGATGAGGTCATTTTCATTCATGAGGGCAGCGGCATTTTAGAAACGCAATATGGATTGCTGCACTATCGCCCCGGTGATTATTTGGTAATTCCAACGGGAGTAATATGGCGAATTCTGCCCAATATTGATGTCGCCCAACGCATGTTCATTATTGAAGCACAAGGACATGTTGCCCCACCCGCCCGCTATCTGAATCGCGAGGGCCAATTTCTTGAACATTCGCCCTATCACGAACGAGATTTACGTCCACCCGAAAGCCTGATCACGAAAGATGAAACCGGAGAGTTTGAAGTCCGAGTTAAAGCGCGCGATCGAATTACAGCTTACATTTACCATCATCATCCCTTAGATGTGAGCGGTTGGGATGGCCACCTTTATCCCTATGCCTTCAACATTGCCGATTTTGAACCGATCACAGGTCGAATTCACCAGCCGCCCCCCGTTCACCAAACCTTTGAAGCCCCCGGATTCGTGATTTGTTCCTTTGTGCCTCGTCTATTCGACTATCATCCGCAAGCCATTCCTGCCCCCTACAATCACTCAAACGTCGATTCCGATGAGGTACTTTACTACGTTGAAGGCGACTTTATGTCGCGCAAAGGCATTGAGCGCTCCTCCGTCACCATCCATCCCAACGGCATTCCCCATGGTCCCCATCCGGGTAAGTACGAGGCCTCGATCGGTAAAGAACGCACAGATGAACTGGCAGTCATGATCGATACGTTTCGACCCTTGCAATTGACACGACAGGCGATCGATCTAGAGGATGAGGGCTACGCCTATAGTTGGATCGTTTAAGATAAACCAAATTGAAACTTTTAAGAACAATTGAGGCAATTAAGCATGATTGAAGCGATTTAAGCAAAGCCGCGAGCGAGACGCTCGCACTAGGGAACTTTTAATCGTTCATGGACAAGAAACCTATACCACATCTGGAAATTTATTCGCTTAATAGTGCGAGCGTCTCGCTCGCGAACAACACACGATTCCTATAAACAAAACTAGATCTATCTAAAAATTTATTCGCTTAACAGGATTAGGAGAAATGGATTTATGAATGCAATTCTGACCAAAAACGATCGCCCCCTTACAGTTTCTCCCAGAATTCAGGAACGGCTTCAAAAAGGCGAGCTAAGCCGATCGCAAGTCAACCATTTTCAGGAGTTTCTCAATCAGGTCGATCGCCTGTTTTTGCAGCATCGCATCATCACCCACAATGCCTATACGAGCTGGTTTCGGAAAGGGGAGGCAACTGATGAGGAATTGCGCTATTTTATCCGCCAATTCTCCGTGTTTTCAAATCAGTTTTTGCTGGCTGCCCTGCTGAAAGTAATTAACTCACCGACGTTAGAGCAGTCGCGTGCTAGCCGCGAGATTTTGCTGAATGAATTGGGCGTGATTTATCGCAAAATTAGTGGAACAGCCAACTCACAAGCTTCCAAGACAGACGAAGAAAAAGATCGGGAAGGCGATCCAGAATTTGTTAGCACCGAAGGTACTGTCGATGGTGGTATTTGTCGCTTCCGAGCCGCCCATTTTGAATGGCTGATCGCTGTGGCAGAGGGGTTGGGCTTGCATTATGAAGATATCGGTCAACGTAAGCATGGTAGCGCGACAACCCTGCATTTCTGCGATGAACTTCAGCGGCTCTATGGCAGTGACGATCCAAATATTGCCGAGGGAGCCAGTTTTGCTGTAGAAAATTGGGCAGCAGCAGGCTTTTGGCAGGAATTAGAAGATGGGTTGACGCAGATTAAACAGACGCGTCATCCCCAGTTGCGATTAGCATTTTTCACTTGGCACAACCGCGTGGAAGCCCAACATGCTGGACATACGCTGGAAGAACTGGAGGCAGTTTATTTCCATCCTGAATTCGATCGCACGAAATTCATTCAGGGAGGACAGGAGATTCTGGAAGCAGTTGCCGTTTTCTGGGATGGGTTAGAGGACGATCGCGTGAATCAAATTCGCTGAGTGAGGGAATGGCTATGGGGAAGCAGCTAACAATTGCACAAATCATGCAAACTGGAGTCGATCAGGCAACAGCTCAGTTACTCTTGCAGCAAATCAATCAAGGGTTGGCGACATTATCAGCGATCGACTGTTGGCAGCATTTAACACAATTTCTACTGGAACCCACCCATCCCTTTGCGCTACATCAATTGCTATATGAAACCACCTTTGCCGATTGGGGAAATGGTCCTCCACCTGCCTGGATTCCATCTGAGGCACAAATTCAAGCCACCCATCTTGCTGCTTTAATGCGAGAGTTGCAGATAGACTCCTATGTCGCACTGCATGAATGGTCGATTCGCGATCGTGCTGCCTTCTGGGAAATCATCATCCAAAAGCTTGGCATTCTCTTCCGAAAACCCTACAGCCAAGTCTTAGATCTATCGCAAGGAATCGAAAATCCCCAGTGGTTGGTGAATGCGCAGCTCAACATTACAGAAAGCTGTTTTCAAGCACCAGAAGATGTCCCTGCGATCATTATTGGATCAGAAGTTACCACTCAACTAAGAACATGGACTTACCGAGAATTAGAGTGCCTGACAAATCGCGTTGCGAATGGGTTGGTAAATCTCAGATTTCAGCCAGGAGATACAATCGCCATCGATCTGCCAATGACCGCTGAAGCGGTTGCCATTTATCTGGGAATTGTCAAAGCAGGCTGTGTTGTGGTGTCCATTGCCGATAGCTTTGCTGCCGCCGAAATTGCCACTCGACTGCGAATCACCAATGCCAAAGCAATTTTTACGCAAGATATAATTCAGCGATGTGGCAAATGCTTACCGCTTTATGCCAAGGTAATTGAGGCCAACGCTCCAACTGCGATCGTCCTTTCTAAGGATGAACTTGCAGATGTGAAAATGCGATCAGGCGATATGAGCTGGCGTGATTTTCTCAGTCCGATCACAACCTTTGAAGCGGTATCGATGCCGCCCACAGCCCACACCAACATTCTCTTTTCTTCCGGAACCACAGGCGATCCGAAAGCAATCCCTTGGACGCAAACCACTCCGATTAAATCTGCGGCAGATGCCTATTTACATCACGATATCCACGCAGGCGATGTGGTAGCTTGGCCAACGAATCTCGGCTGGATGATGGGACCCTGGCTAATTTACGCCAGCCTGATCAATCGCGCCACGATCGCCCTTTACGAAGGAGCACCCACCACACGCGGCTATGGTCAATTTATCGAAGCAGCTCAGGTGAATATGCTGGGGGTCGTTCCCAGTCTTGTCAATCTCTGGAAAACCACTGATTGTATGCGGGGATTGGATTGGAGCCGCATCAAAGCCTTTAGCTCGACCGGCGAATGTTCTCATCCGCAAGACATGTTGTTTTTAATGTCGCTAGCAGGTTACAAGCCGATCGTTGAATATTGTGGTGGCACTGAAATTGGCGGCGGCTATATTACCGGCACCCTGATTCAGCCCTGCGCTCCAGCTACCTTTACCACACCCGCTTTAGGATTAGATTTGGTGATTCTTGACGCGGATAGTCAACCCGCTGAAAAAGGCGAAGGCTGGATCGTTCCTCCTGCGATCGGTCTCTCAACCGAACTGCTGAATCAAGATCATCATCGAGTGTATTTTAAAGATGCCCCGAATCCTTTGATTCCGCTGCGTCGTCATGGCGACTATCTAGAACGCTTACCCAACGGTTATTATCGCGTTTGTGGTCGCGTCGATGACACGATGAACTTAGGCGGAATTAAAGTTAGTTCCGCTGAGATCGAGCAGGTGATTAATCAAGTAAATGGCATTCGTGAAACAGCAGCGATCGCTTTTTCGCCAGCAGAAGGAGGCCCCGGTCAACTGGTCGTTTATGCAGTCGTGACACCAGGGATTTCGGTTTCGCCAACAGCATTACAACCCAAATTCCAGCAGGCGATCGCACAACAGCTCAATCCCTTATTCAAAATTCGCGATGTGGTGATTGTCAAAGAATTGCCCCGTACCGCTTCGAATAAAGTCATGCGGCGAACATTGCGACATCACTATCAGGCAATCGCAGCTGAAAAACACGCACTTCAACTGACCAATCCAATCTGCGATCGCAATTCACGCCTCTATTTCCAATTATGAAAGACACCATGCGAGAAGTTTATGTGGTTTCAGCAGTCCGAACGCCGATCGGTCGATTTGGTGGAGCGCTGGCGGGTATTTCCCCGATCGATCTGGGTGCAAGCGTCATGAATGCTGCTTTGGAACGAGCGAATCTATCCGGCGATACATTGGATCTATATATTATGGGAAATGTGCTGCGAGCAGGTCATGGACAACTCCTGCCGCGTCAAGCAGCCCTGAAAGCAGGCATTCCAACCAGGGTGAACGGCTATGCGGTGGACATGGTTTGCTCCTCCAGCATGATCAGCATTCTGAATGCGATGACATCAATTCGGGCAGGTGAAGCCGATCTGGTGCTGGCAGGCGGCATGGAATCGATGTCTCAAACGGGCTTTTTTCTGTCCCATCGCGCCAGATGGGGATATAAGTCTCTGTTGGGTACGCCGGAACCGTTGATCGATCTGATGGTGCAGGATGGCTTACGGGATGCCACCACAGGGGAAAGCATGGGAGAACAGGCCGAACAAATGGCCGCTATTTACGGATTCGCTCGTCAAGATTTGGATGAAGTGGCGCTAGAATCTCACCGCCGATCGCTCACAGCAAGCAACTCTGGCTTATTTCAATCCGAGATTGTCCCCATTCAGGTTCCAGGCAAACGGGGCACACAAACGATCGATCGCGATGAAGGCATCCGGGCAGACGTGACGCTGGAGAGCCTGAGCAAACTGCGGCCAGCTTTCAAACCGGATGGCCTCTTAACCGCAGGCAACAGCAGCCAACTTTCAGATGGGGCAGCAGCGCTGATTTTAGCCAGCCAAGCAGCAGTAGATCGGTATCAGCTTCAGCCCATCGCAAAATTGCTTAAGGGAACCTGGATCGGGGGCGAAACCTGGCGTTTTCCTGAACTGCCAATTTTTGCCGTCAAGCAGCTCCTGGAAAAGTTGAGCCTCCGGCTTTCAGACATTGACCTGTTTGAAAATAACGAAGCTTTCGCAGTAAGCAATCTTTTGTTTCAACAGATGTTGGGAGGATCCAATCAAAAACTCAATATTCACGGAGGTGCGATCGCCCTCGGACATCCGATCGGCGCATCGGGCAGTCGAATTGTGGTGACGCTGATGCATGCGCTTAAACAGCAAAATCAGGCCCTCGGCATTGCTGCCATTTGTCACGGTACGGGTGGAGCCACTGCGATCGCGCTAGAGCAACTTTAATGCATTCCAGTTCCTTGCTGACGCTGCTGACGCTTTCGATTGAGCCAATTTTAAAATAAGAGGTACAGGCATGATCATGACCGAACGAAAATTTGCAGAACGGATGAGTCGATTAGGCACAGAATCTGCCTTTGATGTTTTTGCCAAAGCTAAACAGCTTGAAGCAGAAGGCCGATCGATCATTCATCTGGAAATTGGACAGCCCGATTTTCCAACGCCTTTGCCCATTTGTGAAGCAGCCTTTCGCGCCATGAAAGAGGGCTACACTGGTTACACTCCCGCAGCCGGATTGCTGGAATTGCGAGAAGCGATCGCAGAACACATCGAAATCAGCCGAGGCGTCCCGATTAATCCCCATCAGGTGGTTGTGACACCGGGCGCAAAACCGATCATTTTCTTCACGCTAATGGCCCTGATCAACCCAGGCGATGAAGTGATTTATCCCAATCCCGGCTTTCCGATCTATGAGTCGATGATCAATTTTGTCGGGGCCAAAGCAGTGCCGTTGCCCTTACGGGAAGACGTCGATTTTCGCTTTCACTTAGCAGATTTGCAGCAGGCCATTTCCGATCGCACTCGTTTGCTGATTCTCAATTCCCCCCATAACCCCACAGGCGGCTTATTACAGCAGCAAGATTTGGAAGCGATCGCCGAGTTAGCCAACAAACATAATTTTTATGTGCTTTCCGATGAAATTTACTCTCGCATTCTTTACGAAGGTCAACATCTCAGCATTCTTCAATACCCAGGCATGTCATCCCGCACGATTCTGCTGGATGGTCATTCCAAAACTTACGCGATGACCGGATGGCGGCTCGGTTACGGCGTTTTCCCTCAACCTCTGGTCGAAGGCATTGTTCGCCTGATCGTTAATTCCAACTCCTGCACCTGTGCCTTTACCCAAATAGCCGGGATTGAAGCACTCAAAGGACCGCAAGATGCGGTTGATCAAATGGTGGCCGAATTTCAGCGACGACGGGATGTGGTTGTTGAGGGATTAAACGCGATCGAAGGCATTCACTGTCTCAAACCTGCAGGCGCGTTTTATGCTTTTCCCAACATTAAACAATTGCCGATAAACTGTCGGACCTTAGCCGATTATCTACTGGAAGAAGCAGGCGTTTCTGTGCTGGCAGGCAACGCATTTGGTCATTATGGCGAGGGATATATCAGAATTTCCTACGCCAACTCACTGGAGAACTTGCAGGAGGCGATCGGCAAAATCAACAGAGCGATCGAGAAACTGTGATCCATCGAATGACGGAAGATTACGCATTTGCACGAAAACTGCACTTCAACCTGATGGGGATCGACGATCGCCAAAAATCCAACTACAATGATCAGTATCAGCTCAATACAATCTATATCTCTTTTCTAAGTGAGATTAAACATCACTTCTGTTCTCATGAGTAGTCTCACTTAGCTTCAGTTCGGTATTGCTCAGTAAATTTTCAGTAAACCATTCGACTAAGCAGTACACCTCACATCAAAATATTTGCATTGGATTGATTTTACCTCAAATTAGCGATTAGAAATTCGTTACATCTCTATTTTAATCAATCATTGCAAACCCATTATGCATTTCAGCAAGGATGATAACTCTAATGTTGAATCTTTCGAAATCCAAGGAATTTATTAAGCCAGCCGCGAACTGTCTGGCCAGCTATGTTCTAGAAATGCTGACCGCGATCGAAGTCAAATCAATCCAGCACTCTTTCGCCAATTTACCCGCCGATCCCTATTTGGAAGGGGGCTACCGCTTCCGCAGGTTGTCTCATTTTCAGGTCGAGGACGATCGCCTGATCAAGCAACCGCACCGTCGCCTCTTCCAGAGCAAGCAAATTAATCCACTCCTAGGAGATGTGGTGCGAGAATACGCGGAATTAGAAGATGAGCTGATTCAGTTAGAAGACTTTCAGCGCTTAATTTGGGAATTTTTCCAGTTCTGCCAACTTTGCTCCTCCTTTAAAGAAATTGGTGTCCATCAAATCCGGACAACCGCTTCCTCTCACAAACTGGGAAATCCAGCCCCGGAAGGCATTCACCGAGATGGGGTTGATGTTGTCGGCATTTTTTCGGTCGATCGGCATGGCATTGGTGGCGGTGAAACCCATCTGTACAAAAATCCGAAAGATGAAACGCCAGTGTTCAGTAAAGTGCTGCATCCAGGAGAATTTCTGGTATTCAAGGATGATCAATATTTTCACTACACTTCTCCAGTGAATGCAATCGGTACAGATCAGGGTACAAGAGATGTATTCGTGCTGACCTGTCCAGGACTGTTTCCACCGAATGAGCAATAGGGGAGTAAATACCAATGAAAATTCTAAATCTAAACTGGATTCGGGCTCAATTTCCAGCTTTGCAGCAACGGTTTAATGGACACCCCGTCGTATATTTAGATGGGCCAGGTGGCACACAGGTTCCCAAACGAGTTGTAGATGCGATCGGCAACTATCTGATTACCTCGAATGCAAATCAGCATGGTACCTTTGCCACAAGTATTCGCACGGATGCCCTAGTCGATCAGGCGAAATTGGCAATGGCTGATTTTCTGGGCTGCGATGCTGATAACGTGGTGTTTGGGGCTAATATGACAACCCTCACCTTTGCCATCAGTCGATCGATTGGGCGAGAGCTACAGCCCGGTGACGAAATCATCGTGACTCAACTAGACCATGATGCAAATGTGGCTCCCTGGCTGGAACTCGCCGAACGCGGCATTGTGATTCGTACCGTGAAAATTCATCCAGAGGACTGCACCCTGGATCTGGCGGATCTGGAACAGCAGATTACGGCAAAAACCAAACTGGTGGCGATCGGCTATGCCTCGAATGCTGTCGGTACAATCAACAAGATTGCTCAGGTGATCCGGTTGGCCCATGCTGCCGGAGCCTGGGTATTTGTCGATGCGGTTCACTATGCACCCCATGGCTTGATTGATGTGCGATCGCTAGATTGCGATTTTCTGGTGTGCTCGGCCTACAAGTTTTTTGGGCCGCATGTCGGCATTCTCTATGGAAAACGGGAACATCTAGCCCGATTACATCCCTACAAGGTTCGACCTGCACCAGATCAAGTGCCCTATCGCTGGGAAACCGGCACGCTAAATTTTGAAGGTCTGGCCGGATTAGTGGCTAGCATCGATTATTTAACTGAGCTGGGCCGCCGAATTAACCCAGGGATCACCCGACGCAGACAGGCATTGATGACTACCATGGTCGCGATTCAGGAATATGAGCGATCGCTCTCCGAATTTCTGATTCCCCATCTCCTGGAAATTCCCGGTCTCACTTTCTATGGCATTCAAAACGCCACCCAGTTTGCTTGGCGCACCCCCACTGTCTCTATCCGTATGGCGGGGTATTCTCCAGTTGAATTGGCGAAAGCGCTGGCCGATCGCGGTATTTTCACCTGGCAGGGACATTTTTACGCATTGAATCTGATTCAGCAACTCGGTTTAGAGGAAAGCGGTGGAGTAGTGCGAATTGGCTGTACACATTACAATACGCGAGAGGAAATCGATCGATTGTTGCAGACGCTGCATGAACTAGCGATGCATCCAGTCATGGTTTAAGTTCAGTGCAATGAATCTATTTACAACCAAAAATGTAGAGGTAAACTTGAACGTCAAATAAACAACTTTAAACCTGGAGTAAATCACGACCTAAAATACCGTAAAATCCTCTGCTTCTGATGTCTCTCGCGATCGTTCAGATTGTTTACCATGAGAAGAAAGGGGAAATAAACTCACCCCGCTGCAAGCAACGGGGTATTCCGGTTCACAAGATCAAATACGAACGCCCCAAGGGGCGGGGAATTCAACCCGAAACAGATTAAATAAGTTCGATATTTGGTAGGGGCGGGTTTAGTAGATTAATCTACATCCTGCAATGGATTCGGTAGCAAAACCCGCCCGTACAATTTGCGGATTTATTCAATCCATGATCCAAAGTAGAGATAGCAGAAGACAGTCATTCTATGAAGATTCAATCCTCCGTATTGGTTCACCTGGGTTTTGGGAAATATGTGCGATCGGACCAGGTGACTTCACTTCAGCCGGTTGAAGAAGAGCGCGGCCCCGGACGCCGGACGTTTGTTTATTTGGAAGGCCAAAAGGATCCGATCGTGGCTTCCCGTGCCGAAGATACGATCGTGCGAGATCTGGTTCAGGAACCGCGAGAAGTAATTCAGTCACGCCAACAGCAAGAGATCTTGACCGATCTATTACAGGATTTATCCAAGGTAAATTCTACAGTGCGTCGGATTAGCCGCGATGAGGGTGGTCTCGATCTCGATCAACTTGAGCGCCGCATTCAGCGTGTACTGGAAGCTTAGTTTCTGCATTTGCAGTTGTACTCGTTCTGATAGTTACCGAAGGTCCCGCCTGCAGCTGAAGCCAGTGGTTTGTTTGCGAGCGGGTTACTGCCGGTGTTACAGGATTTCAGAGAATGCGACTTATCTTTCCAGGACGGTCATGTACTTCTCTGCGGAAAAGGGGACTGGGACAATTGACGTGGATTTGGCCCGATCGTTAGCGATGCGTTTGACGCAGAACTCGTTCAAGGTGTGGATCACCTAATCGCGATTGCCAATAATCCAGATTGGCGTTTCATTGGCAGACGAAATGGGCAGCAGTTCGTTGAACTCTGTGCTCATTGACCATCACCACCTAATTGATCAACTCAAATGCTGTGTCTACTGACAAGGCCGGTGCACCCTGAACAGTAGCAAACTGTCCTCCAGTTCCATAGCCTGCTACACTACCATTTGGGTTGTAAAAGATCCGCCCAGTAGAGGCACTGTAGAGGACTAATCTACTACTCGTGGCCGCCAAAGTATCGTTAGCAACAATTCCTACTTCAGAGAGGTCGTTGATTCCAAAAGTGTTCTTATCCAAGGTAATTCGATCAAAGTCGTTGACGAAATCAACAATGGTGTCTACACCGAATGCCGCACGAGTAAAGGGGCTTATAGAGAGGAATTGAAACGTAAGTGTCTATTTTCAAAACGAAACGTAGCTTCACCGATAGCGAAGCCAATATTCAGGATTTGGAGTAGCTTGATTGGAGTTTAGGCACTCGACAACGCATTGGTTTGAGTCATACCTGCCAGTTCTATTTGAAATCGGGAGAGTCCGAGTTGCGTCCACTGCGCTAATTCCTCAAGGAGATGCTCCAACGTAAACCCCTCAAAGCGAGTGTTGAGGGTGGCGAGGACACTCATGATAATGCTGCGACGCTCAGCACCAGCTTGTGTTTTACTGGTACGCCCCCCTTTACGAACTTCAGCTTCGTGGCGCAAATTGCGCTCAGAGCGATTATTGGTGGGTTCAACTTGGGGGTTGGYGACAAACACGAACAGTGCATCAATGCCATTGATTAGCTCATGCTGGAGACGAATGAAGATCTGTTCATGGATAGGCATCGCTTCGGGGTCAATGCTCTCTTGCCAACGGCTACAAAGTTTGCGTAGACGCGCTTTTAGTAATTCAACTTTTAGTGCTCGTCCTACACT
>LUGL01000120.1 GCA_002796835.1 Elainella saxicola E1 | reverse complement strand
TGCTGCCAACTCTGCCCTGCTTCGTGCAACACTTGCCAAATGGTATAAGTACTGATGGTTGAAAATTGCCCCTCTTCTTCTGCTCTTAACCGCCGTTGCAACGTTGATAATGACCACTGGGAAACACCATCAGTTTCTAAGTTCGGGAGCTGTTGAGCTAACTCAACAATCTGCTGTCGTTGGGCACTCTCATAGTGGGTTTTCGCTCCACCCCCATGACGACGAGTGAGTGCGCTCAACCCGTCGGTGTTGAATCGTGCCACCAGTTGCCCGACTGCATCCCCTGAACGTCGTCCACTGGTTTGGGCTGCTGCAGTATAACTCTGTCCCTCAGCAACGGCTAGCAAAGCTTTCGCACGTGCCACACGGTCTGCGGACTCACTGGTGGCACGTACAATTCGTTCGAGTTCTCGACGTTCTTCGAGGCTCAGATCGCGGAGGGGATGTTTTTGATGGCGGGTCATAGTCAGAAACCAAGAGACTTTGTTTTATCATCACAGAGTTCCCCAAAAATGGCTATCTACATGCCAAATGACCCACTAGGGGATTTGTCTGACTTTAGTCTGACTGATTCTGTTTGGCATGAGGTGAGCCAGGTTGGGGGCTGGACAATGGGCTGGCCTGCTTAATTTTGTTGGTTCGATTTTTCTAATTACGTTCAGCGATGTTTGTGATGGTTGAATTGAACTCTGGGATTAGGGATCTGTTTGCAGAGTTTGAGGTTGCAAGAACACCATCATTTGCTCTAAACCGCGCTGAATGCGACGAGTCACGGTCATGGGGCTGACGCCAATCCGTTCCGCAACTTCTTTGCGAGACATTTCATTAAAGAAGACGAACTCGATCGCAGCTCTGGTTTTTTCTTCAAGCTGGTTGAGGGCCCGCTGGAGCTGTTGGCGATCTTCTTCTAACCGTTGCAATGCTTGATAGTGAGTATCTGGCAGGGTTTCACCCAAGGTGATCGAAGAATCGACTTGCTGGCAAACGGTTGCGTCTAAGCTGAGCGGCAGACGATTTTTAACCGCCATTTTGATTTCACGCCACTCGTAGGCGGAAATTCCCATTGCTTCTGCGATTTCACCATCGCTGGGTTGATAGCCTAATTCTTTGGCAAGAGCCATTCGAACTTTTTGCCCTTCTTTTTGGAGATCTTGCCAACGTCTGGGTACTTTAATAGAGCTACCCCGATCGCGAAGGAAGTGCAGCATTTCACCCCGAATGTAGGGAACTGCAAAAGAGCTGAAGGCACAACCTTGGCTGGGATTGAAACGCTCGATCGCCCGAATCAGACCCAGGTAGCCAATTTGTTCGAGATCTTCATAGGGTTCGGCACACTGATGGCTGACTCGATGTGCGATCTTCCGAACGAGACCTGCATTCATCCGGACTAACTTGTTGCGCAGCGAAACCGAGGGATTTTGCTGGTAAGCCATCAACAATTCCAGGCAATTGGAGCGGAGAGAAGATTGAGTAGCCGTCATCTGAATGAATCACCTTGTATCGATTTAGGCTCATTCTCCAAATTGCAAGGCTGTCAAACCATCGTTATTCTACGGGAATGAATTAGGGGGCCTAACCAATGATCAGCATAAATACGGACCAACTTCTGAGCCATCGGCTAATGCGGAGGCGATTATGTGTTTTGCAGCACTCGTCTCAGTGATTCGGATCGGCAACGTGTTTCTCAGAAGATCCCTTAAAATCAAGGCAGAACTGGCAAGCAGTCATATTTCAACAAAAGTAACTGTTTGTTAACAAACTGGTTAAAGAAGGAAAAACTTATGAGCAACACCAGTAATTTTCGAGGAGCCATTCGTCAAGCGCAGGGGCTCCCTTTAGTCGGCCCTAACGTGATTTCTAAAGCTTTACCCTATCTGGGGGGTGGCTTGATTCTGACTGCTCTCGGCATTTATGGTGGCCTAGGCGTAATCAACAATCGGCCTGAGCTATTTATGCCCACATTTATCGGGGCAATGGTTGTCGAGCTGATTCTTTTCTTTGTCGCCAGGAATGTGGCTGAAAAGGGAAATAACGGTGCGGCTTTACCCCTGCTGGCAACCTATAGCCTCTTGTCGGGTTATACCCTGAGTGGACTGGTTTATGTGGCTCTTGGTACACAGGGCGTTGGGATTCAAGGCATTGGAATTGCGGCCTTAGGGTGCGGTGTCACCTTTATTGCGGCTCGTCAGATCGGTTCCAACCTATCGGATCAGGATGGCATTGCCTTAGCAAAGACACTCCAAATCGGCATCATTGCACTGTTTGTCGTGCTAATTGCGCAACTGCTATTCATGTTGTTTGGTGTTTTTACGCCGACTTGGTTAGAGATTGGCATTTCTGGCATTGGTGTTTTGCTGTTTGCGGGTGCAGCAGTGGTTGATTTCTACGTTTTGCCTCGCAGCTACCGAGATGATCAGTATCTTCCAGCTGCTCTATCGATGTATCTCACCTATATCAACCTGTTTGTTTTCATTCTGCGGCTCTTGATCGCAATGAATCGTGACTAAGAGAGACGAGGAGAGACAGATAAGCCTCAGAAAAAGACTGAGGTGAGACTGAGGTGATGAAACCAAGGTCCTGTTTTGGATTTTAGATTTTGGATTAGAAGCTGGGTGGATTTTCCATTCAGCTTTTTTTAGCACGTGTATTTTATGGGGCGATCGGCCTTCTCCCTATGAATCACTATCCCGCTACTCAAAAAAACCGATACAGTAAGTAAAGGAATATGAAGACTTCTCAGATGGTGGTTCGTTCATGCGCGTAATTTTGATGACCGGTAAGGGAGGCGTTGGTAAAACCTCCGTCGCAGCAGCAACAGGTCTACGCTGTGCTGAGTTGGGATATAAGACCCTGGTTTTAAGCACGGATCCGGCCCATTCTCTGGCAGATAGCTTTGATATGGAGCTAGAGCATGCCCCCCGCCAGGTTCGCCCGAATCTTTGGGGAGCAGAACTGGATGCCTTAATGGAGTTAGAAGGCAACTGGGGAGCCGTGAAGCGCTATATTACCCAAGTTTTGCAAGCCCGTGGGCTTGAAGGGGTGGAAGCGGAAGAACTGGCGATTCTACCGGGCATGGACGAAATCTTCAGTCTGGTGAGGATGAAGCGCCATTATGACGAAGGCGAATATGATGTCCTGATTATTGATTCTGCCCCGACTGGTACCGCGCTGCGGTTGCTGAGTTTGCCGGAGGTTGCAGGTTGGTATATGCGGCGGTTTTATAAACCTTTACAAGCAGTATCAGCTGCTCTGCGCCCGTTAGTGGAACCGCTATTTCGCCCGATCGCTGGATTCTCATTGCCCGATCAGCAGGTGATGGATGCTCCCTACGAGTTCTATGAGCAAATTGAAGCTCTGGAAAAGGTATTGACTGACAATAGCCAAACCTCAGTGCGGCTGGTGACAAACCCTGAGAAGATGGTGATCAAAGAATCGCTGCGGGCGCATGCCTATCTCAGTCTGTATAACGTCGCAACAGATTTGGTAGTGGCAAACCGAATTATCCCCGATCAGGTCACCGATCCTTTCTTCCAGCGCTGGAAAGAGAATCAGCAGCAATATCGTCGCGAAATTCATGAGAATTTTAGTCCGCTGCCGATTAAGGAAGTTCCCCTCTACTCCGAGGAAATGTGTGGCTTAGAAGCTTTGGAGCGATTGAAAGAGACCCTCTTTACAGAAGGTGAAGATCCGGCTCAGGTTTACTATAAGGAAACGACATTACGAGTTGTGCAGGAGCAGAATCAGTACAGTCTGGAAGTTTATTTACCTGGCATTCCCAAAAACAAAGTGGAGCTGAGCAAAACTGGGGATGAACTGAATATTCGGATTGGTAATCATCGCCGTAACCTCGTTCTGCCACAAGCTCTAGCTGCGTTACAGCCTGCAGGGGCCAAGATGGAAGAAGACTATCTTAAGATTCGGTTTGCTGCTATTTAGCAGGTTGTTATTTAACCAACTGTTCGATCGCCCAGTTATTACGCAATGGAAGCAGAATTTCTTTGTCGGAATTTTGATTGCCAGTTAAAATTTGGTTTTTCTGGAATTTCAGACGGAGAATTAATTACTCCATTGGTATAGAAAGGTTAAGTGTTAAAATTTTGGGACCAGTCCTTGCGGAGTAAAATTGCATGAGATCGGCGGAGTCTGTACCGGTAGAGGTTGTGCAGCAAGTTGCTGACTATTTCAGTGTTTTAAGTGAACCGATGCGTCTGCGCATCCTCAATTTACTGCGAGATGGCGAGAAATGCGTTCAAGATCTTGTAGAAGCCACTGAAACTAGTCAGGCAAACGTCTCCAAACATCTCAAAGTGATGCTGCAAGCTGGTATTTTGAGCCGTCGCAGTGAAGGGACATCGGCTTATTACAGTGTGACGGATAACTTGAGTTATGAGCTGTGCAATTTGGTATGCGATCGGCTCGCAAGCCGGATTGAAGAACAAGCCAAGCATTTTCGCTCTTTTAGCCTGACGAGTCGCCAATAGTCAAGAATATTCTCAATAAAATGAACCAGCTTCGTCTTGGTTGCTAGCCCCGAACATCCTCTGGGCACAATAGCTCATAGCGTTTTCTAGATGATGGATGTCCTAGAGCGTTCTTCAAATTCAACTGCTTTGATAGGAGTTGGACCAATTGGGCTAAGCATTAGAACTTCAGCTCCATGGTCCATCTTTCCCTTTTGCAGACATCCTCTGACCACGATCGCTTGACCAGTGCTCAGAACTGAATATCCATGGCACGTTTTCGCTTGCACCTACCTCTGCACCTACCTCAGAAATTACCCTTTCAACTGGTTCTGATCGCCCCTTTCTTGATTCAAATTTCTGTCTCCGTGGGGCTGACCGGCTATTTATCTTTCCGAAATGGGCAAAAGACCGTTAATGACCTGGCAAACCAACTGACCCAGCGAACCAACGATGTTGTTAGCCAACATTTAGCGTCCTATCTCGCAGGCCCTCCACAAATTACTCAGGCTGTAACAGATGAGATTTATCTAGGTTTGTTAAATAGTCAGGATCTGCCAGCAATACAGCGCTTTTTGTTGCGGCAAGTTCAAAATACCAATGTGACTTACGTCAATTATGGCTTAGTGAACGGGGATTATGTGGGGGCTGGACATTTTGGCGGACAAGGTGAGAATACCTTTAGTGAAACTTCTGCTCGCACTCAACACAAAAATTCCAACTATTTGATTGATGCTGAAGGCAGGCCAAGCAAGCTCTTAGAGATCGATCCAGAATACGATCACAAACAAGAGGGCTGGTATCGCCGAGCTTTACAGGCTAAGAAGGCAGTTTGGAGTGAACCTTACGTTTGGACGGACGGCACGGGCACTGTTTCAATCGCGGCAGGTCGACCCGTTTTCGATGCCCATTATCATTTCATCGGTGCAGTTGGTGTCGATCTGGAATTAGCAGACATTAGCCAATTTCTTCGATCGCTCAATATCAGTTCATCTGCAGGTATTTTCATCATTGAACGGAATGGGTCCGTCATTGCAAGTTCTAATCAGGAGCCGCCTGTCAAGCAGGTCAATCAGAAGATTGAGCGGCTGAACGTGCTGAATAGCCAAGATCCGATGATGCGAGCCACGGCCCAATCTCTTCAGCGGACCTTTGGTGGCTTTGAGACGATTCAAGCCAATCAACAGCTTGAATTCCAATTTGAAGGAGAGCGCCAGTTTGTGCATGTCACACCCTGGAAGGATCGTTCAGGCTTAGATTGGCTGGTGGTGGTTCGGCTGCCGGAAAGTAACTTTACAGCGCGGATTAATCAAAACGCTCGCACGACGCTCTTGCTTTGTATCGCCGCATTAGCCGTGGCAATTTTGTCGGGTCTATTAACCAGTCGAAAAATCACTCAAATTATTCAAAAACTGAACCAGGCGAGTCGATCGATCGCAGAAGGAAATTTAGACCAAACGGTTGAAACCAGCTGCATTCAAGAACTTAGCCTGCTGTCAGATTCGTTTAACCAAATGGCGCATCAACTGCGCGATTCTTTTACCGCTTTAGAGACCATCAATGCTGAGCTGGAAGATCGGGTGGAAGAACGAACGATCGAACTGCAATCTGCATTATCCGATTTGCAGCAGACCCAATTTCAGCTGATTCAAACTGAAAAAATGTCCAGTTTAGGCCAGTTGGTTGCAGGGGTTGCCCATGAAATTAACAATCCTGTCAACTTTATCCACGGCAATCTCACTCATGCGTCTCAGTACATGCAGGATTTGCTGCATTTAGTTCACCTTTTTCAGCAACATTACCCCGACCCAGATATTGAGATTCAAGATGAGCTGGAAGCGGTGGATTTGGAGTTTCTTCAGGGAGATAGCAAAAAGCTGTTTCAGTCGATGCAGATCGGCACTGAGCGCATTCGGGAGATTGTGTTGTCTTTGCGCAACTTTTCTCGCCTGGATGAAGCAGAATTCAAAACTGCCGACATTCATGAAGGCATCGACAGCACCTTGATGATTTTGGAAAACCGCTTAAAAGCGCGTCCCGATCGTCCAGCGATTCAGGTGATGAAGGATTATGGGCCAATTCCGCCTGTGGAATGTTATCCAGGGCAGCTCAATCAGGTATTGATGAACTTAATCACCAATGCAATTGATGCGCTAGACGAATTTAATGAAAGACGATTGCCAGAAGAAAAAGCTGCCCATCCGAGCATTTTGCGGATTCAGACTGAATTGATTGAGCCGCAACGCCTAGAAATCCGAATTTCAGACAATGGTCCCGGTATGTCAGCCGCCGTTCAGTCTCGCCTGTTTGATCCTTTCTTCACCACCAAACCCGTTGGAAAAGGAACTGGACTCGGCCTATCGATTAGCTACAAGATCATCACTGAAAAACATCAAGGTCAACTCAAATGCATTTCTGCACCTGGAGCAGGGGCCACCTTTGTGATCGACCTGCCCGTACGTCAAGTGATGGTTGCTGAACCCAAAAATCCGGTTTCGGTGTAGATGAAGTCACTTCTACCGCATCCATGCCATTGGGGATTTTAGGAATTGAAATTCTGCTCAAAACTCTCTCTTGTCATAGGTTGATCGACCATGAGCCCTTCTCCTCCCAACACTTCCAGCGGTTTGCCCTCAACCAAAATCCAAACCGCAGCCTTTGGATCTAGCGTCGTTGCCGTATAGATGAGTTGGCCCAAGCGCCCCGTCATGGAGGCACTGCCGCCACCCGTTGTGAAGTCTTGAGAGAGGTCAACATGGACGCCGTCATCTTGAATGCTAACCTGACGCAATTGAGTTCCCGCAGGAATTGTAGAAGTTAAATCAGTTGAGTTGGGCTGACCTTTCAGCATCTCTTCTAGAGCAGCCTTTAGCAGCGCATCTGGCTGACCTGCTGCCGAAACAGAAGCAGTCGCAGGGGTTAACTCAAACCGATCGCCCACGCTTTTGAGCCAGTAAACCTGAACATTTTGCTGAATTGGAACTTGATTCAGATCAGCAGGAGACTGGATTGCAGGAGATGGGTTAGTCGCTTCAGGCCCGATCGATTGGGATTGGAACGATCGCCAAGTCCACCAAGACACCCCCCCCNGCAGCGGCAAGCACAACTACAGCCAGTCCAGCAACGACACCACGCGGAATCGAACGATGAGAGGGAGATTGGGAGTTGGGCACCGAGTCTTGATCTCGCATGGGAGTTCCTCCTAACGCTGCTTTCTCTGACAGAAGCGGTCTACCGAAGGTTTCAAGTTTAGGCCAAAACAGGCGACTTGAGTCAGTCACCTTGGAGATAATTCAGAGTTTGCATCTACTACTCAACTCGCTGAAGCGGCGTGATCTTTGGATCAACAATCTTCCGACCAATGCTGGGAAACTTGATCGCCAAACAGATCTTGTTACCTGCACCAAAAATATGAGTGACTTCCCCTGCACCAAATGCTTTATGCACGACTCGATCGCCTACAGTCCAGTCATCGGCGTGCGTATTGGGCATATTCGAAGGCTGGCGTTTGATTTCCCGAATGGGGGTTGTCATGCGTTTCGGTAGGGCCGCGACCGTGTTACCCATTAGCAAATCAGTAGGCAATTCGCCTAAAAACAACGAAGGACTGGCGGGCTCTCGGTTGCCATAAAGCCGTCGCTCGCGCGCATAGCTGATAAACAGCCGCTCCTTTGCCCGCGTAATGCCGACATAGCAGAGCCGTCGCTCCTCTTCCAAAGCTTTGACATCTTCGATCGATCGATGGTTGGGGAAAAGTCCCTGTTCCAGGCCGACCAGAAACACCACCGGAAATTCCAGTCCTTTTGAGGAATGCAGCGTCATCAGCGAGACTTTTTGCTGCTGTTGTTCCTGAAGGTTATCTAGATCCGAAGCTAGCGAAGCATTCGCCAAAAACATCATCAGATTCGCTTCTTCGTTCTCTTCCTCAAATTGCAGAATGGCGTTGTAGAGTTCCTGCACGTTTTGTAGGCGATCGAGCGATTCATCGGTTCCCTGTTCCTTTAATTCCTGGACATATCCAGAATCTTCCAGAATGCCTTGGGCAATGCGTGAGGCTGAAGCGTCACTGGCCTGTTCCTGCCAACGTTGCACCAATTTTGCAAAAGCGAGTACAGGTTTAGCCGATCGACCTGCCACGGTTTGGACCAGCGTCTCATCACTCAAGGCTTGCCAGAGGGTTGTGCCTAACTCATTCGCAGCCGTTTCTAAGCGATCGACCGTAGCTTTGCCGATGCCGCGTCGAGGCGTATTGATAATCCGCTTGAGGCTGATGCTGTCATCTGGATTGGCGATTACCCGCAGATAGGCCAGCACATCTTTAACTTCGCGCCGATCGTAAAACCGCAGGCCGCCCACCACCGTGTAAGGGACGCCATATTTTACCAACACGTCTTCAAAGGCACGTGACTGAGCATTCGTCCGGTAGAGAATGGCAAAATCACCAAAGTCTAAATCCGGATTGGTCAGCTCCATTTGCCGCAACTGCTGCACCACAAAGCTGGCTTCGGCAACTTCATCTTCAGCCCGGTAGCAATAAATGGCCTCACCCGATCCGCGCGTCGGGCGCAATACTTTATCGATCCGCTCCGTGTTGTTTTCGATCAGCTCGTTGGCCGCCTGCAAAATATTCTCGGTCGATCGATAGTTCTCTTCCAGCTTGATCATGGTGCGTGTGTCGTCATCCGGCAGACCATCGCCGAAATCATGCTGAAAGTCCATCAGGATGGTGAAATCTGCTGCGCGGAAGGAATAGATCGACTGATCGGCATCTCCCACTACAAAGATCGATCGATGTCCCCAATCATTGAACTGGCGGGAAGGGGCCCCATTGGTGACTAATAACCGAATCAGATCATATTGCGTTCGGTTTGTATCCTGATACTCATCTACGAGAATGTGACGAAAACGTCGATGCCAATAATCTAAAACCTGCTCATTCTGGCGGAAAAGCTGTACAGGTACGAGAATCAAATCATCAAAATCCAGGGCATTGTTGCCTGCCAAAGCCTCCTGATAGCGGGCATAAAGGTCGGCAATCACCCGGCCTCGATAATTGGGCTGCTCTCGCTCCAGCTCTTCTGGCGTGAATCCCTGGTTTTTGGCATTACTGATCGCATAACGGACCGATCGCGGCTCAAATTTCTTGTCATCTAAATTGGCGTTGATCACTAGCTCTTTGATCAATCCCTGGGCATCTGACTCGTCCAGAATCGAAAAGTTGCGGTTCCAGTGGCGGCCATTCTCTCCCTGATATTTCTCGATGTCAAAGCGGAGAATGCGGGCACAGAGGGCATGGAACGTGCCGATCCATAAATTCTTGGTGATTTGCTTATAAACCTGAGACTTCAGCCGCGTTTGATCAACTGGATAGAGCATATCCAACGGCTTGCTAAATTGAGCGATCGCCTCCTGCTCTGCAAACAGCCGTTCGATCCGCTCCTTCATTTCTCGGGCGGCTTTGTTGGTGAAGGTGACTGCCAGAATGTTCTCAGGATCGACGCGGTGAGTCAGCACCAGATTGGCGATCCGGTAGGTCAGCGCCCGTGTTTTGCCCGATCCCGCTCCGGCCACAACCAGCAACGGTCCACAAAAATGTTCAACCGCCCGTCTTTGAGAAGGATTGAGATGGCTGAGGAAGTCGATCGTCTGAGGCATAGTTCGGCTGTTCTGACGCTTTCGATAGATAAGCGTATCGTATTTGTCGAGGGTCTGACCGAACGCGCCGCAAAATCAAGCTGAAATCCTGCATTGTCAAGAATCATCCGCTAGCCCAAAATGGACTCAATTACCCTGGGCGATCGACCATGACAGATGCGATAGAAGTTCTGAAATTTACGTCTTGCATGGCTGCCAATGCCGATTCAACTTGTGCGGCCCTTGTTGAATACATCAGTCGTCGCCTCTCGATTCCCGTGCTGTTTATTAACGATGTTGATTGGCAGGACCGCGAGCGGTTGTTTGATGCAGGCGAAATTCAAGTCTGCTGGATTTGTGGATTGCCTTATATTCGAAAAGCTGATCAGCCGCATTCGACAATCGAACTCCTGGCTGCTCCCGTAATGCAGGGCGATCGTTACCAAAACCGTCCTGTTTATTTCTCCGATGTGGTGGTGCGGCAGGACAGTCCCTTCCACAATTTTACCGATTTGCGGGGTGCCGTGTGGGCCTACAATGAGCCGCGATCGCACTCCGGATTTTATGTTGCCTGCGCCGATTTAGCAGAACGGGGAGAAACGTTGAATTATTTTGGGCAGGTGATTCAGTCCGGTGCGCACCAAACCTCGTTGCAATGGCTGTTAGCGGGTAAGGTCGATGTCACGACGATCGACAGCACTGTTCTGGAAACCGAAATGCGGCGTGATCCCCAGCTTCAGTCCAAAATTCGCGTGATCGCCACCCTTGGTCCCAGCCCGATGCCGCCCTGGCTGATTTCAACCGCCGTGCCGCCCAGCTTACGCCAACAATTGCGATCGCTCTTACTGAACCTCCATGAAGATCCGCAAGGCCAGCAAATTTTAAGTGCCGCCAGGATGGCTCGATTTGCTGCCGTCAGCGATCGCGACTATCAGCCAATTCGAGAGATGGCCCAACGCGCCGCAACTGTCATTCCACCTCAGCCCCCCAACTCCATCCATGCTGACTGAACAAGCTTCGCCGACCAATCGCTGGCGCATTCCGATCGTGCTTGCCGTCACCCTATTCATCAATTATTTGGATCGGAATAATTTGGCTCTAGTGATGCCACGTCTTGCGGATGAGTTTGGCTGGAGCGATCGCGAAGTGGGGGCAAATGGAGAACTGCTGCTGGGCGCGTTTTTTCTCTCCTATGCCCTGTCGAATATGCTGCTGAGTCCCTGGGCAGAGCGGTTGGGTCCGAAGCGTAGCCTGATGTTAGCGATTCTGGCCTTTTCGATTGTCACCTTTTTGAGTGCGCCACTGGGACAATCTCTTGCTGCGCTGATCGGATTGAGATTGCTGCTGGGTCTCGGTGAAGGGGTGCATATTCCAATGCTGAGTACGATCACGAGCCGCTGGTTTTTGCCCGGTGAGCGATCGCGAGCGAATGCCCTGTGGGGTAGCGGTATTTTGATTGCCACGGCCACCGCACCCTTGATGATTATTCCGTTGGTTTCGGCCTGGGGTTGGCGATTTGCTTTTGCGCTGTTAGGGGCAGGTGGGATGCTCATTTCAATTCCGCTGGTGTATTTTCTCGTGCAGGATCAGCCGCTACCTGCATTTTTAGGTGCATTTCAATCGGATCTGCTCGCTCAGCCATCTGGAATAACAGAATCAGGTAGGGCGAAACCAGACCAATCCTATCGGCGCGATCGTCGCTTCTGGTTAACCGTGTTAGGCGGCATTCTCAATGCATTCTGCGCGTTTGGCTTGCTCAACTGGTTGCCTTCCTATTTCAATCGGGCCAAAGGGATTGACTTCGAACAGTTGGGTTGGCCGCTGGCGTTGGTGTTTACGGCTGGCATTGCCGGGATTGGCTTGATGGCCTATTGGGGCGATCGGCTACAAAACCGGATTCAGCTGGCGGGATGGGGATTCTTGGCGGCAGCATTGATGGCTTATGTGGCGTCGAGCGTCAGTTCCTTGGCGCTGCTGGTGCTATTTTTCGCGCTGGCTGTCTTTTGTCAAAGTGCCTATGCGGCTCAGGAATATGCGATTGTGCAGCGCTTATTGCCTGCTGATCAGGTGGGAGCAGGAACAGGACTCTATAATGGCCTGTCGATTTTGTTTGGTGGGGTCGGTGGCTCTCTGGTGCCTGGATCGATCGTGGCGGCAACAGGCAGTTTTGAGAGCGGCATTCTCAGCATTATTGTGGGGGCAGTGTTGGCGGCTGGCTTCATGTTTTTGTTGAGTCGCCTGATGCGCTATTGACTCACACCTGATTTGGATAAACGAGAACCCGCGATCCGATTGTCCGATGCAAAATCCTCAGCGTTTTGCTGGAGACGACCTGAAAACCCAGGGATTCATAGAGCTTTTGGGCACGCGGATTGGCAATATCTACACTAATGAAGAGAGGAGAACCGGGCGGCACAGCAGCGATACATTGCTGCAAAAGCTGTGTCCCAATGCCGCGATTTTGATAGTCAGGCCGGACTGACAGATTGGCCAGATAGAATGAGCCTGCTGGATAGTCATGCTGCAAAACCCGATCGAGCATCATCCGCTGCAACAGCCATTGCCGTAGCTTTTGCCAGGGATTTAAGACTGCCTGCTCGTCGGTGTAATCATGCAGGACTTCTGCCGGAATCAGGACCGCAATGCCGATAATTCGGTCTGCCCCTGTTGCCTCCTGTACCTCTCCTACGTAAACATAACGATGGCTATACCGATTGTGCGATCGTTGAATCAATGCGGCCAAAATCGGGATAGCGTTGGGGCCAAACGTCACCTCAAACAGTTCAGGAGCTGAGGCTTGAATCAGGGCTGCTACGGCTTCAGGCAAATCATGCTTCAGCACCATGCCTCTGTAAGAAATTTCTCCTGCCTGTTGCATCAAAGATTAACTCCGCCAGCGCAGCACCTGCTCTTTAACGGGATTCACAAAGGGCCGATCTTCTGCGATCGCCTTGGCATATTCTGCCTTTAATTGATAGTACCAGCGGGCTTGCGTATCTGAATCTTTGATCAACATCAAGGGTGGATCATATTGCAAACCGATTTGCTGCTTGATTACCATTTGGCGATCTTGATCTAAAAAGCTGCGCATGAATGGAATCAGCAGCGGTTTGAGTGCGGTGAACCAGGGCAGTGTCGTGTAGAACAGGGTGGTCAACTGAGTTTCGGTGTCTGAAATTGGCGTAATCGTCGTTAAGTTGCACACGCGGTGTTGCTGAGTCGTAATGGTTTCAATCCGGACTCCTGGCAACTGAAACGAGATCTCGACTTCCGGTTTACTGCCAATTAGCTGATAGAAGAAGGTTTGCCGCAATAATTCGTGCCGCCGCATTGTGAAACCATAGGGCGACGGATCAAAGGCTTTCACCTCTTCCGACAGGGCTGGATCGGCTCGCCACCACCAGGCTCGATGCACAAAAGGCACATGGGCTGGATCCATCAATCCAACCACGACATGATCGAGATAACAGGGAAAGTTCATCACCTGGACGGCTTGATAAGTGCAGCTTTCAAAGCCTTTGACTTGCGGAGCCGCCATTTTTAGTGGATGGTGATTCGATCGATCGTCTGGCATATAAATCCACAGATTGCCCTGACTTTCCTGCACCGGATAGGATTGAACGCCAAACCGATCCAGGTTCAAGTCTTGATCATCCGTCAGAGAGGGAATCAGCGTGCATTTTCCAGTTCGATCGAAGTGCCAACCATGATAGCCGCATTCTACGGCCTGACCATCAAAGCGGCCACAGCTTAAGGGAACAGCGCGGTGGGGACAAATATCTCGCAGCGCAAAGGCTTTACCGTCGCTGGTGCGGCCAAACAGAATCGGCTGATTCAGCAATTTCTTAGCAACGATTTTGCCCGGTTTTAGCTGCGCACTGGGGAATGCATAGTACCAAATATTGCGCAGGAAGGAGATTTCGCTGTTCAAAGATTTCAGTCTCCGCTAGCGATTACACCCCCTCTTTTAGCAGGTAAAGCGGGTTTTATGCAATTCGCGATTTTGAATACAGTCTGATGGGAAATTGTACTTTACAATACCGTTGACTGCGCTCACCCCTAAATCGCAGTTCTCGGAACCGACTGTATGCAATGGCTCAACCGACTCAGCATTAAATCAAAACTCATTGTCATGTTATTAACAGTGAGTAGTTGCTCAATTTTAGTGACAGCTTATCTGGGCTATCGGAGCGGCCAATCCAATTTAACCGATCGCGTCTTTAGCCAACTCACGAGTTTACGCGCCTCAAAAGCCGACCAAATCGATGCTTATATCAAAACATTACGGAATCACGTCCAGACTTTGAGTGAAGATCCGGCGGTTGTAACCGCGATGAAGGATTTCTCGGCAGCTTATCGCCAACTTGAAACCGCTCAGATTTCACCAGAGGCCCAGAAAAAGCTCAGAGACTACTATCGAGAAGTATTTCTGCCCAAATTAGCTAAAACTGAGCAGGGGTCGCCCGTCCTGGATTCTTTCCTGCCAGAAACCTCTGCTGCCAACTATTTGCAGTTCCACTACATTGGCAACAATCCCAATCCGGTTGGCAAGAAGGATGTTCTAGATACCGCAAGAGATGGTAGCCAATATAGCCAGATTCATAATCAATTCCATCCGATTTTCCGGAATATTATTCAGAGATTTGGTTACTACGACATGTTCCTGATCGATCTACAAGGAACGATCGTCTACACCGTTTACAAAGAGACCGATTTCACCAGTAATTTAACTACAGGTCCCTATAACGAGAGTAATTTAGCTCGTCTTGTCGCCAAGGTGCGACGTTCCAAAGACAAAGGTTACGCCAGAATTATTGACTTTGAGGCTTATGCCCCTTCCTATGGTGCCCCAGCTGCCTTCATTGCCGCCCCAATTTTCGATCGGCAAAAACTGATTGGGGTGCTGGCTGTACAGCTTCCGGTTGATGAAATCAACAACGTCATGACAGGCAATCAAAAATGGAAAGAGGATGGCCTGGGAAATACGGGAGAAACTTATCTGGTTGGACAGGATTATTTAATGCGATCGGTTTCTCGCTTCTTAGTGGAAACTCCAACTGAATATTTAAATACGCTGCGATCGATCGGTGTGGATGAAGAGACGATCAATCGCATTGACCAATACGACACGTCAATTCTGGAACAGAAAGTCCATACCCAGGCCGTTGAAGAAGCATTGACAGGCAAACAGGGAACCCAAATTATTCGAGACTATCGCGATATTCCCGTGCTCAGCTCCTATGCGCCGCTCAAGATTGATGGCCTCGATTGGGTCATTCTTTCGGAAATGGATCTGGCAGAAGCCTATGCGCCAATTTATTCCTTCCAAAAACAAGTTTTAATTTCTGCGACCCTGCTGATGCTGCTGGTCACCCTGCTTGCCATGGCGTTAGCCTATTTGTTTGTGAAACCCATCCATGAACTAATGCAAAGTGCGCGCAAAGTTGCCGGGGGGCAGTTAGATGCGATCGCCTCCCTCAAAAGCGAGGATGAATTTGGCGAATTGGCCCAATCTTTCAATGCCATGGTGCGCAGCCTGCGGGCGCAGACGAATTTGGTGGAGGAGAAAAATCGCGAGAATGAGCAGCTTTTGTTGAGCATCTTTCCAGCCGCGATCGCCAAACGGTTGAAGCGAGGAGAAAAAAACATTGCTGAAAGTGTGTCCAATGTTTCGGTGCTCTTTTCAGATTTGACCGGATTTTCTAAGCTTTCGGATTCTCTGACGGCCTATGAAATTGTCAGTATTTTGAACGAGCTGGTCACGGCTTTTGATGAAGCGGCTGAACGGTATGGCATGGAAAAAATCAAAACGATCGGAGATAGTTATATGGCAGTCTGTGGATTATCAGTCCCCTATCTGGACCATGACAAGCGGGCAGTTGATTTTGGGTTAGAGATGCTGACGATCATTCGACGCTTTAATCACGAACGAGGGTATAAACTCAATATCAGTATTGGCATCAATTCAGGTGATATTGTGGCTGGGATTGTCGGAACGAATAAGTTTATTTATGATGTGTGGGGTGACACGATTAATTTGGCTAGCGCGTTGAAAGCCGCCTGTACACCCGGATCAATTCTCATTGCTGAAAACATGTATACCCGCCTGGGTGATCTGTATGAATTTGAGCCTGTGGAAATTGCCGCCGAAAATGGCAAAGAACCCTTAAAGGCATGGCAATTACAAAGCGTCCGTGCGGTTGCAAGGACTGAGGTTGAAAGTCGATGATGCAGTCTACTTTCGGTCAACTGCTGATTTGGGCGATCGGTCTAATCATTGGTTTCCCGTTACTGGTGATTGTGCTGGGCGAATTGATCTACCGCCTGCAGCAGCGGGGCAATCCTTTGGCAGCAACTCTGCGGGTAGTTCGCAATTTGGTGTTGCCCGTCTTCATTTTCATGCTGTTCTTGCAGCAAGTGCTCAAGCTGCCCATCAGCCATGAGTTAGTTAAGAGTATTCAAACCCTATTTTGGCTTTGCATCATCCATGCGGCGCTGTCTTGCCTCAACAATATTTTGTTTGAGCAGGCTAAAGCAGATACCTGGCGAGCCCGCGTGCCAAAATTGCTAATTGATCTGGTGCGGTTCTTGGTGGTGTTGGCCGGTGGAGCGATCGTTCTAGCAACTGTCTGGAATGCCGATTTGGCTGGGGTGATTACCGCTTTAGGCGTCAGCTCGATCGTGATTGGTCTGGCCTTGCAAGATACGTTGGGCAGTGTCATGTCAGGCATTGCGTTACTGTTTGAGCGGCCTTTTTCGGTAGGAGATTGGCTACGGGTTGGGGATTTAGTGGGGCAAGTTATTGATATCAACTGGCGATCGGTGAGGTTGCAAACCTTTGAACATGAAATGGTGGTTATTCCCCATAAATTGATCAGCAGTGAGATTATTCGCAACTTCAGCCGTCCCTTGCGCATTCACGCTGAACGAATCCGGATCGGCTTTTCTTATAGCGATCCGCCCAACGTTGCCAAACATGTTTTGCGCACAACTGCCCTGGAGACGCAGGGCATCCTATCTCATCCAGAACCGCAAATTTTCACCCTTTCCTATGACGACTCTGCCATCACCTATGAGGTGAAATTTTTTCTGGAGGACTATGGCCATCTCGAAGAAATTCGCGATCGCTTTATGAGTCGGGTCTGGTATGCAGCTCAGCGCAATAACTTAAATATTCCCTTTCCGATTCGCACACTCTATCACTTTCATGGCCCTACTTCTCGCAATGAAGGAACTTCGAAGAAAATCGCAGAGAGCCTCCAGGCGATTCCATCGTTTGTGCCGCTGGATAAACCAGAAAATTTAGCTGCCCTTTCTCAAGGAATTATGCTTCAGCATTTTGGGTCGGGTGAGAAAGTGGTACGGCAAGGTGCTTTGAACAATGCGCTCTATATTGTGATTTCCGGTCAAGCGGTGATGACCACGCGAGATAAAACAGGCCAAGAGCATGAAATCCTAAGGCTGAATGCAGGTGAGTTTTTTGGTGAAATGACTTTATTTGCTGGGGAGACCAGCCCAATTTCTATTACAGCACTACAGGATCTGGAAGTAATGCAGCTCTCAGCTACTGTGGTGAATCAAATGATCGAACGGCAACCCAGCTTTGCCCGTGAAATTAGCCAGATTCTGGAAATTCGCCGACGATCGGTTCAGGAAGCCCAGCAGATTGTCCATGTTTCAAAGAATCTGTGATAGTTGTATAGATCGTTGTGTCTCTGCGTGTTGGTGCTATGTATGTTTGCGAGTTCCAACGATCGGCAGTAGCTACTGATCGAGTTGCTGCAGGTAATGTTCGAACAGCGCTTGAATTTTTTCTCCCTCAAACTCATAGGTCAGGGGCAGCAGCTGCTGCACAAAAGCCGTACACTGCTCGGTTTCTGCTAATTGAGCGAGATGGTTTTCAATTTCCAAAAAGAATCCGGCTGCCGCAAGCTGACTCAACTCTCGCAAAAGATTGGCTGGGGGTAATTGGTCTGCTTTGAAGGAATAGGGCTCTATAGTGATTGGTGGTGCTGGGGGTGGCATAGATTTGGCATAGATCCAGGTTAATTTCAAATGCTGTTGCAGCTTTTCTACCAATATATTCAGTTCGATCGGCTTAACTAAAAAGTCATTGCTTCCAGCTTCGTGGCTCTTGATGCGATCGTGATCGTAAGCGCTGGCTGAGCTACTTAAGATGGGAGTTTGCTGAAATTGCGTCATCGATCGCAATTGTCGAATCATTTCAAATCCGTCCATTCCAGGCATCACCAGATCCGTAATCACCAGGTCTGGGGTATGTTGAATCGCTTGTTCAATCCCTTCTCTACCGTCCATGGCCTCGATTACCAGGAAGCCCAACGATTCTAGCGTACGGCGAAGAACCAAGAGATTTTTGGGGCGATCGTCTACGAGTAAAACAGTTTGGCGTCGTCCATCATATCCTGTTACTGCTGATCGTTCTTTCTGGCAGATATTTTTCCCATCATTTTTAATGTCAAATTCTACATCAAACCAAAATATACTTCCTTTACCTTCCTCGCTTTTAACTAATAAACGAGAATCCATTAATTCAACCATGCGTTGGCTAATCGACAACCCCAGCCCTGTTCCTTCATGCTGGCGATGCTTCTCCCCTACCTGTTCAAAGGGTAAAAAGATCTTTTCAAAGTCCTCCGGTGCAATACCAATGCCTGTATCTTCAACAGCAAAGCGAATTCGAATCGTTGCCGCATTCGGATCGATCGCAGGCGCTAAGACATCGACTTGAAAAATGACGCTGCCTTCATCGGTGAATTTAATGGCATTACTGAGAAGATTCAGCAAAACTTGACGTAATCGCTTTTCATCCGCTATGACGATTTGAGGTAACTGGAGAGATGGTTGATAAATAAAAGTCAGCGATTTTTGCTGAGCCTTGAGGCGACAGATTTCAGTAATTCCTTGTAAGAAAGGAAGCAGGCAGAGCGGATTTGGATAAAGTTCAAGCTTCTGGGCCTCAATTTTACTCAAATCAAGAATATCTTCGATTAAAGTCAGCAAGTGTTCACCGCATTGACTGATGATCTGAATGCCTTCTTGCTGTTTGGGATTTAGGGTGGCATCTTTTTCAAACAGTTGGGTATAGCCAAGAATGCCATTCAAAGGAGTTCGCAGTTCATGACTCATGTTGGACAAGAAATCGCTCTTAGCCCGGTTTGCCTGGTCGGCAGCTTCTTTGGCAATTTTCAGTTCCAGGGTGCGCTGTTCTACTCGCTGTTCTAGCTCTGCATTTAATTGATGCAAGGCCTCTTCTGCCCGTTTGCGATCGCTAATGTCTTGCACAACCCCAATGGCGAAATGGGGACTGCCGTCCGGTTTCCAAACCAGCGAACCTGTCACCGTGGCCCAAATTAAACTGCCATCTTTACAGACATAGCGTTTTTCCAGGGTGAAGGAAGAAATTTTTCGATCGAGCATTTGCTGAAATAAGATCTGGTTCTCGGCCCGATCTTCAGGTAAAGTAATATCCGCAGTGGTTCTCTGTAACAGTTCTGCGGCTGAATAACCGACGCTGTCGCAAAACTGTTGATTAACTTTAATGAACTGAAAGGTTACTGGATCAACTTGTACAATCCCTACAGCTGCTAGATCAAAAATGCTACGCAACTCCGCTTCACTTTGTTGCAGGGCTGCGGTTCGTTGGGCAACTTTTGCTTCTAGTTCCTCATTCAGCTTGTGTAATGCAAGTTCTGCCTGTTTCCGATCGCTAATATCTCGGACCAGCAGGAGCGCTTCATCGGGACCACAGGCCACCACACGAATTTCCTCGGTTTGAACCCGATTGCCAATCACAATGTCATGTTCATAGACTTGCAGGGAGCCTGTTTCAAGGGCTTGATGAATTGCCTGCGTCCGCATTTGGGCCAGGGTTGATGGCAGGCTTTCTTCAACTCGCGTTCCAATAAAATCTCCAGCTTGACCAATGACGTTAAAAATTTCAGTAGAGATGAAATCGAGGTAAACTCCTTCGCGACTGACACGCATAATCAGATCAGGTAAAGCCCGCAGCAAGGCAAGATGATTAGTTTCACTTTGCTTGAGCGACTCTTCTGCTTGTTTTAGTTCCGTCACATCCTGGGTGCTGACAACGGCTCCGTCAATCTTGCCTTCGCTGCCCCAATAAGGGGAGTAGGTGACAGTCACAAAGCGCCTACCGATCGAAGGATAGTCAAACCAAGATTCAAACTGGATGGTCTCTCCAGCAAAACAGCGCTCCAGGTTGGGTCGAATTGAGGCTTCGAAGGCGTCACTGCCATGAATCGCTGTGACAGGTTGGCCAATAATCTCATCCCAGGTTTTGCCAGTTCGCTGGAAGTAGACTGAATTCACAAAACAATATTGATAATTGCGATCGACCAGGGCAAGGCCATCGGCAGTATTAGCAACCACCTTTTCATATTGCTGAAGTTGTTCTTCAATTTGCTGGCGATGAACAGCTTCTTTTTGTAACTGTTTTTCTACGTGATGCAGTCTGTCTTCCGCAATGATGCGTTTCTGAACTTCTTGCTGCAGATGTCGCTCCTGCTGTCCTAGCTGCTGGGTGAGTTTCTGAAGCTGTAAATGCAGCCGCACTTTGGTCAACACTTCGATGGGCTGAAGCGGCCTCGACAGATGATCAACAATTCCTGCAGGGTAGTGAGCTGTCTGTGGAATTTCCCGATCTTCTGTCACTAAAATGATCGGAATAGTTTGCGTTCCTGGATGGGATTGCAACGACTGGTAGGGGATGGAATGGGTGGCTTCTAAGCAGGCGGCTTCCAGAAGGATCAAATCGGGGAGATGATTCTGGATTGGGGCAATCGACCAGGTTGAATCCGATACAACCGTAACTTCAAACCGGGCCTCAACCAGCATTGCAGAAAGGCTCTCTGAATTTGACAGCTCCTCGTCTCTGATCAATAAGATGTGGTTGGCGATTGAATGATCAATCACGATCGCTGCATCTCCTTTCCCAATCACAATCCTTTCCGGTTGACTATGGAGTATTCATCTCATGGCAATGGCCAAGAAGAAGCATCCAGATCGTTTTAAACTCTACCGTTTTGCAGAAGGCGTTTTGCAGAAGCCGATGCCGCACATCCTTCCTTGATTCATCTATCTTATCGCTATAGATTTAGCCTGATTCACAGCATGACTCAATAGGAGACAACGATTTAGCTGTCTCTCGCCTGGATGCCCCGAAAATGGGCTATTCAAGCCAGAACGGTAGGAGCAGGGGTTGTTACGCTAATCGATTTTAATGGCTCCCCGATGGAACCGGGATACAATATTAGGATCGGGAATCACGGAGACTCTGCTTTCTTCCTTGCCTTCATAATCTAGCAATGAGAGTACATAACGCATACTTTCGAGTCGAGCACAGCGCTTTTGATTGGCCTGCACAATGATCCAGGGACTAAAGCTGGTATGCGTACGGCCAAACATAATTTCCTTATAGCGGGTGTAGCCATCCCAGAGTTCTTGGGCTTTTTGGTCGATCGGGCTGAGTTTCCATTGTTTCAGCGGATTGTTGCGGCGAGATTCAAACCGGGCGAGCTGCACTTCTTTGGAGATCGAAAACCAGAATTTAACTAGAATCACCCCATCCTCAACCAGCATATGTTCAAATTCAGGTACTTGCCGCATGAATTGTTCATATTCAGATTGCGTACAAAATTTATTCACAGGCTCAACGACAGCCCGGTTGTACCAGCTTCGATCGAAAAACACGATTTCCCCTGGATTGGGTAAGTGGCGAATATAACGCTGAAAGTACCACTGTCCCCGTTCTTCCTCGGTCGGTTTGGGTAAAGCTACGACTCGCATTGTGCGTGGATTCAGGTGCTCTGTAAACCGGCGAATTGTGCCGCCCTTGCCTGCTGCATCCCGACCTTCAAAAATGAGAGCAAGGCGCAACCCCTGTTTTTGAATCCAGTGTTGTAACTTGACTAACTCAATCTGCAAATTTTGCAGCTCATCTTCATACTTGATGGCGTTCTTAATCTTGCCAACGTTGACATCTTTCGATCGCAAAAGTTGAATAAATTCTCGTGATGAATGTAAATCAGACAGCTCTTCGTGCAGTAAAACTTTCTCAGGAATGGGATAACGCGAATCCGCTAACAATAGTTCAGCAACGGCTTTGGCCAATTCATCTGTCGTGAGTCCATCGCTTGGAATAATATCTTTTAAGGTGGCTGCGATTTGATCGCGTAAGCTGGGGTCATTCGAATCAGACAGACCGTTTGTGCTGCCATTTGTGCTGCCGTTTGTGCTGTTGAAGAGATCAGTGAACTTGTGGTTTGTCCCTTGACTAACTGGCATGTTGGTTTTCCTATGCATGAAGTGAGGTTACAGCAGGCCAATTGCCTCTCTGCTGTAGGGAATGCTGTTCCTAGATTAACGAGGAATTTCGATAGGCTCGCCAAGATACATGAAGATTTAAGGGAAGTCAAATCTCTGGTCGTCAATCGAAAACTCTCGGCCATTTTTGTTTTCGACCGTTCATCATGTGCTGAGAAAACTGAGAAAGCAAATTTTGGCTTTCGCGCTATGCTGTGCCCATGCAGTTTATCTATCTCCATGGATTTGCCTCCAGCCCCCGATCAGCGAAGGCCCAATTGTTTTTAGGTCGGTTTCGATCGCTCAATTTGCTCCTGCAAATCCCCGATTTAAACCAGGATGACTTTTATCACCTGACGCTGTCGCGGCAGATTCAGCAAGTCAAGGCGTTATTTGAAACAGGTCCCTTTGCAAACGAACCCGTGACGCTGATTGGCTCTAGCTTTGGTGGATTGACGGCAGCCTGGTTGGGCGATCGGTGTCCCCAAGTAGAGCGATTAGTGTTGCTTGCCCCTGCTTTTCAGTTTCTCCAGGTCTGGTTGCCGCGATTAGGCGACGCTCAAAATCAACAATGGCAACAAACTGGCTCGCTGATGACTTATCACTATGGAGCGAAGCAAACGCTGCCGTTGGCCTATGAATTTGTGGAGGATTTGGCACAATATGATGAAACTCAGCTAGGGCGATCGATCCCAACGCTGATTTTGCATGGACAACAGGATGAGGTGATTCCAATTCAAGCCAGCCGGGACTATGCCGCTAAGCGTTCCTGGGTGAAGCTCGTGGAATTTGACAGCGATCATGCCCTGCTGGATGTTGAAGCTGAGATGTGGCAGATCATTCAAGCTTTCTGTCTTTCCGATTTTTCCCAGACTTTTGAAACAAATTGAGCGATTTTGCAGTCAAGCCAGATCGTGTTTTTAGTTCCCGCTGTTTTTAAGTAAATCGCTGTTTTCAGGCCAATGTTCAAAGCACGATTAGTCACGTTGCTATTAGCGGCCCCTTTGCTGCTAGCGCTGCCTTTTCCTTCTGACCCATCTCAACAGCCAGATCAACCTCAATCAAATCAACCTCAATCAAATCAACCTCAGTTAGATCAATCTCAGTCAGATCAATCTCAACAGCCTCAGCGACCCATTGACAAGATCAGCTTTGATTTATCGGCGCTTTCAGATCAGGGCCTCATAGCGCATCAAGTGTCGCTCAGCTATGAATTTTGTGTGCCAGCCAGCGAAGCACATTGGACAGAAGTCAAGTCGATCGATCCATCGGTTCAGATTTTTCAGCATTCGAAAGGGCGAATTGGCTGTCGCGCCGATCAGTCGCTTTGCATCGGCAATACCCACCAACCTAACTGGCGATCGATTTTACTGCAACTTGTGGAACTGGCTTACGTCGAGCGGATCGATCAGGTGTTCTGGGAGTGAGGGCGATAGCGGGACTTTTGTGGCACAAGTCTCAAATCCCATCTGCCGTTAGAATGGGGAATGCGCTGATGCAGTTCCATGGTTTGCATTCTCCGCATTTTGATCTTTTCTAACTTTCTTGTTTATGTCTGTTCGCGTTCGAATTGCCCCAAGTCCAACAGGTAGCCTCCATATTGGTACGGCCCGCACTGCTGTTTTTAATTGGTTATTTGCCCGTCATCAGGGTGGCAAGTTTGTGTTGCGGATTGAGGATACCGATCTGGAGCGATCGCGTCCCGAATATACCCAAAACATCATTGAGGGGTTGACCTGGCTGGGCTTAACCTGGGATGAAGGACCTTCGTTTCAAACCCAGCGCATGGATCTGTATCGGCAGAAAGTGCAAGCGCTGCTGGACCAAGGACTGGCCTATCGGGCTTACGACACGCCGGAAGAATTGGATGCGATGCGGGAAGCGCAAAAAGCCAGTGGACAGGCTCCTCGCTATGACAATCGGCACCGGAATTTATCGGCTGAGCAAGAGGCAGCCTTTTTGGCGGAAGGTCGCAAACCCGTGATACGCTTCAAAATTGAGGACGATCGCGAAATTTCCTGGAACGACATGGTGCGCGGCACCGTCACCTGGAAAGGGCGTGATTTGGGTGGCGATATGGTAATTGCCCGTGCGGCCAGTGCCGATGAGGTTGGCCAGCCCCTCTACAACTTTGTGGTGGTGGTAGACGATATTGATATGCAAATTAGCCATGTGATTCGTGGCGAAGATCACATTGGCAATACGCCAAAGCAAATTCTGCTTTATGAAGCGTTAGGAGCCACCGTGCCGCAGTTTGGTCACACGCCGTTGATCCTGAATCAGGCAGGCGCGAAGCTCTCGAAACGGGATGGTGTTACGTCGATTTCGGACTTCCAGAAAATGGGCTATACCGCTGAAGCGATCGCTAATTACATGACGCTGCTCGGCTGGTCGCCCACCGAAGGCATGAACGAGATTTTTAGCCTGGAAGAGGCCGCCAAACAGTTCAGTTTCGATCGAGTCAACAAAGCCGGGGCCAAGTTTGACTGGGATAAACTCAACTGGATTAACAGCCAATATCTGCACCATATGCCGGTTGAACAGCTAACCGATTTGCTGATTTCCTACTGGCAGGCCGCAGGCTATGCATTTGACGCAACGAGCGATCGAACCTGGCTGCAAGAGCTGGCGGCACTGGTGGGTCCGAGTTTGGCTCGTTTAGAAGAAGCGGTGCCGATGACGCGCTACCTATTCGTTAAAGATGTAGGCTTCACTGAGGCCGCTACGACTCAACTGCAGTTAGATAAGGTGGCCATAGCGCTGCAAGGCATTATCACGGCTTTAGAGGAAACTCCTACGCTCACCTCGGATAATGTTCAGGGTGTGATTCAAGCTGGGGTGCAGGCGGCAGGTGTCAAAAAAGGCGTGGTGATGAAGTCACTGCGAGCAGCGCTCACGGGTGATTTGCAAGGCCCCGATCTGGTACAGTCTTGGCTGTTGCTGAACCAACACCAGATGGATTTGCCCCGCTTGCGTCAGGCGCTGACTATTGCAGAGGCAAAGGCTTAATCACAAGGCGAGAGTAGGGCGATCGAAATCAATGAAAATGCAGGATTTCCAGGGGATGAAGCGTGTGCTCAGATTGGTTGGCATCGGGGCCGCATTGGGGTTGCCGACGATCGGGTTTATAGCGATCGGCTCAGCCCAAGAGAAAATCATCCCTGCTTCTGAAACCACCATTTTTGAGGATGTCACTCTCTCGCCTGCTTTCACCCCTGACCCAACTACTGTGCGGGGCATTAGCGGCGGTGGGGTCGCAGCCAGTGAATTAGTAGGCCGCAGCGAAACAGCCACCGGTCCCTGCACCGGTTTTATTGATACCCAGCCGGATCACCGCATTACCCTGACCCAGTTTTTTAACAATCTCAGCATCGAAGTCCAGAGTACCGACGACACCTCTTTAGTAATTCGGGGTCCCGGCGGTACCTGGTGCAACGATGACTTCAGCTTCAAAAATCCCGGCATCACTGGTCAGTGGCTGTCCGGAACCTATGAGATCTGGGTAGGTTCGCCTCGGCAAAACGCCTATTTCCCCTACGTGATTCGGTTAACGGAGACTCCCTCACCCTGATTAGCCTTGCTCCTCTGCTGGCGTAAAGTTGAGCGCCACACCGTTCATGCAGTAGCGTAGTCCAGTCGGGGCCGGTCCATCGTTGAACACATGCCCCAAATGACCGCCACAGCGAGCACAATGCACCTCAGTTCGGGTCATAAACAGGGTTCGATCGACCGAAGTTTCGATTGCCTCATCCAGGGGTGCATAGAAGCTGGGCCAGCCCGTGCCGCTGTTGAACTTTGTTTCAGAACTAAACAGGGGAGTGCCGCAGCCTGCACATTGATAGGTTCCAGGCTGATAGTTTTTATCTAGGGGACTGGTGCCCGCCCGCTCGGTGCCATGTTTGCGCAACACATGAAACTGATCGGGAGTGAGGCTTTGCCGCCACTCAGCGTCTGATTTAGTTACCGCAAACTGCTCTTTAGAAGTTGTCATGTTCTCATCTCGTCTGAACGAACGGTTTTCAACCTTGTCTATACTTCAGCCTAATATAGCTAGCCGCAAACAGTGGCAGGTGAGGTAGGAATTAAGCTTCGCTGAATGAAGCATAAGAAAATAGCCTCTGCACCCCGCACCGCTTAATCCTTGCTGCCTATGTCAGTCTCTGAGGCCTGCTGCCAATCAATATTCGGCATCCGCTCAAACGCTTCTCTCAGCGAAATTTCCCAGAGCTTGCGGATTTTGTCGAGGTAAGGATCGCCTCCCCGCAGCCGCATTTGATGCCGAATGAAAAAGCTGTTGACCGGGTACATGACCAGATCGATCGGTGGGGCAACCGAAATATTGGATTTCATCGTGGAGTCGATCGACAACAGGGCACATTTAGCGGCATCTTCCAACGCGGTCTCAAAATTCAGGGTGCGATCGAGAATTGGCTTGCCGTATTTTGTTTCGCCAATTTGCAAAAAGGGAGTTTCAGGCGTGGCCTGAATGAAGTTCCCCTGGCTATAAATCATGTACAAGTTGGGTGCTTCACCCCGAATCTGTCCACCCAGCAAAAAGGTGCACTTGAAATCAATCCCATCTTTTTCCAGCCAGGACCGTTCTTGTTGCTGCACCTGCCGAATTTTGTGTCCGATATAGCGGGCTACGTCATACAGGGAGGGGATAGTGTGCAGATTCTCGCTCTCTTTCAGCTTCAGATCCTGCTGGAGGAGATTCATCACTGCCTGGGTGATCGACAAATTACCAGAAGTGCAGAGCAGCAGCACGCGCTGCCCCGGATCGGAAAAATCAAATAGCTTCTGATAGGTTGAAATGTAATCGACACCCGCGTTCGTGCGCGAATCAGACGCCATGACTAGCCCATAGCGAGTCAAAATTCCTAGACAGTAGGTCATGTCAGCCAAGAAGTATGAAGAACGGTAACACTCTTTCCAATCTTACGGTCAGGTGTCCCCTCGATCGTGCGGTATGGTAGATGCGGATGTGTTTTTTTGCTGAAGAGTCTGCAATTTGAGGTCACGCAACGGCATGATTGCTGAACCGAACAAGATCAAACTGGACCAATTTCTGAAATGGGTTGGGGTTGTCCAAACTGGGGGGGAAGCCAAACTGTTAATTCAGGATGGGCGAGTCCGCGTTAATGGGACAATCGAAACTCGTCGGGGCCGTAAACTCGTGGAGGGCGATCGGGTGTCAGTGCTGAGCGAAACCTTTGTGGTAGCTAGCTTGGACTAGATAAATTGCAGGATGAAACCCTTGTAGTTCCTGGCGTTGTCATTGTCTTCTTGCCATCCTTCTAAAGTGGGGGATGAATAATGATAGGCTCTAAATAAATAGCTGTGTGTGCAGAGATGTTTAGTATGAAACTTGATCGATTAAGACTGGGAGGGATCAAACCGATGAAAAGATGGGTTGGCATGCTGCTGGCATTTGGAGTTCTGCTAGGCTGTCTCGGTTGGTTGGGGCTGCCTCAACCTGCGATGGCACTCGGCTGGAATAGCATCAGCGCTGCACCGACATTGGCCGCCGTAGAACCCCGTAACCGTGCCGATGACAAACTGGCCACCGAATTTGGTAAGAAGATTGATTTGAACAACACCAATGTCCGCGCTTTCATGGATTATCCAGGTCTGTATCCCACCCTGGCCCGCAAGATCCTCGAAAATGCACCCTTTGATAAAGTGGATGATGTGCTGGACATGGCTGGGCTGAGCGATCGTCAAATCAGCATTTTGAAAGCCAATCTGGATAAGTTCACGGTTTCCGCGCCAGAAGACACCTTTGTGGAAGGCGGCGATCGGTTTAACAACGGCATCTATCGTTAAGACGCTAAAACAGCAGAGGAATCGTCTTGGGTTGATTTCAGAAATTCACTGCGATTCCTTGCCCCTGTAACATTTATCGCGCTTGGTCAGAAGAGGTTCAGGTCATGCCAGCCAGTTCTCGCCAAGGGCGATTTTTTATACGCTTCTATCCTGCTTTCTATTACTTTCTACCTTTTTTCGAGCTGCCTGTGTCTTATTCTGATTTGCCCGATCGCTTTGATGTGTTGATTGTTGGCGGAGGTGCTGCGGGGCTATATACGGCGCTCTGCCTCCCTTCCCATTTGCAGGTGGGACTGATTACCAAAGATAAACTGTCGCTTTCAGCTAGCGATTGGGCGCAAGGTGGCATTGCAGCAGCGATCGCCCCAGAAGACTCTCCCACGTTGCATATCGAAGATACTTTAAAAGCCGGGGCTGGACTCTGTGAACCCGATGCGGTCAAACTCCTGGTTGAAAGAGCACCAGAATGCATTCAGCGCCTCGTCGAAATGGGGGTGGGATTCGATCGGCATGGAGAGTCCTTGGCACTCACTTTAGAGGCAGCTCATTCCCGTCGTCGCGTGTTACATGCAGCTGACACCACCGGACGCGCGATGGTGACTACACTGATTGCCCAGGTTTTAGCCCGCAAAAATATTCAGGTACTGCAACAAACGGTTGTGCTGGATTTGTGGTTAGCGAACGATCGCTGTCAGGGAGTGATTCTGGCCACTGGTTTTGAGTTGGTGGGGTTGAAGGCTGGTGCTGTCGTGTTAGCGACGGGTGGTGGTGGCCAGGTTTATGCCCAAACAACGAATCCGGCCCTCAGTACGGGTGACGGTGTTGCTATGGCTTGGCGAGCGGGGGCACAATTGCGCGATCTGGAATTTGTTCAGTTTCACCCCACGGCATTGACCAAACCAGGGGCTCCCAGATTTCTGATCAGCGAAGCGGTCCGAGGCGAAGGCGCTCATTTAGTTGATGCTCAGGGCGATCGATTTGCCTTCAATTACCATCCTCAAGGCGAACTGGCTCCTAGAGATGTGGTCAGTCGAGCCATTTTCAATCATTTGCAGGCAACTACTGAAGATCCAGCAACTTCACATGTCTGGTTAGATTTGCGGCCCATTCCAGCTGAAACGATCCGCTACCGATTTCCCAACATCATCCAGGTTTGCCAGCAATGGGGCGTCGATGTTTTTCAGGAACCGATTCCGGTTGCTCCAGCAGCCCATTATTGGATGGGAGGCATCACGGCAGATACCGCCAGCCGCACCACGATTCCGGGACTCTATGCAGTGGGTGAAACGGCCAGTACGGGAGTTCACGGAGCCAATCGTCTAGCCAGCAATTCTCTTTTGGAATGCCTTGTGTTTGGGGCACAGTTGGCGTCTTTGGAATTAGAGCCGATCGATCGACCTGGTTCCGCTGCAACGCAGCCAGAGGAATTCGCTCAGGTTTTATCGATCGCAGCACCGCTTCCCGATTTCATCACCCATTGTCGTCAAGAGCTACCGCGTCTCATGTGGCAGAGCGCCGGAATCTGCCGTGAGCAAACCGTCCTCGATCAAGCCATTATTCAGGTGGAACATTGGCAACAGGAATTTGCTGCCCTGCCCCTGAGTCAAACCCTGATGCAGCAATTGCAATCTACCGAGAATTTACGATCGAGGATTACCGGAACGGATGTCGAGCAAACACTGCGGCAATGGGCAGAATTACGGAACCTGTTAGATATTGCTGCACTGATGCTCAAAAGCGCTGCTTTCCGCACTGAAAGCCGGGGCGGACATTATCGATCGGACTATCCTCAACCGACTGCCTCTTGGCAAGCCCATACCCTAGTAGAAAGTCAGCGATTGTATCGATCAACCCCAGTGTGACGTTCAGTATATTTTTCGAACAGCCATTCAGTAGTCAAACAGTACAATCTTGTACAAAATAAAGACGAAAAAGAGAATGAGTTTGGATATTTTCCACTGAGAGTTTCATTCAAATGAGTGCAGGAAAACACTGATATAAAGTTATACAACAGATTCAGTCAGGCCAACATGATATCTGAATCAGTTTTCGATGAATTACTGAACAAATTAGTATTTTATGATACAAGTATTTGAGATCTGGGAACGATAGTCCTATCGTGGCTCTTGGGTTCTCTATGCTGGATTTCAATTTGATTGATAGTTTTGATGTAAAGGTGTCAGTTTTAGAAACGATCGTTCCACCTTTGCATAAAGCTTTACCTATTATCAGGTGGACCGGAGAGCAGTACAAAATATGAAATCAGATCCAAGGATTGTGATTATTCCCTTCTGCGATTTGATCTGATTTATTGGTAGTGATCGGTAGTAATTGGTAGCAATACTCTAACGCTCACCTACGACGAAGCGCTCNAATGGCAGTTCTGATCCTGCGACCGGAGCCTACACGGTTAAGGTCAATGGTTCAACGGTAACTGTCAATAGCGTTGATGCCAATGGTTCAACGGTGACCCTAACCTTGGCCAATGCGGTGAATGCTGGTGATACGGTGACAGTCAGCTATGCTGTCCCAGGATCGAATCCCGTTGAGGATGTGGCAGGGAATGATGCGGCGGCTTTTTCCAATCAAACAGTCACCAATTCGACGGCTGACACCACTGTCCCGACGTTAACCACTGCGGCGATTAATGGCAGCACCCTGACCTTGACCTACGATGAGCCCCTCAACGGCAGTTCTGACCCTGCTCCGGGGGACTATGTGGTCAAAGTGAATGGCTCAACTGTGACTGTAAGCGGAGTTAATGCAACGGGTTCGACGGTACTGCTGACGCTGGCCAATCCGGTGAATCCGGGTGATGTCGTGACGATCAGCTATGTCGTTCCTGGCTCTAATCCGGTAGAAGATGTGGTTGGCAATGATGCCGCTGCTTTCTCCAATCAAGCAGTCACCAACAACACGGCAGATACCACTCCTCCTACATTAACCACCGCAGCGATCAATGGCAGCACTCTGACCCTCACCTACAATGAGGCTCTGGATGGTAGTTCTGATCCTGCTGCTGGCACTTATGTAGTGAAAGTGAATGGTTCGATCGTCACGGTCAGCGGCGTGGATGCAACAGGTTCTACAGTTCTGCTCACGCTGGCTAATCCAGTCAATGCAGGTGACACAGTCACGGTCAGCTATTCCATCCCAGGATCTAACCCGGTTCAGGATGTGGCAGGCAACAATGCGGCAGCCTTCTCCAATCAAGCAGTTACCAACAATACGCCTGACACGATTCCGCCTGCATTAACGACGGCAACGGTTAACGGTAGCACCCTGGTTCTGACCTATGACGAAGCCCTTAACGGCAGCTCCGATCCTGCCACTGGGGATTATGTGGTTAAGGTGAATGGTTCAACCGTGACGGTTAGTGGCGTTGATGCGAATGGCTTAACGGTGACATTAACACTCGCTAGTGCCGTGAACGCAGGAGATACCGTCACAGTAAGCTATGTGGTTCCTGGCTCTAATCCGGTGGAAGATGTGGCCGGAAATGATGCAACAGCACTCAACAATCAGGCGGTAACCAATGTAACGAACGATACTACCGTTCCGACATTGACCACTGCGGCGATTAATGGCAGCACTCTGACCCTGACTTACGACGAACCTCTCAATGGCAGTTCTGACCCTGCTACTGGGGATTATGTCGTCAAGGTGAATGGTTCAACCGTGACGGTTAGTGGCGTTGATGCAACGGGCTCAACAGTACTGCTGACGCTGGCCAATCCGGTAACTCCGGGTGATGTCGTGACAATTAGCTATGTCGTTCCTGGTTCTAATCCGGTAGAAGATGTGGTTGGCAATGATGCCGCTGCTTTCTCTAATCAAGCTGTAACGAACAACACACCGGACTCGACCCCGCCAACATTAACTGCTGCTGCGATCAATGGCAGCACTCTGACCCTAACCTATGATGAAGCCCTTAACGGCAGCTCGGATCCTGCTTCTGGAGATTACGTCGTTAAGGTGAACGGATCCGTTGTGACGGTGAGTGGGGTTGATGCAAACGGTTCAACTGTGACCTTAACGCTGGCTAATCCAGTGAATGCTGGCGATGCCGTGATGGTCAGCTACTATGTAGTACCAGGATCGAATCCGGTTGAGGATGTGGCAGGCAATGACGCGATCGCTTTTGCTAACGAAGATGTTACTAACAATACCCCCGACACCACCCCGCCGACTCTAACCACTGCGGCGATCAACGGCAGCACCTTAACCCTGACTTATGACGAAGCCCTCAACGGTAGCTCAGATCCTGCCACTGGAGATTACGTTGTTATAGCGGTTTTCAACTCAATGCATTACACTAAAAAACACTGTTAACAGTAGAGTTACTGATTTATGAAGGCATATTCAGTTGATTTGCGCCAAAGAGTTATAGATGCTTATGAGCAAGAGGAAGGATCACAACGGGAGTTAGCTAAAAGATTCAAGGTGAGTCTGGCATTTATCCAAACGTTGCTTAAACGCTATCGCACTGAAAAGACGATTGAGCCCAAACCGCATACGGGTGGGTTTACGGCTAAATTAGATGAACATCACAACCTGATTAGAGAGATAGTGGAGCAGGATAATGATGCAACCTTAGAAGAGATCTGTGTTCAACTGGAGCAAAAACTAGGACTAAAAGTGAGTGTTAGTACCCTGTGGCGTGCCCTGCAACAGTTGAATTTAACTCGAAAAAAAAACACTTCATGCTACTCAAGCAGAAAGTGATCGGGTGCAAGCGTTGCGTCGTGAGTATTGGGAAACGATGCGAGAGGTACGT
>LUGL01000119.1 GCA_002796835.1 Elainella saxicola E1 | reverse complement strand
CCAGAGACAATCTGCGTTCCCTGCCGGTTAAAAGCGACTGACAAGACCCTGCCTCGATGTCCTTCGAACGATTGAATCTCCTCTCCTTYGAGGTTCCACAGGCGAATCGTGTTGTCCTCACTGCCAGAGACAATCTGCGTTCCCTGCCGGTTAAAAGCGACTGACCAGACACTGGCTCGATGTCCCTCGAACGATTGAATCTCCTCTCCTTYGAGGTTCCACAGGCGAATCGTGTTGTCCTCACTGCCAGAGACAATCTGCGTTCCCTGCCGGTTAAAAGCGACTGACAAGACACTGGCTCGATGTCCCTCGAACGATTGAATCTCCTCTCCTTTGAGGTTCCACAGGCGAATCGTGTTGTCCGGACTGCCAGAGACAATCTGCGTTCCCTGCCGGTTAAAAGCGACTGACAAGACCCTGTCTCGATGTCCCTCGAACTGTTTTTTTACCCATTTCTCACGCAAATTCAGATCCCAGAGTTCGAGCGTACCATCAGCTAATCCAGCGATCACTCGTCGTCCATTTGGCGAAACTGCAATCGCATTAACTGCACGACCTAAATCCAACGTGGCAAAAGGGGCAACTGATGGTTTGGCTATAGCAGATGGTTCTTCGGCAGGTGAGTTTGTCATAGGAGTTGCTCACACTAGTCAGTGAATCAGGTCAAACAAAAGCAAAAAAGCGATATTGTCTCGCTTTATCTACCTCACTGTAAAAGCGAGAACCAATCCAACCCAAAAATCGATCGAATATCTTCAGAAAAACCGTCAATTATCAGAGCACAAAATATCTATCTCGCTAACTTTTAGATAGCAATTCCCATTACTTTCACAATCCTATATCCATCTCATTTAAATTGTGAAAATGGCAACCTAGACTAAACGCGAGCGAGACGATCGCACTAAGGGAAACTGAAACCACAGCCGCAGCATTACAGCAGTTCTCAATTACATCCACCACAATCTTCTAGTCTCTGACTCCTGACTCCTGACTCCTGACTCCTGACTCCTGACTCCTGACTCCTGGCTCCTGACTCCTGGCTCCTGACTCCTGGCTCCTGACTCCTGGCTCCTGACTCCTCTTTATGGCTTACCCTTGCTCAACTCCGATCAAGATTTCCAGACAAAAGCAGTACATACGCTTGTCTTCCCGCCTGCTTTCTTCTATGCTTAGCAATGCTGGTGCAACACCAGTACGAACAGCTTAAGGTGAGGCGCTGACTAGGAAGTGTTGACCGCACCCCTAATCAGCTAACCGTGACTCCTGATCTCGGCAGGAGGCAAGGCTATGTGGCATTTTAGCCCATAGGCCTCGCTAATTGCTCATAAGTGGTCACAACCACACCTTGAGCTTTCCTCCACAAACCCCNACAAATGAGGTGAAATAAGCTGATGAGCACAGAGTTCAACGAGCTGCTGACCGTTCCGACTGCCAATCAAACGCAAATCTGGATTATTGGCGATCGCGATCAAGTCATCCACACCATGAACGAGTTTTGCGTCAAACGGATTGCGACCGATCGAGCAAAATTCACGCCAATTATCCCAGCCCCATTCGAAGGCAAATACATGACTGTTCTGGTGCGTTAAACGATCGATCGGGGCTACGTTAAAGTTCGTTGGGGCAGAGCATACTCTGCCCTTACAGAATAGTGCGTAAAGAGCGATCGATATTATTCCGTTTATATTCTTCTCTATAAAATCAACCCTATCCAGAATTGGGGATTGGGTGACAGTTCGGCATCTGTATCATTCACTGAAATATTTGATGTAACGCTGTCAGGATGAACTTCATGGATGAACTCAAGGTCTCTAGCTATATCTAGACCAAAACAGAAAATGACCGATCGGATGGTTAATCGGTCATGGCAAAACCTATTATGTTTGAGGGACTCGAAATCTAGAGCTAGCCTATCGATAGTCCGGTGTTTGAATATCTCTCAACCTTGCTTCCGGACGCTTAAACCGATCCAACTGAGCTTCAAAAAATTTGCGGTTAGCCATCAGATGTTCCGGATTGGGATCATCAAGGGGATAAAGCAATGCTGTACGCAAGGCTTGAATGACGGCTGAAGTCACGCAATACATCGATCGCTGGAAGCTGACTGCAAGCTGAACCAGCATATCATCTTCGCCCCGACAATGCTGCTGATAATATTCCACTAAATAGGGCGGTAGAAAGTGCAGCATATCTTGCGCCAATAATGTTGGTGGAATGCCAGCCGTACCCACCGGGAATTTATCAGCATAGAGCACGCCGTAGTGGAAATCCTTTTGCTCCGCAGGCACTTGCCCCGCTTGGGCATTATAGGACTTGGTCCCCCGGAACGGAGAAGTGCGGTAGAACACAGCTTCTACATAAGGCAGAGCCGCCTCATACAGCCACATAAATCCTTTCGACTTAGGAATGATTTCGTAGCATTCGCCATTGATGTAGACATGGTGATAGATTGGGCGTCCGGCGATCGCGAAAATTCCATTCACCAGAAAATTCATTGCATCCGGAACGCTAGCGATCTTGCCTTCATCATACAAATCGGACATTTCGAAGAAGACCGGAGCCATCACTTCCCAGAAGAGGCCCAGATTTGAGTAATAGGACATTTGGCGAACCTGCTCCAGGAACATATCCGGAAAGGCTTTGTACATAGCCATCATCACCGGATTGCCTTTGAAATAGGCTTTGATCGCCCGATCAGCATTTTGGCGATATTCTTCGCTATCCAGATAGGCATCGAATTGACCCATGCCCATGTCACGACCATGCCAGAGCATTGCCCGCATACATTCTTCGGCAAACTCCATGTTGATCCGATCGTGATACCAGTGGTGCAGCAATCGCGGCAGTTTCGACTTCAGCTCACCTTTCTGCATGAATTCCAGCAGTTCTGGATGAGCACTACCCGTGCCTCGCCAAACTCTTAGATCAGCCTGATCGCCTGCATAGTGGTTTTGTCGATCGAGATATTCTTGCGAGATGAAATACTTGAAAAACGGTAATGGATTCAGAAAGACCTGTTCCGCAATGTAAAGCAGATCGCGCCAGTAGAAATCCATCGGCACCGCATAGGCTTTATAGAGCCCGATGATTTGCATCAAGTTCTCTGGCGTATCGGGCAACATGGCTCCGCCTGCTTCCAGACGGTGAATAATTTCCGCAAACTCGTGATTCGAGGGGGGTAACTTGGTGGAAGAGGGAGAAACGAGGGTTGCAGTCATGGGAGTTTTTAGGATGAAGAGAGGACGAGGATTGTTGAGCGCAGAGTTTTGAAGGAGGGAAGTCGGAATTGCAATGCAGCATTTTAGGTTCCGACTTCGTAACTCCGGTTTAGTCTTCGATCGCTAAAGGAGTTGCCACCTCAGCATTGGTCAGGGAGGTTGGGGCGATCGCAACTCGGTCCAGCGTTGGCACTGCGGCCACCATAGCGGTTGACGTTGCTTCACTCCACTTCACTAACCAGCTCGGTTGGATGCCCAGGAAGAAGATGACGCCAGCCAGAATCAGGGCAGGGAGCCGCTCTTCAAACAAAACTCTGGGATAGTAGGCTGTCTTTGTGTTAAGCCGTCCAAAGCAGGTGCGATTCAGCAAAATCACAAAATAGACTGCCGTTAAACCCGTTCCCACAACACCAACCAGCGTCGGAATCGGGAAGACACTATAGGAACCCTGGAAGATCAGAAACTCTGCAACGAATCCGGCTAGACCAGGAATGCCTGCACTTGCCATTGCCCCTAAAATCAGCAGCGAACTAATTGAGGCGAGTCCACGAATCGGATTCAACAATCCATTCAACACATCCAATTCCCGACTGCCCACTTTCTGCTCGATCACGCCAACCAGATGGAACAAAATTGCCAGAATGATGCCGTGGGCCACCATTTGAGAAATCGATCCCACCAGCGCCAGGGGAGTGAGAGCTGCTGCACCCAGCAGAATATAACCCATGTGGCCGATCGAACTATAGGCAACCATCCGCTTGATGTCTTTTTGGGCGATCGCCGCCATCGCACCATAGAGAATACTCACTGCTGCCCAGATTGCTAAAGCGGGAGCTAACTTCGACCAGGCTTCAGGAAAGATTCCCAATCCGAACCGGAACACTCCGTAAGCTCCCAACTTGGCCAAAATGCCACCCAGCAAAATCGTAATTGGGGCAGAAGCTTCCACATAGGTGTCGGGCAACCAGGTGTGAAACGGAACCAGAGGAATTTTGATGCCAAATCCAATCAACAAGACAACGAGCAAGCCAAGCTGCAATTCCAACGGTAGGGCTTGTCCCATACCGGAATGGTAGGAAAAGTCTTTCGCACCCGATAACCAAACCAATCCCAAAAAGCCTGCCAGAATCAGTGCGCCAGAAATTGCGGTGTAAATCAAAAACTTGATCGCCGCATAGCCTCGCTTCGCCCCTCCCCAAATGGAAATCAGCAGGTAGAAGGGAACCAGCTCCAATTCATAGAACAGGAAGAACAGCAGCAAGTTTTGGGCCAGAAACGCACCCGCAACCCCACCACTCACGAGCAAAATCATCGAGTAGAACAAACGCGGACGATCGGTCGTTTCACTGCTGCTCAGCAGAGCAATCCAGGTCAAGAAGCTATTGAGACCAACCAGAACCAGCGCTAACCCATCCATCGCCAGCTCATAGTTGAGGCCCAGCGTTTCAATCCAGGGTAAATATTCACTGAACTGGAAGCCGGAATCGCTCAAGTTGAACTGGGTAAATAACCAGATGGTCCACAGCAGCACAACTCCGGAAATCGCCAGCGCCCCATTGCGGACGGTTTTAGCAGGAACAGAAGCAGGCAAAAATCCCAGAACGGCTGCACCAACGATCGGTAGCCAAATTAGTACACTCAGCATAGGTTACAGAAAAGAGTAAGAAGGGCAGAGTGAAAATTAAGTTTTGAATGTTGAGCTGTGTGACAAAGGTGCCAATCACGTTTTCACGAACCGCTACTGCCAATCACCAGCGAGACTAACTGAGTCGTGATTTCCAGGTGAGATAGGAATGACCAGCTCATCCAGAAGGCAGTAAAAACAAGTCCGATCGCGATTGTGAGCACGTAAAACTGGGTTTGGCCAGAGTTGCCATATTTCAAGGCTTCACCGCTGAACAGCGAGGAAATTCCCACCAGATTGACTAAACCATCCACGAGATAGCGATCGATCCAGTCCGTAAAGCGAGAGACGATATCTACACTGCCAACCACACTAGAGCGGTAAAGCTTCGGGGTGTAGAAGTCATAGGCAAACAGGTCTTGCAGTGGCTTCCAGGGTAGGCTGATTGGTTTCTTCACCACATTCCCGATGTAAAGTACTGCCCCTAAGCTGATGCCGAAAATGCTGGACCAGGTCAACATTAAGGCCATGTCTTTGTTGAGTTGCGCCCAATCTGGCAGTAGATCAAGGCTTTGCAGAATCATCGGTACATGCAGCACAAATCCGGCTAGAAACGTCATGGGTAGCGTGATGGCCCACAGGTTTTCGGGCGATCGTACCGTCATGGGCTTGACGCTTCCAGCAAAAATCAGGCCAAAGGTGCGAGTCAGACTAAACGCCGCCAGGGCGTTAATCAATAGAACTAAACCGACCAGTACCGGACGATCCTGCCAGAGGCCATCCGTTAACTTCAGCATGGCCCAGAAGGTGCCAAAGGGCGGCAGCGCAATCAAGCCTAAAGCACCAACAATAAATGCAAGTCCTGTGATGGGACGGCGGCTCCACAGGCCACCCAACTGGGTTAAGTCTTGAGTAATGTTATTCAAAATGACCGAGCCAGAGCTGGCCACCAATGTCGCCATGGCGATCGCATGGGTCAGAACAATCAGTAGAGCAGCTTCGGTTTGCTGAGCTCCGACTGCAATAAACACCACGCCCATGTAAGCGCTCACGAGATAAGAGAGCGATCGTTTCGTATCAACTTGGGCCATGGCAATCAAGGTGCCACCGATCGCAGTCACAGCCCCAATCGCGATCGCTGCATTCATCACAATAGGTGAAAGGGCAAAAATAGGCTCCAATTTCACCAAAACCCAGGCACCTGTCGCAACTACCACCGAGTTCCGCAGAATGGTGCTGGGCATGGGACCTTCCATTGCCTCATCCAGCCACAGGTGCAGCGGGAATTGGGCACATTTCCCCATTGGACCGGCCAGCAGCGCTAAGCCGACCAGGGTAATCAGGTTTGGATCAACATCAGTGGTCGCAGCCCATTGAGCCAGTTCATCATAGTTCCAGGTGTGGGCAAGGGGATAAATCGCCAATACGCCCATCAGCAAAAACAAGTCACCAATCCGTTTGGTGAGAAAGGCATCTCGTGCCCCTGTTACAACCAGTGACTGGTTAAACCAAACGCCGATCAGTAGATAAGTGCCAAGCGTCAAAATTTCTAGAATAATGTAGCCAAAGAATAAGGAGTCGCAGAGCACCAGGGCACACATGCCCGCTTCGAAGAGTGCCAGCAAGGAGTAGATGCGGGCCCAGCCCCAATCCATCTCCAGATAACCGACGCCGTAAATTTGGCCAGCCAGGTTTAAACCGTTAATTAAAATGGTGGCTCCGATCGTCAGGGCAGAGACTTCGATCGGCACAGAAAGATCGAGTCCTGCAACCTGTAACCAGGAAACCGAGAAATGGGAGGCAGGCTGTCCCAATACTGCAAACAGTGCTAAAACGCCATGCAGCAGCGAAATAAAGGTTGTAATAGCATTTACATATCCAGCTGGACGGGGACCAGTGCGCCGGGTGATCGAGGGAAACCAAACGATCGACAGGAGCATTCCAACCAGTGGATAGCAGGGAATTAACCAGGCAGTCTGAGCAAGCAACTGGGTCATCGATACCATCCTTAATGCGTTGCGTGAGAAAAATCAGAGCATAACCCTATAGAAACAAGTCTATTACTTAGCGTTTTGAGCATAGACTTTTTTCTATGTGAGTTTTATCATACCTGAAGCTTTTCTTGATGCAAATCCCTTGGACTATAGATAATTTTAGATGTTTCGATAAGTAAACCTAAAGGGAGCGCGATCGGGCTTCTCTCTAGTACTGACCTGTCAAGCCTGGAGTGAAGGCCATCCTGATGCGACCTGATGCCACCAATTGATGCAATAAAGATGCAATAAAAAAGAGGGGCTAGTCTGTTTTACCCCTCTCTCATAAATTCCATGGAATTGAATTCAGCAATAATCTTCCTCAGCCGCCACCCGGTTTGAGATTCTCAAGGCCAGCTGTGACGCGCGCTGAGGTAATTCGATCGCCCTGTTGGACCTGATCGATCACTTCCATGCCATTCGTGACGTAGCCGAAGACGGCGTAGTTTCCATCCAGAAAATCCAGATCGGTGAGCGCTACGTAAAATTGAGCTGAAGCGGAATCTGGTAAGTTCGATCGAGCCATGGCAACTGCACCACGCGTATGTTTCAGCTTGGGCGCTTTGGTAATCCCTGCCATCTCAAAGGTTTTGCTGTAGATTGGCTGATCGGCGTCCTCTGGCTCAATTTCCAGGGGAATGTAGCGCGGTTGAGAGGTGGCTGGGTCAGTAAAACTGCCTGTCCCTAAGCGATCGACTGGAAAACTGGGATCTCGGCCCTGAGGATCACCCCCCTGCACGACAAAGGGCTGAGGATCTCGTACCACCCGATGGAAAGGCAGCCCGTTATAAACGCCCCGGTTGACCAGATCGACAAAATTGCCTGCCGTGATGGGTGCATGGGTGCCATCAACCTGAATGGTGACGGGCGATCCTTTCACGATCATCTCCACCGTTGCTTCTCCAGCTAGCTGGGGCAAATTGCGAAATTGCGGATTGGTTTGGCCTAGCGTGCTTGATGAAGTTGGTGATGGAGTTGCCACACTTTCCGTCGCAGTCGGACTGGGAGTTACTTCCGCATTGGTCGGCGAGTTGCCCTGCGTACAGCCCGTGACCACAAGCAAACTGGATAGAAGGCAAGCCAACATCCCCTGATGAATCTTGATTGGCATCATCCTCTCCTTACAGCCCTTCCAAGGGCACTGCGAGAAACCGGGCTAACGCTGCCCCTTGATTTTCCAGTTCAGACAGAGCGATCGGCTGACCCACGCGCGTTAGTGGAATATCTCCTTTGCCTTTGATGCGCAGGTAAAGCGATCGTTTAGGATTCAACCCTTCGCGAATATCAACTCGAATGGATTGAATGTCTTCTAAAGGATAAATCAGCTCAATCTTGCGATTTTTGCCTGGAAATCCCTGGCGATAAATGGTGACTTGTCCAGTTTCCCGGTTGAACTCGTTGTAACCACCACCGACATTCCAGGCCACAACTAACCAGAGATATAGGCCCAGTAAAGTTCCTGCGACTCCGTAGAAACCCATGGCAATTCCCTGGGGAATAAAAACAAGCTGGGTTGAGTCTGAGAAGGGTAGCAGGTTGATTTGAAAGAAGCTAGAGAGACCAGCAAGCAGAAAGCCAACACCACCCGCCGTCGAGATGGCTGCCCAGAAGTAGTTACTGGGACGACGCGCCCCCAAGATGGGCTGACGCAGAATTAAATTGCTGGCTTGTTTAGAGGCGATCGGTGCAGCCATAGATAAAACTTAACGTGTTTACAAAACAAAACATCATGATTCTGAATTCTGAAATCGTTCCCTCAGAAAGCGGGATAACCCTGACTGGGGCGATCGATCGGGCTTGAAAGATTGAAAAATGGATGCTCCATGAGATCCCTACGTGTCAGATTGTAAAATTTTTCATATCTCCCTATCATATAGAAACGTTAACTCCTCTCTCAGCAAACTCAATAAGTAATTGTGCCAAGTTGTTTGAGGAGGGATGTGGAGCAGAATCATCGGTTGATCTATCCGCATTCGATCTAGCGTCAACTTCAAGGTTGGTTTCCCTCTGAGCTGGAATTTATGGTCTTGTAAAGACACTGAACCAGCAGTTGAGGCATTCATTGTCATATTAAGAGGATATGAAATGACCATAGCAATGGGGAGAGCGCGAGCAGAGCGAGGATGGTTCGACGTCCTCGATGACTGGCTCAAGCGCGACCGTTTCGTCTTCGTCGGTTGGTCAGGCGTCCTGCTGTTTCCTTGTGCTTACCTGGCACTGGGCGGCTGGCTGACCGGCACCACCTTTGTCACCTCCTGGTACACCCACGGCATTGCCAGCTCCTATCTCGAAGGCTGCAACTTCCTGACTGCTGCAGTCTCTACTCCAGGCAACTCCTTGGGCCACTCTTTGCTGTTCCTCTGGGGACCTGAAGCTC
>LUGL01000118.1 GCA_002796835.1 Elainella saxicola E1 | reverse complement strand
GGCTTGTACCACGCCGCGTTGGTGGGCAAATAGCGAGACTAAGCTGACAAAGTTCTGCTCTGCTTGGTCATAGTCGGTCACACTGCTTCTGATGCTTTTGCCATCGGCACTGAACCATTCTCCGGCTGTGACAGGTTGGTAAGATTGCACCCAGTCGGTGAACAGGGCTGCTAGCACCTGATAATCCAACTGTTGCATGATACGGCGAAAAGTTGAGTAGGAGGGGAGTTTGGTGTCTTCAGCAATGTCTAGTTTGCGGCAGATGTCACGACCGTAGAGTGCAACAAACTCAGCTAAAGGACGATAGCCCCAGTAGCCCATCATTGCTCCTAGGATAATCAACAGCAAAATCAGCCAAAGCGGATGACGTTGACCGCGAGCAGCACGAAACTCTGGCACTTGTTTGAGGTGGTCAATGAGATTCATGATTGATTCAACCATTGCGACGATTGAGCCTTAGTTTAATTTTTCTCTCCTTACTTTGAAACAACCCTGCCAATTCTGGGGGAGCCGAACCGCTCAAAGTCCCCTAAGTTTGGGGGATATAGGGGGTCAGGATTTGTATCAGCGACAAACATATTTGGTCTAAAAGCACTACCCGCAATTGTGAAAATTTCTAGGCCAAAATGCTGTCCAGCATCTTCTTCCTGCTTAAGCTAATGATTTGAATGCGTGATGTCAGGAGGAGACTTTGGCTGCTTCTACGGTGCTGGATCAGATCAATGCCCATCGCAAAACGGTGTCGCTACCAGAACTCGACTGCTCTGTTTTGTCATGGCCTGGAGGACAAGAACCCGCCTTACTGCTGCATGGAATGGCCGATCATGCCATGGTTTGGGCCAGTTTAGCAGAAGCTTTGCAGCCGCACTATCACATCCTCGCGCCTGATTTACGGGGGCATGGTCGCAGCAGCAAACCGTTGACCGGCTACTTCTGCCAGAACATCATTGCCGATTTAGAAGCCTTAATGGATCGAACCGGCTGGACCTCAGCCCATGTCATCAGCCATTCCTGGTCCGCTAAAATTGCCGCCGTTTGGGCCAAACAACATCCCGATCGCTTTCGCAGTTTGGTATTGATCGATCCTTTTTTCATCAACCAGATTCCCGTTTGGCTGAAGCCGACGTTCCCTATCCTGTACCAGGTGCTGCCCTTTCTCAAAATGTTGGGTCCGTTTGCTAACTTTGAGCAGGCCCAGCATCAAGCCAAACAGTTGAAACAATATCGAGGCTGGAGCGAATGGCAGCAGGCCATCTTTTTAGAAAGTATTGAACAGAAACCCAGCGGAGCATGGGGCAGCAAATTTGTGGTGCAAGCCAGAGATGAGATTTTTATGGATGTGATGCGAGTAGCCGGGTTAACAGCGCCGATCGAAATTCCCACTCTCTTCGTGCAGCCCCAGCAAGGACTCAATCGCACCGCATGGCAACTCAAACCCTATCGCACCTATTTGCGGCAACTCCAGATGACTCAAGTTCCCGGCAATCACTGGTGTTTTATGGTCGAACCGGCGGCGTTTAATCAGGCGATCGCAACTTTTCTTAAGGCTCAATCAACCTAGAACTTGCGATGACCTCACCCCCCGACCATCACACCTGGCCAGTGCAAGATCGCTTTCTGGAGATGCGGTCCCACTGGCTGACCTTAATCGGTGAACATTTGCTCGACACCCAGGGCCAATCTCTGGAATATTGGCGGATCGAAAAAGCCGATTCTGCGATTGTGCTGCCGATTCAGACCGATCGCATTCTCCTACCGTTCCCTAGCTATCGTCCCGGCATTGGCCAAGTTACGCTAGATTTTCCGGGCGGGCGGGTTGCCGAGGGGCAGAGTCCAGCTCAGGCAGCAATTGCAACGTTGCAGCGAGAATTGGGGATAGAAGCAACGGCGATCGCCCAACTGACTCCGCTTAACCAGGAAGGATGGCCGGTCAATAGTTCTTTTTCAAATCAGAGGCTGCATGGATTTGTGGCTCAGATCAAACCTGAGATTTCTTTGCAGACAGAATATGTTGCCGCAACTTACGCTATCGATCGAGCTGGCATTCAGCAATTGCTCCAGGAGCTGAACTGCTTGCAATGTCGCCTGGTTTTGTTCGAGTGGCAGCTCAGTCGGATGGAGTAGCTGAGACTTTGTAACTGATTCATTAAGGCTTTTTGCTTCATCGCTTTGTGGTGATATAGTTTTCGATAACGGCTCTGGGGAATGTTTTTCTGTAAGAACCTGAAGCAGGATGGTTGGGGATCATGAGTCAATTAACGTTGCATTCGTTTACCTCTGTGTATGGGCCTGTGCAGTCCTGGCGGTTTGGCCGATCGCTGGGCATTGATCCAATCGGACCGGTTTCGATCTGTTCCTTTAATTGTGCCTATTGTCAGTTAGGTGAAATTGAGTACCGAACGAACGATCGCCAACTCCTGATTCCGACCGATCAAATTCAGCGAGAGTTGCAGGCATTTGACCCCTGGGATGTAGATGTGATCACCTTGAGTGGGAGCGGCGAACCTACCCTGGCGCTGAATTTGGGTGAAATTCTGACAATGGTGAAAGCGATGACGGCTAAGCCCGTGGTCGTGCTGACGAATGGCACCTTGTTGGCTAATCCCTTTGTGCAGCAAGAGTTAGCTATCGCTGATTTTGTCTCGGTTAAGTTCGACGCAATTTCGACCAATCAACTCAATCGAGTCAATCGCCCCCTGCCTAAAATTGACCTGGTTAATCTCTGGGCCAGCCTGCTGCAATTCCGTCAGAAATATCCGGGTCGCCTGGGAATTCAAACGATGATGTTGACTCCCTGGACTGAGATCGAGCAGGCAGAATATATCACGTTGATGGCAGAATTGCAGCCCGATGAGATCCAGCTCAATACGCCAACTCGCCCAAAACCGCTACAACATCATCTGGATGCACGCGGCAATCACACCGCTACACCAGACTATCCCGTTCAGTTTCTCAAACCCGTTCAACCAGAAGTGCTGCAAATGTTCGCCGATCGAGTTGAAAGCAGCCTCACCATTCCCGTTTCCTCTCCGCCGCTCGATCGATAATCAGCAGTGTATCTAAACCCATACAAACAGTAGACTCAGACCCTCCAACGAACCTTAGTAGAATAATCCTCCGGAGTATTATGACTCAGATGATCAATCAGGCTGATCCCAACTCGATCGAGATTCCGCCCGGTTATTTAAACATCATGGGGTATGTTGATGAGTCAGAAGTCAATGGTCCCGGTTGCCGTGCTGTCATTTGGGTGCAGGGTTGTCCAAGAGCCTGTCCGGGCTGTTTTAATCCGGCTTCCTGGTCGTTTGAACCGAATCAGCTGATTGCGATCGAAACGCTAGTCGAGCAAATCCTCAACAATCCTCGCAATCAGGGGGTGACTTTCTCTGGGGGCGAACCCTTCTGGCAGGCTCCTGCCTTGGCAGAGTTGGCGCGTCAGCTCAAGGCGGCTGGATTCAGCGTCATGTCCTTTACGGGATTTACGATCGAACAATTGCGCGGGAAGCAGGCTCCTCCGGGTGCACAAGACCTGCTGGACCAGTTGGATTTGCTGATCGATGGTGCTTATGTGGAGTCTCTGGCCATTCATTCTCCAACTTCGCTGGTTTCCTCTAGTAACCAACGGGTGCATATCCTCAATCCGGCTTTTGCCGATCGTCTGACTTGGGCCAGCGATCAAATGGAGATTCATATCCTCAAGGATGGTAGCCGAATTGTAACTGGCTATCGCGGACAAATAGGTCTATCGGTGGATTAGGGATGCAGTGAATTTGGTTGCCAGAAGCCACGAAAAGTTAAGATGAGAGAAACACGGCTTCAGCATGGACTATGGCAAAAATTACGCTGGAAATTCCGGACTACTTGGCAGAACAATTAGCCCAACAGGGTAAAAATCCCTCCGACTGGCTGCAACAACGGCTACCTGTCCTGCTTGAGGAAAATGCTCGTTCGTCAATTTTGCCTGCCCATGTCTACTGCTACATTCTCAGCTTCATTGTCAGCAATCCCACGCCTCAACAGGTTGCTGATTTCAGACCTACTCTAGAGATGCAAGAACGGTTGAGATTGCTTCTTGACCGCAGTAAATCAGGTAATCTGACTCCATCTGAAGCAGCTGAACTTGATGAGTACGAGCGGATTGAGCATATTATCATTATGTTAAAATCCGGCAATTTGCGGTCTTTGGCGCTTCAGCAGTGAGCAAGACCTACATTTCTACAAATCTTCGTCGTTTAGTCGAAGAACGAGCAGGCGATCGATGCGAATATTGCTTAATTCCTGCTGGAATTACTTTCTTTCCCCACGAAGTGGATCACGTTATTGCTGAGAAGCACGAGGGAAAAACAATTGCTGAGAATCTTGCCTTGACTTGCTGGCGTTGCAACCGACATAAAGGAACTGATTTGGGTTCGTTTAACCCTCAGACGGGTAATTTTTGCTTCCTGTTTAATCCTCGAACTCAAAAGTGGGAAGAGCATTTCAAACAGGAAAACCTTGAGATGATTGGACTGACACCTGAAGGAAGAACAACAATTCGTCTACTTCAGCTCAATTCTGAAGCACGGTTAGCAGAACGACAAAGGCTGCAAACACTACGGTGAGTTGACAAAATGATGTTCGATCGGTAACGTCTGCTAAACGATCGCAAAATTGAGGATGGGTTTGCCCATAATGAAGCTGTAGAAGGGTTAGCCAGGATTGGGGCGATCGTTTTTGAATCAGCAAATCAAAATTGTCCCCCAAATTTGATTTGTTTAGGGGACGGCATCGCAAGCGATCGACGAATATCGATCGGAGCGATTAACGAATTAATACGGTCATGTATTTGCCTTCAAAAGGGGCTGGAATAATCGGCGTGAATTTGGCCCGATCGGTCGCAATGCGTTTGACGCAGAATTCGTTCATTGTGTGGATGACTTGATCGCGATCGCCAATAATCCAGATTTGCGTTTTATTGGCAGACGAAACCGGCAGCAGCTCGTTGAACTCTGTGCTCATCAGCTTATTTCACCTCATTTGTGGGGTTTGTGGAGGAAAAGCTCAAGGTGTGGTTCGTGACCACTTATGAGCAACTAGCGAGGCCATGGGCTAAAATTGCCCATAGTCCTGCCTCCTGCGATCTCAGGAGTCACGGATGAGCTGGTTAGGGGTGTGGCTGCACTTCCTAATCAGCGCCTCACCTTAAGCTGTTCGGACTGGTGTTTTACCAGCATTGTTTAGCATAAAAGAAATGAAGCTGGAACACAAGCGTGTAGAGCGATCGAATTTTGGATTTTAGAGTTTGGATTTTGGATTGGACGATCGGCGGTTTGATTGGGGCGGAGTTCGATGGGAACCAAAATATTTCTCGCTGCGGTAGCGCAACCAGACTCGTAAGACCTGAGGAATTTGGTCTTTTTGCTCTTGGGTCAGGGTGTTGTAGAGCGCTAAGGCTTTTTCCCGTTCTCCTCGGCAGGCGGCATTGTTGTGAGCATCCCAATAGCTGCGGGCGACTCGAATGCGCCGACAAACTTCTTTGATCAGTGCATTTCCGGTTAAAGGTTTTTCTTGCTTAGCCATCCTGAATGAACTCTCATTGGATTATGCTCTGATTCTAAAATAGGCTGATTCAGAAAAGCAGGGTTTCTGTTGGCTGTAGTGAAGATTGCTGGTTTGCAATTCCAGGAGCGAATGAATCGATCGATTTTGCTTCAGCGAGTCAATTGTCAAGTATCGAAAGTTTTGTCAGTCAACCAGATCGGAGTACAGAACAGCAGGCAGTAAAATAGAGGAGGAAGCTCCCAAAAGGAAGGTCAGCGATGCGGGATCTTTTTCATGAAGCGGTTAAAATTGCCCTGGAGAAGGAGGGATGGATCATTACTGATGATCCATTGAAGGTAGAAGTGGGTGGTGCAAAGTTTAAAATCGTTCTTGGTGCAGAGCGCCTGTTAGCCGCCGAACGAGAGGGTGTGAGGATTGCCGTTGAAATCAAAACTTTCTTGAGTGATTTTCCGATTACAGATTACTATGCTGCTTAAGTCAATTCCTGAATTATACACTCGCCCTAAAATTAAGTAATCTTGAGCACAACCTTTATTATAGATTTCTGACTATCGTTATAATTACTTGAGATGGAAAACCCTCTAGAGTTTACAGGTAGAATTACAAAGCAGCGAGTCAGGTTAAATGCGGCTTTAGATGGACTAAGGATTGATATCCTTCCGATGTCAGATCGAATGGCTATCGTGTCAGTATTGGCGATGCTTCCCATATTGCTTTTCATGAGCGCATTTTCTCTTGCAACTTTGATTTATGCAGTGATAGATTTATTAACTTTGCCGATAAATTTATTTCTCCTCTTGAAAGGTTTAGAACCTTACTCAATCGCTAACAAGTATGAGCCTGATATGCTGTTCGCACAGCTATGCCTTGGTTTAGTGATGCTTTGTCTAAGTTGTATTATATGGGGAATTGTTATTTTTCATTCTGCATCTACTCGATGGTTTATTAATCACGAAAGAATTACTCGTCGGCAAAGTGCATTTGGCCTTCAAAAATTGACAATTCATCGTACAACCGATCTTCAATTTCTACTCTATTCACCTAGCAGAAGTGCCGGAGACGAAAAAGTTTCAAATTCAGGTTTTGGAACGCTTCTACCTGCTCGTCTTGAACTTGAATTTTGTGGAAATTATCGCTACAGCCTCCTCGGAAATGCATGTTTAAGTGATAGAGAAGTATTATATGTGGCTCAAGTATTGAGTGATAGATTAAATATTCCTATTACTCCAAGGAGAAGCTAGACCAACGATTATGACAGTAATCTGGGCGATCGGTTATCGGGGGAGAAGGCTATGAACTTCATAATCCCGTTCGATTGCAAAGCCACTTCTATTCGATATTAGATTCAAAAAATCATTTATGATCCGGTAAAAGAGGTGGTTGTGCAATGGATAGGTTAGAACAGTATCGTCAGATGATTCAAACCCTATTGTCAGAATATGCGAAGACTCCGATCGCCAATGGTGAGATTGAGTCGCAACTTGTTTTTGATACGGAGCGCGATCATTATCAAGTGATGGATATCGGATGGGATGGTTATCGTCGGGTGCATGGATGTGTTTTACATCTGGATATTAAAGAGGGAAAAATCTGGGTGCAACACAATGCGACAGAGATGCGAATTGCCCATGAGTTAGTGGCATTGGGTGTTCCGAAGGAGGATATTGTTCTCGGCTTTCAGGCTCCTTATGCTCGCGAGTATACAGGGTTTGGGGTGGCTTAGGAACGCTAGATCTCGTAAAATCGAATCATTAATCCAAATTTATCTCGCTTCTAATGGCTGATATTCGTCAACAAATCGCACTTCAAGTAGAAACCTATACAGACATCTACGCTTTGAAGGCGGCGGTGCTGGAGTGGGCAAGCCAGTCGGATATGAGTCCGATCGCACTTGAGCAGATTTTGGCAGCACATCAGTCGAAAAATGTTTCCTATACAGAATCAGATTGGCAGCAGCTTCAGCAAGCTGGATTTGTGTTTGACGAAAATGATGAAGCAATGCGAGAGGCCGATCGCCAGCGTCTGCAAAACTATCGAGAAACAGGACAGGGTATCCCTCATGATCGAGTTGCAGCTTGGCTATCTAGTATTGGTACAGAGGATGAGCTACCATGTCCCAGTTAATTTGGTTGCCAGAAGCGTTGCTGGATCTTGCTGCTCACTTTGAATTTCTCAAACTTAAAAATCCTGATGTAAGATCAAGCTATTCCTGTATCAATTTTGCTTCTGCCTACATACAGATATTTGCGATTTTAGCGATTTGGGATTTTGCTTGATATAGGTAATGATTGACCGATCGTTATTTGGACTGAATCATGACGATGTCTCTGCCGCCTAAACTAACTCAATTACCACCCAACTTACCGATCGAAGGGGCTGTTCGAATTGAGTTGGAGGAGGGGATTCCTATCTTTCGGGCGTCTCACCTTGTTCAAGAACAGATTGAAGCATTGTTGGTTAAACAAAAGTTGATGCCTCTCAGTCCCGAAGAGGAACAGGAGCTAGACGGCTATGAAGCGATCGATGACTACTTGAGTTTTGTGAACCGTACGCTTCGCAATCTATCGTTTAATCAAACTCAGCAGGCATCATAGTTGTGTCACCTCGTAGCAAGCTTCCTGAGTCTATCCAAGCACAGGTGCGTCAACGTGCTGGTTATCTTTGTGAATATTGTCATGCATCTGAACAGTGGCAGTATGTACAGTTTACGGTAGATCATGTTGTACCGTTGTCGCTGGGCGGAGTTGATGACTTGGAAAATCTCGCACTCGCCTGTTTTCACTGCAATCGCAGAAAGACAAATCGGCTGACAGCGATCGATCCTCAATCAAATAAGGAAGCCCCTCTCTTCAATCCTCGACAGCAGAACTGGCGTGAACATTTTGTTTGGTCAGCAAATGGGCTTTTGATTCTTGGGTTAACTGCGATTGGACGAGCAACGGTGGCTGCTTTGTTGCTAAATCGAGAACGAGTAATCAGCATCCGTGCTGCCGACAAGGAAATTGGCCGTCATCCACCAGAAGATGATCCAATTCAAGCTGGTACTTAGGAGAGGGAATTTTGATTCCTACCGGCTTTCTAATGGCTTGCTGTGTCTGAGAAGAGTACCGATCGATCGGCAATTCTGAAAGTATGAGGTCGATCGACAATATCTACCAAACGATCGCAAAATTGAGAATGAGGTTGCCATTGAAAAAATTTGGTAGGCTATAGTTGCAGGACTTCCCCTACGATTCATTATGAGTCTCCTTATTCCCAATGAATTGGTTCAAGCCTCTGGGCTTTCTGAAGCGGAACTCTTACAGGAATTAGTTCTTCTGTTGTTTCAGAATGAGAGAATTACGTTGGGCAGCGCTAGCCGTTTTTTGGGGATGACACAATTAGAATTTCAGGCCCTTCTCGCAGAAAAGAATCTTTGCGTTCACTATGATGTGGATGAGCTGCATGAAGACGTGGAAAATTTGCAAGCGTTAGGCTTGCTGTGATTATTGTCAGCGATACTTCACCGATCGCTAATTTAATTGTGGTTGGTCAGATTGATTTGCTGCCCCAGTTGTTTGGAGTCATTGTGATTCCAGAGGTGGTTTACCAAGAGTTGCTAGCCAATGGCGAAAATCATCCTGTTACCCAAACGGTGATGGCGGTTAGCTGGTTAGAGGTTCGATCGGTCAGCAATCAATCACAAGTTATGAGATTAGAACGCGACCAAAGACTTGACCCAGGTGAAGCAAATGCGATCGTCTTGGCGCTTGAATTGAAGGCAACCCAGCTTCTGATTGATGAACGGTTGGGACGAACGGAAGCGAAACGTCAGGGCTTGAGAATTACTGGGATTTTGGGAGCGTTACTAGCTGCAAAACGTCAAGGTTTAATTTCTGCAATTCGTCCAATTCTGGATCAGTTGATTGGTGAAGCCAATTTTCGAATTAGTAAGCAGCTTTATGATGAGGTTCTTGATCTTGCAGGAGAATCAACAGCACATTGAAAACTCTCCAAGTTTTAGGAGCAAGGAGTCCGATCGGCAACGTCTGACAAACGATCGCAAAATTGAGGATAGGGTTATCCCTGATCAAGTGGCAGTAGGGTTGTTCAGGATTGGGGCGATCGCCCTTACGGAATTGGATGTGTGCGATCGATTTAGGGCAATGGCTGCGGCAGGTAGGCTGCAAGCAGGTTTGAGTCTATTGATCGAGCCCCTAGAGAATTAAATTTTCAATAGTCTTTATCAACTGCTCTGACAATATCTGCTGATTTTTCAGGATAGAACTTAGCTAGCCAGCTACACATTTCATATGCAACGTCTATGTAATGAGCACAAGGTATTAATAATTGCTTGAAACTTTCTAAATCTCCTGCTTCAGCATAAATTTCAGCAAGTGCAGAATACATTGAGTTGCGCTTCACTATGATTTGCTCTGCTGCTTGAAGAGCCTGGTGACTTAAGCCTGCCATGGCTTGCATAATAACGATCTTTTGCATTGCCTCCAAGCGCTTTTGCTCATCTTTTAACTTGTCATACGCTTTGCAGGTAGCATCAAGGGTTGACAGCATCTCTGTCTTTAAATCCTGTCTAAACTGGAACTTTGCAACTGACCAAAGTACGTAAATACGACATTCAGGATCTTCAATCTCCTCTAAAGTTTCAAAAGCAGCATCAACACCCTGAACTTGAATTTCAGCAATTGCTAGTTCTGCCAAAATCCTTGATCTGTCTCGACCCTCAGCATGTTCACGTAACTCTTTCAAGATCTCTAGTGCGACTTGTTGATTCCCTGAAATAAACTCCGTAACCGCAAGCATAGAGAGCGTCTGCACAGGATCTAGCGAGTTTTCAACCTCTTTATAGATAGCTGTAGTTAATCTTTTCAATTTTTCCCAGTGGGTTGAATTTTCTCCCAATTTTACCTGCTCTTGAGCGATAGATCTCAATACACCAGATTTTAAGCGGGAAGCATGAATGATCATCCCAACATTCTCAAGTGCGGCATCAAAATTTCCCATTCTTGCTTGAATTCTTGCTAAATTTGCAAAAATCTGAGAACATTTACCTTCAAGGTTCCATGATTTGCTCTGTTCTTGCTCCGCCCGAATTTCTTTAGCTATTTCAAGCGCTTGATAAAAAGCTTTTTCTGCCTCTACGGTACGGTTTAATTCAGCCCATTGCTCTGCAAGATATCCTGAAAATCTAGCTTTGACAAAACGATCTTTCGTTTCTTCTATGTATTGGGCAGCAATTTCAACTGTCGTTAGTGCTGCCTGCTTGACTCCTGCATTAAGTTGAATATTTGCAAGCCTAATAAAAGTTGAAGTTTTAAGGGTTGCAATTTCAACGTATTGTTTTCCCGTCAACAAAACCGCGAGTGTACTTCGTGCATCCTCAGTGTTGCCAAATTTAATTTGATTAAATGCGATCGTTTCTATTACTTCTTCCTGAATTTTAGGATTATCTATATAGCTGGCCACCTCAACAGCTTTATCAAAATCATTTGATTGAGTATAATCAATAGCAGCTTTTTGAGCAAACAATGATACATCTTCCTGTCCTTTGGAAGTAATCTTTTTTTGAGTGGCAGAAAAGTGTTCTTCTATCTGTTGTCTTTCTCTAAGGTGACTTTCCAATTCCTCATTTTCAATCTTGAAAGTATCGTTTAATTCTCCAATCTCTACACGGACTTCATTGATGGCAGCCCAACATTCTATCCGATCATCAGAATCATCAATCTGGTCCACAAAAAGCTGTGCTTCTTTGAGTGTTTCTTGAGCCTCTCTTTTTCGAAAGAGCAATGTCTGAATTTTCGCCTTTTTCGCTTGGAAAATAACCTTTAAATAGAGGCTAGAATCGCTTATACCTTGCAACTCACTGGATTGTAATAGCTCAAGCGCATCCTCCAGAAAAAGAGGATTTATTTTTCCGGCTTCTCCTTGACAATCAATAATATTTAAAAATTCTTGTACTTTTCTTGCTTGATATTGATTTCTTTTCGCAATGCTAACGGCTTGACGGAAGGAAATTTTGCCCAAATTTTCTTTTCCTAAACTAACTTGAAAGCTGGCCAATTCTGCCCATGCTGGCGCAAAAACTAACTCCCATCCTGGTATTAAAAGAAGTTCGGCAATTTTAGAGATCGATTCTAAAGCTGCATCTTTACTTACTTTCTCGGCTTGTATCTTTGCAATTCTCTGTAGTTGATCTATTTCAGACTCGGCTTGTCTCTCTGTAATCCTCTGTGATTGATCTACTTTAGAAAAAGTATTGAAATTCCCGCCAATGAGCTTTTGTTCTATTTGTGATCTCTGAATTTCGAAAGCTTCAGTACAATAGCCTCGATTACAAAGCTCCATGCACATTGACCAGAAATAATCTTCGCTTAAAACACGCTGACCCAACTCTATGCAAACATGTGGGTTTACCTCAAAGACGTAAGCAAGTGAATATACTAAAACATTACATCGCCACAAAACTATTCCAGAACTATCAAAGCGGGGAAGCTTCTCTCTCAGTAACTGCTCTAAAATTTTACTTGCCTCTTCTTTTCTACCTGTTTCTTTTAATTCCCAAGCTAGAAGCAGATTCCACAGAACATACAGTTCTGGTTGAGGCTCATATAATTTCACTAAGGCCAGAGCTTTATCTAAGCTACCATCTCGCAAGATTTTTAGTGGGCACTCTTGTGCAATTGTATAAAAGTGTTGATGGGCGTGCTTCAACAAAAATTCTGCCATTACAGCCGCGTTGTTGGTTTCAGCAGAGGCTGACAACACGATCTGTAGCGTTTTTAGAGGTAGATTAACCTCACCAACTAAATATTTTCGCTGTGCTTTGAGAAAGTCTTGACAACGAGCAAGTTCATACAGCTTGTCAAACTGATGTTCCTGCTTTAAGTGGTCTGCATAATGTCTCAAGGCATAAGAACTATGATTCTGTTGCCACTGACTGCAATAATTTATCAAGTCTACTGTAATGGAGTCTGCTTGCCGCCCTAATATCCTTCGGAATTCTTGAGCTAATAAGGGATGAGAAAAGCTATAGTATCCTGCTTGAGTACTGAACCAACGAGTTACTTGCCAAGGTAAAGCAGGTAAATCCCATGTATTGAGACCAGTTAATCTTTCAATGTCATCCTCTGCTAGTAGCCCTAACGCAACAGATAGTAGAGCAAATAATTTTTTTATCTCTTGGCTCTGCTGTACTTTCTCTAATTGTGCTAACTTCCTAAATTGGTCTTTTACATAATCTCCAAATTTCCTGGGACTGTTGTCTAGAATTGCTTGCAGGCTTTCTGGCTTTGCTTGGATTAATTCTTCAACCAGAAAACGCAAATAAAGTGGATAGCCTTGAGTCACTTCATCAAGCTGAGCAATGAAGTTATTATCTTCAGCGAATACTGCCAACTGACCTGCATCGGCTGTCTTCAACCATTCAACGATCGCTTCACGAGGTAAACGTTCAAGGCAAATTACCTCTGGTGAATACTCCATCCAACCACGCAAATATTCTGGCTCTTCGCCTTCATCAGCTCTTGCTGAAACAATGACAAATATACTCTTAGATAGCTGTCTTTGAAAAAACGGCTGCAAAATATCTTCTGCTTCATCTAAAGCATCTAAGACAATTACTAGAGGATGATCAGCTTTTGCATCTCTATTCCTAAGCAGGTGATAAATTTCACTTCTTAAAGCTGCTTCACTCTCAGGGACTGATTCAGGATAATATTCGAAATACTCGCATAGTTGCCCAAGCAGATGCTGGTAAGCGTTAACTAGAGAATGGGTCTTATCACCTTGATTAAAAAAGTGACGAACAATGAAATAGTGATTATCCTGCTGTCCGATGATCCAATTTGCAAGGAGAGATGTCTTTCCATAACCAGCACCAGCTTTAACTAACAATAAACCGTGATGGTGTTCACTCAGGAACCTATCGATTTGGCCTTGTTCAGGTCTTGAAACAAAAAACTCATGCTTCTGAATGATTCGATCGACTGTATCACTGACTTCCTCGCTAAACAATCGTCTAGTTTTTTCAATAGGCAAAACAAGTTCATTAACTGCTACTTGAAGTCTTTGCAGCCCATCTTCCTGCTGCTGAAATAGACGAATTAATTCAATATTTCGCTGGTTTTGAGGGGCAACATTAGGTGACAGAATTGCTCTATTAATCTTAAGCCGGAAGATCAATTCTTGCCATTGGCTGTCGAGCAGCTTATTCAGTTGATCTAATAAGCTATTGGGATCGACCATTTCAAAGTTTCTTCAAATGGGGAACTACGGTATAAATGACAGTCAGCAATTGCGACAAATCTGCACCTTCTTTTTGAATAGCATATCGGATCAGATCGATCGCCCGCTGACTTTGCGTACCATTCGACAAATGAGCTGGCTCGGCCCCATATCTAAAAATGACTGCCTCAAACTGGGAGGATAGGAGTTGATTTAACAAATCCAGCACATCCTGTTTCGATATTTGCTGAGGAAGTTCTGACTTTGGCAAATCTAGCGAACCAGAAGATGAGTTTTCAGCAGTAGCTCCATGAAAGTGAATCTCACCGACATAGTTAGTTCCACCCTGGACGATCGTCTGCCAGCTTTTGGCCTGATCAGTGTTCTGCTGAAACATATCGGTTGAACGCTTGTCTCCACCAATCTTATCGCCCATCACCTTGTCGCCCATGACTTTATCACCCATCACCTTATCGCCTGCAACATTGTCACGCATGGCTGACTGATCTGCCCCTGGCTCACGAGATGGCATCAAATTGGCTAACACCTCAAAGGCAAACGCGCTAGCATGGCAAGAAGCAATCTCCTGAGATCCTGCCTGATCGGCCTCCCCCTTCCCATCGATCAAATCCGAAATCCCTCGAATTACGATCGCTGAAACTCGTTGATTTGCCCTTGCTGCCTCCAGAAAGCCCAACCCTTCCATCTCAACCGCAACCGCATCGCCATAATTCGATCGCAAAAACTGAAAAACCTCCGATTCCGTAGAGGCAATCACTTTCTCCCCTGCGGCGATCGGGGCCACCAACACACGCGGAACAGAATTGGAAACCCCAGACAACCGCTGCCGCCAATCCGGTTTCCTCGCTTCCGCTCTGGCTCGTTGCTCTAGCCCATAGGATGCTAAACCTAGCTCAGGTCTAGGCTTAAAGGTTTGTTCAACTTTACCGAATTCATAGCCGTAAATTTTGGTCGAGGCAACCACATCACCTAGCTTCACATCTTTGATGCCACCAGCCACCCCAACGAAGAAAATCACATCTGGGTTGAAATGAGCGATCGCCCGCTCTGCCTCTAACGCAGCCCCCGAATTTCCTGCCCCAATCTCAACAATTCCTACATCCCAGGTTTGACCATTCGCCGCAAAACTGCCCCGCTCATAGATCGTTCCTTGCGGATGCGTTTCTTCCTGAAGATCCGTCAGATGAGCACGAACGGCCAAATATTCAACGGGAAGCGCAGTCAAAATCACAGCCTGGGGCATCGGCTAATCCTTCAACTAACCTGAATACCTCCTATTTTGGCTGCTCAACCTGAAATTGCCCAGACTCTAGAGAATTTCTTTGGCTTTCCAGGTAATTGTTTAGTGCCCAGTCGCGTTAGCCTGTGCGATAGCACGTATGGCCTGACGCTGAGAATAGATTTCTTCCAACAGCAAATCGCGGAGTTCATCTGCAATGTCATCCGGAGGATTGCCAGCCAATGCCCGTCCAATCAAACGTTCTGCATCTCGAAGTTGATTACACTCGATCGCCAATACTGCGGCACTGCGATGTAAAACAGAACGAGTGGGTTCCAGGTCTAATTGATTCGCAACTAAATCAGCCGCTGCCCGTTCCTTCGCAAAGGCCGCTCTAGAGAGCGAGATAACCGCTTCTGCATCACCTTGCTGACGAGCCAAGACCGCTCGATCGACCAATTCCATTGCTTCTCGATGAAAGGTTTCTACATCCTGCATTTTTCCACAATCCGTGCTTTGGGAGTGCCAAATTCAACGATCGCAATGTAGCCAGGAGCTACGGTATCTGAAGGGCTAATCTGCCTTAGTTTCATCTTAACTCTGGATTGCATAAGGGCTTCGGAACCTTTACGAATCCCTGAGACTTCCAAGCGAGCTTTACGTTGAAACAGGGTAGCTGAATCGTCAGTAGAACCTAACCAAAAATCGAAACCAAATCCTTTTCCTTTGACTGAACGCTCAATGATGGTGAAGTTAGTGAGATGGGGCATGATCAGAGCAGCAATACCGTAAGCTCCATATTCAGTCGCGACTTCCTGATCGGCATTGAAGCGCCGAATGGTATCGTCAATTGCATTCCACTGAAGCTCTACAGTGCAGGACTGAATTCCGTCGAGTTGTAATGTAACAAGCTGCGGATGTTCCTGATCATCCAAACAAACAGCAGCAGCTTCTGCACAGGTTGCCCCAAAAGTGAGGGACCAACCAGGACGCTCAGGTTTATTCTGGCAAAGGTCGTTGAGGTGGAGCGTTGCAATTGGTCTACCGTCAGTCATTTACGTTTGAACGCAGTTATATAAGAATATATAGGAGTAATCCAGGTAGCATAGCTCGATCAGGTAGGGCAATACCTTGCTCACGCCCTTGGGCCAATTCATCAGCGACTGCTTGAGGCATTCTGATCTGTCCGTATAGGGTAGGCAGCAGCTCTAATTGAGAAATTTAGTAGAGGTATTGAATCGGAGAGGTATCGGTGATGACCTCAGGCATTCGCCAGATCCTCGATCAGCTCAGCTTCAGACACATGAAAGGTATCTACACCATAATCACCCAATTTACTGAGAAAAACCGTTCGGGGAATGCCCGCCAGATTTGCCGCAGCACCAGAAGACAATCGGCCTAGCTCATAGAGTTTAACCGCAACCACCAGCAGCATTTCCTGGCTCAGCTTATCGGGAGTTGTTTGGAGAGCCTGAAGCGTTTCATCAGGAATGGTGAGAGTGACTGTATGCATGGCAGAGATTAATCAAGAACAGCCTATTGCTGGTTTTAGCATAGCATTTTCCCATTTTTCCCATCAGAATCTGCCACAATAAAATCCAGCGATCGAGCAATCAGCCATGAGTGACAAAGACCCCATTCTCGACATTCTGCTCAAAGAATACGACAAACTCAAAACCGAGCAGGCCCAGCGCATCGGCTTCCGCGACAACCTGCTTTATGTCACCCTCGTCCTATTCGGCACGATCCTCTCCATTGCCCTCGCCAACCCCACCAACCATTACGCCCTGCTGGTGATTCCCTGGGTTTGCCTCATCCTCGGCTGGACCTACGTGGTCAACGATGAAAAGATTTCTGCGATCGGCCAATACATTCGCCACACATTAGCCGATCGAGTCCAGAAACATACTGGCCACACCGATCTGGAAACTCTATTCGCTTGGGAGATCGCTCACCGCAACGACCACCGTCGCAAACGCCGTAAAATCCAGCAACTGATTATCGATGAGATCACCTTTGTGATTTCAGGCATGATCGCCCTTGGTGCATTTTCGTATCTGGTTCCTCAACCGCCGATCGGCATCACGATTCTGGCGGGAGTTGAGTGGGTGCTGTTGATCGCTCTCGGCGTTGACCTGATCATTTACGCCGATTTTGGCAAAGGTCGATAGGGTGGTTCTGGAGGCCGATCGAATTTTGGATTTTAGATTTTGGATTTTAGATTTTGGATTTTGGAGCCGCGATTACAGGCGATCAGGCTCTATCTAGTCTGTGACACCGGTGTCAGTCAATTGGTTCAGCTCTATAAACCTTTACTTCACACCTGCAACGCTTTGGTTCCACTACCTGAAGGAATGGTTTTGCAGTCTGGAAGCATGGTTTTGCAGTCTGGAAGCATCGATCGCGAGCTGATTCCTTTCTTCCGATGCCGTAGAAGGTTCCTCCGCCTGCTAAAACCTTTTATTTGGAGCCGTAGAGGAAGCCACCACTCCTCCAAACCATTTCTCCATCAATGCGAACCTTTCGTTGCATAGATAAAAATCTTTGTTCACAGCTCCAAACCATTCCTCCAGGCAGGCAAACCATTCTGCCATCAATGCCAACCTTTCGTTGCATCAACCAGAATCTTGGATTCCGATCGCCAACGATTCCACCAGCAGTTTGAAGCATTCGATCGCGAATCAACTGATGCAATTGCCATATCCAATTTTGCTTCTGCCGATAATTTATTTTCCAGGCTGGGCAATATGCTTTTAGGCAAGGCAAAGATGCTAACCCCTGCGATCGTTTGGGGTTCCAAAGGCTTGCTCAAGATTTTCTACTGTGATTGAAATCGAGCCAACCGAGATCGTCCCCCCCGATCAGGCTCAAACGAGTCACCTCTATCCACCTTTATTGATCCAGATCAGGAGATTCTACCAATGACGACTGTCGATTTTTCCCGTCGCGTTTCTACCAAAACTATCAGCGCCGACATTGACGCCTTTCATGGCTTGAGTACCATTACCAACTACATTCCCGTGCGGAGCGAAGCGACCCCTTCCAGCATCAAAGCCGCCTACGAAGCCATGCTGGCTAAACAGCAAAAAGAAACTGAACTTGCCACCCAGATCAAAGCTGCCGCTGATGCTGCCCGTCAGGCTGAAGTTGAGTTTCACCAGATGGTACTGGCAATGAAAGAGTCTGTGCGCGGGCAGTTTGGCCCCAACAGCGACGAAGCCCAAGCCGTCGGCTATAAGAAAAAGTCAGAATACAAGCGCCCTCGCCGTCGCAGTTCTTAGATTGCCTTTGAATTAGCAATCAAAATTGTCCCCCAAATTTGAATAATTCAGGGAACAGGCTGGAGAGCGATCGCAATAATATAAATCGATCGCTCTTAGCGCAACATTTTGTATCGGCATGACATGATGATGTGCTAACAAATTCTGCTTTCAACGGACTTTGCAACACAACGATATTTTGTAAGGGCAAATCGCGATTCGCCCCTACCGATAACCGACATTTAACGGATTTAACGCACCAAAACGGTCATGTATTTGCCTTCAAAGGGGGCGGGGATAATGGGCGTGAATTTTGCCCGATCGTTCGCAATGCGTTTGACGCAGAACTCGTTCATCGTGTGGATGACTTGATCGCGATGGCCAATAATCCAGATTTGCGTTTGATTGGCAACAGGAACTTGCAGCAGTTCATTGAACTCTGTGCTCATCAGCTTATTTCACCTCATTTGTGGGGTTTGGAGAGGAAAGCTCAAGGTGTGGTGCGTGACCACTAATGAGCAATAGCGAGGCCAATGGGCTAAAATTGCCCATAGCCCAGCATCCTGCCGATTACAGGAAGCCACGGGTTAGCTGGTTAGGGGTGCTGTAACACTTCCTAATCAGCGCCTCACCTTGAAGCTGTTCGTACTGGTGTTTGACCAGCATTGTTTAGCATAGAAGAAATAAAGCTGGAATACAAGCGTGTAGAGCGATCGAATTTTGGATTTTGGATTTTAGATTTTGGATTGGACGATCGACATGCCTCATGACTTCGAAACAAGCGCTTAGATGCGCCTCTTGCGCTGTTTTGCTTTCACTATCCAATCTAAGCCGGTGATCAACGTCAGTCCAGCGAGAATCGCGATCATTGGAATGCTGGGAAAGTGATAGCGATCCTGTGCCACGATGAGAGCATGGACAGCCGTGAAGTATCCCCAGAAGAGAATCGTTGGATGAGTCAATGCTCTGAACCAACCTTTTTGTAAACCCAAGAGCCAAATCCCGACTAACCCCAAGCCCAGCATAAGCATCCAGTAGAGTTGGTTGAGAATTTTTAGGGGCAAAAGCACCCAAGTTCCATATCGTTTAATCAGTCCTGGCTCATTCCAGGCAATACTGATATTTTCACGGCTGTACGTATCCACAATCCGCTTGATGATTCGAGACCCAAACAAGACTGGCTGCTCCTTAATATGAGCGATCGCCAGAGATTTCAGATAGCGATCGCTTTCAGCCTCATTCATTTTATGTGTCTCAGCAGGTAGATCCATATATCCACCCGTTGAGTTGGGATTATTACCCATCCAAAGGTTCGCTCCACTATTGGTCGAGATCAGGGTAAACTGCCCAAATGCTTGAGTATTACGAATAGACCAAGGTGCAATCAACAAACCCATCAGCACAAACATGACCAGCACAGCAGTCAAGCTCTTGACAATATTTTTTGTGTTGGCATAGTGAATGATTAGCAGAAGTATCGGAATAAGCAACGCTGTTGGACGCACATAAGCCGCCATAGCCAGCACTGTTCCGACAATTCCTGTTCGTATCCAAAGGTTCAAATGGTCTTCCAACCAGACGGCTAAAGCAAGCAGAATCAGGAATGTGAAAATCTGCTCACTGGCCAGAACCGTCGTAAATTGAATCTGACTGCCCCAAAAAGCCAGTAGTATACCCGTCATCTTTGCGACTCTTGGGCCAAACCATCGCTCTGCTAAACGAATCGAAAGCCCGATCGTCAACAAGCCAAGGATGATATTGAAAATTGTGATCGGGACATAGGTGTGGCCAAACGCTCGATAGAACAAGGAGTAGATGAAAGATGTGCCTACAGGCCAGTACGCCGTTGGTGAACCTGCTTCCCAGCCAAACCCAAGCCCCTTAGCTAGATTTTGAGCGAATATATCATAGGCATTGCTATCAGAAACAGGGACTACAGGCACATCAAGTGCCCATAATAGCCGTGGCATCAGTGCAAGTAGAAGTATCCAGAGGTAATATCGGCGATTCTGAATTGAGGTGACTTTCATAAAAGATAGTGAGTAAGTGGAAATAGCACAACCTTGCGAGGGAAGTAGTCAGGTGCAGTTAATTTGTAAACGTACAATATTGTAAGTGCGTAAATTGATATGACCTGTAGATCTTCCGGGCAAAAACTCCAAACTCTTCATCTAAGAGTTGATGTAATTGACTGCCATACAGACAATTAAAAATGTGAACCTTACTCTTGCTACTGAATAAATCTTCTAGCCCTAAAAAATCCAGTTTTAGGATTACCCTAAGATCCCGAATTCAGTCATGGGATAGGATCATCCGGAGATTTTCCATGAAAATTTCAAATCTTCATTTACTGTTAACACTCTGTTCCTGAGTCACCTCCCTTCAAACACTGAGCCTTCCTACTTTACAAAAAACATGATTTTCATAAACTGTGATTATTTTAAAGAACAAACCTATATTTTAGGCTTTAAAGTTTTAAAGATATAGTGAACCTATTTATTTAATGACTACATCTACCTAAATTTAAATTTATGATTTGACGATAGAGTTGGGCATTCTTCAAACGTGAATAACCTCTTTCGCCAGAAGCAATCCGAGCCTTCCAAAAGAAACGGCCTCTCCGGCCAGACTCAATCCCCTGTCCCCAGCAAACCTAAAAACCCTTACTGGACAGCTCTCCGCCCTCGCCAGTGGACAAAAAACCTAATCGTCTTAGCCGCTCCTTTGTTCGGTTTCAGCCTAAATTTACAAACTTTATTCAATGGTCTACTCGCATTTTTCCTTTTTTGCTGCATTTCTAGCAGCTTTTACTTAATCAATGACATTATTGATGTAGAGGCAGATCGTAAACATCCAGTGAAGTGTAATCGTCCGATCGCAGCCGGATTGATTAGTATTCCAGTTGCAACAGGTATGGCAGTAGTGTTGCTGGTTAGTTCTTTGTTGGTTGGTTGGTATACCAATACCAGCTTAGGGATCGCCATCATGGCCTATGTACTTCTGCAAGTTTTTTATAATTTGAGACTGAAGCGAACCGTCATTCTCGATGTTGTTTCGATCGCAGGTGGGTTTGTGCTGCGGGCCTATGGCGGGGCTGTAGCCACTCATGTCACCCTGTCTTCTTGGTTCCTGCTCTGCACTGCATTTCTAGCCCTATTTTTGGGCATTGAAAAACGCAAAGCCGAACTGCGTTTGCTGGCAATCAAAGGAGATACTTCGCGAGCTGTGCTCTGGCGTTACTCACTGCCGCTATTAGGACGGATGGAAAGTACTGTCACAACAAGTGTAGTTCTAACTTATGCTGTCTGGAGCTCAGGCCCACAGGTGAATGGAGCAACAACACCCTGGATGATTCTGACTCTCCCTTTTGTCCTTTACGGTGTATTTCGCTATCAGTTTCTAAGCGATCCACAAGAAATTTCCCGCCGAAAAGATGTGGGGCAAGAAAAGGGGGGCAGAACTGAAAGACCCGAGGAAATTCTGCTGACCGATCGGCCAATTTTGTTGACCGTGCTCACCTGGATTACAACAGTCCTATTTATCCTTCTATTAAAGAACTACGGAGTAATTCAGTAATCATTTGCGGCAGCAATTCAGCCTACTTGAAACAGCCAACATTGCAGACGGCAAGATTTTGAATAGAAATGTCTTAGCGCAGGGAGTGCTAAGAGTTGAACATAAAAAACGATCAACTGGTTACCAGTAGGAACTGGTTCATAACTGACAGAAATATTTTCCTACGATGCTGAAGTTTTTATCACCCTATATTACCCTGTTCAATACTCTGAAGCAGTTCTGGCGAGGCCGAATCATCAGAGCAGAGCCCTTTGGCTTTTCGAGGCGGGCAGACAATCTTGCAGCTGTAGATCTAGCGTTACTCATACAAAATGGCATTCGTGGTGTAATTCTCGATCTGGATAACACCATCATTTCCGAAGACGATCGCTATCTATCACCCGGCGCAGAAGCCTGGATCGAACAGGCTCACCAGGAAGGTCTGCGGCTATTTATCCTTTCCAATGGCAAGCGTCGCTACCGAGTAGAGTTCTGGTCTTTACGTCTGGGCATTCCAGCCTTGAGTTCAGCTAAAAAACCATTCCCATTTGCCTTTTACAAGGCACTCACTCGTATGCATTTGGTTCCCAAACAGGTTGTCGTGATTGGCGATAGCTGCCACACCGATATTTTAGGAGCATGGCTGATGGGATGCCCTTGGATCCAGGTGGCAACCCTACCCCATCCCTTTCGCTGGTGGGAAAAACTGTTGGGCAAACGGGTGCAGATTCCCTATCCGGCCTATTTAGAGCTGTGGGACTGTGATGTCCGGTACTAAAAATTTGCTTCCATCAGGTTGAAAAGGAATACCAGACTCCCTCTCAATTACCTACAGACAAAATGACCCAGTCAATCCTTAATGATCGCAAGCTGCTGCTAGCATGACAAAATAATGACAAATTTTCTATTTAGCCTTTTGATTCTGGTTACGGTTGGCCTCAATACCTTAGCCCAGACTTTGCTAAAACTGGGTGCTGGACAACATCCGATTAATCTCTACCTTCTGAGTGGCATTCTAACCTATGGTGTCAGCACTGTCTTCTATATCCTGGTCTTGGGCAAGTTTAATCTCTCGATCGCCTACTCTCTGGTCATTGGCCTAACGGTCGTTGCAACGACAATCTCAAGTGTCCTGATCCTAGGGGAAAAAGTTGCTCCTGTGCAGTGGATAGGGATTGGCTTAATGCTAAGCGGCATGTCTGCGATCGCCTTCAACCAAAACCAGTAGAGCGGAATAGCTCATATGTCTAATGAGCCCAGCACCATTCTAGCGAAACCAAGTGAGGAGATTCATCACCTGCCAGAGCTCATAATGATTCTATTCCGTTTCAAGCTCTTTTTATATCCATCTTCTCACTCTTACTGAACAATCCAGAACAAACGCTTTCAATCTCTACGGGTCGATTCCTCGCCGCTCTGCGGCGTAAAATGTAGGGATGAGCGAGTACATCCATAAACGACATAACGTTACGGTTTTGCTTTACCATCTCGTGTTTCCAGCAAAGTATCGACGGGCTGTGTTCGATGAACAGGTGGACGCAGTGTTGAGAGAAGTGTGTCTCGAAATCGAGAAGCGTTATGAGGTGAAGTNTTGTCGAAATTGGGGTGGACAAAGACCATGTGCATTTTTTGGTGCAGTCAGTGCCGACTTACAGTGTGACGAAACTGGTCACGATGATTAAAAGTCTCACAGCCCGAGAAGTGTTCAAACGTTGCCCTCAAGTAAAGCAGCAGTTATGGGGTGGAGAGTTTTGGAGTGATGGTTACTTTGCGAGTACAGTCGGCAAACACGGAGACGAAAGTATGATTGCCCAGTACGTCAAGAACCAAGGCAATGACTATCTCCAGTTACACAGGGATGAGCAACTTGCTCTTTTTTGATGCTGATACCCCGTCC
>LUGL01000117.1 GCA_002796835.1 Elainella saxicola E1 | reverse complement strand
GATTGACCTTAGAAGTGCCCAAGCAACATCCGCAAGCCAAACAATTCCAACCGCTTGAGATCAACGTCTTGTGGGTGCAAGAGATTGACCCACCGACTGGACAAAAACCAATTACCTGGCTGTTATTAACCACCTTGGCGATTGAGTTGGTGGAAGCGGCTTGGCAATGTGTGAGGTGGTATAGTCACCGGTGGTTGATAGAACGGTTTCATTTCACCCTCAAACAAGGTTGTCAGATTCAAGCGTTGCAGTTATCGAGTGGGACTCGATTGACCAATGCCTTAGCAACCTACTCGATTGTTGCCACTCGAATTTTGTGGCTGACCTACCAGGCACGATTGCAGCCTGAGCAATCTTGTGAGTGCATCCTCAGTCGGGCAGAGTGGCGACTGTTGCGGCGCAAATTCGAGCCGAAAAATCGGAGTCAGAAGCCACCGACGTTTGCACAAGCAATTCGTTGGATTGCAAGGCTGGGCGGTTTTATGGGCAGTCAGAGTGATGAACCTGGACTGAAAACGATCTGGAGAGGAATTAGTAAGTTATATGATTTGCTTGAAGGGGTGCAACTTGCAGCCAAAACCTAAGCTGCATCATCACTTCAGCAACTTTTGCGTAATGGATAGTCACGCGCGGGTGAGTTCAGCAACTCACATCTAGATTTCCAAGGAGAGCTAAACCGATACGATCGCCCCATTCGAGCAATTGACTCCCCCAGCAGCTCAGGTATTTTGAATTGATCAAGCGATCGTCCTTACCCTATTTCCATGTCTCGTCAATCTCGCAATCTAAAGTTTGGATTTTGTTATCACGTCACTGTGCGTTGCAATAATCGAGAGTTCCGATTAACACGATCGGAATGTCGAGAGGTGTTGCTTTATGCAATCAAACGCTGTCAGCAGAAGTATGGCTTCAAACTGTATAGCCTGTGCATCATGAGCAATCATGTGCATTACTTGCTGGAACCGCAGCAACCCGATGATTTGCCCAAGATCATGCACTGGCTCAATTGGTACACTGCTATGTGCTGTAACCGAATGCTGAATCGGACGGGGCATTTCTGGGAGAAGCGCTATCACAGCACAGGCTTCCCGAACACTGATACTCGCAGGGCACTGAATACACTGAGATACATCCATGGCAACCCGAAAGCAGCCAATATGCAGCAGGGATTTTTCTATGACTTCAGCAATTATGGGATCTATGATCGCTTGTCCGATGACGGTGTTACCCAGTGGCATCCGGCATTTCTGGCGCTAGCAAAGACCTTAGAACTCTGCGCCGCAATCTATCGCAAGTTTTGCAAACGGTATAAGCCAACGCCGAAACTGGAGAGAAGAAATTATTGGGGCAGCAAATTATTGGCTCAAATCAAGGCAAGAAGCCGCATTAAGCAGAAAATCAGCCCTGGACAACAATCGCTTTGGGAGGAGTGGGACCAACCCACAGCAGAGATCCGCGAAGTGGCAGAAAAATTTGTGCTAGCGAACTGCTTTGATCCCCAAATCGCGAGTATTCAGTTTGAAGAGAAAAATAAGGGGTGACAGGTAACGAATTTGGGAAATGGGAATGCCACGGTAGAAAACTGACTAGAAACAAATCTTTAGAAAAGTCTGAAGCTCTTATCTGCTACAGTCTACAAGTCTCTGCGCGAGAGAAGAGATTCCTCCCCCCACCCCCCACCACACTACACCATTGCGCCGGTAATTCTCCGGCGGGAGATTTTTGGAGGTCAAACTTCAACTTGTCGTAAGACACGTACTTTGTTGCTTGTTGATTTTGCCATCCTACTTTAACGCAAAAGCGATCCCATTTCTCTCCAGCATCGGTTGGACTGCCACATTCCTGCCAAATTTTCTTCTGAACACTAAAACCAAAATGCCCGTTGCTATATTTCACCCAGAGTGAATCGATCGTCTTTAAGTCTTGGCAAGGGAAGTTCTTCAGTGCGTCTGGTCGCAGATAATCTCCTTCCTTCCGTCCAACCGCTTGCAGCATGACGAGGTAGGTTTCCCGATCTGCTGCTTTCCAGTCCCCTGTGCCCAACAGATCGCGCAGTTTGGTGTAGTCAATCTCCTTTTCAGAAGCCAGATCGTCTGGAGGAGCAGATTTACTACTCACAGGTTCACTTTTGACAGGTTCACTGATAACCAAGGGTTCAGCTAAGGTAATCGCAGGCAGCAACTCAGCATGAATCGCTTGAACATCTTCATCCCTCAAACCAAGATACTGCTGATAATCCTGCAAATCTTTCAAAGTCCGATCGCTCAACGGATTCTCGGCCTTCGTTGCTTCCTCCAAAGTTTCTCGATAGTCCTGAAGTTTACGTTCCCGTTCTCTCCAGGGTTGCAAAACTTCCGCTTCGATCGCTTCTGCAATATCCGAGGCAATTTGTAATTCCGATCGCATTCGATCCAGCAATTTTCGAGCGGGAATCGAGAATCGACCTTGATCACATCTTGCTTCCACAGCTTTACGATATTTCAGGACTGGCTTGTCTTTGGGCGATCGGGCGATCAAAATCGGTTCTGTATCGCGTGCCAAATTATAAATTTCTGGAGTCATGGCCGGAGCCGCTTCTTTCACCTTCTTGAAGACATACTCATGCAATTCCTCAACTGAGATCTGTCCATCGTTATCTAAATCAGCCGCGCCTTTCTCTAATCCTTCAACCAAATAATGACTGTAAATCGATAGCTCTAATCCTTCTTGCTCAAAAGCATATTGGGTCGAAGTCGCCGCCGTTAAAATCGTTCTTCCTTCACCGCCCAACTGAGATCGCAGATCAATTTTCTCCTCTCCTTTCGCAGTCATGCCTTTAGCAAAAGCTCCGGCAAAGCAGCAGTCTAAAATAATCAACTGTCGCCGCGATCGGCTGCTACCCATCCAGCCCTGAATTTCTGCCGCAGAAATCGCCGTCGTGGGAATCAACTGATCTTGCTGCTTGCGGGTCGATCGGCTGGTGAGATGAAAATTGCCAAATTCACTGATCACCCCATGCCCAGAGAAGAACAGCAGCACCAGATCATCTTTCTTGGCGCTGGCAAAAAACTCATACATGCGATCGGCCATCGTTTGGCGATCGGGATCTTTGAGCACCTCAACTTTGTCAAAGCCGCCGATTTCGGGATTCTGCAAAATTTGCGCTAGCTTCTCGACATCCCGCACTGCTTTCGGCAAAGCTGGTAATCCCGACTCGTATTCACTCACTCCAATCAACAGCGCCAACTTACCCACGACTCAACCTTCTCCGAGCTGCTTAATAATCTGATCCCGCAATCCTTTAAGGTCTTCCGGATGCTCAGCAGAACAGGTGATTTTGTAGCCTTCTGGCGTGATAATTTCGATCGACAGCTTGCGGCCAGTCGACTGATTCTGCTCTGGCTTCAGCCACTTCTTCTGGACCCAATCGATGATCTCAATGATAGTTTTAACAGTAGAGATCACGGTCACGGCTCCCAGCAAGAATGCGCCAATATCTTTAGAAGTCATTCCTGGCACATCCACAGGCTGTTCTCGCGGCACTAAGCCCGCATCCTCAACCTCATCAAACTCACGAATTTGCGGCAACAAGTTTTGCGTATACTCCTGTAACTCCTCATCTTCAAGCTCAGGGTCTTGAATCACAATGATCGCCTGCAAGTCCTTCATCATGCCATCTTCCAGCAAATTTCAGATATCTGTCATTCTAACCCTTGGCTTTATCCAGAGGAATAAAAATTCAAGCACTTGCGCAAATTCAATACCTCGTACGGACGCAGCGTGCTGTGTCCCAACCAAGCTCTTTAGCGCCCCACGGTATAATGAGACATCGAGCAATTGGAGCAGCCAACGATTTTTCCGCAACAGGAGAAACGTCATGACCCAGACCAAACTGAAATTCACATCCTTCGCAGACTACTTGTCCTACAGCAATGAAGCGGACATGGAAGGATTTTGTGAATTAGTCGATGGAGAACTCGTTGAGCTGCCGCCAGCATCAGAACCAAACAATTGGATCGCAGATAACTGCCTCACCATCACCTTGGATATGCCCCCACCTCGCCTGATCGCAGAAATCGTCAGTCCCGGAAAAACCAATCGCGATCGAGATTACATTCACAAACGAGCACAGTATGCTGCCATTAATGTTCCTGAATATTGGTTGATCGATCCAGTGGCTCAAACCATAATGGTGCTCACGCTGGAAGCAGAGGCATATCGAGAAGTCGGTGTGTTTGATAAACAAGATAAAATCGCCTCCATTGATTTTTCAGAACTGACGCTGACCGCAGCGCAGATTTTTGAATCAGATCTCTAATCACGCGATCGCCATGGTCCAGTTCGTGTAGCCCTGAAGCGTCTTCAACAGTTGCCCCGTACTGAAGAATCACTAAACAGCGAGATTGGCGCAGACAGTGGAGAAATTGACTCATCTCCAGCTTGGTCTCCTGCTGGTTGGATAAAAACGGGATCAAGGCGAATCAAATTCTTCTTCAACATGCACACAACATAGCAATATCGTTATAGAGAGTTCTTTTCCCTAAGCCAGATTTTCAATTCTGAATGATTCTCGGACGTTTTTAGGACAGTGAGTCAAATACTCTAATAACAGAAAACAACCGTTACTGCTAATAACAAAAAACGACCGTTATTGCAGCTTGGCGATCGATCATCCTGAATACTCTTTGTAAGTCAGAACACAGTCATTCACGCAGTCCGAAGCCCTAATCAGGGTTCCAATTCGGGATCGATCGAATGCTTCTATAGACTTAGGTTTTCAGGCAGTTCAACTTCTTTTTGAACGCGAACACAATATAACAATATCTGCGATAGGAGACGATATGAATCTTCGCGCAACCTGCTTAAATAATACTCCCATTACCAGCCGGAACATGCCAAATCTTCTATTTCAGCTACGTTCACCTCCAGCAATCACATTTCATCTAAAAAACACATTCTGAACATCAACCAAGAACAAAAATCTACTCAAAGGAGAAAACATCAATGGCAACAATCTACGGAACGATCTACAACGACAATAACACCTACAATGGCGGTTCCTTCTGGCCTTTCAACTACAGGCCTGAAATTAAGGGTACAGCTGGTGATGATTGGATCGATGGTAGAAGCGGAAACGACATCATCAAGGCAGGTGCTGGGAACGACACAATTTATGGTGGCTATGGCGTGATTAGCGGCAGTGACAACGACTCAATCGATGGCGGTGATGGCAATGATACGATCTACGGTGGTTATGGTGATGACTACATCAATGGTAACAACGGCAGTGATTCCCTTTACGGCGGCGATGGTAACGATACCTTGGCTGGTGGCGGTTCAACTGAGAGCAACTATCTAGATGGTGGTACTGGCGATGATCTTCTTTATGGAGGTGGTGACAAGGATACCCTTAGTGGTGGCTCTGACCGTGACACCCTCTATGGCTTTGCTGGTAGCGACTATCTGTTTGGTGGTGATGGCGATGACATCCTCTATGGTCACTACATTGGGTTACATGATACGGCTTCAGACTATCTGGAAGGTGGTAATGGGAATGATAGCTTATACGGGGCTGATGGGAATGACAGTCTCTATGGGGGAGATGGAAATGATCGTATTGACGGTGGCACTGGCTATGGTAACGATATTCTCAATGGTGGGTCTGGTAACGATACCCTACTAGCTGGATATGGCATCGACGACGTTTCAGGTGGATCAGGTAACGATTTGCTTGATGGAGGGAGTGGTGACGACATCCTCGATGGTGCCGATGACGATGATAAACTCTATGGTAGCGAGGGCAACGATCTTCTCTTGGGCGGTAAAGGCAACGATACTCTTTATGGTAACGATGGCAATGATACCGTCTATGGTGGGTATGGCAATGACTATCTCAGCGGTGGTATAAACGACGATGTCCTTTACGGTGAAGATGGAGACGATCGCCTGAGTGGTGACTATGGTAACGACAGCCTTAATGGCGGTTTGGGAAGTGATATCCTCAACGGTGACCATGGTAACGATACCCTCAATGGTTATGGCTCCACTATTACAAATGATTTCCAAGTTGACTGGCTCACAGGTGGTGCCGGTTTAGATACCTTTGTGCTGGGTGAAGCTGGTAAGGTGTTCTACAGCAAACCAAACGATGGCTATGCAGTAATCCAAGATTGGACGCCATGGAATCCAAATTCGGGCGGCATCTACGTGGAGTATGACAGCATCAAGCTAGCAGGCAACGCTAGCCAATACAAAGTTGAGGTTTCTAGCGTGAGTGGCATTGGCACAAGCGCTCAAGATGCTCAAATTTTCTTCAACTCCAATGGGACCTGGGAAAAAATTGGCATTATTCAAGACTCGACGAATTTTAGTCTCAGTCGCGATGTTGTATTTGTCTAATCCAACCTTGATATCGACGGGGAGTGCTTGAGTGGGCAACAACCAATCCCCTGAGCCATCGTCGGAGCAATAAGCAAACAGCCTTTGTTTTCTCTGATTGCTTCTATCTGAATCCGGCGGCACTCTTCCCCCAGCACGTGCAATGGTTAGAGCAGGATGTAAGTCCACGTCCCTCGATCATGAGTTAGCTAGCTCAAACTCGTTGTCAGTCTACTCATCAATACCATTCAAAAACTGCCTGGTTGCAATAGTTCGAGCCAATGGATGATTTTCAGACAGTTTTAGGACGGTGAGCTGAATACTCTAATAACAGAACAGGAAACAAAAGTTACTGCGGTTCAGAGACCGATCGGCCTGAATATTCTTTGTAAGTCGGGACATCGCAATTCATCCAATCCCAAGCCCTAAGCAGAACTTCAATCCGGGACCGATCGGACGTTTCTAGCAGCCTCAAGTTTTCATGCAACGTAATAATTACGGGAGGCAAATATGAACTTTCGCGCAACTCGCTTGAATGGTTGTTCCAATACTAACCGAAATATGCCAACTCGTTTATTTCGGCTACGTTCACCTCCAGCAATCATGTTTCATCTAAAAAAACACATGCTGAACATGGCCAAAGCACAAACAAACCTACTCAAAGGAGAAAATACAAATGGCAACAATCTATGGAACGGTTTACAACGACAATAACACCTATAACGGTTACCCCTTCTGGCCTTTCAACTACAGGTCTGAAATCAAAGGTACGGCTGGTGATGATTGGATTGATGGCAGACTCGGAAACGACATCATTAAGGCAGGTGCTGGAAACGATATTATCTATGGTGGCTATGGCGTTGTTGGCGGCAGTGACGATGACAAGGTCTATGGTGGCTATGGTAATGACAAGATCTATGGTGGCTATGGTAATGATCAGTTGTATGGTGAAGATAATGATGATTATCTGGAAGGTAACGATGGTAATGATTATCTAGATGGTGGCTATGGCAACGACTATTTATTTGGTCAGAATGGTTATGATGTATTATCTGGAAACAGTGGCAGCGACTACCTGGCAGGTGGCTATGGCGATGACACTCTGTATGGTGGCAGTGGCAATGACACACTCTATGGCAATTATGACAATGACACCCTTCGCGGCGGCAGTGGTAGCGATTCCCTTAGTGGTTGGACTGGCAACGACTATCTGGATGGGAGTGCTTTTTCTTACGGTTACGAGGGCGTGGAATTTGACACTCTGACGGGTGGTACAGGTGCTGATACTTTCTTCTTAGGTTCAGAAACTGCTGGATATTACTACAACGATAGTGGATATGCTGTCATCACTGACTTCAATCGGTATGAAGGCGACAAGCTTACCCTGAAAGGAAGCACCCAGTATTATACGTGGGATTCAAATCTTAACGTTGGCACGGGGGCGATAGACAAAGGCATCTACCTGAATGGTAACCTGATCGCTATCCTGCAAGACGTATCGGGCAATGGCTATATCATGAGTCAAGACACCCTCTGGCCGGTTTGATCATTGTTCTGTTCCTAAACTTCTGAAGTGCTGCAATTCGCGATCGTCCAACAGACGCTTTTCGGATGATTCTCGGACGGTTTTAGGACAGGGAACTGCATAAGCTGGTTACAGAACAGAAAAGTAAATGTTGCTCCGGCTGAGATCCCTTATTGCAACGAGCTTTACAAGCTGGAGTCGATTCGCTCACCAGTCATACCAAAATTCTTTCACGCTCATTCAACTCATTACTAATTACAAAGGAGAAAACCATGCCTAAGTATATGATCGAACGAACAATTCCAGGAGCAGCTGACCTATCTAACGATAGCCTGCAATCGATCGCCCAAAAGTCCTGCGATGTTTTAGATCAGCTCGGAACTCAGATCCAATGGGTCCAAAGCTATGTGGCAGGCGATAAGTTCTACTGTGTCTACAACGCTCCTAACGAAGAGCTGATTCGAGAACATGCGCGACGCGGAGAATTTCCGGTTGACCTGATCTCAAAAATTCAAACGATCGTCGATCCTGTATCGGCAGAAGTATAGCTGGAAGTATAGCCATGTGTGGCCGTTGTTGATTCCACACTTTCAGCTTCAACGGTCACATTATCTAAATTCTGCATCTCCTCTCTCCTCCGACCCAACCACCCGCCACCGCAACCTTGTTCCACTCCAGTTCAACTCATGACTCATTACAGGAGCTGATCATGCCTAAGTATATGATTGAACGAACGATTCCGGGAGCCGACAGCCTATCGAGTGATGAATTGCGATCGATCGCTCAAAATTCTTGCCACATTTTGGATCGGCTCGGAACCCAAATTCAATGGGTCCAAAGCTATGTGGCAGGTGATAAGTTTTACTGTATCTATATCGCCTCCAATAAAGAGCTGATTCGACGACATGCTCGATGCGGAAATTTTCCCGCTGATCTCATTTCAAAAATAAAAGCGATCGTTGATCCAACAACCTCAGAAGCCTAAGCCTCATCTCATCTAATTTCATGCTTTCATACCAGTTGGAGAAATCAAATGGTACCTCAATCCATTCAAACAACCAATAGAAATAGGATTGCCAGAATCGCTGCATTTATTTATGGCGTTATCTGCTATGTCATATTTTTCGCAACTTTTTTGTATGCGATCGGATTTATCGGCAATTTCGTTGTTCCTAAGTCGATCGATTCTGCACCGATCATTCCTTTAGGACAAGCTCTTTTAGTCAATGTTGGCCTACTCGGACTGTTTGGTTTGCAACATAGCGCAATGGCACGGCAGGAATTTAAGAACTGGTGGACGACGATCGTTCCAAAACCCACTGAGCGCAGCACCTACGTCTTGTTCTCCAGTCTTTGTCTGATCACGCTGTTTTACTTCTGGCAGCCATTGGGCATTACCATCTGGCATGTTGAGAATCCCGTTTTCCGTAATTTGCTTTTTGCTTCTTTCGGGTTCGGTTGGCTGCTTGTGTTAGTCACGACTTTCTTGATCAATCACTTTGATCTGTTTGGACTACGCCAGGTCTACCTTTACCTACGAGGTAAGGAATACACTGCACTCAAGTTTGTAACGCCTGGACCTTATCAATATGTGCGGCATCCTCTCTACGTCGGTTGGTTTTTTGCATTCTGGTCAACGCCAACCATGACGCTAGCCCACTTCGTCTTTGCAGTCATTACGACGGTCTATATTCTGGTGGCAATTCAGCTCGAAGAACGGGATTTGATCCAAGTCCACGGCAAAGATTACGTTGAATACCGTCGCCATGTGCCGATGTTGATTCCGTTCCGTTTTAGGGGGGCAAGACGACTCGTTAAATGATCAAATGACTTTTGTCTAAAATCCTCATCTTGTAAGCTTTTCCCTGTACTGAGCGTATGCTCGGTACATTAGCCGTAATCAGATCAGCCAAATTGGAAATTGTGTCAATTTGAAGGATAGGTAGCTGATTTTAACCGCCACCACCACCGCCGCCACCACTGTCACCACCGCCACCGCCACCGCCGCCACCGCTATAGCTGCTGTGATCAGCATAATAAATAATGGTTCTTTCAAATTCTTGGTGATAAGAACAGGCATTGCAGTGTTGCGTGATCCAGGCTTTACCACTGTGATGCGGCGTGGGCTCGACAAGGGTTTGAGACCGAGTTCTAAGGGATAGTTTTCGACATTGAGGGCAGCGACGCGTACGAAGCATCCCAATTGGCATTGCAAGTATAATGCCGCCAAAAATTAAGCCAAAGAGAACGGTAAAGAAGTTTTGAGAGATAAACTGAAAAATCTCTTTGATGCTCAATGTTTGCCATCTCAGTTGAGAAAGCTGTAGAATTCCCGAAGGAACGCTGATTTGTATTTCCAACTCTTCCCCAGGTTGCAAAGCTCGATCGCTCAAAAATTTGAACGTTTGATCATCAATTCTTTGGCTAGTCGCAGGTACGCCCTGAGTGATGTAACTCGTCACTTTGCCTGATAGTGAGTTCGGTAAATGGACCGTTACTGTTCCAGACTGAACAGGTGCTTTACGATCGGCAAAAATGCCTTTCCAAAAAACTTTAGTCATCTCATGGCTTACATGCAGACCTCCGATCACGCGATATTTGAGCACAAAAGTATGTGATTCCGGTGGTTTCAACGAATGCTGCCAGCGAATCCAAAATTGATGGTTCTCGATTCCAGTAGTTGCCACCAAGCGTTGGTCCTTTTCAGTGACAGTAACATCTTGAATGTCATCAATTTTGTCCAGCGGAATATAGCGATACCGTTCATTCTTGTAATCACCTATAAAGACATATTCTTGAGTTTCTGTCACCCACATGTCGCCATTTTGCTGAACATCAATATCAACATCGATCGAGTTCCAATAAAACGGCACATCTGAGGCGTGACCTGGCACATCTGAGGCGTGACCTGGCACATCTGAAACGAGAATGGTGATCAAAGCTGAAATAATCGCGATCGCAATGCGGCGAAGGGATGGCTGGCACAACATAGGCTGATTGCGTTAAGCGTAGAATGATACCAAGTTGGGAACTGGTATATTAAACCTTTATCCAGCGTACTGAGAGAACTTATGCAGTAAAGTAAAAAATTGTTGCTTCTTCAAGTTTGTTCTTGAAGCTTGCTCGATCGTCAAACTGGTTGGAAGGCAAAATCATCGTTTGTCAGACATGAGCCATCAATTATGAGAGATCAATCGCCTCATTCGTTCAAGAATCTGTCTTTTAACGATCGATTTAATATCATTAACGGTTTGCATCAATCGTTTCAGCCTTCTAGAGGTGGGTGTGTCAATACCCCATCGAGGATAATCCAGCAGGGAATATTTGAAATTCACATTTTGACCGTATCGAGAGAACATTTCCACTTGAATACGAGCTTGTGATGCAATATGCTTTTCAACTTCATAGAGCAGATAATTATCTTCTTCCTTCAACTGAACGAATGTTGGAAAGTTACGAAAGGTATAGATTGTGTACCAGGCTTTCAATGGATCAAAAAAATGGGGTTGCAGCTCATCCGTCATAATGTAAAGCGTCCGGCCTGTCTCAATCCACGGAGCAATTCGCTGGCGGATGCCTTGGGGCTGAGTTCTGCGATCGAATCCTGGAAATCGCCACCATTCCTGTTTCGCATACTCTAATAGATCACCCCGCCTAACATGAACAACATCAAAATTGCCCTTTAAGGTTTGAATAGCAACTGCGGCGGCATCACGCACTTTCTGGTTCGGAGCAATCAGCGATCGCATCCTGGAAGCCACTGCTTCGACTGCAGGATCGGATTTCATCGGGGCTGAAAATACGTCACTCGGATTTGTGAATTCCCGAATAATCAAATGCGCCGTTCTATTTTGCAGAGCCTTGGTGGGAAGCTTTTCATCAACCCATTCCTGGTCTTTGAGTGGCAAATGTTCAAATTCTTCGATGGAAATCAAAGCGACTTCATGCTCAAACACAGACAAATCAAAGTAGGTAGAAAGAGGCACCCTGATCGCCTTCCCTTGATTATGATGTCCTGCTAGCGTTAGATGAGGCAGAACTGCAACTCGTTTCAGAATCGATGCCTCTGCCAGCAAAACAGATAAGTTGTAGAGTTGATGGCTGGTGCCGGTCCAGGGTTCACCTTTGTATTGCAAATAATACTTTTGATCAAAGGTTTTTATAGATTTCGTCATAGTGTTATAAATAACCAAGAATTATACATAGAAGGCTACGAACTGTCTAGACCATTTGAGCCAGAAATAAATTTTGGCATAGTCAAGTTGAAGCGTTGTCTTTTGTTGAATACAGGCAAATGCTCAAGCAGTTGCTTGCTGAAACAGACTCAATCAGATTTCAATTCGATCGTTAAACCGGGCAAATCTCTTGCGAGAATAAGAAGAATGAAGGTATCGCGATCGCTCACGTTGGACAGTTATGGTTTACGCAATCGATTTCGGAACAAGCAACACGGTCGTCGTTCGTTGGAATGCCGCCACCCAGCAACCAGAGACTTTGGCACTGACCGGTTTATCGCAGCAACTCGCCGACAATCCGCCTTTGATTCCCAGTCTGGCTTATATCGAAGATGCGACCCGTGCAGAAATTATTGCGGGGCAGGCAGTGCGCGATCGCGGTTTAGACCTCAGCAGTAATCCCCGGTTCTTTCGCAACTTTAAGCGGGGGATTGGGGCCGATATTCAAGGATTTCTCCCCCAGTTAGATGGCCAGTCTGTTTCCTTTGAGCAAGCGGGCCAGTGGTTTTTGACCAGCGTGATTCAGCAACTTCAGGCGACCGAAACGACGGTGGAGTCGCTGGTGTTCACCGTACCCGTGGACAGTTTTGAAGCCTATCGTAACTGGTTGACGCAGGTGTGCTATGCCCTCAATGTTAATGAAGTGCGGTTGCTGGATGAGCCAACGGCGGCGGCTTTAGGTTATGGGTTGGAAAACCAGGGCACGATTTTGGTGGTGGATTTTGGCGGCGGTACGTTAGATCTATCGATCGTCCGATTAGAGAGCAGCAAGCAGGCACAGGCCAAACCCGTCGGCTTTTTGTTGAAGTGGGGTCAGCGGGTGCTGGAAGAATCGGCTCAACGGCCCAAGCTGGCGCGAGTGTTGGCGAAAGCTGGACAAAATTTGGGTGGTGCAGATATTGATCACTGGCTGGTGGATTACTTTGCTACAACGCAAGAATTGACGGTTTCTCCTCTGACGCTGCGGTTAGCTGAACGTTTGAAAATTCAACTCTCGCAGCAGACTGAAGCCAGTGAAGTTTACTTTAACGACGAGACGCTGGAAAGCTATGAACTCCAGCTCGATCGCCCTCAGTTTGATGCAGTGTTGCAACAGCATGAGTTTTTCGATCGGCTCAACACAACCATGACGCAGGTTTTGCAGCAGGCTCAGCGTCAGGGACTCACCCCCGAAGACATTGATGCAGTTCTGCTGGTGGGAGGAACCGCGCAAATTCCAGCCGTGAAAACCTGGGTCGAGCAATATTTTCCGATCGATAAAATTCGGTCCGATAAGCCGTTTGAAGCGATCGCTCAAGGAGCACTTCAGCTGAATCGCGGCATTGAAATTAAGGATTTTCTCTATCACAGCTATGGCATTCGCTATTGGGATCGCCGCAATAATTGCCACAACTGGCATCCGCTCATTCGAGAAGGCCAACCTTATCCCATGTTGCAGCCGATCGAAATTTTGCTGGGCGCATCCACCGAAAACCAGCCCAGTATTGAATTAATTATTGGTGAACTGGGAACCGAAACCAGCAGCACAGAAGTTTACTTCGATGGCGATCGCCTGGTCACTCGTCAGCTTGCCGGTGGCCAATCCGCTGTGAAACCCTTGAACGAACAGGCCGGAGCCCGCACGATCGCCCAACTCAATCCACCTGGCTATCCTGGGAACGATCGGATTAAAGTGTTATTTCGCGTCGATGAATCTCGCTTTCTGCGGATTACAGTCGAAGATATGTTGACGACAAGAACTTTGATTTACGATCGCCCTGTGGTGCAGCTGAGTTAGCAGAAATAAGCAACATACCAATAGAACTGGAATGACGGCTATTACAGCCTCTTAACCCGGTGTTTACGTTGATCGGTTGAACTAGAGTTGGGATTGCTGCCAGCATTTGAGGTTAATATCATGCGTTCTACGCATCGATTTCGCTTTGCAAAACTGACCAGGCGTCGCTATAAGCTCTTTCTGCTGCTGCTCTTGGTGATTACAGTAGTCCTCAGTTCGCTGTTTAACCATCAATCGATTGCTGTGACTCCTCCCCAACTCTTGACCGATCCATTTCTACAAGCTCCCACGGCTCACACAGTTCAGGTGGTTTGGTTTACTGAATTTCCTGGCACACAGCATTGGGTTCAGTATGGTCCTCAGTTTAGCCAACGGGCGATCGCCACAACTCGCCAGCTCAGTCGCATGCGAGAGGATGCTCAATCCTATGTGGGTTCACAACTTGGCGATGGCCAACTTTATGCCCAGCCCGTTTTTCGAGAAATTTGGCGGCATGAGGCAACCGTCACAGGACTCACTGCTGCACGAATTCCTTATCGGGTAGTGAGTGTGCCATCTCAAGGGCAACCCATCACGAGCAATGCTTTCACCCTGGCTGCTTTACCAAAGGCTGGAACTCCACTCAAAATTTTGCTGACCTCCGATCATCAGTTGAAGCCCATGACGACTGCGAACCTGCAGAAAGTATTGGAAACCGTGGGAGAGGTGGATGCAGTATTTTTCGCCGGGGATTTGGTTCACATTGCCGATCGAGCTTCGGAATGGTTTGATGACAATCGGGGAAATGCTTTTTTCCCAAATTTACAGGGACGCGCAACTTACGACTTAACGTACGAGAAGCACACAACGCGATATACAGGCGGAGCGATCATTCAATCTGCGCCGTTGTTTCCGGCCATTGGCAATCATGAGGTGATGGGCCGCTTCTCCATGGAGGCCAGTTTAGGCGATCAATTTAACGATCCAATTCCAGAATGGGTCGCTCACAGAACCTATCAGAAGCTGGCTCAACAGGTGAATCCCCACGATGATCCAGAAGTTCAAGCAACCTGGATCAAAAACAATGCTTTCAACACAGACTCCTATGAGGAAATTTTCACCTTGCCAGACACAGGAGGCGGCAAAAAATACTATGCTGTCACAATCGGTGATGTCCGTTTGATTGTTCTATTTGCTACCAACATTTGGCGAGTTCCTGGCCTAGACCCTGAGGTGAAAGGACGTTACCGTGAACGGAACAGCGATTTCAATCAGCCCGATCGTTGGGGCTATGGTCAACATATTTTTGAGCCGATCGGACCAGGCAGCAAGCAATATCAATGGCTTCAAACAGAACTGAGCAGCCCAGAATTTCAACAAGCACAATATAAGGTAGTGATGTTCCACCATCCCGTTCATAGTTTAGGGGACAACATCGTTCCAGCCTATACTGATCCGGTGCAAATCATCGAACGAGCCGAGGACGGAACAGCAACTGCCATCCGCTACGAATACCCACTCAACCAGGATTATTTGATCCGAGATGTGGTGCCTCTTCTGGAAGCAGCCGGAGTACAACTCGTCTTCTATGGTCATTCCCATTTGTGGAATCGATTTATTGGTCTTACAGGAATGCATTTTTTAGAGACATCCAATGTTGGTAATACCTATGGTGCTTTTATCGGCGAAAAACAGCGATCGACTCCAGAGGGTTACACTGAAACCTATGTTAGAAGCGGTGATCCGAATGGATTACAGCCGATCGTTCCAACCATTGATTCACGATTTCCCCAGGCCCAGCTGACCGAAGCTCAACAACCTCAGCCCTATCTCGCTAGCAATCAAATCACCGCTTTCAGCATTTTAGATACTGGAACAGGCACTGTACGCAGCTATTACTTTGACACCTATCAACCTGAATCGAAAGTAGTTGCTTTTGATGAATTTTCGCTGCTTCAGCCAACGGAGTAGATCTGAGTGAAGGTTGCTGTTACCACAGCTGGTCTGTAATCTACCATTGAACTCACGGTTAGTCGCCTCTTGCGACTCTGACTGGTTGCTTCTGGTGCAGGTTGAGTAGATCTGTACTTAAGACTTGGCCGGTGGTTTTGCCATAAGCGCTACACCGAAATGCAGAGATGACGATCGCAGAACCACACAAATTTTTGAGTCGAATTAATTTCTGGCAAAATTTAAATAACCCCCAATTAATCATAATCGGGCTAAAGTCGGATTCGATCCGGATGGAATTGTAAATTCAGGAAACAAGGAAATAGAGCACTCATAATCACATGAAGCTTCACAAGGGTAAGAGGAGGTGCTGTCATTCTGTTCGTTTTGTCACACGCTTTCAGGTGATTTGTAGTATGAAACCTGGGCAAAACTCACTGCAACCAATCTTTAATTTTGGTTTGATGGGAGTGACCCCTATCGAGAGTCGTGCAAAACTAGGATACAAAGGAAGCAATTCTGATGAGTGCAGCCCGATCTTTTGAAAGATAATGCTTCTATCCTTATAGATAGGTTTGTCGACTTTCGGAGGGGTTTCGCTGAGACGAGTTGTATCAATACAACAGATGTCCAGTAATTTCATGGAAGTTTATTAGGTCTTCAAGCGAAATGAGACAAGCTTCAGCAACTCTTCAAAACTTTTCCAGGGAGAATGGCGCTTTGTCCGGTCTTTGTTGGAAAGATAATGATACTAGGGTGCGGTGATCCTTTTGGAAAATCCGATACCTAGCAATGACAAAGCGAGTGATGCGGCATGAGTTACTGCTTGAATCCAGCCTGTACTAATCCTATTAACTTGACCCACGCTGAGCGATGTCAGGCTTGTGGTTCTAAGCTGTTGTTGCGCGATCGCTATCGAGTCCTGCAGGCTCTTGGCCAAGGTGGGTTTGGCGCAACCTTCTTAGCCAAAGATGAGTCACTCCCCGGCAGTCCCTATTGTGTGATCAAGCAGTTACGGCCCACAGCCTCCTCGCCCAACGTCATGCAAATGGCGAGAAATCTGTTTGAGCGGGAAGCAAATACTCTGGGGAAAATCGGCAACCATCCTCAAGTGCCGCGCCTACTGGACTATTTTGAAGCCAATAATGAATTTTTTCTGGTTCAAGAATATATTAGTGGTTCCACGCTCCAACAAGAGGTGAAGCGATCGGGGCCCTTTAGTGAAGCTGGGGTGAAACAGTTTCTCAGTGAAGTGCTGCCGATGTTGCAGTATATCCACAGTCAGCAGGTCATTCACCGAGACATCAAACCGGCCAACTTAATTCGCCGCTCTCAGGATCGCAAGCTGGTTCTGATTGACTTTGGTGCAGTCAAAGATCAGGTGAATCCGATCCGCACGGGTGCTTCAGAACAAACCGCCCTGACTCAATATGCGATCGGGACTCCTGGCTATGCGCCTCCCGAACAGATGGCCATGCGCCCAGTCTATGCGAGTGACATTTATGCTCTAGGAGTCACCTGCCTCTATCTACTGACGGGGAGATCGCCCAAGGATATGGATTACGATCCAGCCACAGGCGAGATTCTATGGCGCGATCAAGTTCACATCAGCGACCACTTCACCGATGTTTTGAAGAAAATGCTGGAGGTTTCGGTTCGGCATCGCTATCAGAATGCGATGGAAGTGATGCGAGCCCTAGATTTAGAACCTTATCTCGACAGTTTGGCTAAAAGTATGGTGAGCCAACCTGTACGGTCAGGCCGACCCTTGCCCCAATCGGGTGAGATTAGCGGTCCCACTAATCCATCTTCGCCCTCTTCACCCAGTGCCAGAATGGCGGCTGCCATCCGAGCCCGTCAAGCCGGTAAATCTCCTGGTGCAGGCGCTCTTCAATCTGAAGCAACAACGCTGCAACCGGGTTCGCCACGCCGACGGACGATGATTCAAGCAGCCGCTTCTATGACGACTCTGAATTCGCGAGGAGGAACTGGCGCACGGCATTCTGTGGGAAATCCCGTGACAGGCGTGCCCAAACCAACCGCTGGAGAGCTTCTTAGTGACTACGCCAAAGGGAAACGAGATTTTACAAATTACGATTTAAGCCAGCTTAATCTGGCCAAGTCTGACTTATCAGGTGCAAACTTCCATGATGCGAAGTTGTACAAAATCAATCTACAGGGGGCAAGCCTGCTTAATGCCGACTTTGGTCGGGCAAGTTTACCGAACGCTAGCTTAAAGAATGCTAAGTTAGCCCGCGCCTATTTAAGCCACGCGGATCTGGCAGGGGCTGATTTACGCGGTGCCGATCTGAGCTACGCCTACTTGAGCAATGCAAATTTACGCGGCGCTAATCTTTGTGGAGCTGACTTGACGGGTGCCAAAGTCTCAGATGAGCAGTTGGCAACAGCACGCACAAACTGGGCAACCATTCACCCTAGCGGCAAACGAGGGTTATGGTAGTAGACAGACGATCGTTTTGATGCTTTTCCATGACTGAACCAATTTCTGATGGGGTGGCAAAGCGCCCAGCTTCTGGAAGACTTGATCCTAAGCGTGACCCGGCGCTTTATGCCCAGTTGCGGGCAGAAGCCAAAGCGCCTTATCGAGGTTTACGGCAGTTCATTTATATTGGCTTTGGTGCTTCTGGACTGATTGGTGCCTTTATTTTCCTAATGCAGTTGCTTGCTGGACGAGATGTCGATGCTGCCTTGCCAAATTTTGCTTTGCAAATTGGGGTTGTCGCCCTGATGGTCTGGCTATTTCGACTAGAACAACGGGCAAAACGAAAGACTTGAGGACCTCAAGCTAAGGGGGTTGAAGCAGGAGCTTAGCAGGAGCGTCATTCCTGACATTTCAGAGATCACACGGGTTCTAGAAACTTATTAAGGAAACCTTTAAAAATTCAGTTTCAGTCCATTCTCCTGGCACACTAAATGGAGTTCAAATGAGGTCAGCTGATATAAAGACCTTAACGATAAATCCCTGTGAATACCTTAAGCAAAGCACCAGTATCCTGTCAAAAGGGTTCTGGTGTTTTGTTTAGTCAGTGAAAGTTTGCCAACTGCTGGCTAGCTCGTAGACCTTATCTTTGTATCGAATCCCTGTTTTATTCAATCTTTAATCCCAGCCCTATCTCAATCGCAGTTTTCAAGATTATCCTTGACTCGTTTACGATCGGACTTCGCTTTATCTGACAGAACATCTGAGACAGTCACAATCTGGTCAGTGGGTAGCAACAGTTAGGCGAAGAGTATAGGCTTTAGGTCAGCCGGATCAGAAGTTATGCCATTGCAGTTGTCCCAACCTAGATGATCAGGACTATCTTGCCATTAATATAATCAGTAGAAGACTTGTACTGATTCAAATAAATCTATAGAGCTGTTTAATAAGATGCATGAAACTTATTATTTTAAGGGGGCTACAATAGTGCTCCCTATTTTTCGTAGTTCTCTCAAAGCTTCGTCCGATGTAGCTTCTGATAATCTTGTTATCGGCTCAAGTGTTTTACTTTATGAAAGAAATCGAAGTTCTGCAAACAGATATTCTTGTGGTGGGTGGGGGTACTGGAGGTGTTGCAGCCGCAATTCAAGCTGCTCGCCGGGGAATTTCAACCATTTTAGTCAGTGAGCTGAGCTGGTTAGGCGGTATGTTAACCTCTGCGGGTGTGGTCGCTCCCGATGGCTTAGAACTACTGGCCTTTCAAACTGGAATTTGGGGAGCCTTTCTGCGGGAATTACAGCAACGACAATTCTCTGGCCTCGACCATGCCTGGGTGAGCTTTTTCACCTATGAGCCCTGTATCGGGGCAGCCATTTTTGCGAATTGGGTGGCGGCTCTGCCAAACTTACGCTGGCTTCAATCTGGATCTCCTTTAGAAGTCAAACAACAAGGAAATTCGATCGCCGCTGTGCGATTTGCAGATTGTTGGGTTAAAGCCAAATTAACGATCGATGCCACCGAATTAGGAGATGTGTTGGCCCTAGCAGAAATCCCTCATCGCTGGGGATGGGAATGGCAATCCCAATGGCAGGAACCGAGCGCTCCGGCGCATTCCAACACCATGACTCAGACTTACTCAGTGCAGGCTCCGACCTGGGTGGTCGTGCTTCAGGATTTTGGAGCAGAGTTGGCCCCTGCGATGGACCCACCTGCCAATCTAGGTGCGATCGACCAATTTGCAGAAACCTGGTCGGGTTATGGTCCCAAGTCTTTCCTCAACTATGGGCGCTTGCCTGGAAATCGCTTCATGATCAACTGGCCCCAAGCGGGTAATGATTACGGGCTACAGGCCGATCGTCTCATTGCCTCCGAAAGTGCGCAGCAAGCCTTTTTGCAAGAGGCATTGGAGCATACACAAAGTTATGCCTACTTTTTACAGCAGCAGTTGGGGCGTCGCTATGGGTTAGCCCAGGATGTCTTCCCCCATGAAGGGTTAGGTGGCGGAGCCTATGCGCTGCATCCCTATTATCGAGAAAGTCGGCGACTCAAGGGGATGATCACCATGCGCGAACAGGATATTTTGCCCATGCCCGGTGGACAGGTCGCTACTCTGCCAAGCGATGCAGATGGACAGATGAGTGCGATCGCGATCGGCAACTATGCTAATGATCACCACTATCCTGGGTTTCGATTTCCGCTGGCTGCCAAATCGATCCGCTGGGGAGGGCGATGGACTGGCACCCCCTTTACCCTGCCCTATGGCTGTTTGATTCCAGAAAGCGTGGATGGTCTATTAGTGGCGGAGAAAAATATTTCCGTCTCCCATATTGCCAATGGTGCAACACGCTTACAGCCCACTGTGTTGGGCATTGGACAGGCTGCAGGGATGGCAGCGGCTTTATGTATCGAACAAAATTGTCAGCCGCGAGAGCTAGCGGTGAGGCAGCTGCAAACTGCCCTACTCCAAGATCCAACTGCACCAATGGCAATCGTGCCTCTGTTGAATGTGCTGCCGGAGGATCCCAACTGGCTGGATTGGCAGCATTATTATTTGAAGTTTCCTGAGCAATATCCGATCGATGGCAATGCGCCTCCTGCTTTGCCAAGGCATGCGCAACACTTTTCCCTAGCGACCACAAAATCCTCAAAAGACAAATCCCAGGAGGCAGAAACTTTTGCCGGCACTTTTCAGCGGCGCAATATCCAGGACTATGTTTTGCAGGCCACTGCTCCTGAAATCCTTGCAGGCCAAATGCTACAGCTTGTGACGCTCCATCCCAAAATCGATCGCCAACTGCAACAGTGTGAATCGGGTCAACGCTTAAAGCTGCGAGGTCAATGGAATCGATCGGGCAATTGGCTCTTGGTGACCGAGATCCAGTCGTAGAAGTTGCGAGAATGTCTTCAGAAAAATTGGGGTTCTCTCCAAAGTTTTAGGCCAATTTCAACGCTTCACGCTAGGCTGAAGATCGGGAGACGAATCAGACCATCTACCAATTCTGGATGCTGTTGAGTGATGATGATGCAGTTGTTTTGCATTCAGGTCTTCCAAATTACTAGATCCCGATTAATCCTTGATTTTGCTTTAGAAGCATAGCCATTGTATGAAGACTATCTCCTCATCTCACAAATCTCTATCCAGTGCCTTGCTGCCTTTGTTGCTGCCCGTTACAACCCTCAGTTTGCTGCTTGCAGGCAGTATTTTGCCAGTCCGAGCAGACAGAGTGAGAACCTGTCAGAACTATGGTGTGGTTCGGGATCGAAGCGATCATGAAGTTCCCCTTCTGCCGAGAAATTCGATCGCATCTTGCGCCCGCTCCTATCAGACGCTGTACCAAACCTATCGAGTCCAGCCTGCTCCTGATGCGGCAGTGCAGCACCACCAATCCCAACTGGATCACTCGACCTCATTGCAGCCCAATCCGAAGCCTGCCAATGAATCATCGCAGTTACAGCCAGCATCTCCAGCAGGCGATCAGTCTAATCACACATTAGAGCAGTAGTTCGCCAATGAACGATCGTTCATGAAAGTGAGGTTTAGACCGATCGGGTGATCTAGCACCCATGAATTCGGGGCATCCTGACCTACAGGGAAATGTTGCGCCAAAGGGTGCTAGAAATTTATGCTTGCGAAAGTCTGGAGTGCATCTGTTGTCGGCATCGATGCGGTGCAGGTGGGAGTTGAAGTTGATATTGCTGGAGGTTTACCCGGTATTGTCGTGGTGGGCTTACCAGGAACAGAAGTTCAAGAAAGTCGTGAACGGGTGAAGGCCGCTTTAAAGAATGCAGGCTACATAGTGCCGATGCGCAAAATCGTGATTAATCTCACGCCAGCAGACCTCAAGAAGGAGGGACCTTGTTTCGATTTGCCGATCAGCATCGGAATTTTGGCCGCTTCTGAGCAGGTGAACGTGGCGCTGTTAGAAGATACATTGTTGCTGGGCGAAGTTTCTTTAGATGGCAGTTTGCGGCCTGTGGCGGGTGTCCTGGCGATCGCTGCTGCTGCTCAACAATTGGGAATTTGCCGTCTAGTTGTTCCCGTTGCCAATGCCCGCGAGGCCGCAGTTGTAAAAGGATTAACAGTGTACGGGTTGCAGTCCTTAATGGAAGTAACTGACTTTTTGAATCAGCCCGATCGCTATCAGCCATTGCAGTTGAATGGCACTGAGGAATTAGTTCGATCGCGATTTCAAGGACTTGATCTCAAAGATGTCAAAGGTCAATCTCATGCCAGACGTGCGCTCGAAATTGCGGCTGCAGGCGGGCATAATCGATCGTTATTTATAGCTAAAACTCTGAAATGCTTACTGGAGAAGCGTTTCAGCTTAAATACGTGTGTTTAAGGTAGAACAAGGTTTATGAAAACCTTAAATTGCTTGCTATTGAGCTATTGCGAAAGTTAGGCTGGGACTCAGATAGTTTAATCTTAACCATCAAGTCCTAATTTTCCTTCTCGGTACTAATGCTACTGTTTTTCCTTCACTCCTAACTGGCTTATGCCTGATCGTGCTATAGACTCCAAATCCGCTCCCAACGAGGTCGAGCTATGGATCGAAATTGATGCTGACCTGTTAGAGCAGATTAAGTATTTGACAAGCGATCTTAACAAGGTAGTTGAAGTCGCAGTCCGACAATGGTTGGGCAGTGGCGATCGCCAAGGTGACGATCTAATCCCGACGACGCATCGAAATCCTCCTGTTCCTCCCAGAGGAGCATGGCGCGACTATATGGAGGGGCGTGATGATGACTTAACCCAGATAATGCGTCGAAATCCTCCTGTTCCTGCAAAGAGCTATTGGGACGAAATTAGGAAAGAGGAGCAGCAGATAGAGAAGAATTTGCCTCTTAAAAAATCGCCAAAGGAAAAGGGTCATGCAGTTGATGCCCAGACCTCTACGGAAACACATAGGATTGAAGCCGAATTATTAAACGACCTCCAAGTACTTGATAAGCTTGACGCTCGCATTGAAGAGATTCAGAAAAAGACGAAACAGTTGCGGAAAGATGCTCGGAAAAGCCTGTCTGCTTTAGCGGAGGTAGTTGAAGAGCTATGAACAACTGGGTTGAGAGACTAGCAGAGTTTGCCAAGAAGCTGCTAAAGCTACAGGAACAGGTTGAGAAGAATTCTGAAGAGATCAAGACGATACGGCAGGATCTCAACGCTCTGACAGAGTTTACCCGAAAAGTGGCTTATGCAGTAAGAAGCGATCGAGAGCGGCAAGAAGCTGACCACAAAATTCTAGTACTACAGCTTCAAAACGAACTCCTCAAGCTTGAGAATCGACTAAGTACGGGTCGGGTGACTCAACTGGATTCATCTCAAGACGCTAAGTTACTGCCTGACAGCAACGGTAAGGGAAATTAATTCCGCCCTCTCCACCTCCCTAGCGGTCGGTTCCAGGGCGGTTGAAAATAATGATTTTGACAGTTTTGTCAAAATTGATTCAAAAATCCAATTATTTGGCAAAGGAAGACTGAGTCCTTTTGTTGTATTCCCAGAAGAGCGGGTTAAATATTGCGTATAAAAAGTTACACTTCATTACATCCCTAACGGTCGGTTCTAGAATGATGCATCCTGTAGCAATAATGTAGCAATGCGAACGGTTTTACCTAAAAAAATGTATATATTATTCACGGAGTACCCATAAGGGTACTCGCAAGTTGTATCAAGGATCACTTATCATATAGGAGTGAGGTTTAAAAAGCAAGTGTTGTTACGTCATGATCAACACACAATAGTCCTTCTAAATTATCCAACTAACGAGCGAACACTTTTGACCGCTCAAGAAAGATAATGGAGCTAACACTACTTGAAGATCTGTTGGCAATTCATGGCAACAAAACTTAAGTAATGTTAAGATCGCTCTGGCAGTTTTGTAAACTTTATTAAACCGCCAGATGATTAAACACAGACTAGCACTGAAGAAAATCTATACAACATAAAGGAGGCGGTTATGTCCACTGGAACAGGTCCCGGTTAAAGAACATAGAATCAGATAGGTGCAAATTAGAATTCCCATGTAACTCCATAGCGATGGAGGAACTCAACTTCCGATGGCTCCCATTCTATATATAGATGGGAGTCTCTAAGTTTATCATCACGGGAAAATGACTTTTCTTGCCTTTTGACTCCAAACTCCTCAAAGGTTCTAATTTTTGCTGGTTTTTTGTTTAGATTGAAGTAAAGCTTAAAAGTGAGCCTGTCAGTAATCGTATTGCATGTATACGTATGACTATTAATCGACTTCTTAGTTGCTCCTGTAATTTTCCAGGTTAAAGAGATACTTGTAGTGTTACCAAATTTCACAGGATTAATTAAGTTTATCACAATACGGCACAATCCTGAATCTTCATGAAGCACATAAAAGCCTGATTCTTGTGAATCCACCGATCTTTCGATCAGGCAAGATCCATCTTGCTCAACTTTTTCAACATTCAACTTGCCTGAATAACTTATTGGGTAGGATATTTGGTCGCAAGCTCTATTTATGCTTCTAAGCTGCAATGTATCTGTGTAAGTTACGTTTTGCTCCGTATCATCTTCATATTTAATGGTAATGGTATCGTGAAGAATGTGCCACCTCAAAGGGGGGGCTTCAGCGAAAGTTCTTAGCCCAATTAGTAGTATTAAAAATCCGACAACAACTAAAATTACTCCTGCTGTCGGATTTTTAAGAATTGCGGAAACAAATCCCAGTGTTCCCATCCCTATACTGATATATGAGATTTTAGGGATTCTGGATGAAAGGAAAATTGAGTATGATGCTACACGCCAATCAGCTTCTACTAACTTTGTCCCACAGGAGAGCACTCCTTTAGCAAACCTTTGAAGTCTATGCATAACCGACTCAACTTAACTTGATCTAGAGTTAACATATCAATACAAGTGTGGACGGCAGGGGAATTGAACCCCTCAGCCCCGGTTTAGGAGACCCGACTGGCACCATGCGCCGCCCATGAAGAAAAGGTGAGAGCATATTACACTCTCACCTTTTTGGGTTAAGAGTTTTTTTGTACAAGTTCAGTAATTTGACGATAAGCCTTGAGCCAGTCGGCTTTGACTTCATCTGACCATGTAGGATCAAAGCTTGGAAGACTTGGAAGATGTTCCAGAAGTTTTTCACGGATGGGTGGCTTGTTGGCTGAATCAGATACGGATGAACTTTGCTGAGACGACATTTCTACCTCTTGGTACTGCGCTTCAGGTTTAATTTGTGGGTTAACACTTGGAAATAAAAATCCATTCTCTAATGCAAACTGACTCAGGTGCTCTTTGGTAATTCCAGAATCCAGAAAATAATGGTATTCAAGTCCGCTTCCTGAATCTCGTTTTTCTCTGCCAAGAAGGTTGTACTCAATAAGTTTTGTGAGTCTTGTATGAGTACTCTGATTTTTGCTACCGGTTAAGCTAGCAAGAGTATTCATAGTAGTTACACCTTGCCCAACCAAAGCCATTAATATAAAGTGATCTTCCCGTGCTGTCAGACGTAATTGCTCAAAAGCACCTGTCAATACCATATAAGGATCATCACTGATCACTCTGGGCTGTGAGACAATGGCTAAATCGCTTTTTGGGCGCAGTTCAGTCACCTCGTCTAAAGCGTAAATAATTTCCATTGGGTCAAGTGTTGAAGCCAAGTAATAAATGTGGATAGGCTTGATCCCTGTTTTTGCTTGAACTTCTTCTATATGCTTACACCAGCCTTCTTGTTCAAGTTTCTTAAGAACGCGCTTTACCTGTGGATAGCTTAAGTCAACACCTTTTCGCTCAGCGAGTATATGACGGATTTTTGTAATTGTTGTGCCATTACTTTCAGCAATGAGTTGCAATACACACTGAGATCTTGCTTCTTTAAGAGTAGACGTAGATGATTCACTGAAAGAAGCTTTCAACCGGGCAATCTCTTCGCTCATGTTGTTATCCCTTCTTTGCTTGGCGCAACGGAATTTATTCAACTCGATCACCTGTCGGTCGTCTGGACTAGGTGGTATACTGGGGGTGCTTGAAAGCATGAAAAAACTGCCTCCTTCTAATGGGGGTGGACGAGGCTCGGATCCGAGTCGAACGGGCAGTTAGGGAGTGCGAATCTCTCACCTTACCTTTTAGATACCGAGCCTTATTAGCGGATAGAGAAGATTGTCGAAGCCTCTCTATCCGCTATATTATCTTTAAAGTTTAATTCAGGATACTTGGATCTTAAAATTCGCTTAGAAGATCAAAGATGTCGTTACCTCAAAGAATCGATCTCAGCTCTTGCTTGAGTTAACAGATTTGTTAGGTGCTGATTTTGCTTCTCCAAATCCCTACAATGGGATTGTAGATCCTCCAGTCCTAGAACTTGACCGTAAGCCAGTTCAAGTTCCCGCTTTAGCTTTTGGTTCTTGGCTCTTAACTCTTTATTTTGCCGTCTTAACTCAGCGATCAAAGCTGTCTTAGACGCATCAGAGGCTTTTATCTCAACTGGCAACTCTTTCTTTTGAGCTTGTTGGCTCCGCAAAGCCTCGATCCTACTTCTTAGTTCAGGTTGGTTGTACAACCACGCCCTTGTCACGCCTGCCGTTTGAGCGACAGATTCGAAGTTGATCGGCTTTTTCTCTTTTAGAAGTTTTTTAATTGCCTCTTCGGTTTTGGCAAAAGCAGCCTCTCTTTTCTTTTGTGCTGCTGCCTTGATGCCTGTCGTGTTGCGCTCCCAGTTTAGATAAGAGCCTTTAGTCTCCATTGATGGTTCCCTCCAAGCCTTCAATAATATGGCGCAGGTTCTCGGATACCTTCTCATTCATCTCAATCTGCCGGATCCAGCCATTTGCTCTTGCTTTCTCAAGGAGTTGCTCAGTATCCTCAAGCTGCTTTCTGTGTTCTCCTAAGAACTCAGCCGTTGTCCGAAAATGGGTGCAAGTTAAACAAGCATTGGCGTGTGGGCAGCTTTGAGCAATGGTAGGCAAGGCACAAGACCCGTTTGGCAAAGCTTGGCCTTGAATATTGCGCTTGAACCATTCCAGATCTGCTGTTTCAACCTCTGGCGTAACAGACTCAACGATCTGCCCTGCAATATTGACCACCTTGCCTTGAAACTTGGCGATCTCCTCTTTCATGGTCTGATCGTGGATGAATGCATAAGTTGCTGTCATCACAGGTGACTCATGGCCCAAATACCGCTGGACAATGTGTTGTGGCACACCGTTATTGATCATGCGAGTGCCGACAGTGTGACGGAATTGATGGGTTTGAAAGTGCCAAACCTTGCCTGTGCTGTCACAGATATTATGTTCTTTGGCAAGCCGATTCAGTTGCTTGGGCAGAGTCTTACGCATCATGACCCGAGGGACAGGATTAAAGTTTGGTGGTTGAGATCCTCCATTGGCGCAGAAAAGATAATCAAACTCGTCTGGCGTAAAGTGCTGGCGGATGTATCGCTGTTGTTCCTGAATGACTCGCACAACTTCTCGGGATATGGGAATCGTGATCTCTTTCTTCATCTTGAACTGGTAGTACTTTAGAAACCAATCTCCTGCTTTATCCTGTAAAAGACAGTCAAGCTTGAGGTTCAAGAGTTCAGAGATTCGCATTCCGCATTCCTGAAGCACCAGAACCATCCTTATCACAGGTTCTGCCAGCTCTTCGATGTGCTCATTAAGCTGTCGCAATACCTCCTCTGGAATGTATCGAGGTAAAGCTTTAGGGACTCTAGGTAAATCTTCCTGTCGGACTAAATACCTGGATACGTCCAGCCATTCAAGTTGATAGGAGGCATCGAAGAACAACTTGGTATCGCACAAGATTTTATGCCGTGTTGCGTATGCCAATTTACGGCTGGCTAAGTAGATTGTGAAGTTAGTAATGACATCACGGTTAATTTCGGCTGGCTGAATTTCTGGGTAGTCTTGACGAAGAAATCCAGACAGTGTTCTAAGCGAATACAGCTTTTCCTGGGCCGACGCAAAGACAATACTGCTGAGGCACATCTTAATGTATCTCTTTGCAGCTTCTCGGAGCCAAGGCTGTACCAAAAGAGCAAAGTTCAGCTTATAGCTGCTTTTGCCAACTCCTCCTTCTATTCCCAAATAGCGACAGTCCCAGATGTCTTTTAAGTATTCGGCTTGTGGATCGATAACGATCTCAAGTTTTTCTTTTTCAAGTGTGAAGCTGCGATCGCACTGCCTACAGTAGTAAACCTGGTTTTTTGACGACTTGTTCCGGCCATTCTTTCTGTACTCATTGCTGCCACACTTAGGGCAAACAATTAGCTGTTCGGTCTGTAGATGAAGAAGTGTCGATTGAGCTTGTCCCATCCCGTTGCTCCAGATAATTTTGATATTCGTGCTTCATGTCTTCATTGGAGACATGAACATAGGTGTCAATTGTGGTTTGGATGCTGGCATGGCCTAATCGCTTCTGGACATAAGCCATTGGCATCCCTTCTCGAATCAAGTTAGTGGCGTGAGTATGTCTAAATTGGTGAGGCGTCACTTTAATGCCTGTTTCATTAGAAAGGCGGCAAAACAAAGCCTGGACCGTAGAGTAGGTCAGAGGATACCCAACTTTGCCTTCCCAGATATTGACAAATAAATAGTCTGAATCAACATCATCTGGGTACTCGGTCGTAATGTACTCCGAGTACAAACCCATCAGATCCTTGGAAATATGAACAGAATATGAGTTGCGAGTTTTTGCTCTAGCTCCATTGGCATTGTTATCTCTAGGAACGATCCAAATTTCGTTATCCCAAGAGCGCACATCCTCATGTCGCAACCCCAACGCTTGCCCTATTCGCATTCCACTCTCATGCAATAAGCAGACCAAGAGCTTGTCTCTAATTCGGCGACAAGCGTTGACTAGCTGTTCCACTTGTTCCTGAGCAACAGTCTTGGGTTGCAGCTTAGGAGGTTTGAGTTTTAGCAGACGGGTACGGACTGCCTTGCCCTTATTGATGTGATACAAGAATGACTTGTACTTGCGCCCAGGGGGGAACTGTTTTCGATAAACCTCTACTCCATCCGTGCTGCCATTCCGCTCATGGAATTCGTAGAAGGTGCAGACAGCCGACAAAATTACATTGATCGTGCTTTCAGTGCGTCTTGATTGTTGTTCCCGAATGGCAAGGACTCTAGGATCCGGTTTGCGAAGCCATGAAATAAACTCTGCAAGGTTCTCTAGAGTAACCTCCTTCCAATCCAAGTCACAGCTTTGCAAGAATTCCCAGTAAAGCTTGAGGTGATTGGCATAGGAGTGAACCGTATTGGGCGATCTTTCCAACGCCTCCAGATATCGCAAATACGATCTGATTGGTTCAACAAAACGATTATCGTTGTCTAGAACCAACCAAGTTGTTTTGTTGCCGTGTGGTAGCCGAATCTTTTGAACTTTCACAGTGCAAGCCAGAACAAAAGTACTAAACAGAAGTACTAATTATATACACTGCTTACTGTGAATACAAGTGCATTATTTAATGTAATCAAGGAATGCAAAGCAAGGGATTGATAATGCTTGTTTACGTTAAATACAGGCAAAATCTAGCTATTTTTAACTGATTTTTGTCGGGCCACCGGGTTCCGGGAAAACAATGCTGGCCCGACGGTTACCGAGCATTTTGCCACATTTAACTTTTGATGAAGCATTAGAGGTAACCCAAATCCATTCAGTGGCCGGACTCTTGAAAGATCGAGGCAGTTTGATGGGCGATCGCCCTTTTCGCAGTCCACATCATTCAGCTTCCGGTCCTTCGCTGGTGGGTGGCGGCAGCTTTCCCAGACCGGGTGAAATTTCGTTGGCCCACCGAGGGATCCTTTTTTTAGATGAATTGACGGAATTTAAGCGAGATGTCTTGGAATTTTTGCGGCAACCCCTCGAGGATGGACAGGTGACGATTTCGAGAACTCGTCAATCCGTTTCGTTTCCTGCAAAATTTACATTAGTGGCCAGCACCAATCCCTGTCCTTGCGGCTATTTTGGGGATTCAATTCAACCCTGTACCTGCTCTCCGCGCCAGCGAGAACAATACTGGGCCAAGCTGTCTGGACCGTTGATGGATCGAATTGATCTACAGGTGGCGGTAAATCGGCTGAAGCCCGAAGAAATTACTCAGCAAGTTTCCGGTGAAGATTCGGAAGCAGTTCGGCAGCGGGTCGAAGCTGCCCGCGATCGAGCCCATCAACGGTTTCAGAAGAGTCCGCTGCACTGCAATGCTGAGATGCAAAGCCGTCATTTGCGGCAATGGTGCCAACTCGATGATCCAACCCGCACATTACTTGAAAATGCTATTCGCAAACTTGGCCTTTCTGCCCGCGCCACTGATCGCATTTTGAAAGTAGCTAGAACAATCGCAGATTTGGCTGGAGAAGAACAGGTGCAGCGACAACATGTGGCAGAAGCGGTGCAATATCGCACGATCGATCGGATGCAGTAAAAGTGCAGTAGAAGCCCTGTAAATTTAATTAATTGAATTCTGTTTTCAGTCCCTTGAGGAAGTAGCATTAAGTCTAAGTAGCGATCGTAATTGTGCAGATCCGCTAGATTTTGCTGCTCCCTGATTTTGCTGCTCCCTGGATGAGGCTCTTTTTAACATGGTAAGAATTAACGGCACGAGTGGAAACGATACGCTAGTTGGCACATCTGCAAGGGATGTCATTTATGGATTGGCTGGCAACGATTTAGTATGGGGTGGCAATGGAAATGACAGTATTGACGGGGGCACTGAGGACGACACTCTGAATGGAGAAACGGGCAATGACTTTCTCAATGGACAAACAGGTAACGATGTCCTAAACGGTTGTTCTGGCAACGACTCTTTCCATAGTGGAGAAGGCAATGATATTGTCAATGGTGGAGAGGGTGACGATTACGTTTATATTGCAGGTAATAATCTTGGCAACAAAACTCTGGATGGTGGAATAGGCACTGATCGACTTGAGCTGTTCTTGTTTTACACGACGATTGGCTTAAACATCACGATTAGCGGTAATAGTCTCGTTACACCAGGTTTGATTGATGCCGTTAATTTTGAGCAGTTTTCGATTACTGGAAGCTCAGGCGACGACACCATTACAGGCGACACCGCAAATGATATTTTCAACGGTAGTTATGGCAATGATACTTTGAATGGTGGCGCAGGCAATGATTCATTAGACGGACGTGACGGCAATGACACGATTAACGGTGGGGAGGGCAATGATTATTGTGCTGGCGACAATGCTGGCAGTAGTGGAAATGATTCGATTAACGGTGGAGATGGCAACGATACTTGTGCAGCAACGAGCGGCAACGATACGTTGAATGGCGGTGCGGGCGATGATTTGATCCAATCGACTGGAACTGGAACCAAAATTCTCGATGGGGGAGATGGATTCGATCGCCTGATATTAGCGATTCCCAATACAGAAAATTTGAACATTACGATCGCAGATAATGGTCTGGCGGTTCCAGGATTAATCACTGCTTCTAATTTCGAACAATTCCAAGTTTCGAGTGGTAGTGGAAGCGATACGCTGATCGGCGATGATGCCAATGATTTCCTGCAAGGCGGAGACGGTAACGACACCATCGATGGCGGGGGGGGNTAACGATTCTCTGGCTGGGGACGCTGGCAATGATACCCTTTACGGTCGAGCAGGAGACGATACTTATTTCGTTGATAGTACTGGCGATCAGGTATTTGAAGTCGCTGGTGAGGGAACTGATCAGGTTATTGTCAGCTGGACCAACTATACCTTAAAGCAAAATATTGAGAACTTAACGCTAAATTATGGCAACCTGAATGGAACAGGAAATATTCAAGCAAACCAGATTACGGGTGGTTCAGGCAACAATATTCTGAAGGGTTTAGGTGGCAATGACACTATTCAGGGACGAATCGGTAACGATGTCTTATACGGTGGCAGCGGCAACGATATTCTGCGAGGTGGAGACTACGAGTCGGGTACCTATAACACACCCAATTCAGACACTCTCATTGGGGGGAGGGGAAACGACACACTAACAGGTGGGAACGAAACCGATCGCTTTACCTACACTGACACAAGCGTCTATAGCGCTGCTCTGTTTGGACAAGACACGATTATTGACTTTACGATCAACATTGACCAGATTGTGTTGGGGCTCTCGGTATTCACAACACTCAGCAGTAATGCTGGGACAGGTTTTAGTCAGGTAGATGAATTTGCAGTGGTGAGTACTGATAGTGAAGCAGCAACGGCGATCGCTAAGATTGTCTATTCCAGCAGCACAGGCAAATTGTTCTATAACCCAAACAGCAATGAAGCAGGCTTAGGCACAGGCAGTGCCTTTGCAGTTCTCAGCAGTAAACCAAGCCTCAGTGCTGCCAGCTTTGTGCTTCAGGCGTGATCCATCGGCCATTCACTCAGCACAGGTTTTGAGATAAAAATTGGCTTTGCTTCCCACTCCTAAGAGACTCGAAGCAAAGCCCGACTGAATGAATTCAGTTCACCAAATTACTATTGTGCTTGGCGATAGTTAGCTTTCAGCAGAGCACCGGCCATTGCAAGCTTGAGAATTTCTAGGAACCAATAACCACTGTGCATCTGGTTCATCAGGGCAGGCGCTTCCCGGACCTGGAACTGATCCAACTGGAGACCCAAAGCACCCATTTCCGGGGTCAATCCGTAGGTATAGATTAATGTAATGGCGAGCAATCCAGCCGCCAGATAAACCTGCCAGCGATCGCCAACGCCATTCCGGATGATCAACATACCCGTCAGGACTAGCGCTGCACAAACCACTTCAAGATGATTAAATACTTCAAACAATTGGTAGCCTGCACTGGCGAAACCAGGTTGATTCATCATACCTGCCGCATACATGTTGGGCATGACAACGAAATCTAGCAGAATGCTACTGCTAAGCCAAAAGGCTAAAGCTGACATCACGAGCACGCGCCACTTGTTAGGCGAAAAGGCAGAATTTGTAGTTGCAGTCATGACTCTAAAGTGCTGTCAATCTCGACACTTTCCTCTACTTCGAGCTTAGCCGAAACATCCTGGAGTAAACGTGAATTATCATTGCAGATTTCAGTTGGCTTTGCGGGCAACCTCCGGAAGAAGCAACATTAGGGAGAATCCGGATGCAGCCACTGAGTAAAGGTGAAATTAACAATTAAGACATCTTCAGGGGTGTTTTGAGGCAGGGGTGCGAAAGGGGCAGCCGCCCGAATAGCCTGCATTGCGGCCTGGTCTGCCAAGGTGTCTCCAGAAGATTGCACAAGCTGTAGATCGGTTAAGTGCCCCTGTCGATCGACCCGAAATTGGATTTTAGTGCGACGGGTGGACTCTACCGCAACTCGTTGCCAATTTTGATCGACTATGCGATTTAAGGCAGAGAGATAAGGCCCCCACTGCTCATCCCGAGTAGCATCCACTGCTGACCCCGATCCCGATCGATCGGCATTTGCGTCACCCCTTAATCCGCCACCGCTAATGGCAACAGAACGGGCGATCGGTCCACCTAAGGGGGTAGTGGGGAAAGTCGTTGCAGCCCGGGTTGGTGGGACAGCCGATGCAGAGGTAGGCGACTGACTAACTGGACTAGCCGGAATGGGCGAAAGGGTTGGGAGAGAGGAGGGAATAGGTGAAGGTTCTATCCTCCTGGAAAAAGGAGAATTGAGCGGCGAGGGAAGCGGTGTCGGTTGAGCGGGTTGGACTGGACTGGGAGGAGGTGTGGCGGGCAAAAGAGCAGATTGATTTGCCGGAGTTGCTACGTCCGTAGGCGTAGTGATGCGAGGAACTGCCGCTTTTCCCGGTTGGACTGGCGCTGAAGCTTGACGACTGGCAGCAGCAGCATTTGTTTGGGCACGGCGATCGGTTTTCGTTGGTGCCGAAGTAGCCGGATCCTTGGAATCGACATAGACAAAATCGATCGGCGTCATTTCCTGTGGTTTGGCAGCAGAATTCAGGAAGTTCAACCACTGCTGAGGTTTTCCCCACAACAAGCCTGCTGCCCCAATGCCATGAATGACGATCGCCAACACCAGATAACCCATGAGTTGCTGGTTTTGCTTTGCAGCCAGTTTGGTTCGATAGGTATGTGTCAGACTCATGCCCATGCTTCCTTTTTTTCTGCCTTGCCTATCAACAAAAACCGCTCCCGCTTTAGATTATGATTAAATTTGTAACGATTTGCTCAGGACTGTTTTAACGAATCATTATGGATATTTTGACGTTAGGTTGGGTTTCTTTACTGGCAGTCTTCACTTTTTCGATCTCGTTGGTGGTTTGGGGACGCAACGGTCTTTAAGCTGCGTTGATTAAAAGCGTATGATGACTGAATCCATGGCTCTGACGGCTCTAGCAGCTGTTGCATTGGCTTTACTTGTCGCAGTTACAGGTGGGGTAGCCTACCTCACGGCCATTGAATGGCGCGATCGGCGACGACTTGATAAAGAAAAACGAGGCCGCTAGGCTACAAAATAACAAACCAAAATCATGGACAGAGCCGAAGGCGGGTTTTACTTACTGCGGCTCTGTTTGTATTTGGCATCAATTTCAGTCTGACTTAACTAGCGCTAACTTGCTCCATCGCATGTTGTTCCCATAGGGATCGATACAGTCCCCCTTGGGCCAGCAACCCCTCATGGGTGCCCGCTTGCACAATTTCTCCCTTTTCCATCACAAAAATTCGATCGGCAGCAGCAGCAGCAGACATCTGATGGGAAATAAACAGAACGGTCTTACGGCGCGTTCCTTCCGACAAGTTTTTCAGGATAGCCGTCGCAGTCTGGTTATCTACACTTGATAACGCATCATCCAAAATCAGCACGGGCGCATCGACCAGCAAAGCTCTGGCCAAGGCAGTTCGTTGACGTTGTCCTCCCGATAGCGTGATCCCACGTTCGCCCACAATCGTTTTATATTGCTGCGGAAAATTGAGAATTTCAGGATGGATCTGGGCCTGTTTTGCCGCATCTTCGATTTCTGGCTGCTCACTCACCGGATCGCCATAGCGGATGTTGTTTTTCACCGTGGTGCTGAACAAAAAGCTCTCTTGGGGCACATAGGCGATCGCTGCCCGCAGATCCATCAGCCGAATTTGCGTAATGTCATACCCATCCAGATACAGTTGTCCGGGTGCAATGTCGAGCAACCGGGGTAAGGCATTGGCTAGAGTTGACTTGCCAGAACCGATCGGACCAACCACCGCCACTGTCTCACCTGGATGAATCGTGAAGTTGAGCTTGTGCAGGGCAGAGGTTTTCGCGTCGGGATAGGTATAAGTGAGATTTTTGGCTTGCAGTTCCCCTCGCACTTCTGTTTGCGGCAGCGCGATCGCATCAGCCGGATCCTGAATCTTCGCCTGAGTGGAAAGAATGGTTTCTAGTCGATCGATACTCACCTCTCCTCGCTGATAGGCAGTGATGGTAAAGCCAAGTAAAGCGGTGGGAAACACAAGGCGTTCGGCAAAGAGTAGCAATGCCACAAAATCGCCGACGCTGAGAGTATTGTTGGCGATCGATCCCACACCCAAAATTAAAATGACCAACTGACTAATGCTGGCCAAACCCCGCAACAGCGGAAACAGCGTATTTTGGGTTCTAGACAAGCGTAAATTGGCAGACAGAAGTTGCTGATTGAGGGCACGAAAGGCGCGGCGTTCGTTCTCTTCCTGCGCATAAATTTTGATCAGAGCCATGCCACTCATGTCTTCCTGGATCAGATCGCTCAAGTCAGCCGTTTGTTGCTGTACGGCAAGTTGCTGTGCCCGCAAGCGATGGCTAAATAACTGCACCAAAATCAGAATGCAGGGATAAATGGCCAGAGAGGCTAACGTCAGTTTCACACTGATCCCCAGCATGGCCGGAAGGGTCAGGCCATAGGCAAACACCATATTTGCCAAACTGAGCACAGCAAATCCCAGCAGCCGTCGAATGTTATCCACATCGCTAGTCGCACGGCTAATCAGATCGCCAGGAGTATTCACGGTGAAATAGGCAGGCTCTAACGTCAGTAAATGTTTGAAAATGCGCTGCTTCAAATCAAACTCAACCTGCCGCCCCATGCCAAACAGCAGGACGCGCGAAGTCATCCGCACCAACCACATGAGGGCTGCCAAAATCAAAATCAGCGCAGCATAATAAACCACGCGATCGAAGCTAAAAGTTTGCTGTAGCTCATCTAGCCCATTACGCAGCAGTAACGGAATATAAACTCCTAGTGCATTGACAACAAAGAGAGCAAAAATCCCCACCGCAGCGTTTTTCCAATGAGGCCGCATGTAGGCCGCTAGGGTGTGGAGTCGAGAATGAGCCATAAATTCAGACAGAAAAAAGACGACACAAATGGCAGGAGTTTACAGAGAGACTGCAAACCCTTTCCATTGTCGCGCAAGCCAGAAGATTCTAGATTTGCTCACGATCTCACTGCTGCTGCGTCAATCCCCTGATGTAAACCGGGCTATACGGCTAGCGGGTCTGCTAACCACCCTCGAATAAAGTAATACACCGTTGAAAGATATTCGTTGACAACGCGCGACGTAATCACTAAGGCTTCAGCACTGGGGATCAAATCTGTGAGGGCAGCGAGTTCCCATCCCCGTTGCAGCTGAAAAACATAAAAATCTGTGGGACGGGGTGAGACTTCAAAAAAGACGCGCGTAAAGGTGGAACTGGCCCGACGAATCATGATTGCAGGGGCGACTAGAACGATCGGAATTCGGGTTGAAGCACTGGCTCGCCTTAACTCCCGTACACCATCATCGCAAAAGGCAAAAATGCGGCAGTCTGCCTTTTCTTCCTGAGGGGCCAAAATGCGGCGGACCGAAATCGCAGCACTGCGGGGATCAACCCCTTCGGTTTCGCATCTGATCTGGGCTTGGGGAACACCATGGGCCGTGAGGACATCGATCACCGCTTGACTCTCACCCGTTGACTTAGGCCGACCTTGAGCATCGACAGGCTGTGGTCCGATATTGACAATCACCAGTGGAGTACTGCCGCGCTGCGATCGATTTAAGTAAAGTTCAGCCGCATATAGCAAACGAGCCTGAAGGGCAATGCTGATCCCCATCCCAGGACGGGTTCTTTGGGCTTGAACTTGAGCAGAGGCATAAAACGGAACGGCTGCTTCTCCTAAAACGACAATAGCCTGCACTGCATGTGGATTAGAGGCTTCCTGTTGATTGATGGCTTCCAAGACCGATCGTTGTTCAGTTTGAGCAGTCAGCAAATAAGCCGTAATCGGTAGGCTGCAAATCAATAACACCAAAAAAGCTGCCAACACCTGCTGCCCTTTCACCTTTTTCCAGCCCTCGGTCAAGGCATAGGCCAATAACACAAGGGTCAGTCCCAATGGACGCAACGGGAACGACAAAATCGCCCACAAAATGCCGATCGTCCGATTCGTGGGATAAACAAACGCCATGAAGATCAGAGAAATGAGAACGGCAACCCCGAACCAGGCGAAATATTTGGTGTTGTAAAGCGAGGGCCAAACTGTTTTCAACAGGTAATACAGCCCAACCAGAATCAGAATTTGGGTAATCAGTTCGAACATTGCGGCGCTTCCTCAGCCCCCTACTGTGCATGGCCCGAGCAACAATTCAGGCAAACCTGTTTAACTCTACTCAAACTGGGGACAAAACAATCATGGGCTGGGAGGAATTTTAGGAAATTTTATCGCGTTTCTTCAGGGGATCTGGGAACACGCTGTGTCTGACTAGAAGCAAAGAAAAAGGAGGTCAGGGAGATAGTATCGCTTTCCCTTGACGCTCCTGCTGTGCGAATTCAAATGAAAATAAATTGGGCAAATTCAAACTAATGTCGCTTAAATCAATAAGCGCCTGATTTGCTGAGTAGAACGCTAAAGGTCCGCCAAATCAGCATGAGATCATAAAGCGGGGTCCAGCGATGCTGATAGCGCAAATCGAGATCAACAACATCTTCAAAATCTTTGACCGCAGAGCGACCGTTCACCTGCCATTCACCAGTCAGACCAGGTTTCACATTTAAGCGGAGCCAGTGGCGCGCATCATATCGGCTCACCTCATCTCTGGTGGGAGGACGGGTGCCAACCAGGCTCATATCTCCCATTAGCACATTCCAGAATTGCGGGAATTCGTCCAGGCTAGTCTTCCGCAAGAACTGACCCACCTGAGTGACTCGTGGATCTTGCTTATTTTTGAAAATGAGACCCTTTGCCTCGTTCGGCACAATTTCTTTCAGTGCATCGGCGTTTCGCACCATCGATCGAAATTTGACGATCGTAAAAGGCTGGCCTTGTAGACCAAACCGTTCTTGTCTGTAGAGAATTGGACCAGGGCTATCTAACTTAATGGCAATGGCGATCGGTATAAACAAAACTGCTAACACGAATAGCCCGATCACGGCTCCTAAAATATCTAGGCCACGTTTAATCGCGCTGAGTGCTGAAGCATGAGGCTCCTGCAGCGGGGGCTGAGGAAGCATGAGTCCTTGATTTGCTGCTGCATCCGTCATCAGTCGCACCTGTAGAATTAAGCTACCGTATATCTACTGAAACCCTCATAAAGGCAATATAGTTCGTTGAGCTAGACAAGGGATGCAGAAGACCCAAGCTTTGCAAAAACTTTATTAAAGGATGGAATATTACTCTGATCGAACTTGGTCTGGTACTTAGTCTGGTAAAGTAGCGGTCAGTAAAAAATGCTGTTGCTCAAAAAGAGCATTGCAAGCTGCTTCAGTGCGAAGCTTGCGTTTTTAATTAGATAATACGTTACACCGTTTTGTCTAGATAATTGCACGACAAAGTACCTTTAAGCTGCACCAAGCATGTTTTTTATAAATTTTCGATGAATTTTGTTGCTTCAAGATAATAATTTTTCCCATAGTTTTACTGAAGTACCTTATCGAGACGCCATAAATCTGGACCTCCCCAATTTCGAGCAGACCCAAGGAGCTTCATGCGAGGATAGAGGGCACAAGCACTTCATCAGTTTACGGGTTATGCATCGTCTCGCGGCTCTTCCTGGCGGATGGACTCCTGACACCGAAGGCGTCATCTTTATTGAACAAACTCCGGCTCCGCTGATTGTTCTCACAGCAGCCGATACCGACATTCAGGTGATTGCCGCAGCGCTGTCGCAACTGCCACCTAATTTTCCGGCCTTACGGATGGCTAGCTTGCTGCAACTTCAGCAGAATTTAACGATCGACAGCTATGCCGAAGATGTGCTCAGCCATGCTGAGGGAATTGTGTTGCGTTTGCTGGGAGGTCGTTCCTATTGGTCCTATGGCCTGGAAGTCGCGAAGCAAACGGTTGAACGAACCGGCGCAAAATTGTTTGTGCTGCCAGGAGACGATCGCCCTGATCCGGATTTGATCAGCCATTCCACGGTGCCCTTACCGACAGTCGATCGACTCTGGCGCTATTTCAATGAGGGTGGCGTAGCCAATATTGTGCAGGCGCTTCAGTTAGTTGCCGATACTTGCCTGAGCAGTACCTACAATCCATCACAGCCGATCGCCGTTCCTAAAGTAGGACTTTATGAGGGGTTTAAGGGGGTGACCGATCGCACTCATCCCTTACCGCAAGTTGGCATTCTGTTCTACCGGGCGCATTATCTGGCAGGCAATACTGCTGTAATTGATGCCCTTTGTCAGGCATTGGTTGACCGCAAATTGCAGCCCGTGCCGATTTTTGTGTCGTCGCTGCGCGATCCTGACGTGCAATCAGAGTTGATCGATTTCTTGAAGCCAAAGGAAGCAACCGGAGTTCAAGTTTTACTGAACACCACTAGCTTTTCTCTGGCGCGCTTGGAAGCAGAAAGTCCAAACGTTGAGCTTTGGCAGCAGTTGGATGTGCCCGTTCTGCAAGCCATCTTTAGCGGCGGCACGGCGGTAGCCTGGGAAACCCAGTTGCGCGGCCTGTCTCCTCGCGATGTGGCGATGAATGTGGCTCTGCCGGAAGTGGATGGTCGAATTATTAGCCGTGCTGTTTCCTTTAAAGCAGTGCAAACCCGACATCCTGAGTTGGAAACCGATGTAGTCACCTATCAGCCGATGTCCGATCGCATAGAATTTGTGGCGGACCTGGCAGCAAATTGGGCAAGGCTGCGGCAAACTCCAGTTGCAGAACGGCGCATTGGTCTGATTTTGGCGAACTATCCTTCGCGCGATGGCCGACTGGCAAATGGCGTTGGCTTGGATACGCCCGCAAGCTGTGTAGAAATTCTGAAAGCGTTGCAGCAAGCAGGCTACTGGGTCGAAGATCTGCCGCAAACGGGCGATGAGCTGATTCAACGACTCACTGGTGGCATCACAAATGATCCAGAAGGCCGATCGCTCCGTCCAATCCACCAGTCCGTTTCCTTAGCTGACTATCAAGCCTACTTTGCGACGCTACCAGCAACCGTGCAACAAAGGATTTGCGATCGATGGGGAACCCCAGAAGCCGCCATTCAACGATTGCAACAGATCGATCGCACCGCCGAATCCGCTCATTTTCCGATCGCCGGAATTCAGTTGGGTCATGTGTTTGTCGGCATTCAGCCCTCACGTGGTTACGACTTAGATCCCAGCCTCAGCTATCACGTCCCCGATTTAGAGCCGACTCATGATTATCTGGCCTTTTATTTCTGGGTGAGGAAATTTTTTGGCTCACAGGCGATCGTGCATGTTGGCAAGCATGGCAATTTGGAATGGCTACCCGGTAAGAGTGTGGCGCTGTCGCAGGAATGCTATCCCGAAGTAGCGATCGGCCCAATGCCGCATTTTTATCCCTTTATTGTCAATGATCCGGGTGAAGGCTCCCAGGCAAAACGCCGATCGCAGGCTGTGATTCTCGATCACCTGACGCCACCCATGACAAGAGCCGAGCTATACGGCAACTTGCAGCAGCTTGAGAACTTGGTGGATGAATATTACGAAGCCGAAACCCTCGATCCAACTCGATTAAGCCTGATTCGCGATCGCATTTTCACGCTGCTGGAACAGGAACACTTGAAGCAAGAGTTGGGCCTCCCACCCGAACCCGTCACCTTAGAAACCCTGGAAACCAGCGTCTTCACCACGCTCGATCGCTATCTCTGCGAACTGAAAGAAGCCCAAATCCGCGATGGCCTGCATATCTTCGGCCAATGTCCCCAAGGTCGCCAATTGCGAGATTTGATTTTATCGATCGCCCGTAATCCTGGTCCCAATCGTTTGGGTCTAACCCGATCGATCGCCCAATCCTGGAACCTAGATTTCGATCCCCTCACCGCCGATCTCGGGACCCCCTGGACTTACACCCCCTCATCCCAATCTCCGATCGATCCCACCATCGAACCGCAACTCAAAACCTGCCGCAAAATCGGCGATGTCGTCGAACTTCTAGAAACAACCGCTGCAAATTATATCGATACCCTACTCACCCCTGCCCCCC
>LUGL01000116.1 GCA_002796835.1 Elainella saxicola E1 | reverse complement strand
AGTGTAGGACGAGCAATAAAAGTTGAATTACTAAAAGCGCGTCTACGCAAACTTTGTAGCCGTTGGCAAGAGAGCATTGACCCCGAAGCGATGCCTATCCATGAACAGATCTTCATTCGTCTCCAGCATGAGCTAATCAATGGCATTGATGCACTGTTCGTGTTTGTCGCCAACCCCCAAGTTGAACCCACCAATAATCGCTCTGAGCGCAATTTGCGCCACGAAGCTGAAGTTCGTAAAGGGGGGCGTACCAGTAAAACACAAGCTGGTGCTGAGCGTCGCAGCATTATCATGAGTGTCCTCGCCACCCTCAACACTCGCTTTGAGGGGTTTACGTTGGAGCATCTCCTTGAGGAATTAGCGCAGTGGACGCAACTCGGACTCTCCCGATTTCAAATAGAACTGGCAGGTATGACTCAAACCAATGCGTTGTCGAGTGCCTAAACTCCAATCAAGCTACTCCAAATCCTGAATATTGGCTTCGCTATCGGTGAAGCTACGTTTCGTTTTGAAAATAGACACTTACGGATATTTGATGCTCTGGGGGGCAAATCACTTTAAGGATATCGAAGACGTTGGACTAGTCGAAAGTAAATCATTAAATTTATTCTCTTACCCAACCTCAAATCTAACTACTATTTTTTCTAATGAGCCAATTCTAATTAACGGGATGAAAGTTATTTTTGATCAAAAGGCTCCAATTCATTCAGTTACTCTAGAAGGAAATAATACTCAATTAAATAAAGATGATAATTCTGGAATCAAAAGATTATCAATCGCTCAAATGGATATGGTTGATCACAAAGTTGACCATGCAGAAGAAGATGGTTTAATTTTTGGATTTCTTATTAATGCTCATTGGATACCCAGGGGTGAAACCAAAGGGGATTCACGTAGTACAAAAGAGTGGCAAGAAGCTTTTATTGAAGCTCTTAAAGGAGGCAAGGAAGATAAAAACTTAATACAAATAATAATAAACGATCAAACATTAAAAGTGTATGAAATGCAAGCTAGTAGGGTCATGAAAATAATTCCTAAACAATGTGAAAACAAATTTAAACTTGAAGAACGAACAAAAAGAGGATTTAAGTTTGAATGGCATGATAAAGAAGAAACAAGCTGGACGGTATGGGGTCACGAACCAGATGCAGGAGCTGCTAAAGATTACGTTGGGTCACAACGATGGATATTGCGTGTAGGATGTGGCACAAAGTACCTAATGGCGAATGAAGTAGAAATCACACAAAAACCACCACATCAATATAGTTTTTGGGCACAACCCAAAGGTGAAAAAAGACTAGCATTAAGTCACATCCCATTAGCTGTTGACGAAGAGAATTTTTGATAGGATGCTATTCGGATAGTGAACACTTTATTCTTTAGGCAAGAATTCTAATAATTTTTTATTACATTTGTAAAACGATTCTTTCTATTTCCATGACTCCCAACCTTGATCTCTTTCCCAACCTCACTGAACCCAACAACGACAGTCCCCTCAACCCCTTCAACCAATTCATCGACCAACTTACTGACTATGAACCCCAAATTCACGACCCTGAAACCGGATTCACCCTGACCCTGGAACAAATCACCGTCGGAATGCCGATCGAACTCCAGATCTCCGTCACCGACGACAACTCCCTTACCCTCTCTAGCTCTGCCCCCACCCAAACCACCGAAACCACCATTTTTCCGGTCTTCCACCGGATGACGCTGCAAATCGTACCCGATCATGGTCAATAGCACCAACCAGTCCTGGAACTTGAAAGCCTTTCTCGACTCGCTGATTTTTGAGCTAGACAAGGCACAGGACACGCTGTCGGTGAAAGGATTAAACCGCAAACTCACCTACATGGTGAAAGACATGAACCTGGAACTGCAACTCTTCCCCGAATTCGATGGCGATACCGTTCGCTTCACCACTGCCAAACCCGGAGATGTCGGCGCTTCCAAAATCTGCTTCCAGCTTGGCTCCATCCGCGATACCCAAATTCACGAAGTCACCCGCGAACCCATCACCCGCGACGACAAAGCCCTTGAAGATTTAAATATTCCAGCCCCCCAACAAAAAGAACTGGAAAAACTTGGCATTAAATCTGCGAAAGATCTAGAGCGCACGATTAAAGACCGCAATATTGACATTAGCAAAGTAACTGATAAAAAAGTGGACTACGGCAACCTGGCCGATGTTCTGAATCAATCCCGGCGGCTGCAATTTCCCCCCAAAGTTTCCCAGGCCAGCCTCGCTCAGGCGCAGGGCAAAACCGTCTTGACCCTGCAAGGCGAAAACCTGGCCCTGTCGCAGCCCTTCCTCTCCCCCACCGACGCAAACCTGGCCACCGCCCAATCCCTCAACGACTTCCCCGCCGCTGTCCTCAACGATCGCCCTGTGCAAGTCCTCTCTGCCAGCCCAACCGAACTCCAGCTCGCTATTGATTCCGACACCCTGCAAGGCTCCTCCCATCGGCTCCAGGTCGCCCTCGATCCCTATGCCGTTTTCACCATGAACCTGCAACCCTGATCCCCATTCTGGGTAAATCACCATGACCTCTGACTACTTCCGCCCCCAAAATCGACTCCTCGCCCTAGAGCAAGAACTCCAGTCGCGCCAACAGTCCAGCGGCACCCCTCAGCCAGTTCATCGGCTGCCTCAGAGACCCCCGACCGAACCGATCAGGCAACCCGTCGCACCGCCCCCCCCGCCGCCCTCTACCGCATCCCAGCCATCCCCCCATCTCCCCGTCACCCCTCCAGAGATGCCGTTGCCAACTCCCTCCTGGCAAACCCTGGCCCGTCAAATCATCGACTACCGCTCCACACACCCGATCGTCCTGTCGCCAAGGGCAACCCTGACGCCGCCCGCCTTTATCCCAGGGCAACCCCAAGAACCACCCATCAGGCTAGAGCTTAAGCCCATCGTGCCCTCTGGAATGTCCCAGGTTGCCCCGGCCTTGCCGCCATCTAAACCCCTGCCGCTGTTGCCTCCTACTGCTTCTGCTCCCGCTGAGCAACCCGCCGCACCCGATACACCTCCAGCAAGCTGGCAATCCCTGGCCGATCAAATTCAGAATCTGCGACCCTCGCCCCCGCCCCAAGGTCCATTCCCATCGGCAGCAGAGGCCGATCGGATTGATTTCAGTGATTTATTCCCCTGAGTCTGCTCACGGGTTTGTCTCTATCCCGCTGCACTTCTGCGATCGATTGGCTCTCCAGACTGATCTTCATTCTCTCCTTTGGTAACAACCGATGCCTAAGCCCAAAAATCGCCTCCACGATCTAGAGCAAACACTCAAGCCTGCGGCACCTCAAGCCCCGTCTGCTGCCCCCGCTCAGCTAGCTCAGCCAGAGGCGTCTGACCAGAATCAGCCGATCGAGGGACGGGCTACCGGGCAATGGGGAGCGATCGAAACCAGAGTATTTGATCACAACGAGCCGATCGAGTTGCGCTACAGTCAGGCAACCGATGGCTATGTGCCCAGCACTCCAATCTATGCCGCTGCCCAGTCGGTAATGTCCGATCTGGATGCCAGTTCAGGAGCCTTTGAGGTCGAAGCGTTCGAGGTGAATGCAGACACTCCCCCACCGCCACCGCCCAAAGTGGCAGAGCAAAAAACAGAGCGATCGCCCTCAGCTCCACTGCAACCGGAAGTGGTGGCAAATCCATCACCATCCCTGCCGCTTAAATCCGCTGCTCCAGAGGCCCAATCCTTTAGTCTGGAAACTGCCGAACCAAAACCTGCTACGTCTCCAGAAGTCGCGACGAAAGATGACTTTTTGAAGGATTTGCAGGCCATTGTGGAGGGTAAGAAAACCTACGATGGCACGAATAAACAAGTGGTTGATGTCTCTCACTCGGCAACCCAGTTTTCTACCCCAGAACCCTCGACTTCTCCCGGTTCTGCCGCTGCTCCTCCTACCCCTGGCGACCCCGCTAAACAAACTTCCCCCCATGATGTGTTCGATCGCCTGGCCCAGGGACTCCCGCCACAACCTGCGCCTGCGGCTTCCCCCACTCCGACCTATTCTGATGCCCATAGTGTGTTCGATCGCATGGGTAAGAGCATGGCCTATGCCAATTCCTTTGATCTGGGGACGATTACCTTAGAGCAGCGGTTTGATGAGTTCGATCGGTTGTTGGATGTGGAGGAAAAAGATAGTCAGTTGTTATCTTCAACTCAATTTAGAAATGCATCAAACATTTCAAACTCACAGTCTGACCTACAGTCGGACTCCCTTGGTTACCAACAGCCTAATCAAATATCCTCAGCTTTTGTTCGTCAGGAGAATATCTTAGAAGAAAAACATCCTGATGAGAAGTATGAAGGAACTCTGAATCCAGAGTGGGATAAGACGTATGACTATGCATTTGTAGGCAGGGGGAGTAGCATAGCTTACTACATCAATGCTCTGGGTGATGCTCTCCCTACAAACAGCATTGTGGTTGGAGAACAAGATCCTTGGCAGCCGAGCAAGCATGAGAAAAGCCGTGGTCCAGGTTATATCAACCACCAATTACAACTAATTGCTCAGTGGGGAGATAAAGTTCCAGAATATAGCCTCCAATATCTTTATAGACTGTCATTTTCTGAACAAAATGCAAAAATAATCAACCGAGTGATGAATCGAGTTGAATCAGGAGTAAACAAGATAAAGCTTATTGCTAATCCAAAGTACAAAGAAGGTCTCGAAGAGCCAGAGAAGCTATTTGAAATCACTCCAAAAGGATTCAACCCATACAAAGCGAAGAAAGTAATTGTAGGTATGGGTGCAGGTCCTCATAAAGATATAGACAATGAAGATGTTCAAAAAACTATCGACACTCAATGGTTCAAAGGCAAAGACAAAGGCGAAGAATACAGAAATAAACATATATTTGATATGGACAAGTTTATGCGGACGGTGATAGATGCCGACAAGCCAGAGGATGGCAAAGGCAAAGAAATTATCGTCCATGGTGCTAACGCTGGAATTGATCCAGTGGAGGCAGCAAGCAAGTCAAAATATAAAGTTACATGGTTGATTCGTGACACACTTCCACCCTTTCTTGAGGGTCAATTATTAGAGTATGCCCCTTCAATTAAGCCTATAAAAGTGAGCAAAGATATAAAGGTTGTTATTGTTAAAGGTGATGCTAAACCCCTAAAAGTGACTTTTACAGAAGAAGGTAAACCAGAAAAAACAACAATCGAAGTAGATTATTATGTTCTAGCACTTGGACAAGATATTTATGCTCCCGGCGCAGCAGGTGCGGTGATTGATGAGAATATATTGAAAGATTTAGAGCCAATATACGATATTAATCAAGTTTATAGTGATAAGCCCTATGAGACAGTCTTGGGCTTGCAAACTCCTGGCAATACCAAAGCAGTAGGTTTAGAAATTATTGGCGCAGCAGCGTTTTCTCTAGGGGGAAAGGTCAAACACAATTATGTTAAAAGAAAAGCGGAAAATCTTAAAAACTATATACGAGATTCATTTAAAGAACAGAAGAAAAAGCCTAAAGGTTTTGAGCATATTGATAATATAGAGAAATGGCTTGACGGCTTTTTAAAGTCTCCTGAAGCGAAAGAGCTTCTCCCCGTAGAAGAATTAAGGTCTTCTTTGAGTCAGAAGTTAGAGGATGGGTCGATATCCAAAGAGGAGCAGCAGAAATGGGAAGCAGTAATTGCTATGTCTCAAGATTTAGCGGAGGCACAGGACTATTTGGCAAAAAAACCGCTCGAAAAAGGCAAGAATGTTCTGACTGTGAAAGATGAGATTATGAATCAGGTGAAATATGAAGCAGCCAATGTGATTATCTCTCCTCAATTAACAGCAGTAAGAGCGTCAGTTGGTGCTCTCGTTTCCGTAAGGCCAAGGTACTTACAAATTCAAGACGAAGAAATTAGGAAGATATTTGATCATAGACCTATTGAAGGAGGAAAAGCGCAACCTTTTACGGACGCAGAAAAAGATAGAACAGAGAAGTACTTTAAAGATTGGAAATTAAAGGTTAATTTTAGCGGTGACAGCCGAACTATGCTGATGGTTTATGCAATTCAAAAATATCCTAATATTGATGGAGAAGATGCTGAGTATATTGTAGGTGAAATTATTAAACACAGAAATAGCCACAAGGAAAAAGACGATGAGGAAGTAAGAGGATTTCATCCACTTGGTTACGACGAATTCTGGGAGCAGCACTGGGATATTCAGTTTGAGTTGGCTAATGAAAGTAGCCTCTTCCCAGATGAGAGGGCTGCATTGGAAAGACGAACGTATTGGATGAAGTTTTCAGAGGAAAAAGGGCGAGAGAAATGGAAGTTAGTAAATGAATCAATTCAGAATTGGGTAGCAATCGGTGGGGAGTTAACAGACGTTGAGAAGCTAAGGCAACACTTATTGAGTTTGGATCGAGATATGCAATCTCTGCTTCGCAATGTATACGGTGAAAAGAAACAACAAACATGGGACTACCGAAGAACAGAAAAAGTAGATGATCCATTTAAGCCTGGACGTAAAAAAGTATTATATTTTCCTATGGTCAAAATTGTTTTAGAAGGAATTTTGACTCCAGAACAAGGACAAACAGTTTATGAATTCCTTTCTCAAATCTTGAACCTCAAGCCACCCCATACCCCGTCAATGGGCGCACCTCCGGTGGCTTAAACCCCAACACAATCTGCTTCTTCGGAATCCCCGCATTCTCCAACTCTAAAGCAATCCCGTCCTCAGTTCCATCCCGTTGAATCCACACCTTATCGCCAATAATCTCTACATGAACCGTGCAGCCATGCTCATACCGATGTCCCTCCCAACCCAGCACCAAAATCAAATAGCGATTCTGAGTGCGATCAAACACCGTCTCCTTTTTCACCTTGCTATAGGAATAAGGAATAGCCGCATACTCCGACAACACCTGTTCAACAATCGTTCTCCACTGCTCTAAACGGCTGGTATCCATTGCTCAATCAACTCCTGCTTTGGTTCAAATACAATCAAACGTAAGCGATTATTTTTCAGTAACAACTGACCCAGGGGTTCTTCAAACAAACTTTCATAGGCCCAAACGGGTAACGCCAGGTACAGTAGCCGTTCTGGTTGTAGTTCTACTAAAACATCAAAATAAAGCACATACTGACCTAACGCTTTTTCCAAATCATCCATTTCAGAACGACCACTAAAGCTTTTAACCTCCACTGCTATCTTTTGTGATTCCCTTTCTGCCGCTAACAACTGCGATGCCCCTAAGTCAATGTACATATCCTTCCGTCCCCACTTTAAGTGAAGCGGATCATCCGTGATAATCCACCCATCTTTAATCAGAGCGCGCTTGACCATATCGTGGTAGACATCCCGTGCAGGCATAGATGGCTTCAACCTCCTTTGATCGTAATCCAGTCAAGATCCTGCCCTGAGCTATGTCCCCATGATACATACCTCAACCCCAAAGAATACTATCCTAGAACGGGAGCAACCCCTCTCCCAATCCCTCCTCTGGCAACTTCAGCGCCAGTTCTTCAGCCAGCAGGGCATCAACGCCTGGAACCACAACACCGTTCCCCACTACATCACCAGCAACCCCCGCATCGCCCACGCCTACGCCAAAGTCGCCTTCGGTTTCCTGCGGGACTGGCAGCAGACCCTTGATCCAAACCACCCCATTTACATCCTCGAACTCGGTGCAGGCTCCGGTCGCTTTGCCTACCACTTCCTGAAAAAATTCTGGGCCTTTTTCCCCCACACCCCCCTCCGCCACATCCCCGTCAAATACATCCTCGCCGACTTCTCAACCAGCAATCTGCACTACTGGCGCACCCACCCCTTCCTGCAACCCTACTTCCAGCAGGGCATCCTCGACATCGCCCACTTCGACGCCCAGCAGGACCAACCCCTCCACCTCCACTTTGCCAACCAAACCCACGCCACCCTCAAAAACCCCCTCATCGTCCTCGCCAACTACTTCTTCGACTGCCTCCCCCAAGACGTTTTCACCCTCAAACAGCACCAACTGCACGCCAGCCTTATCAACCTCACCCTGCCGGAGAATTCAGAATTCAGAATTCAGAATTCTGAATTACACTTCGAAGATCCCGACCTGATCCACCACCTCACCGTCACCTACACCGATCGCCCCATCACCTCCAACTACTACGCTGATCCCGCCTATAACCACATCCTGCACCACTACCAGCAACACCTCACCAACACCACCGTTCTGTTCCCCATCGTTGGACTCAACTGCCTCCGCAACCTGCGCCGCCTCAGTCACGATCGCCTCCTCTTCCTCTCCGGTGACAAAGGCTATAGCCAACTCGAAGACCTGAAAAACCGCTCCAAACCCCATATGGTCTTCCACGGCGGGTGTTTCTCCCTCATGGTCAACTACCACGCGATCGGGCAATACGTCACTTATCAGGGCGGCCAAGCCCTCCACACCCCTCACCACCACGCCAGCCTCAACATCTCTGCTTTCCTCTTCGGCAATCCCCCCACTCAGTACGCCGAAACCCGCCACGCCTATCAAGACGCGATCGTTCACCATAGCCCCGACGACTTCTTCAGCCTCAAAAAAGCCCTAGACCCTCACTGCGATCGCCTCAGCCTGGAACAAGCGATCGCCTACATCCGCCTCAGCGGTTGGGACGCTAAAATCTTCCTCGCCTGCCTCCCCACCCTCCAGTCCTATGCCGAATCCGTCTCTGCCACCCAACGCCAGGAACTCCTGCAACTCATCCACCACGTTTGGGACACCTACTACCCGATCGGTGAACCCCAGGATTTGGCCCTTGAGCTCGGCAAACTACTGCTCAAACTCCAGGCATACGAACCAGCAACCATCTACTTCCAACACTCCCTCAAAATCAACGGCATCCAACCTGAAACTCTATACGAATTAAGCCGTTGCTATTACTATCTAAATAGTGCTGCCGCTGCCCTTTACTGTATTCATAAAGCCCTGCAATTACAACCCGGTTTTACCCAGGCAAAAGACTTGCAAACAAAAATCATGAACATTCAGTAGTGGATAGCAGAACATCATTAATGAATCGCAATAAAATGAATCGCAATAAACAGTCTGTCTATTTCACATACTTGATAAGTTATTAAATCCTGACAATAAGGTATACCAATATTATTCAAAGGAGAAACCCGCTCCATGTCAAACGAAAACCTGGAAACCACTCCCTCTCTTGCATCCTCCTCCCCCGACAACCGACCTACGTTGCACGCTCTCTTTGGATTAGGCAACAATTCCCCTGCTTCAAACCCTGGACATGAAGAACCTCAAGACCCTGGCTGCTCCCTAGATTCCCCTAAAACCATAGACGCAGCACTCGCTCAGACTGTCCAGGCTGCCAAAAACGCTCAACAAGCCGCACATGATGCCAATAACCAGGTAAAAGCGGTTCGCCAAGCCGCAGAGGATGTACGGAAACAAGCACATCATGTACGAGATACCGCCGATGCAATTGATCGAATTAAGCAAAATGTTGATCATAGAGTCCAAACGATCATGCCTCAGCTTGAAAAACTTACAGCATGGGCTGACCAGACAGAGCAGCTTACTCAAGAAACCAGGAATAAGGTTGAGGAACTGACAACCCAGGTTGAAACCTCTGCACAGTATACCTACCAGGATAGACTCAAAGTTGAGGAACTAAAAGACCAGGCGGAGGAAACGGTACGGGGAGCATGGCAGGCCAGAACTGAAGCAGAAGCTGCCAAAGAACAAGCAAAACTAACCTTACGAAAAGTCGAGAAAATACGTAACGAAATCTTTAATCGCACAGGTAGGCAACCTTGCCCTCCTCCCGTTTTTTTACCGTTTCGGGACTTTCTCGATCGCCATAAGTTCAAGTTTTTGTGGGGTGCGATCGCCTTACTTCCACTGCTATTTTTGCTATATCTCTTGACTCAAGAGATTGTAGGCCCCCGAACCCCTAAACCCTCCCCATCTCCTACACCTTTCCCATCTCCTACACCTTTCCCATCTCCTACACCTTCCCCATCTCCTACACTCTCCCCATCTCCTACACTCTCCCCATCTCCTACACCCTCCCCATCTCCTACACCCTCCCCATTACCTCCTCAAACACTCTACATCGATCCTGCTAGCGGAAATGATAATGGTGATGGGTCAGCAAGTAATCCTCTCAAAACCATCCCTCACGCCATTCAAAAGGCCGGTCCAGATAGCGTGATTTATCTTGCCAGGGGGACCTATGCGATCGATCAGCCAACCACCCTTCCCGCCAAGACTACCCTCATCACCCAATACTTCAAGGATATTGACGGGCATTGGGCTGCTCCCTTCATCAACGCCCTGGCTACCAAAGGATTAGTGGCGGGGCATGAAGATAACACGTTCAGACCTGACGACACCTTAACTCGCGCCCAGTATGCCACCTGGCTCGTCAAAGCATTTAATCTGCCCCCATCTGCATCACCACAATCATTTGAGGATGTAGAGCCAGATTACTGGGCCTATGATGCCATCCAAAGAACCTACGCTACTCAGTATCTTGCAGGGCCAGTTCCTGGTAGGTTCATCTTTCAACCCAATGATACGATTCAGCGGGTCGAGGTCATTACTACCCTGGTTTCTGGCTTAAAGTTACAAGCCGGTCAGGGAGCCTCTACCAGTTTCTATCAAGACCGGGTTGCGATTCCCGGCTGGGCCTCAGATCGGGTTCCTATCGCCACATCCAGGGGACTGATCGTCAACGTTCCCAATCCTAAGATATTAAATCCGAGGCAGAACGCAACTCGGGCAGAAGCCGCAGCCATGATCTATCAGGCTTTGAGAACCCAAGATAGTAAACTGCCTAAGATCACTTCTCCCTATATTGTCAACAATCAGTAGCTCATCGTTTGTTTTATGGTAACTCCAGCATTCCTACTTCAATCTTCAATAGCAGGGAAAACTACAGGAATTCTCAGATGAGTGAGCTGTAGTCTGGAATTGGGGGATAGGGCGTAAGGTATGGGGCTTCGACGTGAGCCTCAGTCGAACGGTGTAGTAATTGTCAGTCAACAGTGTCAATTCTATAAGTGAGGCTTTCAAGTGGTGGCGAGTGACAAGGGAACAAACAAATTTGACTCTAAGCTGGCAAAAGATTTGGTCCTGGCCATCTGGCTCATCTTCTTACTGCTGGTCGGTATATTGGCCGTCCAGGGAAAAGCGTCCAGTATGTTGATCAATTTGAATCTCAAGCAATATTTGAAACTTCCTTCAAAACCGGCTAATCCACAAAGCGATGACAACCCAAACAATGATGCTCAAAAACCTCCACAACCGACTAATTCAAAAAACGGTGGCAACCCAAACAATGATGCTCAAAAACCTCTTTCTCAGACAACCCCCCTGGAAGTTTCCCAAAAACTGCAAGACTATTTAGCAAAAACTTATGCGAACGAAGATCCAGTTCTCATCCCTCCCGTACCTCTTATCCTTGACCGGCTTCAACTCAACTTAAATTGGAGAGATCCAGTCCGGATCGGGCAAGAAAATGCAAGCAAAAAATCACCAACAGATGCGGAATACGAGAGTTATTTTGAATCGGTTATCAAACGTTTAGAATTAATTGCGACTTACTCTCCAGTCCAAGAAGGTGACTCGTCCACCCCGGAATCAGCAAAATCGCTACAAATCCGTAATGACATCGTGCCTACGGTCTTTCGAGGTGCTCAGTTTCAAGAGACTGATATTCCCTTACCTCCTGAAGCTGTTCTCTGGGTTCAGCTAAGGAAACGGGCTTTGATACAAAAGAATAACCAGTTAAGCTTACTGGATACTTTTGTGCTGCTGATCATTTTGGGTGGCTTCGGGAGCTGGATTTTTCTGGTGCGATCGCATTTAGACCCTGATAAAAAAACGATTGGGCTTCGTGCCTATGTTTATCGGCCTCTGTTGGGTATGGCATTAGCCCTGGCAGTATTTATTGTGGATGTTTCTCTGCATTCCGTAGTCTCTACTGCGAAAATCGATCAAATCCGTCGTGAAACCCTAATATTGCTTGCCTTTGCAGCAGGCTTACTATCTGAGAAAACCTATAAATATGTAGAAGACATCGCCGGTAAGGGAATTGAGGACGCTGAAACGAAGTCAGGAAAGAAAGGGGCAGAGGGTAGAGACAAAACGCCCAACACAGACCTACCCAATCCGCAAGGAAGGAAAGAGAATAGAAGTGCGCCAGAGGCAAAGGGTGGAGCCGAAACACCCAACACAGTCCCACCCAATTCACCTTTAACCAGAGGATAGTAAATCAATCCCCTCGAAATCTTCATCCATCATCTATAGACGAACATGTCATGTAATTGCATCAATACCACTGCCGTCCAGCAACTGTCATTTCTACGCTCAAGATAGACGATCGTTGTCTATCCTATTACTTTCATCTAATTTTCACTGACTTATAGAGCTGTTTGACAAAACATCAAATTTCTACCAATTTTTGCTCGATCGCCTCTCTTTCATCCACCGTCAGATAATCTTTCTCTGCATCTAGCAAGCAAAATTCCGGCTCCTTACTCACTGCCGAAAGCGCTTTGTAAACATCCATATTCGATCGCCGATCCATATCCCAAACCACTAACTGAATTTCAGACCAATAATTTAAAGACTGAGAACTCACCAGATCTCCAATCACACCCACTCGATCGATCCTAAACTGTTCTCGTAAAACCGTTGCAGCTTGCCGAGCTAACCACCACCACTCGGCTTTTCGTTGCTCATCCTGCTGTTCCCAAACAACTCGCTGCTTCAATGCCTGCACCCAAACTTGCGGCGGCAGAACCTTGACCACACTAGCCAAGCCAAACGTCATCAACAGCAATCCCAACACTCGCTTGGTTCCCCGCTTATAGCTAATCTGCAGCTTACTGTTGAAAAACTCAAACTTTGCAGCAGGACACCAGCTAATATACTGCTCAAACCGAATTGGCGTAGGCTCTAACTGAAGCATTGGCACAAAGGGCAAACTCCCCCACGTCTCACTTTCGATCGCCCCAATCCGTTGAAAAGGCTGTGGTTCAGCTTCAAGTATAAATAACGTTTGCTGTGATCTTCCTCGATACCAGCTCTCCTCATCCCACAACGAATCTGATTGAAACGCTAAACCCGGAATGCCGATCGGTCGATATTGCCCATTTGCATCTGGCTGTTGTTGTTGGTATTGTTCCTCTAACAACCGCCAAAACTCTACCTGTTGCTGTTGCGGATCAACAATCCAATATTCCGGTACCCCTGCCGCAGCATAATACTCTCGTTTCGCAATGCGATCGCAATATTCATGTCCAGACAGCAGAACCTCAATCACCAATTCCGCAGGTCCATTCAGATACCAAGAATGCAGTTGATTCAGATCTTTTGACTTGAAAAACAACAGATCAGGCGTAAACCCGTTCTCTCCTAACCGCATAACGAAATCTCGACCGAGCGAGCGACCTCCTAATTCTTCGGCTACATTGGAAAAGCTGGTTGAAAGATATTGCCGAGTACCATGATGGGGATGATAGGGATAATTGGCGACTCCTTCCCCTGCAATCAAGTCTTCTGGTTGATACTCAATTTCAGCAACCGCTGCTTCTAAAATATCCAAAGCATCAGAAGTATCTTGTCCTGCAATGGAACAAGATAAGTGGTAACCAACCTGCAACGCCTCAATCCATTTTTCGATTGGCGCAAACGCGATCGCTGCATCTGCCTTCCAGCCTTGCAGAATCTGCCTCAACAGCAAACGACTACCGACGATCGTGTTTCCCACAATCAACCGACCATCGATCAGCTCCAGCTTGCCTTCTGGTCGATGGCGAGAAAAAGATTCAAATAATTCTTCAATAGTCGGATACAAAGGAGCAGCCCTTAGTCTTTATAAAAACTCAAAAATCTTCAAATTTAATAAGCAAGGTCACCTTAGAGAAGTGTAGCAAGTTTCTCCATTGACAAGGCTTTCAGAAATTGTTTAACTTTTTTATCTCAAAAGTTTCTTTGAAAGGTATTTCCTCTTCGTGGAGGATAAAAAATTGTTTAACTTTATTTTTAAGCAGCTTTGGAAGCGAACGAGAAAACAAGGCTTCTAGGCCACATAACTGTTTGACTTTTTTGTTTCCACACATGAGCCAACAACAGCAGTGGAAAGATAAAGAGCGATCGCTCTTGACAGAGATGAGATACGCTGAGAATTGAGTAGTCCTGCTTGATTCCACAGGAGCGATCGTACAGTAAATCACTAGGCAACTGGAGGTCTGAAAATGATTGGACAAACCGCCCGATCGCCCCTCACATTCGATGAGTTTGTCAACCAATATCCCGAAGATGGGGGACGCTATGAGTTGCGCTGGGGAGAGGTAGTTGAGATGCGTCCGATCGGTCCCCATGAAAAAGTATCAGCCCTGGTGGCCCGCAAAATTGACGTTGAAATTGAGCGATTGAGATTACCGCTATTCATTCCACGCACTTGTTTGGTGAAGGTAGCAGGTTCAGAGATCAACGGCTACTTGCCAGATATTATTGTCCTGGATGAGGTCACAGTGGAGGACGATCCGTATTGGAATCGGCAGTCGAGTATTTCACTGGGGCGATCGGCAAAGCTAGTGATAGAGGTCGTGAGCACAAACTGGCAGGATGATTACGCTCATAAGCTAGCAGACTATGAGCAATTAGGCATCCCAGAATATTGGATTGTAGACTACCTGGGTTTAGGCGGTGTGCGCTATATTGGATCGCCCAAGCAGCCTACGATTACAATATACTCACTGATAGATGGGGAATATATTGGTGAAACATTTCGAATGGGCGATCGGCTCATCTCTCCTCTATTTTCAGAGTTAAATCTAATGGCCGATCAGATATTTGTGGCAGGCCAGTAATCAATAGATTTTTACAGGATTTTTTTCTCAGCATGTTAGAACTGTTGGCAGCCGCGACGGGTGTGGAACTCGGTAAGTTGATCCTGGAACAGGTGCTCAACCTGGGAAAGTCAGCACTGGAAGACTATGTGAAAGATTTTTTTAAGGACTGCATCCAGAGTGGGGTAGCGCGAGCCAATGCGGAAACGCTGAAGAAGCCCATGGCAGAAGCGATCGGCTTTTTCATCAAGCGGTTTATCAAAGAACTTCAGTTGAATGATGTGCCGGAGTCCAGCGTTGAGCACCACTTCAAGGCCACTATTAAGCGATTTGTGCAAGACAAAGCCGTGCGTCCGATTTTGGGTAAAGCCTTTGAAACAGACTGCAAGCAGATTGAGTATGCGCAGCTTCAGCAAATCTGGACGCAGAAATATCAGGATAATGGGTGGCAGTTTCCGGCTGAAGAGTTTGATTGGCGCAGAGTGGCAAAGGAATATGTGATTGAGGTTCAGGGCATCGTTAAAGCCAATGCAGAATTGCGATCGCTCCTCAACACTGAGCTTCTAGAAGAAATTGCTCGCAATACGGCTCAACTGTCGCCCGGTTTTGATGTGGCTAAATATCGGGAGAGTTTGCAGTGCAGCTATGGCTATTTGAAGCTGTATACGCTGGATAGCACCGATCGGGCTGACCAGATCAAGCTGTGGAATATGTTCATTGAGCAGACGGTGCGGGAGGCTTTGCCGCCGATGCGCTATGAACTGCCTCTGGACTTGAAGCGGCAATTGCAGGAGCAGGGACAACTCGATGACTTATCGCCAGAAGCATTAGAGCATTATCGGCGTGAATATTTTCAGCAGCCTTCCCGTAAGGTGTTAGAGGCCGTTTCAGAGGCGAACCATGCGGTGATTCTAGGCGATCCGGGTTCTGGGAAGTCTACGCTGCTGCAATATTTGGCGCTGGAGTGGGTGGAAGGCAAGACAGAAACGCTGCCGCTGTTGATCGAGCTGCGGGAATATGCGCTGGCTCAGTCTGCGAACTTTTTGGAATTTTTGCATCGAGGGAAAGGGGCAGACTGGCAGTTTGACCAGCAACAGCTGCATCAGCATTTGTTGGAGCATCCGACGTTGGTGATGTTTGACGGGTTGGATGAGGTGTTCGATCGCCCCACCCAGGCGGCAGTGATCGACGACATGATTCGCTTTGCCCAGCAGTATCCCCAAGCCAAAGTGTTGGTGACATCCCGGATCATTGGCTACAATCCAGAGCGTTTTCAACATGCAGGCTTCCGTCAGTTCACGATCCAGCCCCTTGACGCAACCGAAATTCACGAGTTTATCGATCGCTGGTATGACCTGGCAATGGGTAGCGATGCGGATAAGGTACGGTTGAAGCAGCGGTTAAAGGATGCGATCGAGAATTCCAAAGCGATCGCCAATCTAGCTGGTAATCCCTTGCTGCTGACGATGATGGCGATCTTGAATCGACGGCAGGAGTTACCCCGCGATCGGGCAGACCTGTATGACCAGGCTTCGCGGGTGTTGCTGTATCACTGGGATGTCGATCATAAGCGGTTGCAGCTGCCAATGGATGCGATCGGGCGACGGGAAAAGCAGGAGATGCTGCGGTTGATCGCCTATGAGATGCAGGCAGGGGAAG
>LUGL01000115.1 GCA_002796835.1 Elainella saxicola E1 | reverse complement strand
CTTTCCAGCAGGAAATTAACAAAACTTCCTGCCGAACTCTGGCAACTGACTTACGTTACAAAGCTATCCCTCTCTAACAATCAGTTGAGCGAACTGCCCAAAGAACTGGGACAACTGACCCACCTCACATGGCTATCCCTCTACAACAATCAGTTGAGCGAACTACCCAAAGAACTGGGACAACTGGCCAACCTCGCAGTGTTATACGTTTCTGACAATCAGTTGAGCGAACTGCCCGAAGAACTGGGACAACTGCCCCACCTCGCACGGCTAGATCTCTACAACAATCAGTTGAGCRAAYTGCCCAAAGAACTGGGACAACTGACCCACCTCACATGGCTATCCCTCCACAAYAATCAATTGAGCGAACTACCTAAAGAACTGGGACAACTGACCCACCTCACATGGCTATCTCTCTACAACAATCAGTTAAGCGAACTGCCTAAAGAACTGGGACAACTGACTCACCTCACAAAGCTAGATCTCTACAATAATCAATTGAGCGAACTGCCTAAAGAACTGGGACAACTGACTCACCTCACAGTGCTATCCCTCTATAACAATCAGTTGAGCGAACTGCCTAAAGAGTTAGGACAATTGTCCAACCTCACAGAGCTTGACCTTTCTAACAATCCTCTGACATTTCCGCCTCCAGAAATTTTGGAGCAAGGCACAGTGGCAATTCTGATTTTCCTACAAGCACAACAGGATGGTATTCAGCAATGGGCTTCTAAACTGTTGGTCGTGGGGGAAGGTGGAGTTGGTAAAACCTCACTCCTACGGGCATTGAATGATGAGCCATTTGATCAGCAAGAATCTACGACGCGCGGTATCGCTCTGGGTAAATTGCGGTTATCTCATCCTAGCCTTGCCGATGTGACGATGCAGCTCAACACCTGGGACTTTGGTGGCCAGGAAATTTACCATGCCACTCATCAGTTCTTTCTCACCAATCGATCGCTATTTTTGCTGGTGTGGAACGCTCGCCTCGGTTGGGAACAAGGCAAGTTGATTTATTGGCTGAAGACAATTCGCGCCAATGCTCCTGATTCACCCATTATTCTGGTGGCAACCCACATTGATGAACGAGATGTGAATATGCCCCTGAGTGAATTGCAGCAGCAGTTTCCGCAAATCAGCGGGCAACGGGAAATTAGCAATCTGTGGGGTACAGGCATTGAGGAACTGCGACAGGCGATTGCTGCTGCTGCTGCTCAATTGCCTTTAATGGGTGAACGCTGGCCAACCACCTGGTTGAATTTTGCGAATGCCGCAAGAAACTCCAAACAGCGATACACGACTCCTCAAAAAGTTTGGGGGATCATGACTGAATTCAAGGTCAGTCCCGACAGTCAAAAAGTTTTAACAACCTGGCTGCATGAGTTGGGGGATATTCTCTTCTTTCAAGACAATGATGACTTAAACGATATTGTCATCTTCAAACCCCAATGGGTGACAGAACACATCAGCAAAGTGCTGGAAGCCGAAGAAGTGATCCGTCGTAATGGCATTTTCACTCGCACCTGCATGGAGCAACTCTGGAAAGATCTGGATTCACCCATGCGCGATCATTTTTTGCGGTTGATGGAACGATTCGATCTGTCCTACCGCACACTAGAGAACAAAGACATTAGCTTGGTGGTGGAACGCTTGCCGTTTGAGCCACCCGACTACGAATCACTCTGGGAAGCCAAACAGCAAGAACCCAACTGCAAGCAAATTTCGATGAAGTTTCAGCTCAGTGAGGTGTTACCCGGCATTCCCACCTGGTTTATTGCCCGTCAGCATCGCTTTACGATCGATCAAGGAGAACGACGCGGCATCCATTGGCGCACGGGCGTTTTGTTTCAAGATCAGGAACAAAAACACTTGGCGCTCACCAAAATTGGTCGGGACGATCGCACCAATGCTGAATATTTGCAGCTTACCGTACGCGGTCCCATGCCCCACAGTTTCTTTGATTTACTGAAAGAAGGGATCGAGCTGACATTGCGCCGCTATCCCGGATTGCAAATTACCCGCTACATTCCCTGTCCCGATCCAACACATAACGATTGCCTTCACGAATTTGATTACGCCAATCTAGTAAAACGACTAGAACGCACACCTCCCAAGGAAAGTATCGAATGCCCTTCCTGTTTAGAAGACATTTCTGTTACCAAACTCCTGTTCGGGTTGCATTGGACGACGCAAGATGCGGTATTGGCTCGCTTAGATCAACTTCAGGATGGCCAATCTGAGTTGCGGGAACTCGTGCAAAGTCAATTCCTGCGCCAATTTCGACAGCAACAAAAATTCCTCGAATCTCACTGTCCTAACGTCTTTGTGCTGCGACCCGACGATCGTTCTCGCCTCAAAAAAGCCTGGGAACAGCAGATCGGCACCCAACGCATCTATCTGCAACTTTACTGCCAGATGCCGGGATGTATGCACCCGACGATTCACCCTGATGACCCTCAGCAACCCTGCGGACTTTATCCGATCGATCAGCCCCAAAAATGGCTCCAGACCATTGGCCCCTACTACCGTCGCATGGTGGGTGTACTCAAATTTGCCACGCCGCTGATTGGACCGTGGTTGGGCATCATCACAAACGACAACGAGCGCATCAAAAGTTACGAAACCATCTTCAAAAGCGACATTGATCTGGCTAAAGAGCTGGCGAACAAATTACCCGATCTCAAAAAAGGCGATTATGTCAACGAAGACATCTTGGGGAACGATCGTCGTCCGGAAGCTTTAGACGGTGCAGCTCTGCGGGCGTTGCGCCAGCTCCTTGAAGAAAAAGATCCCAGCAAACAATGGGGCAATCTCAAACAAATCCTGACGCCTGAAGGCGATTACCTCTGGCTCTGCGAACATCACGCCCGATCGTTTAATCCCTAAACTCATATTCATTGATATTTATTTCAACAATTGCGTAATCGCTTGCACTAACGTTTCTGGTTCAATCGGCTTGGAAAGGTGGCGATGAAAGCCGACAGCCATAGCCTGCTGATAGTCAATTTCGGCAGCATAGGCCGTTAAAGCGATCGCAGGAATTTGTCCGCCTTGTTCCGAAGAGAGCGATCGAATCTGTCGCATCAGCGTATACCCATCCATTTCCGGCATACCAATATCGCTCACCAGGACGTTAAACCGGGATTGAGTTAAGGCTGTGAACGCTTCATCCGCAGAACTGGCAGAAGCAACTTTCGCCCCTACTTGTTCTAAGAGAAACACAATCAGTTCTCTGGTATCGGTATCATCATCAACCACCAAAATTCGGACATTGGTCAGGGGAAGGGCCACATTCGAGTCTGAAGCGTCAGCATTGGCCAGATTCCCCAGTGGCGATTCTTGACTGTCGAGCAAAGGCAATCTCACGATAAATGTGGCTCCCAATCCTTCACCCGGACTTTCAACTCGAATCGTGCCCCCATGCAATTCCACCAGATGCCGCACGATCGCCAATCCCAGACCCAGTCCGCCAAACTGACGGGTAATTGCCCCATCCTCCTGGCGAAAATAGTCAAATACATAAGGCAGAAAGTCAGGAGAAATGCCTTTGCCAGTATCGCGAACGGTGATCTGCGCTTGTTGCTCGATCTGTTCCAATCGCACTTCCACGCGACCGCCGGTTGGGGTGAATTTTAAGCCATTCGAAAGTAAGTTCCAGACAATTTGCTGCAAGCGGGTTGAGTCACCTGAAACCAGGAAGGTTGGATTTTGGATTTTGGATTTTGGATTTTGGGGTTTGGCTGCTAATCCAGCATCGCAAATCGTGAAGCGTAAATGGATGGATTTGGCTTCTGCGGCGAGTCGCATGGTTTCGATTGCAGCTTGAATCGTAGATGCTAAATTGACCGGACTGATCGCCAGACTGAGCTTCCCCTGCAAAATGCGAGAAACATCCAGCAAATCTTCAATTAGCTCTGATTGCAAGCGGGCATTGCGCTCGATCGTTGCTAAGGCTTGCTGCGTTTTTGCCTCATCCAGCCTGCCCGTTTGTAAGAGCTTGGACCAGCCCAGAATCGGATTGAGGGGCGATCGCAATTCATGGGAGAGGACGGCCAGAAACTCATCTTTAATTCGGTTGGCTTTCTCAGCCGCTTCCCTTGCCGCCTGTTCCCGGACTAAAAGTTGTTCTCGTTCCGTTTCTGCACGCTTTTGCTCCGTAACATCTAACACCGTTCCCACAAAACGCTGGGGCTTTCCAGCCAGATCAAAATAGGTCTGTCCTTTTGCTCGAATCCAGCGTTCAATCCCATCCTCAATGCCGATCGTGCGATATTCTGCATCATAGATACCGCCGCTCGCCCAGTTGAAAGACCACTCGATAACCTGTTCTAACCGTTCCCGATCGCCCGGGTGCAATCCCTTAAAAAAGACTTCAATGCTGGTTTCTGCGTCAGACGGTAGACCAAACATCGCTTTGCAGCCCGCATCCCAGGTCAGTTCATTCGTGCGCAAGTTCCAATCCCAGGTGCCCAACTGAGCAGACTCAATGGCCATTCGCAGCCGATCTTCACTTTCGCGCAGGGCAACTTCGGCCTGTTTACGATCGCTCAAATCAAGAATAAACGCAACGGCTTCTTCCCCTGTTTTCCCAACTAAACTAAAGCCCACGAGCACCGGAACCCGAACGCCATCCTTGCGAATATATTCCTTTTCGTAAGGAACGCAGGCTCCTGTCGTCTTTTGGGCCTCTGCGATCGCCTGTTCATCGATCGGTAAGTATTCAGGTGGGGTGATATCAATCCAGCGCAGTCTACCTGCCTGTAAATCCTCTCTGCTATAGCCAACAATTCTCAGCAGCTCATCATTGGCCTCATAAATATCACCATTTACATTACAAAATACAATTCCGATAACATTCGATTCGACAAAACTTCTCAGTCGTCCTTCACTGACTTTGAGCGCTTCTTCGACCTGCTTCCGATCGGTAATATCAGCCAGAGCACCAGGAAAGGCGATCGCGTTACCAAGGGAATCATATTCCACCTGTCCACGGGCAAACACCCATCGTTCTTCCCCAGCCGGATTCTGGATGCGAAACTCAACTGCATAGGTTGCTCCGGTTGACAGAGTATGCTCGATCGCTGCCATCACTCGTGGTTGATCTTCTGGGTGAACGGCATTGAGAAATCGTTCAACTGGCAGTCCAACTGCCGCATCTTCTGGTTCAATCCCAAACAAATGCGCGAAGTGATGATTCGTCGTCACGCGATTACTGATAAGATTCCAGCGCCAGGTGTAAACTGAGCCTGCTGCTAAAGCCGCTTCTAATTGAATATGCGCTTCTCGCAAATCAAATTCAACCTGTGTGCGTTCCGCCTCAATTCGCTTGCGATCGGTAATATCAAACACCACCCCAATCGAACGAATTGCCTGCCCATCGGCATTATAGATAAAGTTGCCCAATGCGGCCAGCCAGGAAACCTGCCCATTATCCGCTCGAATCACACGATATTCGATTTGATACGAGCGGTGTTCCTGCCTTGATTGTTGCCATTCTTGCAGCACCTGTTCTGCATCATCGGGATGAATCTGGCTCATCCACATTTCCTCAGAGGCTTCCCCACTGGCAACGGGTGCATATCCCAGCATGATGAAATGGTGTTCTGACCAGATAGCATTTCCCGTCACCAAATTTACATCCCAGGTTCCCATCTGCGCCCCTGCCATGGCTAATCTCAGCCGTTCCTCACTCTCATAGAGCGCGACTTCTGTACGTTTGCGATCGGTAATGTCGAGCGCTGTGCCAATAAAGTGAATGGGCTGCCGGGACTCCCCTACTCCATCAAAAAACACCTGTCCGTTTGCAGACACCCACCGTTCAGTGCCGTCATCCCAAATAATGCGATAGTCCGCTTCATAGACACCTGACGAGGTTGGATCGAGAGCAGTCGCAATGGCAGCCACAACCCGTTCACGATCGTCCGAATGAATCCGTTGCATCACCCTGGCTAAAGGAACAGTTTCTGCGTCATCGGGTTCTCCCCAAATTTCTCGCATCCGTTCATCTAATTCAACTAAATTTAAGTCGAGATTGCACCGCCAGGTTCCCAGTCGTCCTATCCGAATTGCCAGTCTGGCCTGCTCCTCGCTTTGCTGTAAAGCTGTCTCGGCCTGTTTCCGATCGCTAATGTCATGAATCAGACTAAAGAATCCTTCAACCTCACCCTGGCCATTGATATGAGGAACATACTGGGCATTAATGTAGCGAGGTCCCCTCTGATAAAGCATCTGACTTTCAAAGTTAACCTGCTGTCCAGTCAGCACTTGCTCAATGTAGGGACGAATCGTTGCATAAGCAGCTTCACCCACCACATCTCGAATATGTTTTCCCAGTAAGGTGCTGGCGGGTTTCCCAAACCAGGTCTCATAGGTTTGATTGTTGAAGCCGTAGCGTTGATACTTATCCACATAAGCGATCGGCACGGGGAGGGCATTCGTAATTAGGCGGAGTTCCTCTTCCCGTCGCCGCAGGGCTTCCTCAGTTAACTGACGTTCCGTAATATCGATTGCCACACCTCCCAAGACCATGGGTTCAGCTTCCTGGACGATCGGAAACTTATACACCAAAAAACTGCCGATGCTGCCATCCGGTCGAGGTGCAGTTTCAACAGTTTCAACCACTTGCCCGGTTTCAAACACCTGCCGATTGTTCTCTAAAAATTGTTGAGCAAATTCCTCCCCATAAACCTCGTGGATCGGCCTACCAATCACTGCTTGCTGAGGTATCTGAAACATGCGGAAGTAGGTTGGGCTGAGATAGAGGATGTGCCCTGCTTGATCGACAATCCAGGCGGCAGCAGGACTATGGCTCATAAAGGCTTGAAATCGGGCTTCACTCTGCCGCAGTGCCGCTCTGGCTTGATGCAGCGTTTGGTCATCTGGTTGCGGATCTTGAATAGTTGTTTGAGCAGACATCGCCTTCCTGGACGGGTCTTGGCGACCTGTGGCAAATACGCCACTCACTTGCTCCGTCTCATCCCATAGAGCGCTATAAAACCAGGTGTAACAACGATCTCTGGCATGACTGTCCTGCTGGGACGCTTCATACATTCGTTGTAAGGGTTGCCCCGTGGCAAAAACCTGTTCTACATCTGCTCGCACCTGATTCCAATCGTCAGGCCAAGCCTGATCGATCGATCGGCCAAGCGGAATATCAGCCTTGTTTTCTTGCAAGAAAGAGCAGTAGGCATCGTTATAAAACAAAGTGCGATCGCGTCCCCAAACCAAGAACATGGGACAGCCAGTGTTAAACAAGATGCTGAACGCAGTTTTCAGGCTTGGGGGCCAGGTTTCAACTGAACCCAGGGCGATTGGCAAACCATCAGCCTTGTCTGTATGACGGGTTAGAGACGATCGGATCAACGCTCCCATCTCACCTCCGCTTTCAAACCAATTCTCAAAGATTGCCCTGCTGAATTCAGCCATAGGTGCCTTGCTTTTTCCGCTGAACGAATGCGTTTCAGAAACCGTTGAACTCCTATTATCTGCCAAAAGGCAGAAGCAGCCTTCTACCCTTCAGCTTATTTCTGCTGATTGCCTCGCCATATCCTGCCTTTATACTTAATTCGATCGGTCGAAGCAGCAGTGAACGCATGAACGCCTTCTTTAGCCTCTATGATTACCGTCAGTGGCATTGGCTCTGGACACCATTCTTTCCACCTCAAACCGGGCTGTTCCTGGTGCGTTATCCCGGCGATCTGCTTCAAATCACGCTACCACGCTATCAGGATCTGATGAAACTCCGCCTGCAATCGCTGATGCAAGATTGGATGGCAGGAACCAGCGCCAGTCCACAAGAAACCCATCAGCTCCTCTGTCAAACCTTGGCGGCACTTGATCCAAGGCAAGAACCACCAAAACTACAAGCAGACCTGCAGATCTGGCAAACGGACTGGGCTGATGGGTTGATTGAGATGAACGAGACCTTTTTTCAGCAATTGAGTCGGCATATGGAGCGCAACTTTCCCTTTCGGCTACATCCCCCGATTCCATCAGAGCAAGCACAATTGCGATCGCTCTATCAGCAAATGATGCTGCCTCAATGGCTGAATGAATTAACAAAAGGAAGATAAGGATTTTCCCCTTCCCTTTTCGCATCACCGGGAATTGATCGAGCGTCAGTTAAACCCGATCTTGTCTTTCCTCAGGCATAGCCTGGGGTAGAGGAGGATTATTGGCATCGGCTGGTTGCAGCGGCACATTAAGGTGCTTTCTGGCCATGGTCTCAGCGAGTTGATGATCCTCTGGGGTTTCAAACTGACTTTCATCCAGGAGATTACCCTCTTGAGCTGCCTGATCACGATTGGGGGGCGCACCATTTTTCCATCGGTATTTAAAGTCCATCGTTAAAAACCGCAAATAACGGCTCCTACTCAACTCCTCCAGCTTAAAGAGAACTGCACCCGTCAACGTCTATCTCAGGTCATGCGAGAAAGTCTCTAAAGACCGATCAAAAGGGTAGGCAGATATAGCATCCTAAAGACCTTGTCCTAGAGCAATTGCGTCAGGCCAGAGTATACCAGCAGAGTGATTTCATGAGGCAGAGAACTCAAGCAAAATACAAAAACATGAACCAGAATTAGCAGTATTGGGGTTAACGCGAACTTTAGCAAATGAAGGAATTTGATTATTCCCTGGATTTTAAGACGATCGATTTTCGGCAGCATCCAGAATGCTATCGGATTGGTCGGGGTGAACAGGGCGTTTTGCTAGTTGAGCCTTACAAAAGCGAGATTCTGCCCTACTGGAAATTCAAAACGCCAGAGATTGCTCGCTGGTCTGCTGACAAGATTTATGGCTTGTTCCTCATATACAGAGAAGCAGGCGACTTTGTGGGGATGGATATGGCGCGAAAATTTTTGCAAATGGGATACACTCGCGCTCGTCGCTATGCAAATCACAAGTCAGGACGTAAATACGCAACCGGATCTAAAACCGTCCTTCCCCGCGCAGAAGATCCCGTCAAAGCAGAATCGGCCAGGATTTTCTATGAGAAGTGGCAATTGGCGAAAACTGATCCAGAGTACAGGCAGTTGAGCGATCGCCACCGCGATCAGTATGAACAACCTGATAACTGCAAGCATTACGAAACACGGAAACAGGCGCAAAAGATTTGGAGTTAGCGATCGGTCTTTATCGCTTTAGCATCTCTTACCCATTCCTCCTGACCGATCGCCCTCATTCACACTGCCATCCTCGATAGCGGCTGAGACTTAACGGAGCAAACCGATTGCCCCTCAGCATCAAAAAACAACCTTCCGGGTGAAGGAAGACTGGTCTCTTGCTACCCGAAAGTCATGCTCATGCCACTTGCTTAGATCGTGATGCGCTGACCAGCGGACAAGCTTGAAAAGGTATAGGTTATACTGCCCGCAATCAGTTGCTCAAAGCCAGTCGTGTTCATCGTCACATCAAAAAAACCATTACTCCCCGTGAAGCTGACGGTTGCTCCGTTGATGCCAACAGTATAGGCACCCTTTGTTAACTCCAATGTATCTGAACCCTTTCCACCATCAAAAGAACCATCACCAAACCCCTTGAGATAGTCGCTACCATTGCCTAAGAACACCTTGCCACGACCGTCGCCACCACCGTAAAAGACTCCATCGGCAATCAGTGTGTCATCGCCATTGCCAGTATTGATAGTGCCACGGTTGTCGATGCCGACGGTACTCCCACTTCCCAAGATAAAGTCATTGCCATTGCCAGTATTAATGGTGCCATTGCCATCGTTTAAGATGCCGAAACGCCCACTTCCCAAAATAGAGTCATCGCCATTGCCAGTATTAATGATGCCAGTGCTGGTGATGCCGTAGTCACCATTTCCCGAGATAGAGTCATTGCCATTGCCAGTCTCAATGGTGCCACGGTTGCCGATGCCGAAACCACCCCCACTTCCCGAAATAGAGTCATTGCCCTCTCCAGTGGTAATGGTGCCACGGTTGTCGATGCCGCCGGAACTCCCACTTCCCGAGATAGAGTCATTGCCATTGCCAGTGTTAATGGTGCCAGCGTTGAAGGTGCCGATGTCATCGCCACTTCCCGAGATGGGGTCATCGCCAGCCAGCGTATTCGCTACCGTGCCACCCGCAACATCAATGCCTCCGGTGGTGTCGTTGACCAGGTCAGCGCCGTCAGTCCAAGTACCGTTAAGGTTGCCTTCCCAACCCGTGTTCGTTAGTCTCGTTGTCATCAAAACCTCAATGAAGAATGAATGTGTATTCCAGGGCAAACCCCAGCAGACAGGTATTCATGAAGTGGCTGCTGATCTGTAGTCTCTTTGCCCCAGCCACCTCAGCACCCCGATGAAGAACCAGACAATCAGCCATCCTTGAGTAGCGATCGTGACGTATCCGGTTAAACTTGGCATCTGTCTGCCGAGAGAGCGTCTCAAGAGCAGTCCGCACAAAGCACTATCCGCAGGTTGAATGAGTCACCGCAGAGTAAAGGGTACCGATGAAACCAGCAACATTGGTATTCACTTTGTTGTCCTCTCTGAGAAAGTAGAAGAACATACGGAGATCTGCAACGCTTACTCTCTGATCTTCACCCTAATTCTGCAATTGACATCCAGCCGTCGCTCCTGTTTCAGTCGTCTATCAGGGGCTGCTTCTCGATCGATCCAAGGCGATCGCCCCATGACCTAAAACGCTAAATTTATATGCCGCATTCTTCATTGCCATCTGTACCATCAGATATTTCTCATCACCTATGCAAGCGATCACACATCTCTTATCTCATGAAAGCCAGCTAACGCCCAAGATCACCGGGCCTGCGAAGCGGGCTCCGGTGCATCTACTTGTTGGGCAGGCCGTATAAAATATGTAGGTGCAACACCCACATCAACCAGCGATAGGCTAACGATGGAATGGGGAAGACAGAGAATTGGGACAATCTGGCCCCATAACTATAGTAGAGAGAAAACTCATCGGCAATACTCAAAATTTAGGAATTAAGATTCATGACCTATTCACGCCATATTTTTTTTGGCCCCATTGCATGAATTGGCATCTCATTTTTTAAATTCCTATTACCGGTCAATACTTTATATAAAGATGGGACAATTGATGATAATATAATCCCACTAGTGAACGTCAGAACTGTAATCAATGGAAACTTAACGTAGAACGAACCCTGCCCCTTTATGAAGTGATTTGCAAACAGCAGGAATGGAAAATAATGAAATAAATAAACAAAAAAAGTAAATGACGACAACTTTATTAAATAATCGATTTTATATAGCTTTATGGAGACAATCATCAAAAGCGGAAGGCCGACACATATTGATGTTTTATAAAGAATTAATCCAAAATAATTGTAATTTTTAACATACCAAACATCTACGGAGGGGTCAATGTAAATTCTTATTGAGATAATCAAAAAATAAATCGTAATCAGCACAAGCATTTCCATATTAGTAACACGAGCAAGGATTTTTGTAAAATCAAAGTGACTAGCTCTAAGAAGTCCACCTAAGTAGAAAAACAAAAGTGTTTCTACATTAATCAAATAATACGCACCAATTCTAGGAAATATTTGAACATCGATTAACCACAAAATAAATATAGAGAAACCGAACAAATAATTTGTTTTATTGAATTTAAAAATAATCGGGGACAGACCGATTAAAACTATCAAATCTCTTAAATACCAATATTGTCTTGATATGCTGGGAGAAATTAGGGTTTTAAAATATTTTATTAATTCTACATTTTCATGAACAAGAAGGTATTTTACTGCAGAATGAAAAATAAATATTATTGTTAAACAAAAGAAATATGGAAGAATAATTGAATTGATTCGAGATTTTATGACCCCCACATAAGACTCTCTCATCTTAGCCAATAGGAAGAACCCAGATGCAAATGCAAAAAANTGGAACAGCAACTCTAGCAATTCCGTTTGTTAAAAATTGCTGAAAATAATAATTGCAATCAAATGAATTGATTTCCTTCATTGAATTACAATGAATTGCTACAACCAAAATAGTTGCAATCAAATTTCCGATTTGGAATGCTTTGCTAATTTGCTTTGATATTTCCATGCATATACTCCCAAGATTGGAGTTGCCCAACTCTTATTTGGACTGAGATCCCCCCTTCTCATCTGCCTAAGATCCCAATTTAAGAGGATTAGGTAGATTTCCGTCGGGGCCAATTGCCCTATAAGGGATCTTAGACAGATTCCTATTCCGCCTAAATGTCCTATGAGAGATCTGAAGCAGAATTATTTCGGGCTAAATATCCAGCAGGGGTTTTAGGTAGATTGGGGTTCCGTCTAAGATCCTCCATTACGCAATTCGGACCGATCATAGTCTTGATATTACTCCTCACGTCGGGTGTTATGCAGATAACTTCATACATTCTTTAGCTAAATACGGAGGTGCTTCTGCGTATTTATTAGTACATTTGCATGACCATCTTCTACCAGTCTCTTCCGATGGAAACCCGCCCTAAAAAACTGCTTGATCAGGTTCGTGATGCGATCCGTCTTAAACACTACTCCTACCGCACCGAAGAAACCTACGTCCATTGGATCCGTCGCTTCATTTTGTCTCACAACAAACGCCATACTCAAGAAATGAGGGTTTGATGCAGTCCGAGCAAAGCAGTCTCGCGATTGGCCAACGGTATTAACTCGTGAAGAAGTGCTGCAAATTCTGTCTCAGGTGTCGGGCGTCTACCAGCATCCGTCGGCACCATTTGCATGAAAGCGGATTGCAAAAAGCCCTCAAGCAAGCCGTCCGTGCGGCCAAAATTGACAAACGAATCGGCTGCCATACGTTTCGCCACAGCTTTGCCACCCATTTGTTAGAAGCTGGCTACGACATCCACATGGTTCAGGAACTCCTGGGTCACAAAGACGTAAAGACCACAATGATATACACCCATGTGCTCAATCGAGGCAGCAAAGGCGTGCGCAGTCCATTGGATCGATAAGGCAGAAGGTAGGTTTCGCTCACACAGCCACCCATCTAAAATCTAAAATCTAAAATCTAAAATCCAAAATCCAAAATTCGATCGGTTCTCACAAAATATTGACAAACTCTAACTTACGCTTGTGTTCGATCGAACTTTGCTCTATTCTGAACAATGCTGGTTTCTCAATTCAAAGAAGACCAGCGGATTAGCTTAAGGTTTGGCGCTGACGATGAGTGTTGAGACCACCCACCAGTCAGCTAAACTGGCCCCCTGGAATAGCAGAGAGCGCAGTCTGGATCGATTGTAAATGATCGATCCCCTCGCTGAAGCGAAAAAAGTGGTTAGTGCACCACACCTTAAGCTTTTCTTCTCCACAAACCCGAATCTCAGCGAGGGAAAATACCATGTCTACAGAGTTCAACGAACTGCTGCCCCCTTTTGGCAGTGACAAATCGCATACCGATAAATCGCAAATCTGGATTATTGGCACGCGAGAGCAAGTCCTGCATACGATCAACGAGTTCTACGTCAAACGCATTGCCACTGACAGAGTGAAGTTCACGCCGATCATCCCAGCCCCTTTTGAAGGCAAATACATGTCCGTGTTAGTCCGCTAATCGACTGCGATCGACCTTGACCGATCGTGCTAAAGCCTGTCCCCTGAGATCATTGATCTTGGGGGACACTTTGACTTGTGATCTCAATGCGGTTCAAGTCAGGCTCATTTTATGATGAGCACTCTGGTTGAACTGAGGTCATTCTTCATCAGACATCTCCTCAAACGAATAGGCATCCAGCAAAGCATGTTTCAGCAATCCTTCAATTTCTTCAACCTTAAATTGTTGGGCTAAATCAAGAATAGGGTTGGCAAAAGAGCAATATCTCTGATCCATCTCTACTAATTGTTGAAGCTCTACTTTTAAGGCTTGAATGTGGCCTCGCTGAGCCAAATCAAACAAAGTTTGTAGAACTTCTATCGAGGGCAACGTCCTATCAACCGATCGAGAGTTTGAGGTTTCTGGCATTTCTAAGTTGGTTTGATAGACCCACTCCATATCCAACTGCGTTGACAACAGCGTAAACAGCTCCTTCACATCGATCGGTTTAGCCAAGAACGCATCCGCGCCCGCCTCTAACGACCTTTTTCGATCGTCATCAGAAACCAACACCGAAGAAACAATTACCTTCGTCGGGTTCAGATCGGGCGATTGACGAACTTGCCGCAAGAATTCAAACCCATTCATGACGGGCATCGTCAGGTCGGTAATGACCAGATCGGGCTGATGGGAACGTAGTTTCTCCAACCCTGCTGCACCATCCTCGGCCTCCATGACAGTAAACCCGATTGGCCCTAGCAAGTTCGTCAGAACAGCCCGGTTTTCCCACCGATCATCAATGATCAGGATACTCCGTTGATCGCCCTTGTAGCCCTGAACGTATCCACTGTTCGCGATCAGGTTTTGCTGCTGCATTGTCTCTTCCGGGATGGGCAGTTGTAGCGTAAAGGAAAACTCACTTCCTCGCCCTAATTCACTCTTGACCTGAATGGTGCTGCCCATCAGTTGAACAATGCTTTGACTAATTGCCAACCCCAATCCAGTCCCATCTAATTGCTTTTGGCGATCGCCCACTTGCTCAAACGGTTGGAACAGGTGCGGCAGATCGGCCTCAGCAATGCCATATCCTGTATCGATTACTTGAAAGAGCAAAGTGGTGTCTGTATCCGATAGCGTTAACACTTCCACCCGCAGCGTCACAGTGCCATGGTCAGTAAATTTGATGGCATTGTTCAGCAGATTCAGAAATACCTGCCGCAACCGTTTCTCATCGGCTTGCACATCTTGGGGTAACCGAGAGGTAGCCTGGTAGATCAACTCAATTTCTTTGAAGTCTGCTTGAATTTGGCAGAGTGCCACAATCTCTTGCAGAAACGAAGGCAAATGGATCGTAACGGGAACTAAGGTCAGCTTGCGGGCCTCGATTTTTGCCAGGTCTAAGATATCGTTAATCAGGTTGAGCAGGTGTTTACCACATTGGTAAATAATGTCAACTCCTTGGCGATCTGCTTCGACGAGGGTGGAGGAGCGTTCTAAAATTTGGGCATAGCCCATGATCCCATTGAGGGGAGTCCGTAACTCATGGCTCATGTTGGCCAGGAATTCGCTCTTAGCTTGATTCGCTGTATCAGCAGCAGCTTTGGCGATCGTCAATTCTGCGGTACGCGCTTCTACCTGATGCTCCAGGGTTTGAGAGTAGGTTGCTAATTGTTGATATAAGCGCGCATTTTGCAGCGCAATGGCAACCTGAGTGCACAGTGCATTGAGAATCAGGAGACGATCGTGGGTAAAGGCCCCTACAGTAATCTGGTTCTCTAAATACAGAATGGCAACGAGTTTGCCCTGATGCAGAATTGGGGTACACAGCAGGCTCTTGGGTTGCTGTTGCAGCATATAGGCATCCATCGCCAATGCCGCATCCATGGTCGCATCGCCAACCACCACGGCTTCCAGACTGCGTTTGACGGCGTGAATCAAACTGTGGGGAACCTCTGTGCTACTGTCCAAAGCGATCGACTGCACTAGCGCGGGCTGATTGATGGTAGCAACCGCTTCCACAAACCACTGATCGCCACAGGGCATCAGCAAAGCTCCTTTATCTGCTCCAGCATTTTCGAGCATGGTATGCAGCACCGTTGCCAAAAGCTTATCGAGGTGAATTTCACTGGAAAGGGCCTGGGATGCTTTCAGAACGGTTGCCAGATCGAGACTGGCAGAAATGCTGGCGTTACCGGAGCCAACAGATTGAGTTGCGGCAGGCTGAAAGACGTATAAAGAGGCTGGTTCAGATACCATTTCTGTGGCTGACACAGGCAGCTGTGGCTGTTGTAAAATCGGCGCGAGCAGGTCAGGGTAACGCTGCTCTAGATCTTGGATTTTAGTTTTCGCGCCCCAGCGAGCATAGCCATAGTAGGCTTCTTTCAGATAGTCTGCGGCCAATTTTTCTTTACCCCAATTCAGGTAAAAAATGGCGGCCAGCTCATTTGCGATCGCTTCTTCTTGAAGATAGCCATTCGCTTTTGCTCCAACGATCGCTTTATCATAAAACGCTCGAGCTTGTCTCATTTTTTGGGTCACGCGCAGACGTTCAGCCTCGATTAGATCAACCTTGTGCTGATAATTCACGGGAGCCGATTTTGCAAGTCGAGACAGACGTTTATGGATAGTGGTTATTTTTTTCCAGTAGACTGTTTGCTGGCCTTTAGTCAAATCAGCATATTGCGCTAACCGAACGAGCGCCTCATAAAAAGCAAAAATCGTTTTAACAGAGGTGCCCTCAATGGTATCCGCCAGTGCTTCAATGATCGTAACCTGTTCCATCGCCAGCTCATAGCGATTAAATAAGCAGGCGAGCTGAAGTTTACGAAAACTTGTATAGGCTTGCAGCCGCCGATCGCTAGGAGCAATCTTGGTTTCATCAAAAAAACAGCCCACCAGTTGACACACATCGCTGCTGCCAGCGGTGAGATTTTCCAACCCCTGACAGTTGAGAGCGTGTATTGCTATCATCGGCTGCTGCTGGAGTTTCTGTAAAGCGGGACGATGGGCGATCGCCTGTTGCTGTAAATCCACCAAGTTTTGTCCGGTCAAATAGGCCTGGGTGAAATAGACGCAGAGACTGTAGGCAGCATACTCGACATCACCCACTTCCAGGCTGGCCTGATAGGCTTCTAACAAAAGCGGTAAGGTCTTGTGTAAGGATTCCTTGCGATAGGCAATGAAGCGATTCCAGAGAAACAGGGTCGGACCTAATGCAACCCTGGGAGAGGATTGATAGCATAATTCGATCGCCGCTTGACCCAGGGCATATCCAGCATCAACACGCTTCAGTTTTTCACAAAGCAGAAAAGCATAGATCATGTATGCCATGGAGGATTTAGGAATATTGCCATAGCGTAAGTAGAGATTAATGCCAATAAAGGTCATAAAGGGTAGAACTTCTGGCATATCACTTTGAGCGGCGGCCCCAATCGCGTTAAATAAGTTACAGGCTGCCAGTTTGTAGGGATTAGACATGGCTGGCAACACCAGTAAATCTTTTGGCGTTTTGCCTGCCATCCGAAAAACAGTCGTCAAAAATGCCAATATCATTCGCGGCTTGGATATGTGGAGGGGAAGCTGAACCCCGAAGTTTGGCAGAATATGATGAGCATAACGGATTGCAGCCCGCGCTTGGTTTTGCGCCACCAGTGCCAAAATCTGAACCTCGTAAAATTTCGCCCGATCTAAGTGATTGTGGGCCTGTTGCAGTCCAACGGCGATGAGTGGAGGCATTTGGGCATATGCACCCGCGAGGTAGGCAACTTCGGCTGCAAGCTGATGCAGTGCCAGACTAAGACTGTATTGGTTGAGCCAACACTGAGCCGATAGAAGCTGTAAGCCGATATTCAGATAATTCATGGCTGCATCGTAGGCAGCAGCTATCCTTGCTTTTTTGCCAGCACACCAGTTGAGATGGGCCAGTTCTTCACGCTCTCTAGCCTCATAAATCAGAGAGATGCCACGATTCAGCTGATTGACAATTCGGAAAAGCTGTAATTCGCGTTCAGTCCCAGATGTCTGTTTCAGCAATAGCCGACCAATCTGCAAGTGGACGGCTGCATTTTGGGATTCTGGAATCAGTGAATAGGCGGCTTGCTGCACCCGATCGTGCAAGAACCGATAGGTTGGATTCGCTGTAGTTTGTGTGGTTAGATTTTTCGCATGAGATGGCTCTGCATCTTGAAAGAATTTATAGATCTGACTAGTGGGCAAGATCAAGCCTTCTTGTAATGCTTTCCACAAGGTTGTTGCGGTTGAGATGAGCGATTGTTCTGAGACGATCGCCAACGTTGCCAAATCAAATTGGTTGCCCACACAGGCCGCTAGTTTCAATACTTGCTGCGTTGCGGCTGGCAGCTTTTGCAGCTGTCCTGTCATCAATTCCACGACATTGTCGGTAAGCGACAGGGCATTGACTTGAACCATGTCGCATTCCCAATAGCGGTGGTTATGATTGAAGATAATGTACCCGTCTTCATGTAATGCTTTGAGAAACTGTGTTGTAAAAAAAGGGTTACCTTGCGTTTTGCGATCGATTAATTCAGTCAACGGTTTGGCCAGTTCCTTTGAACAATTCAACGTATCTGCAACCAGATGATTCGTATCGTCAAAGGCTAAAGGCGTTAAGGTCATTGTATGAATTATTGTTTTTGTTTTCACCAGTTCTTCCAGCGCCAACATCAATGGGTGGGCAGGTGACACTTCATTGTCCCGATAGGCACCCAGCACCAGCAGATAACCATGGTCATGCATCAGCAGTTTGAGCAATTGTAGCGAAGCCAAATCTGCCCACTGTAAATCATCCAAAAAGATCACTAACGGATGTTCTGCGGTGGTAAACACTTCAATTAAATTTTGGAACAGCAGATTAAACCGATTCTGAACCCCACTGCCTGACAGTTCGGGTGCGATCGGCTGTTGGCCAATTATCTGTTCCAGCTCTGGAAGCACGTCAATCAAAACTTGCCCATTTTCACCCACAGCTGTCAGGATTTTGGCTCGCCACTGCGCGAGCTGTACATCGGATTCACAGAGCAATTGCCCCATTAAATCCCGTAAGGCTTGCACAAAGGCAGATAGCGGAATGTTGCGATGAAATTGGTCGAATTTACCTTTGATGAAGTAGCCCCGCTGTCGCAAGATCGGCTTGTGCACTTCATTGATCACTGCCGTTTTACCAATGCCAGAAAGTCCTGCCACCAGCATCAGTTCGGAGGCTCCGGCTGTAACCCGTTCAAATGCTGCAAGGAGGGTCTGAACTTCGGATTGCCGTCCATACAGTTTTTCGGGAATCAGGAAGCGATCGCTCCAGTCGCATTGCCCTAGTTCAAACATGGCGATCGCACCCGTTGATTGCCACGCCGTCAAACATTGCTGCAAATCATGCTTGAGTCCAAGCGCACTTTGATAGCGATCTTCTGCATTTTTTGCCATCAGTTTTGCTACAATCGCTGCCACCATGACCGGCACCTCAGGATTGACCTGATCGATCGGTACTGGCATCTTAGCCAAATGGCAATGGATTAACTCCAGCGGATCGTCTGATGCAAAGGGCAACGTTCCAGCCAATGTCTCATACAACGTTACACCCAAAGCATAAAAATCAGCTCGATAATCAATGCCACGATTCATCCGCCCGGTTTGTTCTGGGGCAAGATAGGCTAGCGTGCCTTCCAAAATGTTGGGACTTTGGATCTCCTGGGTTTCCTTGGGCAACAGGGTCGCAAGACTAAAATCGATCAGTTGAACCCGTCTTGACTCAGGATGAATCAGAATATTGGTGGGTTTGATGTCTTTGTGAACTACATGGCATTGACTGAGCTCATGGAGAATGTCGGCAATTTGAAGTGCGATCGCCAACACCTCACCCACATCAAGTGACTGCTGCTGGATATATTGCCTGAGAGCGACCCCACCGAAATCTTCCATAATCAGGGCGTAGCCGCTTCCGATCGGTTCCAAACTCAAGGGACGGGCGATCCCAGCAACGGCAAGATTTTTGGTGATGGTATATTGGTTGCGAAATTGCACCAATTCGCCAAAGCTTGGATACTCGCGCAGCAGCACCTTAATCACCACCGGGCAACGTTGATCCGTTTTCACGGCTCGATATACCGCTGTGCGAGAACTCAGATAGAGCCGCTCAACCAGGGTATAGCCAGAAATGCCAGGGAATAAATCAGGATCAGTGCCTTCTGAGAGAGCCATAGACTTGGACGCGGTACCAATTAGGTATCTATCCAGCTTAATATGAATCGTTGAATGAACTAAAGTCTGAAAAGAAGGCTAAAGAAGGCTACTGCTAGGCCACCCCAAATTCTGGTTAAGCTGCTGCACCCAGATGGTTAGGCGGCATTCAAATCTTCCTGCACTCGCGCCTTTCCAAGCAGCACTTGCTTCATGTTGCCTTTGGACTGCCAACTCAAAATTAAAAGATAAATTGTCAGGAATAGACTCCCTCCAAACAGCGCTAAGACTGAGAGAAGGATTCCGCTCGCTGAGAATTGATGCCGCCATGCCACCCAGAGGGCAGAGAGTATCAGCATGAACATGAAATCGAGGTTGAATTGACCAGGCCAACCCATTACCGCTATGTCTCCCAAAAAGACATTGAGCAACCCTAAACCATGATTTGCGATGACTATCCCTGTATAGCCAATCAGAACCGTCAACAAGATGATCAACAAAATGCGAAATGCGGTCATAGCGAACACCTCAAAAGTCTACGTTGACAGGAATGTAACTGCACCTAGATTCAGACATTTATCTTGATTAATTACTTCTCAGCAAGATGATTATGCAACTCCCACCAATGGCTTGCGAAAGATCACTTTATCGACTCCATCAACGTAGAAGTCTCGAATTCTCGCTTCCTCTTCGTAGCCGCTCTTGCGATAGAACTGCCGGACATATTCAAAGTCATCTGTTCCCGAAGTTTCCACCAGCAGCACTCGCTCACCCCGTTCAGTCAGCATTTGCTCAACGGATCGCAACAACGCAGCTCCACGCCCTTGCTTCTGATGATCCGGATGAATCGCGATCAGATAGAGATTCCATGTTCCATGAGTCATTCGTTCCGGTGCAACGTAGGCAACACCGACCGGTTTACTGTCCTCGTCTGTCAGCCATATATCCGGACTGGTAATACCGCGATTAAAGTACTGGTCCAGCATTTGGGCAAGCTCTTCAATTTGGTCTGCCTCAAACAGTCCGGTTGCTTCTGCCAAAGCAAGTATTGCATCGGTGTCCTCAGGGGTGGTGAATCGAATCATGATCAGTTCCAGGGAAGGCTTTTAGACTTGTTTCCATTGTTCAGGCATCAATATTAAAATTTCCGATCACCTGAATAAGAAATTGCTGAGACATGGGCAACGAACAAATGGCCTTACACCCACTACCCATGCGATAGATTGCGTTGCCTAACGTTCCAGTTGAGCGACAGCCGATCGGCCACATAAACGAAAAGACGTTTAACTGTCTACTTCAACCAGAACGTTAGCCTGTTTCTTCGCATTCAACGAATCAATTCACCGCTACTCAAGCCGCAGCCAAATACGGATAATCGGTGTATCCTTGCGCGCCAGGGGAATAGAACTTGCTTGGATCTGGATCATTCAGCGGCGCATTTTGAGCAAAGCGATCTGGGAGATCAGGATTGGCTAAAAACGAGGTGCCAAAGGCGATCGCATCTAATTGACCATTGGCGATCGCACTTTCCGCCTCTTCTGCCGTATATCCTGTATTGCCCACTAAGACCCCGTTGTAGGCTTGGCGAATCGGAGTCAGGACGTCGCCCTGTTGCTCACCCAGAAAATCAGCCCGCATCACATGCAGATAGGCAAGGTTGTAATCGTTGAGGCGAGTGGCTAACCAGGTGAACGTGCCGATCGGATCACTATCTTTCATGCTGTTGTAGCTATTGAGCGGCGAGAGTCTTAAACCCACGCGATCGCTGCCCCAAACGCCGATCGTCGCCTCTAGGACTTCAAGCATCAAGCGGGCACGATTCTCAACCGGACCACCATAGGTACCAGTTCGTTGATTACTCCCATCACGCAGGAATTCATCCAGTAAGTAACCGTTTGCGCCGTGAATTTCGATTCCGTCAAATCCAGCAGCTTTGGCATTTTCAGCAGCAGACTGGAACCCTGCAATAATTGTCGGAATTTCTTCATCCTCTAGGGCACGAGGTGTTGTATAAGGGACTTTACCCTGCGGTGTGTGAACTTCGTCGTTGGTAATCGGAATTGCGCTTGGAGCCACCGGAATGGCACCGTTATTCAACAAAGGGTGACAAGCTCGACCCCCATGCCAGAGCTGAAGCACAATCCGGCCTCCTTTGGCGTGAACGGCATCGGTAACTTGTTTCCATCCCGCAACCTGAGCATCGTTGTGGACTCCGGGTTCAGGGCCAAATGCAGAACACCCTGGCATGACAGCGGTCGCTTCTGCAATGATCAATCCAGCGCTGGCGCGTTGACTGTAATATTCTGCCATCAATGGTGTGGGAACATGATCTTGATCGGCACGGCAGCGGGTGAGAGGAGCCATCAGGATTCGGTTGGGCAGCTTTAAAGCACCGACTGATAGAGCGGAAAAGAGATGGGGTAGTGACATGAAACGACAACCAAAGTTGAGGATGCGATTAGTTTAGCGCATTGCATCAGTGAGGCAAAATTGGCTGATGTTCTGATTACGATCGCGTCAAGGACATGGCCTGGAAATGATACGAAACAGGATCGCTTCAGCCTTATGGCTGTCCCACCCCAGAATAAAGAGTTGGGATAAACGACCAAGTTGAGCGGTTTAAAACCACTTCAAAGTGAGATCCAGCGCTTTCCCCTTCACATCCGCTCCAATGCCACGTTAGGTAAGTCTCAAATACGCTCTTTTAGTATCTCAGCGAATGGAGTTGTCGATGACATATCCAATCGAGATTGCAAATATCCCGAAAGCAAGCGAACCAAGGGTCAGATATATCAAAGAGTTCGGGAGGAAAACATTCAACAGAAAAGCTCCCAGCAATTCCGCGATCAAAAAAGTGATTGCGATCCCTGACCACCATAGCCCTAAACGCCAAACTGCTTTACCAAACCGTTTCCAACCAAACATTGGCTCTATCAATAAAGTTGGTAGTTTTCTTCCATCTTAGACGAATTGGGAAGCAAAGCTTAAAAAATTGTCAAAAAGCCTATGTTCTGGCTGAGCAGCTTTCGATACCTACATTACAACAATAACCAACGAGGATTCTCCCCAATCAAACAAAAGAATCCCGTTGTGACTCCACCATTCAAGCGGAAACGTACAGGATTCTGAGATCACATCCGATCGATTGAGCGTCTCGCTTATGCAAGCAGAATGCCCGCATTCCAGGGCTAAAATTAGGATGCTTCCTGTTTACTTCTCCTCAAGAGCAGGAGTGGTATCAAGCCAGTAGCCAATCGGGCCAGCCTTGCGGGGAGTCCGTTCCAGTTCTCCAGTTACAGCAGCAGCATCTGCCTTACTGCGATCGAGCTCACGACTCTTGAGCAACCAGTAAGCCGCAAAGGTCCAAATGCCCGCAACCTCAATGAAAAACACCGTNGCGCGTACCAAAGGGACGAAGTTGGAAAAACTCCAGCAGAGTAACCACCAGCGGAAACACCCACATCACCAGTCCAATGGTGCGATACCACCGTTTGTAAAACGCTTGCGTATCCGAGTCTTCAATCAGGGGCAAGGTATCTCCAGAGCGGAAGATGCAAACGTAGCCGATCGCCAAGAAGAAAAAGATGGCGGCGACACCGTGAACCGAAAACCTGGGACAGGTTGTGCTACAGGTCCAATCCATGGGGAACATTGCAACTGCAATCAGCAGCACTCCGGCAATATTCAGGGCTGTGTTTTCCCGCCGTCCGTATCCCCGATAAAGCACCAAAAAAACACCGATCGCCCAGAGAATGCCGACAAACCAGTTCCGCATCACCCCATAGCCCGCCACATCAAATAATCCGGGAGGCTGTGCTGTCGGCACGAACGCATGATAATAGGCGCTAATCGAATCCTGAAGCGGCAATTCATATTTGATGACTCCCCAAACTGCCAGAATGATTGGGAGCAGGATCGCCAGAAACCCAATTCCGCGCCGAAGCGCACCATAGGTCGCAATGATGTGTTCCTCAATTGAGGATGGATGAGTTGAAGATGGATGAGTTGGAGACATATAGGTAATTTCTTAACTTATCTGATCCAACAAACCCATCCTGCCTAAATCCGCAGACCTTCATCAAGATTCACATCTACTTTTCTATCTCGCACATTATTTGTATGCGATCGCAACTTTACAGCCTGCTGCTACGGCAACAAAAAGCTTCTGAAGCTATAATGCGGATAACTCAACCGATCGGAGGAATGGACTCCAGGAATTTCATTAACGGGCTTAAAAACTTGTTCCCAAAAGCAACCGCCAGTATTCCACAAAGCAAAACCAGTGCAGTTAAGCCAAGGACATGTAACAACTGAAACTCTATTGCGGATATCGAGATGTAGGACAGAGGAATCAGCATGACCAACAGTCCAAATGCAATTCCCAGTAGAAATTGTTTAATCACATCAGTTGCGGTGCGGGGCTTCAGGGTGCTGTCCTCAGATGTCATCTCAAAAATCTCCTAAAATTTCGGGCTTTAGAATGTTTGACGTGCTTTTGACTAAGCCGTTCCATTGTGCCCCAACCCAATCTTGAAATAGAGTTGAGGCCTTTTGGTTCGCTCATGCTAAAAATTATAGCGATTCAAGCGCGGTATCTGTGTCAAGGTTCTACCCTGCCAATTACTTGTATGTGATCGCTGCACTGCAAGGTCCGGCCAGGTGCCACAGTTAAACCTCAATTTTGTAGTTCAATTGATGTTCATCTCCCGGTAAGCCTCGAAACCCCCAGTTGTGCTTCGGTGTTTCAAAAATTGTCATTTCTAAATCTTGTGCTGAGATTCCAAGTGACTGGACACGCTCAAACAGGAGGCGAATTAACTGCTTCTTTGCCTCAATACTTCGTCCCTCTATCATGCTAAATTCAATGATAGTGTACCGATCGGTACGACCTGCGGGATAGTAAAAATCTGAAGCATCAAGTGGAAAAAAGCGATGTGCGCGTTTATCTGAAGGATACTGAAGTGCATCCATAACACAAGAATGAATGATATCAGAAAGCTCTGATTTAATAGGGTCAAGTCGCTCTCTTAATCCATAAATCTTAGTTTGTACCATGACTTTACGAAGTACCTTTCTAAAGACCGCCAAAACCGATAACTCAAGCCCGATAACGCCCTTGTTCACCCGCCGCCAACAACCGCTCGAACTCAACAAAAACACTGTGTATGGTCGGTGTGTGAGATGATAGACCAACTTAATTACAACTAACTGCTCTACTGTCCGCGTCCTGGTTTACAATCTGCAAAACCCAACGCTTCCGTATCCAGAAAGCTGGCGATCGCCATCTCAACGACAGCTTCAATGGGATATTCGATTTCCGCAGCACGCGCAATTAAGGCAACACGAATTCGCTCAGGCAAACGTTCTAAAATGACTTCTGCATCCGCTGGGGAAAGTTGCTCCTGAAGTTTGGCTTGCATGGCTTTACATCTCCGTTGGGATTTGAACGTTGTAAGGCGGTTCAGTCGCTCTGAGAATAATCGCTTCTAGCTCCAATAGTATCGCCTAACTTGAAAGGCAAAAGGCAAAAATTCGATCGCACAACTTGAAAGGCAAAAGGCAGAAATCCGATCGCACAACTTGAAAGACAGAAATCCGATCGCTCTAAACAAAATCAACTTCAGTCGATCGCCAAACTTGAAAGGCAGAAGGCAAAAGGCAGAAATCCGATCGCACAACTTGAAAGACAGAAATCCGATCGCTCTAAACAAAATCAGCCTCAGTCGATCGCAAATTGATCTTGAACTCGTCATTTCGGTCCTGTCTGCGCACGGCAACCGAATCTTGAAAACTAGCTACATTGGCTGAAGTTTTTGCGAGCGATGTGGCACTGTGGTGAAGGACCGATCGAGTGGGTTTAGCATCCAAAACACTCGCATCTTACTCAAGTGGTTTTGGTTAATTCACCACACCCGGATGTTATGCAACGAGCGCTTGTATAGTGCATCTCATTTAATTTCTTCTCTGTTTAAGATAAGCGAATGGATGGAACTGCGTAATGGCTCGATACACATTTTCTCTGGGAATATTCAATTGAAGAAGTATGTGAGTTACAAGTAAAATTCTTAGCCGCTCTGCTACATAGAAAATTTCAGTTCCAAACACTGCTTTAGATGCAGATGTAGGATCAAAGTGAATTAAATAGTTTCTTGTATTAACAACTTTATCGACGAAAGAATTTCTATCTTCAATAAATTCATCTAAGCAACCTGTCCATACATCATCAAGTAAAAGCTTTATTCTTTTTCGTTGTGAAAACTCATGACCATACTTTATTCTTCCTTCTAATGAACTACGGTGATCCCTTCCAACTTCTTTTGGAATACTTTTGATGAGTGTGTTAGCAATAGGCTCATATTCATCATCTGTTATGTATTTGCCACCAAAGGCGCGGCGATGCAGAGCTTCTAAACCTTGTGCGTAATTTAGAAGACGGAATTCTGAGTACCCTAAATTTATAGATAAAGTAGCCACATATAGAATAACTGCGGGATCTAAAATTTCAGACTTCTGAAACCAAGTGTTCAATACAGCACCAAGTTCAGTTCCTAAAAGAGGCAAATTAATTAATAGCTCAGCAGGATGCTTACTGTCAGTGTCCAAAAAACTATTAGACAGCCTCACATAAACCTGAAATTTTTCCTTTGTTGTTATGTCACTACTGCTATCAATATAAAACTCATCTCCATAACCCACTATTTCACCAGTGGATATTGGAAAACCTGTCATAACTATCAAAAATTTTCTTAGGCTATCAAATTTCTTTGAGTACCAATCAAACGTCTGTGGCTGAACTGGCGTGAATCTTAGGAAAGACTTATGTCCTAGTTGCCATTGCAGATTTGTTTTGTTACGAGTAAATACATAGTTTGTCTCAAATTTTGCTTCAATGGAATCTATATTAAATTCTAAAACCTCTGGATACTCATACTCAAGATTGAATCTAGTAGAATAACCTCTTTCATCATATTCATCATTAAAGGTGAAGCCAGACTTGCATAGCCACTCATCTAAAAGACTAAACCTAACTTCTGCTGAACTAAAGATGACCTCGTTTTTAGATAAAAAATGTCTTTCCCCAACTATAGCTAGACTTGCAGTATGCGTAGCCGTAGATACATCTAAAGAAGATTCATTTAAATTTGAATTCCAATTAGTGCAGTTTATTCCGATTAATGTAATAGATTTACCATCAACTGTTTGCCCCAGCAAAATTTCTTTGGAGAGAAGATCAATTTGATCACTAAGTAGAGCTTGTTGGGGTAGCAAGGAACCAATTGTTCTAACTTCAATACCCTCATGCTGATTTACATACAAAGTGCCTGTAACTTTCTTGCCAGGATTATCGGGAAACCACCAGTATCCTTCATGTTTCTTAGTTTCTGTACTCATGCCTTAATACTATCTCATCAATAAGCCTATGCTCGCGGATCCAATCTTAAGCAACAACAGGCAATCTCCGATGACACTTATCACCCCCTACTGAAGACAATAGCAACAAAAAGCAAAAATCAGATCGCTCCAAACAAAATCAGCTTTGATCACCCCACCTGAAAAGCAAAAACCGATCGCCCTAACCAAAATCAGCCTCGATCGCCCCACCTGAAAAGCAGAATCCAAAAACCGATCGCCCTAACCAAAATCAGCCTCGATCGTCCCAATCGCTGCATCGAAGAACTCATACATAAGTTTTATTTAAACAAAAGCCACTTTTATATAAGTATTTATTGGCAATGGGTTCCCATGAGTTGCTCAGCAGTACCCGCGAGTTGCTCGGAAGAACCCGTGAGCTGCTCAGCAGTACTCATGAGTTACTCAACAGTACTCATGAGTTACTCGACAGTACCCGCGAGTTGCTCGGAAGAACCCGTGAGTTGCTCGGAAGAACCCGTGAGCTGCTCAGCAGTACCCATGAGTTACTCAGCAGTACCTATGAGTTGCTCGGAAGAACCCGCGAGTTACTCAGCAGTACTCAAGCGTAACTTCGAAGATCCCCAGAATGTTTGAGATTCCAGGGATCTTGGCGTGGATTTAAGACTTGGCTTGATGCAGAAATACGATCGCAATCACTCGGACTAATCCAGTAATGGAACCCATCACGATCGAAATGAGAATCGCGATCGCCAGGATAATCGCCGTGGGAGATTCACCATGCTCGATGATGGGTTGTGGATCGATCGAGCGTTGGACTATTGCGATTGGGCGTTGGCATTGGCGATCGAATTGGGGATTCCGTTGATGAAAGAATGTGAGGAACTGAAGCGAAGATTAAAGAGTTAATCAAAGTAGTTTTGAAAGATATACCATCCATCCCAAAGCGGGTAAATGCTTTGATCACCGTTGTTGCTACCGGGTGCAAAACTATAGGAATTTGGGGCAAGGGCACTAGCTTTGCGGGAATTGTCTCGAATAAAGCCTTGATAGGCTCCAATCCCCTCAATCGCGATCGCAATCTTCCCGGTAAACCCTTCGGCATCCATGAGTTTAGAGCCACCAATAACTTGGAAGCTGCCAATTTTCTGATTCAAATCAACCCAGTTCTGGGATTGCTGGCTTACGGTATTGCCAAGCTGTTCTAAAGCCGATCGATGCACAGAAAAATTGAGGGCAATGGGAACATGAGTGACCCACAGCAGGGAAAGTAACCACAACAGCAGAGGAGCAATCCACCACTGCATCCATTGCCACCGACGGTTGCGAGTTCTCCAATAATGCAGCAAACAAATCACCCATCCCCAGACAACTATTACCCAAAGACCCATCCAGGACATTAATCCCAAATGGACAGAGAGTAAAAAATTACCAGGAGCCAACAAGATGCCGATCAAAGTTGTGTCAGTTAGGATTTGCAGTCCTGGTGTCGCGCAACAATAGAGGCTGATGATAAAAGCAGCAATTGCCAGACCATTGATGACAATTCCAAGTGGTCGATCGACTTTCGAAGGCTTCAGGTCTACCGTTCCCATAGGTGTCGCAATTCTAGAGTATATCTGCTCTAAAGTGAATACACTGTGTAGGATCAATCTGCTTATGAGTGTAAGGAGAATTTAGCATAGAGTTTTCAGTCATAGTAGCTTAAGTACAGAAGAACCATCAATAGAAGAAATAAAACTCCATCTAGAATTCAACCTCCTGTAACCGAGTGACAGAGACACATCAAGGCATTTACAGCTAGAATCTGGGAACGAGAGTAAAACGAGAGTGAAATGACGATCGCCCAATTCTCACAATTTATTGACAAAGCTTTAACGACGCTTGTGTCTAATCGAACTTTGCTTTATTCTAAATAACGCTGGTTTTCTAATTCAACAAGAGCCAGCAGATCAGCTTAAGGTTTGGCGCTGACTATGAGTGCTGACGACACCCATAATCAGCTAACCGACCGTTCTGTAACCGCAGAACAGTGGCTGGGACGATTTTAACCGATCGTCTCCCTCGCTGACGCGAACAAGTGGTCTGGGCACCACGCCTTAAGCTTTTCTTCTCCACGAACCCCAACATCAGCGAGGGAAAATACCATGTCTACAGAGTTCAACGAACTGCTGAAAGTTTCGTATACCGATAAATCACAGATCTGGATTATTGGCACACGAGAACAGGTCTTGCATACGATCAACGAATTTTACGTGAAGCGCATTGCGACCGATTTTCCTTCGGAAACACTTCGTGAACGCGTCAAATTCACCCCGATCATTCCAGCCCCATTCGAAGGCAAATACATGTCTGTCCTGGTGCGTTAAACGATCGGTAGGGGCGGATCGTATCCGCCCTTACTCATCCATACGTCAAACAATTCCAGATCGTCAAACAGTTCCAAATGGCAAATACATGTCTGTTCTGTCCTGGTACGTTAAACGATTGGTAGGGGCGGATTGTATCCGCTTACAAATCATCCGTGCGTTAAACAGTTCCAAATGGCAAATATGTCAAATCCACTGCAGGATGCAGATTAGTCGGCTAAACCCGCCCGCACAATTTGCGGATTGATTCAATTCACGGTCCTAAGCAAGAGCATCTATGGGTTCCGCTTCAAAGTCTCTGACGGCAGTTCGCCAAAGACCTGTTTGTAATCGCGAGCAAAGCAACCAAGATGGTAAAAGCCAAACTGAGCTGCAATTTCTGTAACGGTTTTGTAATTGGGTTCAGCCGCCTTTAAAGCCCGATAAACCCCTTGAAGCCGCAGAATCTTTAAGTAGGACATCGGACTCATGCCAAACACCTGTTGGAATCCATAGCAAAGCGTACGACTGCTGGTCCCTAGGACTTGGCAGAGATCGGTCAGCGTTAGGGTTTGATCAAGGTGGCTCTGCATGTAATCATTGGCTTGTTTAACCAGATGCGATCGCCGAAAAAATTTCACAGGCACCTGCTGTTGCTGCACTGGTAACGCTGTAATCAGCAATGGCAAAAAGTCTTGCAGAATGAGCTGCTGAAAGTTCGGCTTACGCAGCAACGGGGACTTTTGACTCAGCAGTTCATACAGTTGATTCAAATAGCTGCGTAGCGGAGATAAAGCTTCGGGAGCGTATATATAGTTCTCTTCCAAAAACTTCGCATTCAGATCGGATCGCTCCATAGCCTGGGCACAAGCTTCAAACACATCTTGACGGATATGAATGGCGCAGTGAGTTGAATTGCCTGGAAAGACTAAATCTGCTTGCCGATGTGGATCGAAGCCCCAGACGTAATCTGGGGTAATGGGAAAGTGATTTGAAATGATCGATTCCCCCGATCCATGCAGGAGGCAGGTAAACGTTAAGAAGCCGGGATATTTATCTCCTACAGCATGTAATCTGCAATTGACATGATTGAAGTTGAATCGAATCGTCTCNAGACACTAAAGCCATTGAGCTGCAAGAAAAAGGCTGGTAGTTCAACTGAGTCAGCCGGATATCTTCGGGGAGAAATGCTGCCAACTCATCAATATCGGTAAAATGACGATGCACAATGATGCATGAAGCGTGGCGCTTTTGGGCAAATGAACTTGGATGTTGCGGAGAATCTGGGTTTGCCAAAGCGAATCAGCCTTTCTAGAGATTTTTCAGTCCTGACTGATTAAATTTTACAAAGAGTCTTGACTATTGACTTTTGCAAACTTGCGATTTTGAGATAGTCATTCCCAAAATTGGCCTCTATATTCTGTACTGCTAGGAAATTGTCTCAATTGATTCAGTTTTCGTTATCAATCACTTACATGAAGGGGAGTAACAACTCGCTGTGAAAGCCCTGGGATTTTTCGTTGCCTTCATTTTTGCAATTCTTTTAGGAATCCGTGGATGGTTGCCTGTAGCGGCTCAAGCCCAGCAACCTGCTCATCCCCATATTCTCTACATCATGTCGGATGACCAGGGATGGAAAGATGTCGGATTCCATGGATCGGATATTCGAACGCCCAACCTCGATCAACTGGCTCAAAGTGGAGCCCAACTCGAACAATACTATGCCCATTCCATGTGTACCCCTTCCAGGGCTGCGCTGCTGACGGGTCGATATCCCTACCGCTATGGTCTGCAAACTGTTGTCATTCCTTCAGCAGGCACCTATGGTTTGGCAACGGATGAGTGGTTGCTGCCTCAAGCGCTGAAACAAGTAGGCTACAAGACTGCCATCGTCGGCAAGTGGCACCTCGGACATGCCGATCGCCAATACTGGCCCCTGCAGCGAGGGTTTGATTATCAATATGGTCCAATTCTGGGTGAAATCGACTACTTCACACACTCCGCCCACGACCATGTGGATTGGTATCGCAACAACGAGCTGGTGAATGAGGAGGGCTACGTCACCACCCTACTGGGACAGGATGCCGTCAAGCTGATTGAAGCCCATGATGCCAATACGCCACTCTTCCTTTACCTGGCCTTTACTGCGCCTCATGCACCCTATCAGGCTCCGGATGAGTATCTCGCTCAATATCAAAACATTACCGATCCGAATCGTCGGGCTTATGCAGCCATGATCACCGCGATGGATGATCAGATTGGTCAAGTGCTGAATGCGCTGGATCAACGCGGTATGCGAGACAACACTCTAGTCGTATTCCAGAGCGACAACGGTGGTCCCCGATCGGCCCAGATGACGGGTGAGGTCGATACCTCTGGTGGCACGATTCCTGCAGATAATGGTCCCTTCCGGGATGGCAAAGGATCGTTGTATGAGGGCGGCACTCGGGTTGTGGCGCTAGCAAATTGGCCAGGACATATCCAGCCCGGTTCTACTGTCAATCAACCGATGCATATCGTGGACTGGTATCCAACCCTGATCGGTCTGGCAGGTGCAACCGCTGATGCAAGCAAACCGCTGGATGGGTTAAACATCTGGCCAGCGCTGATCGGCGGACAAATTCCCCATCGGGATGAGATTGTGTATGGGATCGAGCCCTTTCGGGCGGCGATCCGGCAGGGAGATTGGAAACTCGTCTGGCAAACGGTATTGCCCTCGCGGGTAGAACTGTTTAACCTGGCTCAGGATCCGAGGGAAGAGAACAACCTGGCAGACCAGAACCGCTCAATGATATCTAAGCTGCAACAGAAGGTTGAAGTCCTGTATCAGGATGCAAAATTCCCGCTGTTTTTAGAGGAAGCATTTGGTGCAGCCAAGAGTATTCTGTTCACTTCCGTGGCCACACCGGAGGAAGCAGAGGCAGTCGATAATCAGCCGTAGCTGGTTGCTGCTGAGCAGCATGAGTTGAGATCCCCCCTAGCCCACCTTACAAAAGGGGGAACCGAGCCAAGAGTGCTTAAAGTCCCCCTTAATAAGGGGGATTTAGGGGGATCGAACACAAGCATCATTATCAAGATGAATTCATTTTCGATCGACTGAGCCTACCTTCCATTTATCCAATTTGACATTACCAATCTGTCTAAATCCTTTCTAAACAGCAATTAGACCGATCGGATCTATATATCCTTTTGACCGATGAAATTTTATTTTCAACTGATGGAATCTGCTGCGATCGCCATAAGTTTTACGCTGCTGTCTGCCTTTGCTACCGTCGCTTCACCCGCAGCAGAATTATCAACTGAATCACAAAACCAATTATCTGCGATCGATGATGCCGCGATCATCCTATCTGATGCAACTCAGGAGGCAACAGGTGATGCAGCCAGTAGAGGGTTGCTATCTCAGCCTCAAGCATTTAGTGATCTCCAGAAATCAGAAGATGCAGCAATGTCAGCCGTTGATAATCGGGGAGAGGCCATAGTTGTAAATCGCTATCCAGCGTTCCACAATGCAGACCATCCAATCACTCTTGAAAATAGTGGCGATGTTTCCCAGAATCGGGCAGCGGATCTGCAACTCGCTGACAATCCTGATTTAACCATCTCGGTTGAGCAGGACAATCCATTGTCTGAGGCGACTTCGACTGAACAGCTTGTGGGAATATCAAGCAACGCCTTGGATCCAAAAGCAGATCTGAAAGCATCGTCCTTTACGCCCATCGAAGAAATTCAATCGATCGCCCAAGCCCCAACCTTGACGGAGGAAGAAGCGGCTGCTCAGGCTCAGGCCCAAGCCCAAGCACAGGCAATCCTGGGAGTCGTGCTTTCACAACTCAACCATAGCCCCTATGTGTTTGGCACACCCAGCACAGTAGTTGGTTCCTTTGGTGAACGGACCCAGCTAACAGGGGACTGGGGTGGAGCGCGATCGCGTCTACCTGAGCATGGTGTGTTCTTTGATGTCTATGCAACGACTGCCGCACAGGGCATTGTGAGTGGCGCACGCAATGACGATGACGATACCTTTGCGGTGATTCAAAACATTGATGCTTATCTGAATATTGTGAATCCCTGGCCTGGAGCCATTTTACATGTTGCCTTTCAGTCTAAGCTTGGCGATGCGCTCTCCAATGCCGGAACCCTCAGTCCGACCTATTATGGATCTGCTTTTCCGGTTGTGAATCCCGGCGATTATGCGTTGCTGAGTGAGTACTACCTGATGCAGGCGTTCGCCCCGAATTTTCAGCTCATTTTGGGTAAGGTGAATGCAACGAATTTTGCAGATGCCAACGTATTTGCAAATAACTATCGCTATCAATTTCAGAATGCTTCGCTCAACAACAATTTGATGATGGGCTCCTATGCGCCTCCGAGTATGTGGATGGGGGCGATCGCATGGCAACCCGAACCCTGGCTGAATATTGTCACCTCTGTGGGCGATCCGGGCAGTTCTGCCGAAAACTTTGCCGATGACTTCTTTAATGAAGTGCTGGTTTCGCAGGAATTCGACTTTGCCTACCGCATCCATCAAAATCCCGGCAATTTTCGCCTGGGGTGGCTCTACAGCAGTCAAAACAGCACTGACTTCAGCGATCCATTTAATACATTTGGGCGAAATGGTTTCATTGACTTTCGGGATCCGATCCGAACTCAGAATGGAGCCTACATGGTCTATGCCAATTTTGACCAGTATCTGTTTACAGTCAACACCGCCGATGGCAAGCCTGATCCACGCTTCACGACTCCGCGCGGTTTGGGCTTGTTTGGTCGCTTTGGGATCGGACCAGAAGACTCTAACTTCATCAACTCATTTTTCAGTTTAGGGATGGGGGCAAAGGGAGTGATTCCCGGTCGCGAATATGATGAGTTTGGGTTGGGCTGGTACTATTTAGATTTTGCTAACGGCACGATCGATGCAATCAACGATGCGCCTTTGCTCAGTCGTGTGATCGGCCAGAAGTTAGAAGGTCAGGAAACCGGGTTTGAGGCGTATTATAATCTTGCTTTAACGCCTGCCTTACAAATGGCATTCACTGCTCAATATATTATTGACCCACTGTTAAATAATTCCTCAGATGACGTTTTTATTTTAGGAGGACGTTTGCAGTTGAGTTTCTAGTGGACGATCGCTCAATCGATCCATCAAACTGTGGTTGGGAATTAGCGATCGGTCATTTCTGTTGCAGCGCCTCTGTTTTCCGATCGACTGTGATTGTTGCTTGGGAGTCCGATCGGTGTTGTAGGTCGCTCAATCGATCCATCAAACTGTGGTTGGAAATTAGCGATCGGTCATTTCTGTTGCAGCGCCTCTGTTTTCCAATCGACTGTGATTGTTGCTTGGGAGTTCGAACGCTCTTGTAGGTTGCCCAATCGAGTCATTAAGCTGTGATTTGGAGTCAGCGATCGGCCATTCCTGTTGGAGTGCTTCTGTTTTCCGAATGGCTGTGATTATTGGTTTGGGAGTTCGATCGATGTTGTAGGGCGATCGATCAACCAGGAGAACAGCATCGATGTAAGAAGAATTGATAAAACAATGGGTGCAGCAGTAACTCCTTTGGGAATAGGAAAGGTAAGGTGTTTGAAGTTTTTAGAGTGAATCTGTCTAACGATGCCTATCACCCGCCGCAGATAGCCTTTGCCTCATGGCTGATCAATTTTTGGCGGTCGGTGTGCATGGGCGTTATGCGGCGACTGCCTGCTTCAAGGAATGCATAAGAATGGGGCGTTCTCTAAATCTTATCGGTGGAGTAGTAGGAGTTGCAGTAGGGCACCCTACAAGATCGGAGATCGTACTTATCCTGTTATGGATCCTCAACTCCTCTTACTCTTCTTAACCTTTCGCAATCAAGAGAGGCTCAACTTCCAAAGGCTGCAATTCAGGACTGGTAAGGGTTGATTGTTGGACTGGAAGCTATGCACAAACAAAATTAAAGGTCAATATGCGGAATGTCAGCCTTATGGGGCGGTCACATTTCAGTAACGCTCATCTTCTTTTTTTAAGAAAACGTCCGGAGCCGAAAGAAGGCTACTGTTATAGTATTTATGTACCAATAAATGCAAGTTATGTCACAGAATAATGGCTCGCAATCAACCTCAAAAACTGAGCTTTGTGAAAAACTTAGAGATCTAATTGTGGAAAAACAGAAAGTGAAGGATCAAATTAGAGAAACAGAAAAGCAAATCGCTTGTCTACAGAGCAATACCAGCCAATAAGGACAAATCTACATATTTTCATCGTAACTTGACTTTTATTTAGTCAAACTTGAAGTCTAATCTGAAGGATGTTTTTCCTCCGGATATTTCTAAATTGTCTGGCAAGTATGAAGCATAGTTAACGCTGAGGATTTGCTATGTCTCTGAAGGAGCTTCTTGATAGAAAAAAGTGGTTGCGAATGGAAATTGTCCGTTTGACACAAAACGTGGAGGCTGTCCAAAAATACCTTGATGAACTCGCAAAAATTGAGAGACAGCTCAAGGACTATGGACAGTGAGTTTGAAATAGGTGCTCAAACCAGTTAGTGGTCTGCAACGGAAGTTTAGCGAAACTTTAGTTAGAGGGATATCTTCTATGATTAGGGCGCATCTACTTGAATTCTGTACTAATCTATCAACTTTTTCAGAAAACCTGCTCAGAACTAATCTACCAACTTACTGAGATTTCAAAAAGAAGCTTATTCACTTAGAAGCCTATTCACTAACTGATCAATATAGGCTTCCAGCTTGCATCTTGCAGAATCTTCAAAATCAGGAATGTTTCGTTTTATAATATCAAAAGTATTTCTATATATATCAGAACTCGAAAACTGATAACTTTCGTCATCCGCTAACATTGGTATCCCTGGCTCGTATAGAAGAGATTCATCATTACCTAAAAGAGCATACAGAATCAATTCTAAATAGCTGTCAATTTCTATATAAAATAGTTCTAATTCGTTTTTTGTTTTTAGTTCTTGCTTCAGATTCGGATTTTTCTTTAAAGCCAGATTTCCGTACTTTCTTGCTAAGTCTTGTCTTCTATTTAACCATTCTAAGACTGCGTTTAAACCTGGATCAATATCTTTTTTTAGAAAGGATGTTACATGCTCAATCTCTATTTCCACATCTCTAAGCTGTTGATCTAGAAATTTCCTTTTTATTCCTAATTCTTGCAGGTAAATGTCAATAGACTTTCCTTTAATTCCTTCAAAAAGTTTCTTAATTGGTTCCGGTTCACGAAAATCTACCCAACCACGTAGTTCCAGAAGAGGGGAAAGTTTTGGCTTTTCTATTGTGTTTTTGAGTAACACCGGAATCAAAGATAATTCTCTTTTCGTAGCTTCGTTTGAAAGAATTTCTATCTCATGCTCTTGCACTCGGCCTATGCCATGATTTCCAAAAAAAATTGCTGCTGAATCAATCTGTATAATCTGCTCTTGCAGTAATTTTAACCACCTTCCGCCAGCAATGAGTTCTGGTTCATCCAACCAGGGGCGTAGTCCAAATTGTTTTAGACGATCTCTGATTTCCTTGACTTCAGGCTTATCTTTACTGTTGTGACACAGGAAGACATCAAATTTAGGCTGATTCTCCATTATTCAATTAACCCTAGTTTACTGCTTAACACCTGCAATCTTCGCTAGCGCAACCGCCTCCTGATCAAATACTTCCGATTTACCATCTTCAATATCTTGCTCTATTTGTTCATCCTAGCGTTCGCAGTCTAGATCAAGGAACCACAGCCTAAACTGCTCAAACTCACTAGATGGCAAGGAAAGAATTGCTGCTTCAATTTGCTCAAATTTTACCATAGCCTGTTATACCTCTCTGTCCTCAAGAAGACTATAACTTTCCTGCCAAGGATAGAGTACCTTTGCATTTCGGCTATTTAGCCTTTCTCTGAACTCCTCTTGAACGCAAACAGATGAGCTTACGGCTGTGCCCCAGCCGAGGATTAAGCAGCATAACGATCGAGCTGAGCCGCGAACGCCGTCCTGCGCCGCCGTCAAGCTAGCAACAGGCGGAGTTGGCTCCTGCAAGTTTTTTCTACGGAGCTGCTAACTGCTATAGTGTTCCCAACGGGTAACATTTAACACTAGCTCCGTGGAACTCTTATTTGGACTGAAACTCCCCTTTCTTATCTGCCTAAGATCCCAATTTAGGAGGATTAGGTAGATTTCCGTCGGGGCCAATTGCCCTATAAGGGATTTTAGGCAGAATTATTTCGGGCTAAATATCCCAGCAAGGGTTTTAGGTAGATTGGGGTTCCGTCTAAGCTCCTCCATCGCGCAATTTGCACAGATAATAGTCTCGATATTACCCTCTGCATCGGGTGTTATACAAATAATTTCATACATTCTTTACCCAAATGCAGAAGTGTTTCTATTGCTTGTTGGTAGGTTTACATAACAGCCTTCTGCCGCTCTCTCCCCACAGAACCTCATCCTAGAAAACCGATCGATCGCCCATAACTCAATCCATCTCAACCATGACTTTTACGTTAGAGCGCAAGCATTCCAAAACCGATCGCAGTTGATAGCCATCCGTTTTCCCTGCTCACAAAATATTGACAAACCCTAACTTACGCTTGTGTTCGATCGATCTTTGTTTTATGCTAAACAACACTGGTTTTTCCGATTAACTTAGACAACCAGTAGATCTGTTCAAGGTATGGCGCTGACTATAAGTGTTGAAGCCACTCATAGCCAGCTGTCTAGACTCCTGTTAACACCAGAGAGCTAGATTGTTGCGATCTTAATCGATCTTCAGCAATTTAGCGTTGTCCGGACAGTCATACCTTGGGCTTTTCTTCCCCACAAACCCAACCTCAGCGAGGGAAAATAATCATGTCCACAGAGTTCAACGAACTGCTGAAAGTTTCGCATACCGATAAATCGCAGATCTGGATTATTGGCACGCGAGAGCAGGTCTTACACACGATCAATGAGTTCTATGTGAAGCGGATTGCGACCGACAGAGTCAAATTCACGCCAATCATCCCAGCCCCCTTTGAAGGCAAATACATGTCCGTCTTAGTGCGCTAATCGACTGCGATCGAATTATCCGATCGTTCTCAAGCCCGTCCCCTGAGACCATTAACCTTGGGGGACAGTTTGAGTTGCTAATGTCAATGAGGTTAGAGTCAGGCCAGCTCTGATTTGACTCAGCCTCATCTTCATCTCATTCATTGAAAACACGACCCCGTTCAAAGAAAACAGGGCTGCGTTTATTGAAAACATAGCCCCGTTCAAAGAAAACGAAGGGACGTTCAAAGAAAACAGGGGGACGTTTATCGAAAACATAGCCCCGTTCAAAGAAAACGGAGGGACGTTCAAAGAAAACAGGGGGACGTTTATCGAAAACATAGCCCCGTTCAAAGAAAACGAAGGGACGTTCAAAGAAAACAGGCCCATGTTCAAAGGAAACCTGCGATCGTTTGTCTTGCCTCTGCAAAACGTTCAGTCAATCTGCGGTTCAATGATGGTCGATCGCTTCTGAACAATCTGGACAATCTTGTAAGGTTCGTTGAGACAATCAAACGTCTCATCACTTCCATCGCATATCCAGCCCAAACTCAACTGGGCATTCACCCCAATTTAGCGGATAAATTCCTTCAGTAATCAATCGATGCACACTTAAAGATTATCATTCTGTTGGCACAACCAGCCACCCCGATCGTGGAGAAGAAGTCGCCCCAACCGTTAAACATCGGACAAATCGGCCTCTCAGTGCCAGGATATGGCCGCAACCAGCCGTTGGGGGACGAATGTCGCGTGGCAATCTAATGCCGCATAAGACCCCGGTTCAGAGACGATGCCTGAGCGCTGTCCGCTGCAACCGGGGCGTTAGTTGATGGTTCTTACTCCATCAATTCAATCTCACCCGGCCTCCATGTTTTGTCGAACCAGGGTTCGAGCGGGCCATAGAGGCGCAGGATCATGAACCAGCCTTTGCCGGGAATCGTCTGGACCCAGTTGCTTTCAAAGCCGATCGGTGCCACTGGGCCGAAGAACACGTCTACCGAGCCGTCGGCGTTGGTCTTCAATCCCTTGTCTTGGCTGCTCACGCTCGGAGCCTTTTGGTCGGTCTGGATCATGGAGCGCGTCTGGTTGTCATAGACAATCACCGACCAGAAGTCCTTCACCGGGACGTTGGGCGGGAGGTGCATCTTGTAGCTCTTGCCGCCATCGAAGGGATTGCCATTCGAGTCCTGCACGGACCACGGATACTGTGAGCCCTGCCCGACCATCTTCATCTCCATCGCCGGAGTGATGCCGGTAGCGAAGTAGTAATAGAAGATGTAGCCGTCCATGTTCGTCACGCCGGGCGCGCTCTCGAACTTGTAGCCGCCGAAGAACGGCAGTCGCCACGGGCTGTTCGGGTAGAAATAGGCTTCCTGCGAGCGGATCTTGAAGGCGATAGTGCGAGCAGTGACAGCACCGATATTGGCGGCATCGGTGAGGATCTCCTTCATGCGATCGTCGGGCGCGAAGGGCTGACCTTTCACGATGCCGATCGAAGCGAACAGCCCGAGTGTGGTGGGATCAGAGCCCTGCGGTGGCTCTTCCTGAATCACCTGGTTGAGCATGTTCCAGAATGAATAGTCACCTGGCGCGACGAAGTTAGCTGGCACGCCCGAAGCGTTGGCGAACTTCATTGCTGGGGGATTGGCGGCCTCGGAGATCTGATAGATCTTGAGGTTATTCTTGACTGATTCGACACCGGGCTTGGTAGAGCCATCAACGACGAAGGCGCGGAAGAAGAACCAGTTGCCATAGGTACTCGGGCGCAGGACAAAGTAACCGGACGGCACCTCGCCCTTGTAATCGGGAGGTAGGACGAGATACTTGCCGCCTTTGCCGCGATCCTCGCCGGTGATGCCCACATCGCCGACCCAGCGATACCAGAAGTCATTGACGCCGCCCAATACTGCGGGCGGAACTTCGAGGACGAGCGGGCCTGCCTTGGTGTCGATCCAGATGAAGTTGTAGATCGTGTTGTCGTTGGCGGTGAGCTCGACGGTGCGGGGATCGACAAGGTCCTCCCAGATGACATCAGTCTGGTTGTCCGGCCCGAACTTGCGGAGCGAGTCGCGCATGCCTGCCTGGTTCACGATCGGGATAGCCATGAGATAGGCTTGCAAGGCGCGCGATCGATCAAGGTTGTCGTAGATTTTCTCAACGGTGTCGGTAGAAGGGTAGCCATAGCTTAGATTAAGCGTGCCAATGGAACTCTCAATCTTGTCTGGCACTGCGACACCGGGCGATATTGGCGTGGTCATCTCCATATGCTATGAGTCCTGTGCGTAGCTGCTGGTTGTCCATAACAGGCAAGGCAGTGCTACCGTGAGAAGGTATTCACTGAAGCTGTGTTTCATTAAGTTTCTCCTTCTGTTTGATATTGGCGATGGCTGATGCCAGAGCTAGCTCACTAGATATTCACATAGATATTAACCAGCAGATCTACCGGATAATACCTTACCTAATCTGAGATTATCAGGCAGATTTGCGAGATAATGCCTAGATTTTAAGGAATTAAACAGAAACTTTGCAGGTTAAGGCTGGGAATTGGGGATGTTATCCGTCACATTTGATTTTTTCTATAGCCCATGATTCATCAACCGAGTAGATGGGAGTTTTATGCTGCGATCGCTTTTAAGTAGTTCTCTAATTTTTCAAGACAGGTGGGCAAATTCTTCCGCCCTAATCCGAGCCGAAAGTTTTGCTTCCCATAGTCAAAATATGGACCTGGCAGCAGTAAAACGCCTTGCTGATTCACCAAATCAATGCAAAACTCCTCCACATCGATCGATCGCTTAAGACTCGGAAATGCGGTTGATCCACCCTTGGGTGCTGCCCAGTTGAAGAAATCAGCATGATGCGAGAAGAATTCATTGCACCTCTCAATATTGGCAGCAATAATTGCTCGATTCCGCTGGATGATTTTATCCCGATTGCGAAGCGCCAAGGTTGACAAAAACTCACTGGGCGCACTGTTACAAATTGAGGTAAAGTCCTTAAACTCTGCCATCGCTCGATAAATCTCTTGATTGTGAGTTGCAATCCAACCAATTCGCAAGCCCGCTAATCCATAGGGTTTTGACATGACTCCCAAAGAAACTGCATTTTCATACAGGTCGCAAGCTGCTGGCAGCGTGTCTTCATCGCGATATTCCAAAAATCGGTAGACCTCATCGGAGAATAGCAGCAGATTATGCTCTCTACAGATCGCGATCAATTCCTCTAGCTTGGCTCGGCTCATGACATAGCCAGTTGGATTATGAGGACAATTAATCACGATCGCCCTGGTGTTTGGTTGAATTGCCCCTCTGAGCCAATCTAAATCTAACTCCCAGTGATTCGCTTCACAGCCCATCCACCCACTCACTTCACAGCCAATAGACTGAGCGATAGTGCTATGAGACTGATAGCAAGGAAAGTGAACGATCAGGTGATCGCCAGGTTGAAGCGCAATATTCATAAAGATGAACACGGCTTCTTCTGCACCCGCATGCACCAGGATTTGTTCGATGTCAATGGTTTGATAAGTTTGGGCAATCGCCTGCCGCAGTTCTGGGTTTCCCTGCGTTTCTGTATAACCTAGCCAAGTCTGATGAAATCTTTGGGCAGCATCCGGTTCTAGACTCAATAACTCTTCAATCGTCATTGCTTCACAGTCAGAGGAGGAAAGCAGATAGGGCGCTTTGAATTCGTATTTAGCAAAGAATCGTTCGAGCTTGAATGCAGGTAGTTTCATAGGAATTGGAGTGATTCAACAACTTTAACTTTGCAAGGTGCTAAAAATGTCTGATGTTTCTTAAATTACAGAAGAACAGCTAAGTGAAACTTTCCTGTTTCCTGAGAAAGACTTTTAAGCTTTTCAATGCAGTTGTCAAGTTCTTCTATGAGGTATGCCCTTGTCTCATACGCTAATTCAGGATTCCACCCATCTGCAACGTGGCGACGAAGCGCTTCTAAGCATGTGAGTCCAGTAGGTATATCAAACCACTGCATATCATCAATAGCATATGCATACCCGGTTTCTTCACCAATCTCTATTGCTTCATTTTCTTCATCCGACTCGTCATCAGTCATATTGAGTACAAGGTCAGTGTAATCTACAAATGATGAAAGCTTTGAAATACCAAGCTCATCACATACCGCATCTAGTTCATCGGATAAGCGGTACATCAATGTGTGATCATCACTCTCATGAGACATAATTCCACCATCAAGCGTATGAATCCAAAATGTCATTCCCATATTTCATTTCCGTTTGGCTCATTTTTCAAGGGGTTGACGCCAAAACTTGTTTATTGACTGAAATCCCTCTTCCTTGTCTTCATATTGTATTTGCAAATCATTCAGTCAATCTGCGTTAAAAATAATTCTTGAGGATATTTTCCCACGAAGTGCGTATCAAATTTCCAGGAAGATGCACTTCTGAATTTTTGGGGTTTGCGATCACAAAGGATTTTTCTGAAAGAGACAAAATCCCTGCATCATTCCCTAGCGGATCATCCCCATAGGCTGAATCGACATGGTTTGGTAATTCATCGATCGGGATTTGCAATGCGTTAGAAATTCCAACCCCCTTACCATTTCCCATATTGAAGTGAACGATCGAACGCGATTTCCAATCAATTACAGAGCCAGAGCAGATAATCTTGTCTCGATGGGCATCGCGAATCAGCTGATGCTCAATCAATTGTTCTAGAAAAGCCTCAGCTCCCTCATGATAGTTCGTTGTTGAAAAAACAATTAAAAAGCCAGCGTCGATCGATGCATGAATATGGCGGATTGCAGATGGATAGTAATACTTGTTTTGAATAACATATTTTGACAACTCTCCAGCACGTTGCTTAACACAATGCTCATCACAATCTTTATCAATGTATTCAATTCCCTTTTGCATCATTGACCGAGATGATTCATAGGGACAAATGCCTTCCTTTAGCGCCTGCTTCCATAACTCAACAGATTGATCAAAGGCGGTTGGATTAACGACTAAAGAACGAGTGGTGAGATACCATAAGTCATGCCCTGGTGTGGTAATGGTGCCATCGATGTCGTAAATCCGTAATGAGCGCATTGTATTCAACCTAGCCATTGCGATATCTGCTTTCACGGCTCCTTGATCCGCTTTTCATACACAATCTCGTAGGGCTGATAGCCTACTTTTTGATAGAACCTGGCGGCAGATTCATTACGGCACAACAAACCCACTCTCACAGATGCCAAATTGAGATTGAGAAAATGCTGTTCTGCCGCTTGCATCAGAGCCGCCGCAACGCCTTGCTTTCGCATGGTTGAAACAACATACAAGTCGGAAATATAACCAAACTCTCGATCTGATTCAACAACATGCAGGTCTGCTTCATCCAGTTTTTCCATAAAGCAAACCACAAAACCAAGGATATCTTGCTGGAACTCTGCAACATAAATTTGACCATTCTGTTCTCTGGATAGTTCTTCCAGATAAGCGAAATGGGCATCGCTGATCTCAGCCCCTGGCGATCGGTTAGTGTGTAACTCGCGCTCGGTCTCTTGCAGCAATTGCATTAATGTGACAAGAGCAGGGCGATCTTCAGGCTTCGCAGGACGAATCGTAAACTTAGCTTGCATCAGAAACAGGCCACCTTACATTTTGCTTCATTCATCGCGCCTAATCTCTGCGATCGGCAGTGAGTGACTTATACAACATGCTTAACACGCTTCAACTCCTCAGTACTGAGTACGTGGGGAGTCACGATCGGAGCACCCGATTCCATCACAAATAGGGGGTTTTGTTTGTATCTGCCATTCAGACGTGCCTTCAGCATCATGCCAAACACGCGTAAGGTGCCAGATAAAACGCCTGCTGATTTGGGCTTATTTTCTCCGATCGCCGATTCGGTATTGACATACATTCGGATCGGACCCAGGCTGTTGTCTAACGCAGTTAGGTCTGCACTCAAGCAGGTCTGGATTAAACCAATGAAAGATGGGTTAGGGGTCGGCAGCGTATTACCGATCGGCATATTGCAACAGGCAGCATACCATCGCAGCAGGCCAGATTCAGTCAGACGTATACAGGCCAGATTCTCGATGCCTTCGGTAAAGGTAACATTGGCAGGGATGGTTTGAATGATGCGAGTCCCGCCCATTGCATCCAGGATTTCTTGCTCTCGTTGCAGAAACCGGGCGAAGGCTTGGCAGTTTGCGCAATAGCACACGCATCTGTTGATGTTTTGATCTGGGCTGAATGTGCCCTTGAGTTTGCCACAAGTACAGCGAATGGGATAGGCCATCGGTTCTGTTCCTCTGGTTGGAGAACCTGCGATTACTTGCAGTATAACGTTTGTATTCAGCAGATATTAACTTACAACCAGCAACTCACTTGTCTTTTGCAACGGGCCGGTTAGTCTGCATTAGCTGTGCTGCAGAGCGATCAATTCCCATGCCATAACGCCACTCACCATTGAGATATAACCAGGTTGGAACTTGGCGCACTAATTTGCGATCGCCTTCAAAACAAACGGTGCCCTGCTCAAGGGCAAGATTCAAGGGAGTATATCCCAACCAAACATGGGTAAACATCCCCAGATCGGCTGATATCAGAACATGCACCTCAAAACCTGGATCTTTGTGACAGACATCCACCTCTCCATCCTCGATCACCATCCAATAACTGCGCTGATTTTTATGCCCTCTCGTCAGACCCCGAAAATCGAATTGAAGCACTATTTTTTGTGCGGGCATCGCCTCAAGATTGACCCGTCGCCTCATGCCCCACATCAGCAAGGCATCATCTAAATCCTCCGGAGCAACTTGCTCGCTTCCCCACTGTTGTGCCCAAACGCCCATTGCCTCGACGATCGGTCGCAGCGCTTCTCCGGCTGGTGTTAGAAGATACTCGTATCCCTGTCCTGTTTCCTTCTCATGGCTGACCACAACACCCATCCTCTCAAGCTCTTTGAGGCGTTGCGCCAGCAGGGCACGAGACATCAATGTCTATGTTGGCGTTGCAGAAGCAGCACGCGATCGCGCCATTCAGCTAGCTATGAAGCACCACATGAATGAACACCTCTGCTATGCGGTAGGTGGGTTGGACAATGAATTAATGGCTGCAAAGCTCGCCCTTCAGCATATGATTTCGACTGCCGCAGTCGGTCAACCTGGCTTTGAAACCACGAATCAAATGATGACAGGGCGGACACTTGTCGCTAAAGCAGTGCTCAATGTTGCCGATCTGGCAATGGAAATTGCTGGAGGAAGTGCATTCTACCGCAAGCTGGGGTTAGAGAAGCTGTTTCGGGATATGCAGGGAGTCCGCTACCATCCTTTGCGAGAGGAAGCTCAACGCAAATTATCGGGTCAACTGGCGCTAGGTTGGGACATGTCTGCTTTGTAGGGCCGTGCCTTCTGTGTGACCTACTCCTCAAAGCGACTCGTGGCATCGCGATCGCGATCGTAGTGTCTTGTCAGCGGAAACGGCGGCAACCAGGACTCGCGACGGATGATCCAGTTTTCGTAGGTTGGCTTCAGTTGGTCGGGAGCATCCAGGCAGCCCAGGTTCACTTCAATTTCGTCTGCGGTGCGTGCAAAAACGGACGAGCCGCAGCGGGGACAGAAAAACCGCCCGTTATAGTCGTGTGTTTCACCATCGATCGTAACCGCATCCTGAGGGAAGACTGCGGAAGCGTGAAAAAGAGCCCCATGATGCTTACGGCAGTCGAGACAGTGACAAATGCCGACTCGGTATGGGAGTCCTGATGCCACGATGCGGACGTTGCCGCACAGACAACCACCAGTGAATTGATCCATACTGCGTCTCCTGATAGGGTCGGTGTGCAACGGAATGATTTGCGGCGATCGCTAGATCATTGAAATCACTGGATAGTGATAACTCGAGTCTGCACGACTGGTAAATCATCACTTTCTCTCATCCAGAAAAATTCTATGAAGTGTAAAAGGGGCGATCGAGGCTGATAAGTCTCATAAATCACAGGTTTTGTGGATGAATCAGCTTCAGCCGATCATCTTTAAGCTATTGTACCAACTCAGAAATTTAAGCTGCATAACGGTTGTGTTGAGTGGTTTTCAAAACACTTTGCAGTGCACCAAGAATTCAACTAAATCCGCTCCAACACGGTTGGTAGACCGAGACTTACCAGTAGACCCACTCTACTTCAAAGTTATGGATATATTGGAATATTGCGTGGATAGCGAACCTCACCTTTTCTACCTATCATAGGTTGTCAACTAACTATGATAAATGTTCAATTTTTAGTACTTCAGCTAACTGTATCTCATACTGGTTGAGCAATTTCACAGCATTCTGAAGTACATAGTACAAAGCAACATACTTAGTACAGATGTTGCTTCCCCCATACTCTAGTTTACCTTGATGAGTAGCAATCATATTCTGCACGAAGTTCTTCATTTTCTCCTCACCCAGCTTCGCCTCACTATCAAACTTAATTCCTTCATAAAGCTCTACACGCCCAACACTCTCAACAAAATCGAGTAGTGTCCCCGAAATTTGAGGAAAGTATCGTAGTGGTAAACGAGCTAACATTCCCTCAATGTATAATTGCAGATCACGAAGGGTGGCAAGGCACCGAAGCACAGATGGAGTTTGTCCATCAAAAATCAACAATGATTCGGAAAACAAGTCTCTCATATCGTTGAATTCCCATGTTTCCGGGCATCGCTTGGGTAAGGCTTTATTTGCTCGAACAGCAATTGGCGTCACGACTTGATACGTATATAGATGAAATCTATCAATATATTGGATACATACACGATGGGAACTTCGTAGTGCTTCTATCTCTTGCTTACGCTCTTGTCTTCTATCACGGGATTCAAATAATCGATCAACAACAAGCACTGTAAGCAAAATACCGATCGTCTCGGTGAATGTTCCACGAGCGTAATCTTGTAACGGTGAATTGTCATCTAAAAAAAAGTAGTCAAGTATTCCAAGTGCTGCAAGCAAAGCGAGACAAAGAACTGAGATGAAAATTGTGACTCGGTGAAACATTGAAAACCCAGTTTAGTATTTTTTATCGTTTTTACGGTGATCGTAATAACTACAACTTCAGAAAAGTAAGTTGTGGATCCAATTCGAGGATTGGTTCAAGAAGTTTTTATCCCATGCTAAATAGGTCTAACGACAAAGTGTAGCGGTGGCAAGCAACCTCAAGCTCAGCACCAACAGTTTTTAACCAGCCGCTGCCACGAAGTGTTAGCCTGCTGGCGATTGCTAAATAAGATGACGCAAACGTATCAATTATTGCTTTACCTTTCCTACTTTTTAAGCAGAGTTGCAACAATATTTATAACACTTAGGAGTATGACTGACCAAAGCTGCCATCTTTTAATTACCTCTTCACGGGCTTCAAGATTTGCTTTTCGCAGTCTCTCAATGTGCTGTAAACCCCAATCAATAATTTCAAGTGTAGAGGGAGGAACATCTTCTTCTGTACCTTCTGTGCGAATACGAAATTGACTACGAAAAACATCATCAACTGACAATTCCTCAATTGCTCTCAATTGCAACGTTTCATCACCTAAATCACGAATCCAAGCAGGACGTTTACCAACTTTCGACCGCATTGCCGTTTTCCATTCTTTCAGACGGCTTGTAGGTACTTTTGGTCGAAACAACTCACCCCTCTCTTCTACAAGACTTTTTACATCATAATCAGTAGGTAAATTCAAACGATATTTGATTCCTCTATAAGTCATGATTGAAATAGGATCATTACAAGTCAGAACCCACAAAGCTGACAGTACATCAAACCTATCTCGGTTGTCCTTCGATCGCTGCCTTCTTGTCATTTTGTAAAACAGGTGCTATTTGTTGTGATACCGAATACGAAAACATAAAGTAACTAAAAGCTAGAACTGGCTAGGTTCTACAAGTACTGCCTCAATCCAAAGACGAAGCAGGCTAACGGTTCGGGTCAGCGGACGCAAATAACCTTTGCAAATTAACCAACAGCACTATATCGTTCCGCTGCAACCGAATGGTTAGACCCGCGCTTGCCAGATTTTGGGATCTCGCTTGCTGTGAAATACAGCCAACACGACAATCTGCTGCGCCTCAACTTGGTAGAATACAGAGTACGGAAACCGCTGCACTACCGACCGCCTCACATCTTCAAATACCGTCTCATAGGATTCTGGCATAGCTTGAATTCGAGTCAAAGTATCGGCAACACAGTCGAGAAATTCTAATCCAAGTTCTGCTTGCTGCTCGTACCAATCGATAGCCTCATTGAATTCCGTCTGGGCTTCAAGCCGAAAAACAACGGGTAAGCTCATCGACGGATTCTTGCTCGTGCCTGAGCTTTGACCGCTTCCCAGGAAACTACAGCATCAGGGTTCGCTTTGTGGTCTGCCATGCGGCGCGACAGTTCCTGTTTTTGCGGCTCAGTGAGTGTAAGCTGCTCTGCTTCAGCCTCAATGCTGTCCCAGATTGCCTGAACCAGGCGAATTCTATCGTCGATGCTCAATGCCTTTATCTCTGCCAAAGTGACTGATAGATTCATGTCTAGACCTCACAAGTAGCCGTATAGCCAACATTTTAGCTCAGCGACGGAACATGCTTTGATGGTAACAAATATTCAGAGTTTAGTCGGGTTCTCTACAACCTCCTGCCCAGGCAAACACAGAAAACTCTCGGCAGGTTCATCGTATAGTTGTGATGCCTCTTTGTGCTGCTGACGCATGTATCTGCTCACCAACTCGAAACCCAACGTGTAACCCGTATGAAGAGGTATCTCATCATTTTGACCGAAAAACCACTCGCCATGACTGTAGTTGGGATCTAGCAAACTTGGGATTGCTTTTGCGAAGAAATCAGGAATTTCTTCTGCTTTAAGCGCATGAGCATAAAAGGGAATGATACCAGGGCGTAGTTCTGTTTCAAAGTGACAAGCCAATCCTTCAGAAACTAGCGCTTCAAGCAATGTATTACCGTAGCCAACAGTACGCCACCTCGAACAGTGATGTAACTCATGTCCTAAAGTAGTCAAGAACTCATGTTCCAAACTTGTTGAAAAGTTGGCATTATCTGGATCGGCAGCTATCATAATCCGATCGCCAGAAGGCGAGTAACCTCCGATTCCAAATTCTGAAATGATTGATTCGGGATCGAGATAGAACACAACATCAATATCTGAGATAGGAAGAATCTCAGTCACACGTTGTACTGACAAAGCGAAAGCATTTTTGAGCTGTTCTTGATAAGGCGTGAATTTATCGTGAGCATTAAGAATGTGTAACTTAATCATGAGTTGACAAGATCCAACCTTGAATTAGAATAGTCGGTCTAACTTGTTTATAGACTGAAATCCTACCTCTCTGTCTTCATAAGATCCCATTCCAGGGGTGTTATGAAGATTAAAGTCGGTGCGAATTGCTCTGCAGGGGGTCTTATGAAGAAATCGATTCTGCATAATATCCCAAAAACGGACATTATACCGACTTCGATCGTCATATCATCCTTCACAAGGTTTTCATGAAGAACACCATCTGCATAACACTCCCCATAGACCAATTCGCATAGCCTTATGTCTTGATATTAATCCCCTCAAGTCAGGTTATGCAGATGACTTCACTGATTCTTTATGAAATTCCGGAAGCAGGCTCAGTATTTTTGAAACATCGCCCCACTATCCAAACATCCGATCGCGCTTCCGTACCTCTCCTACCCCAAACCTAAACCAGCCAAAGGTCGATCGCAGAACATCTAACCCGCTGCTGCTGCCTCAAAGGTTACTTTTGTTAACGTCAAGATCGGGTTGACTGGGGCAAAAGTAGGTCTTACTGTAACAAAAGTCGTAAATATCGCAATCAACTCTGCTTTTACCTTTACAAATGCTGCAAACATTGTGACAAAAGTCGCAAATATCGCAATCAATGCAGCAAATATTGTAATCAACACAGCAAATGTCTTTACAAAAGCAGCTTCGATCGTAATAAAACTCGTAAATATCGTAATCAACTCTGCTTTTACCTTTACAAAAGCATCTCTGATCGTGACAAACACAGCTTTTGCCCGAATCAAAGCAACAATGACATCTATCCAAGCAGGTTCGGTTCAAGCATGAGCTGCTTGGGTCATCCTCAAACCCACAAAACCCTGAAGCGATCGCAAAATTACACTTGCCAAACCTCAAAACGGGTTCGATCGCCCAACTCTACCTCAAAATTCGATCGCCCCACTTAAAACTCAGGCTTCAATCATCTCAGCCACCGAATCCAAAATCCAAAATCCAAAATCCAATCGATTCTCACAAAATATTGACAAACGCTTGAATACGCTTGTGTGTCGCTAAACTTTGTTCTATGCTAAGCAACACTGGTTTTTCCAATTAACAAGACAACCAGTAGATCGGTTCAAGGTATGGCGCTGACTACAAGTGGTGAGACACTCATAGCCAGCTATCCAGGTCTCTGTTAGTGCAGAGAGCCAGATTGTTGCGATCTTAATCGATCTTCAGCAATTTAGCGATGTCTGGATAGTCATACCTTGGGCTTTTCTTCTCCACAAACCTAACCTCAGTGAGGGAAAAGATCATGTCTACAGAGTTCAAAGAACTGCTGCCCCCTTTTGGTGACAAGTCGCATACCGATAAATCGCAAATCTGGATTATTGGCACGCGAGAACAGGTACTCCATACGATCAACGAGTTCTATGTGAAACGGATCGCGACCGATCGCGTCAAGTTCACCCCAATCATTCCAGCGCCATTCGAAGGCAAATATATGTCAGTCCTGGTGCGTTAAACGATCGGTAGGGGCGGATCACGATCCGTCCTTACAAATCATCCGTGCGTCAAACAGCCTCAAAAGGCAAATATATGTCAGTCTTGGTGCATTAGCGAATCATAAAAGCGATCGGCTGATCAGATTGGTCGATCGCTGCAAACAAAATAACGATTCTCAAATGATCAGTGCCGGTATCATCATGGCGATCGCCAACGCCAGATTATATTTCAAGCAACTCTGCTCAAGTCGTGTATACCACTTCATGCAAGTTTTTTTGATATTCGTTCTTGGCCAGATCTAACATTTCTCCAAACAGAGGGGCGAAGGGGCGATTCGTATCCATTGCTGTGAAATCTGCGAGCGATCGCCAATGCCCAAAATTGATACACCGCCATCCATCCAGGCTCCGGTGGGCATGAGTTGAAATCAATCCGGTTTGTCCCGATACCATGACGAGTGCTTCACGAAATAACTCAACAAATCGAGGCTGGCTCTCGGGTTGGTTCAGCTTAAAAATGCCGAAGTTAATCAGTCCATTCATGTTGGACGAGAGAGATAATTCGCTGCCTTTGGGTTCTTCAGCAAAAATTTCAAACAGATGAACATCCGGAGCAGCAAAATCTGTTAAGGGTTGAGTTGTTGTGTAAGAGTCTTGATCGATCCACTGCACATAGCTTGTCACGGTTAAGCCATCACAGCTGCAAATCACGCTGCCAGAAGTAAATCCTGCATGATGCCTGAGCGTAGATTCAATGTTTTGGATGACCTGCTCCACTAACTTTTCTTGGCTATCAGGTTCAACTGAAAAAACGGCAAATTCCGCTAATAAGCCATTTGCTTGACTGATCACAGGCATTTCAGACCTCCAAAGTTACTATTTTCACAAAATGTTCGGACATCAAAAACATCACCATTCGCCCATAGTTAACCCACAGGCGGAACATTGGATCAACCATCAGAATGGGTGCAAGCTCTGAATTCACGATACAGAGTTTTCTCGATCGAGATATATCACTTTGTTGTAATTTTTAGCAGGATCTTGCGATCACGTTGAGATCTGTTTCGAGTGAATCCTATCTGTCGTTTGAAGTGCCTGGTAAAGTGACTCTAACTGGTAAACCTATGCAATTCTCCTGGTTCTGTTAAAAATCTAGCCGTTTTTCTTGTTTCTCAGCCATTTGGCAAGTTGGTCACGCACATCAATAAAATCATTCCAAACCAAATAAAACTTTTTATGTTCTTCGAGATACTGTGTGAGCGGCGGACGAGCAAAGACTAATGATGCTGCAAGAGCAAGATTCCAATCTGTGATGGAATCTCCGATCGCAATCGACTCATCAACATCATAAGTTGCCATAATTTGGGCTTTAGCAACCATTTCCGTTCCACCTTCATAACGTGAATTCACCTGCAAAAAGGAACCTGTTGTCTCCACATTAATCGCATGAATAGCACTGATCCGAGCACCAAAAGGTTCAAGCACTGCTTCAACCATGCCTTGCAGCCCTCCAGAAACGACAACAAGCGGGATTTGCTCAGCAGCCAAAAAATCTAAAAACTCTAGAAATCCAGCCCGAATTGGTTGTGCGCGTGTGAATTCGACGATCGCTGGATAGCTGGAGGATGGGATCGATTCAAGCATTTGACGTACTCCGTGGCGCAGCGTCACTCGTCTAGCATAAATTTCTGGCAGTACCTGAGCAGCAACTTCTGGTGTAAACTGCTTCAGCATAGCAACAAACGTTTCTTCGCTTGTAATTGTGCCATCAAAATCACAGAAAACAATTCGCTTCACTTAGAATCCTTGATAATTGCTGCTCTACCAGTACGACAAATTCTAAATCATTTGAATGGAGTGTGATCGATCAAAGCGAATCTGAGGAATGATAGCGTTTGGCTCTTGTCGCCCTGCTGCAAGCTAAGAAGATTGGTTGATCACCTTAACCAGAGAAATTTTTTCTAGATCCAAATCACCGATTCGCGTTTAGCAATTAAACAAACCCATGATAGTTGGTTCGATCGGTCTGACAATTCCATTCTACTTAGAACGATCGCAATTGCTCCCAGGTGCTTCAACTCAAAGGCTGGCAATAATTTTTGCTACGTCGTGGGCTCGCAATCACTTTGAAATCTGTTTTGGAGTGGCTCCTACTAATCGTTTAAAGTGCTTGGTAAAGTGACTTTGACTGGTAAAGCCAACCTGAAGCGCGACATCCGCAATGCTTTGCTGACCCTGCAATAATAATGCTTTGGCCCGATCGATGCGGCACTGGATCACATACTGATAGGGAGAAATGCCGGTGGATTGTTTGAAGAGGCGACAGAAGTAATAGCGACTCATGTCTAATTCGGCTGCGATCGCTTCCAACGAAATGTCCTCTGCTAAATGCGCTTGAATATAATTGATCGCCTGCTGTAACTTGTATTTTGGCAATCCACCTTGATAGTCTCTAAGAATTTGCTGAACGGTGCAGTATTGACGCAGCAAATGAGCTGATAGAGCAGTCGTTAGCCCATCCACGAAAAGTCGGCTATTCGCACCTTCTGCTTCGAGTTCTGCCTGGAGAAGCGAGCCAATTTGATGAATAATGGCATCATGTTTGGCAAACGTGGGTAAAAGTTCAACGCGATCGGAATTCACAGATTCGTAGGCCATCTGAGCAAGATAACCAGGTTCCAATAAAAGCAACGTGAAATTTGCTTCTTCTTTTACTTTCCAGTTAGACTTGTGCGGAGTATAAGCTGGAATAATGACCACCCTGCCGTTGGCAGGTAAGTGTCTATTTTCAAAACGAAACGTAGCTTCACCGATAGCGAAGCCAATATTCAGGATTTGGAGTAGCTTGATTGGAGTTTAGGCACTCGACAACGCATTGGTTTGAGTCATACCTGCCAGTTCTATTTGAAATCGGGAGAGTCCGAGTTGCGTCCACTGCGCTAATTCCTCAAGGAGATGCTCCAACGTAAACCCCTCAAAGCGAGTGTTGAGGGTGGCGAGGACACTCATGATAATGCTGCGACGCTCAGCACCAGCTTGTGTTTTACTGGTACGCCCCCCTTTACGAACTTCAGCTTCGTGGCGCAAATTGCGCTCAGAGCGATTATTGGTGGGTTCAACTTGGGGGTTGGCGACAAACACGAACAGTGCATCAATGCCATTGATTAGCTCATGCTGGAGACGAATGAAGATCTGTTCATGGATAGGCATCGCTTCGGGGTCAATGCTCTCTTGC
>LUGL01000002.1 GCA_002796835.1 Elainella saxicola E1 | reverse complement strand
ACGGGGTAACGGTGAAGTATGCAACGGTTTACCAATGGGTGAGGTATCGTCTAGGAGCCAAGCTGAAAGTGGCTCGTCCTATGAGTTATCGGCAAGACTCGCAAGCGGTAGAGAACTTTAAAAAAACCTTGGAGCAGCCCTAGTGCTGTTAGAGAGTCTGCTGGCTCAGGGCAAGGTTGTGCATTATTTGTGTCAAGATGAAACCCGTGTTGGACTCAAGACCCAGCAGGGCAAGGTGATTACCGCTAAAGGCATCAAGCCCAAAGTGAAAGTGCAATGGGGACGTGAGAATTTCTGGATTTATGGGGCAATTGCTCCATTGAGTGGGGATTGTTGGTTGCACGAGTATGAAAAGCTGAATGGGGCGTGTTTTCAGGCGTTTCTAGACTGGCTATCCGAGGAATTAGGGGAAGAGTGGGCGATTTTACAGTTGGATCAAGCTCCAGCCCCTATGGCATCGACGATTCGCTGGCCGGAGAACATCATTCCTTTAGTGCAACCAGCGCATTGTCCTGAGTTGAACCCGATTGAACGATTCTGGCAACTGCTCAAACAACCACTGAAGAATAAGATATTCCCATCGTTACAAGCATTACGTCAACGGGTTCAAGCGTTGTTTGACCAAGTCACAGAGGAACAAGTCATCTCGGTATCATCGTACAATTTTATTCTAGAAGCACTATTCTATGCAGCTTCAAATTAAATTGGTATTAGTCCACTTTAGTGGAGTTGATCCATTAGCTCGCGATTTATCTGCGAGCGGGCAATGGCAACAGCTGCAAAATCTCAGATAATGCTTATTGGTATAAAAAGCCCTGAACCAAAAAAACGATCGCCCCTCAAGAGAAACGATCGCCCTGGTTGAATAATTAACTTGTAATCTACCCTACACCTCAGAGGTGGCTTGCACCGTAGGTTGGGGCTGTGGCTGGAACTGGAACAGCGAGTAAACCACATTGCGGCGAATGTTCGTCATCATTTCCAGAAACATTTCGTAGCCTTCACTCTTATATTCGATCAACGGGTCTTTCTGACCATAGCCGCGTAGACCCACTGATTCCCGCAAAGCATCCATTTGCTGCAGGTGTTCGCGCCACAGCGTATCAATTTGCTGCAGCGTAAAGAAGCGTTCTGCCTGACGCATCAGACCTGCTTTGACCTGATCGACCTGCGCTTCCTTAATGTCATAGGCAATGCGAGCTTGCTCATGCAGGAAGGTCTTGATTTCGCCAGTAGACAGATCGGCTAATTGTTCTGGCTCCAGGTCTTCCAGCAAATAGATGAACTCTTTTACCTTGATGACTACCTTATCCAACTCCCATTCTTCCGGTGGTAGATCAGGGTTAATATAAGCGTCAACGATATCGTTCATTGTTCGCTCAATATACTCGATCACCTTCTCCTTCAGGTCTACGCCTTCCAGAACCCGCCGCCGCTCGGCATAAATGGCTCGCCGCTGGTTGTTCATCACCTCGTCATACTCGAACACCTGTTTGCGGATGTCGTAGTAGTAGGTTTCCACTTTCTTCTGCGCACCTTCCAGGGATCGCGTCAACATGCCCGATTCGATCGGCATATCTTCTTCCACCTTGAACATGCTCATCAAGCCCGCGACGCGATCGCCGCCGAAAATCCGCAGCAGGTTGTCTTCCAGGCTCAAGAAAAAGCGAGTTGAACCAGGGTCCCCTTGTCGGCCTGCCCGTCCGCGTAACTGGTTGTCGATCCGGCGGGATTCATGCCGCTCCGTCCCAATCACATGCAAGCCACCCAAGGTCACCACTTCTTCGTGTTCTGCCTGGGTGTACTCTTCATAGGTCTTGCGAATCAGGTTATACACTTCCCGTAGCTTCAAGATCACCTGATCGTTGGTTGGGGCTTTTTCAGCAGCCGTTGCCACCTTATCTTCTGCTTCCAGTTCAGCCAAAGACTGCATGCCATATTGCTGCACGGCAAAGTCTACCGCTTCTCGCAGCTTTTGCTGGATGGCTTTACTCAGCTCAACCGGGAAGATCTGCGGAGAGGCTTTCCAGGTTTTCACCTTGCCACCGCCGCCAAATCCCTGTGCCGCCCGATCGCGCCCATCGCCCCGCATTACGTTCGTGGTCAGGTTGTCGTCCTCTGGTCGGACAATTCGCGGCATGAAATATTCCCGCAGCTTCAGACGCGCCATATATTCGGCGTTACCACCCAGAATAATATCGGTGCCTCGACCGGCCATGTTGGTGGCGATCGTCACTGCTCCTTTGCGGCCTGCCTGGGCAATAATTTCCGACTCCCGCTCCACGTTTTCTGGTTTGGCGTTCAGCAGATTATGGGGAATTTTCAGTTCGGCCAGCAAGCGCGACAGCAATTCCGATTTTTCAACGCTGGTTGTCCCCACCAGCACCGGACGACCTGCTTCATGCATCTCAGCACATTCCTGGGCGATCGACCGCCATTTGCCCGCTTCCGTCTTATAGACCACATCCGATAAATCATGGCGGCCTGTCGGACGGTTGGTGGGAATCTTGGTGACTTCCAGGTTATAGATCTTCTCGAACTCGGCTTCTTCCGTCTTCGCGGTCCCCGTCATGCCAGAGAGCTTGGGATAGATCAAAAAGAAGTTTTGGTAGGTAATGGTGGCTAAGGTTTGGGTTTCCGGCTGAATTTCAACTCGCTCTTTTGCTTCGATCGCCTGATGCAACCCATCACTCCAACGCCGCCCCATCATCACCCGTCCGGTGAACTCATCCACAATCACCACTTCGTCATTACGGACAATGTAGTTCACGTCTTTGATAAACAGCTCTTTGGCCTTGATCGCGTTAAACACATAATGCGCCCAGGGATCTTTCGGATCAAACAGATCCTGTACCCCCAGCAATTTCTCAGCTTCGATGAAACCCTCATCGGCCAGAATTACGTTTCGCTGTTTCTCATCCACCTCGTAATGGCCATTCGGATCTTCTTCATCTTTCTTGCGCGTCAACGCTGCTGCCACCCTGGCCGCTTCCATGTACTTCTCGCTGGGGCGCTCAACCTGACCGGAAATAATCAGCGGCGTACGAGCTTCGTCAATTAGTACCGAATCGACTTCGTCAATGACGCAGAAGTTAAACGGACGCTGCACCACCTCTTCGATCGAGGTAGCCATGTTGTCTCGCAGGTAGTCAAAGCCGAGTTCGCTGTTGGTGCTATAGGTGACATCACAGGCGTAGTTCTTCTTGCGCTCAGCCGGATTCATGCCCTGCTGAATCAAACCTACGGTCAAACCCAAAAAGCGGTGAATCTGCCCCATCCATTCTGCATCTCGACGGGCCAGATAATCGTTCACAGTCACGACATGCACGCCTTTGCCCGTTAGCGCGTTCAAATAGGCAGGCAGGGTAGAAACCAGCGTTTTTCCTTCCCCTGTCTTCATTTCGGCAATCTGGCCATCATGCAGCACCATACCGCCGATCAACTGCACATCAAAGTGGCGCATGCCCAAAACTCGCTTACCCGCTTCGCGCACCACAGCAAAGGCTTCTGGCAGCAAATCATCCAGCGTTTCACCTTTCTCTAAACGCTGCTTGAACTCTGTGGTTTTGCCAGTCAGTGCCTCATCAGACAATGCCTGGATTTCTTCTTCCAGGAGATTGATTTCAACAATATCGTTCTTATATTTTCTTAGCTTTCTTGTGTTTGGATCGCCCAGCAGAGTTTTTAACATAGCCTAACGAGAGACAGGATAAATCGGAATGAGACACAGCTTTTAAGTGTATGCGGCAACAGCTCAAAAAGCGCACCTGCATACCCCAGACCTTGAACTTCCGTACCTTACATCCTATCACTTGGACTTGAAGCCGAAGACTTAGCAGAGGTACGGCTCTTTAGGGTGAGTTGTCCCAGGCTGAAGTGAGTTGGCGAAAGTTAAATTGCGCGGCTGCCGGATGACAGGAGATGCAGGAACTTGGTGAAATCGGTTCGGTAAATTCGACATTGGGGTGCAGTGCCTTGAAGTATCGGGACTGAGTTAGACGATAGGGCACCCGTTCACGTTCGATGATCGGGCGAGAGTAGGTCGAGATATAGTCCCAGGCAATTTGTAGCGAAGGTTCCACCAGGGGTTGGATGGTTGCCCCATAATGTTGACTATCTTGAAGGAGACTGGCCCAGGTTTGGGTTGGCATCACCTGTGGCGGCAAAGCGATGTGGCAAGTCGAACACTTTTCAAGATAGAACTGCTGACCAAGCTGATAGCGATCGGTCACCACATCCACCAAACCTGCCGGATCGGGGGCAGGAACAGTTTGGGTTTCCGCAGCAGGAAGTTGCGTCTGGGCTGACAGTCCTTGTGACAATCCCCAGCCCAAAATCAGACTCCACATCAGGATGAGCAACAGCAACATCAGAGGCGATCGACGACGCATGGTATTGGCAGAACGTATCGTACTGGCAGAGGGTAGAACGTTGCGTTTTTTGCGGCTTTGGGCAGCAGAGCGAGATCGGGCCATAGCGATAGAAATGTTNAAGAATTCAAGACAAAAATAGTCTAACGATTGTGTTACAAACGGCGCTTTGACACTATGCTGATCGACGGCAGCTTAAATCAAGATTTGACCTTAAACCAGACGTCACCTTGGCTTTGAGAGTGCCAGCAGGAAAGACAGCAAACATCCTCCGACAAGAGGAAGCCCGATCACCCCAAACAACACTTAATTTAGGTATACAAGGATTGACATAACTTCACAGTACTTTGATGGCAACCTACGATGGCAAACCCTAATGGCAATCCACGGTACTGATTTCACAACGGTCTCTGTCAGCGTTTACTCAACTCTCACGAAAAAGGGAATTGGATGAGAATGGACTGTCGGCATGTTCAGTTTTGTGTCCAGAATGAGCCAAACGACTCGTGTTATCGCGATATTAATCTCCACCAGCTCCAGGAATTGTTTAAGGTTACAGCGTTTTGGGCCCAGAATCGCTGCCTCGATGATCTGCAAATTGCCATTGCCAACAGTAAACCCGTCGTCACTGCCTGGGATGGCGATCGGTTAATTGGCTGTGCGCGGGCTACTTCAGATGGCATCTACCGGGCCACGATTTGGGATGTGGTGATTCACCCGGACTATCAGGGGGCTGGGCTGGGCCGCAAGCTTGTTGAAACCGTGTTAATGCATCCCCACGTCAATCGGGTTGAGCGAATTTATTTGATGACGACCAACCAGCAGAAATTCTATGAGCGGATTGGGTTTGAAGTGAATTCCTCGACCACGATGGTGCTGTTCAATCAGCCAGTCTCTCAAGAGGGCCTGCCAGTTGCAGCAGAAGTTACAGCAGAAGTTGCAGCGGAAATGACTCAGCCATGAGGCAGCAAATCCTTTTGTAGTGCGGGTATCTTGCCCGCGTTGGCGTTCTGGTAGAAAACGAGATGTTTGGGTGACTTGACTATATTGCTGCGCTTCTTAGTCGCGATCGCAAAAAACGCCGGTCAATTTTTCAAAAAGGTGACGAATTCCGGCTATTCTGGCGTTAAAGTTGCTAGAGATTAAGTTCCTTTAACGCTGGACGGGTTTATGTCAGTCATTGCCTTTGTCAACCAGAAGGGGGGGTGTGCGAAATCCACCACTGCTGTCCATTTGGCATATTGGCTCTTTCATAAGCAGCTCAATGTGCTGCTGGTTGATGCAGATGCGCAGCGATCGAGTTCGATCTGGCTGGAGTCCCTTGAAGCGCCGATTCCTTGTCACGTCGCCCAAACCTCAGAAGAACTGTTGAAGCAACTTCCTAAATGGGCTGACCAACATGACATGGTGATCGTCGATGGTCCAGCGGGGCTGTCAGATGCCACGAAGTCGATTGTCCAACTGGCCGATTTAGCAATTATTCCTTGTCAGCCTACAGGGGTCGATTTGCGATCGGCTGCTGATGCGGTTCGTCTGATTCGTCAAGCCCAGGCCGATCGAGCAGGCGAACCCCTGGTTGCCGTGTTTCTATCTCGTGCCGTCAAGGGAACCCGGTTGAAAGATGAAGCCATGGGCCATTTAGAAAGTTTGGGAATTCCCATTCTTAAAACCGTGATTCATCAACGACAGGCGATCGCTGATACCTTTGGCCAAACGGCGACGGTCTGGGAGCTCCTGGGGAAAGCGGCAGTTGAGGCGGCTGAAGAATTTGAACAATTGTTCCGAGAGATTATGGCGCTGTTGCCAAAAGAGTGAGCTATGCTGACGGGCAATAGAGGAGGTTAGGCGGTAGTCTTAGCCTTCATGTTCCTGTCTTCGGATCCCCAGTTATGGCGAAAGTTTCGGCGCAGCAACTTGCACTTCTTCTGATCAGCGTGCCAAAAAATGCAAACCTGGCAGGCGTCGATCTCTCTGGCGAGAAAATGCCCTATGTGCACCTGCCGCTGGCGATTCTGACCGGAGCCAATTTGCAGCAGGTGGATTTGAGCCATGCCAACCTAGAACAGGCGTTGTTGCTGGAAGCTAACCTCACCGCCGCCACGCTAACGGATGCGAATTTGAGTCGGGCCAGTTTACGCAAGGCAAAGCTGGAAAAAGCAAATTTAGAGCGGGCGTTTCTCTGGAAAACCAGTCTGGATGATGCCAATTTGAGTGGGGCCAACTTACAAAAAGCGGATTTAAGTGAGGCCAATTTGAGTCGAGCCATTTTGAAGACGGCAGACTTAAGTGAGGCGAACTTACAGGGGACACAGTTCGATCGAGCCAATCTCAGCGGCGTCAAACTCCAGGGGGCCAATCTCAGCGGAGCCTCATTGCAAGGCGTTGATTTCAGCAACACGGATCTGAGTAATGTCAATTTGACTCAGGCCAAACTCAAAGGGGCGAATTTCAGTAATGCCAATTTAACGAGTGCCAATCTCGAACAGGCTGACTTAACGGATGCCAACTTGAATGGGGCCAACCTCACAAACATTAAGCTGACCGGTGCAACACTGATCAATACGCAAATGGCGACCATCACTCTGGGCAGCATCACCCTTAGAAGCGATAGCCTGACGCCGATCGACCTGAATAATGTCAATTTGATCGTCGCTAATTTGAGGGAGAAATCCCCTCCAGTTCCCAATGGGTCTGGTGGTCAGCCTGGAATTCCTGCCCCTCAGCCTGTGCCGACTCCACCCTCTGCAAATACGCCGCAAAATACCACTGCGCCCCAGAACACGACCGCACCACAGAACACAACGGCTCCACAGAATACCACTGCACCCCAGTCACCGTCATCCGCTCCTTCCCCTGCATCTGCGCCATCCCCGGTTTCAGCAAGCTCGACCTCTGCTCCAGCAGCCACTCCGATCCCTGCGGAAAACTCAAGTCAGGCAACGCCTAAACCTCTAGCGGAACAAACGACGATCGCGCCGCAACAGCCAACGCCTCCACCGACGGAAATTCAACCAGCTCCTGTGTCGCAGACTACTGCCGATCAGCCACCGATCGATCCACAGGCCGATCCGTCCGCCAAACCGCCTGAGCCACCGATCGAGAAATTGCCTGACAACGACGAAGAGGCAGACTTCCAGGGTGGCTTTTGAAGCTGTTTGACGCAAAATGGCGGCATAGGACAGGGAGCGTCTCCCGTTTTTCTATCCCAAAATAATCCCGGTGCGGGGGGGTAAAGCCAAAAACAGGTTGTCTGCGGTCCAAACCACTTCGATTTTGGTGAGGTCAGGCTCCGGCGGAGTGAGGATTTCGATTTCGGCGTCGGTTTCAGTAGGAGATGCTTCTGGAGCAGATTCAGCCTCAGCTTGAATTTCAATTGCTGCACCTGGCGTTTCTGGTTTGGGTGTTTGCGTGTTGAACAAAATGTGGCTGGGCTGTGCGCCTAAGCGAGTGCCCACAAACTCCAAATCGATCTTGCCGTAGGTATCCGCTGCATTCACCGCAATAATCAGCACATCTCCTTCATAAATGCGGGCAAACACATAGGTTTTATAATCTTCACCCAAGAAGCGATATTCCCCTGTGCGCAGAGACATGCGAGCATGACGCAGCGAAATCAACTGTTTGTGGCAGCGCAGGATTTCTTGATCCCAGGCTTCCTCTGCTGGAAAGCCGCGTCGAGCGTCAGGATCCAGACCACCCGGTAGCCCCACTTCGTCGCCATAGTAAATGCAAGGCGCACCTGGATAAGTGAGCAGCAACAGCGTTGCCAACTTGACCGTATCGGCATCGCCATTCGTCATGGATAACAATCGGGCTGTGTCATGACTGGCGAGCAGATTGAACTGGGTTTGCTGAATTTCCCAGGGATGGGCATGCAGCAATAGCTGAATTTTCTCGGCATAAGTCAAGGCATCAATGCCGGGATAGGGTTCATAGTCTCGGTCTTTTACCTGCTGCGGATCCACCCGATCGCCCCCACTAAACGCGATCGTTGCGCCGGTAAAGATATAGTTCATCACGCCATCAAACCGGGTGCCGTCCAGCCAGGGCCGCGTGTTGCTCCAAACTTCCCCAACGAGATAGGCTTCTGGGTTGATCGCTTTGACCCGGGTGCGAAACTCTTCCCAAAACCCTTCTTCCTGAATGCAGAAAGGTACATCCAAACGCCAGCCATCAATGCCGCAACGAATCCAATATTCCGCGACTCGCATGATGTATTCCTGCACGGCGGGGTTGGCATGGTTAAGTTCTGGCAAGGCTCGATTGTTGGCCCAACAGCCATAGTTTGCCGGTCGGCTGCCGTCATACGGGGCGATCGGCCAGCCTTCAATTTTGAACCAGTCTACCCAGGGAGAATAGGGACCATTTTCTACAATGTCGTTGAAGAAGAAAAAGCCACGCCCCACATGGTTGAACACGCCATCCAACACAATTCGCATGCCGCGTGAATGGGCTGCATAAAGCAGTTGAAAAAAGGCATCATTGCCGCCCAGCAGGGGATCGATTTGGTAGTAATCGTTGGTGTGATAACGGTGATTCGCAGCCGATTGGAAAATTGGGGTGAAGTAAAGGGCGGTGATCCCTAAGTCTTGAAGATAGCCTAATTGATCGATCACACCCCAAAGGTTGCCGCCTTTATAGCCTTGCAGGGTAGGCGGTACATCCCACTCTTCTAGCAACATGGGGGACAAGTTGTAGGGTGAACCCATCTGCCCTTTGGCAAACCGATCGGGAAAAATTTGATAGAAAATAGCGTGTTTAACCCAATTTGGGGTGTGAATCTGCATGGATCTTAAAGTTTGTTTTTTGATACCTCACTGCTTAGACTACAGGCAACGGCCAATCCGTGCTGTAACCCTCTAAACTCATAACACATGGTTTTTATCTTGGGTATCTGTAGAGGTAGCTGGATTGGAAACTCTGAGTTCCCGATCAAGACGATGAAACCGTCGATCGCCCCCACGTCCTAAAATAGAGGGAGTCTCAATTTGCTCGATAGAATCCCATCATGTTTGAAGCCCTTGCCGATCGCCTAGAAGGAGCCTGGAAAAAACTCCGAGGCCAAGACAAAATTAGCGAGTCGAACGTTCAGGAAGCGCTGCGAGAAGTGCGGCGTGCTTTGCTAGAGGCCGATGTCAATCTTCAGGTCGTCAAGGATTTTGTTGCCGAAGTACAGGAAAAAGCCCTCGGCTTAGAAGTCGTTGCGGGGGTGAATCCAGGGCAGCAATTCATCAAAGTCGTTTACGACGAGCTCGTAGACGTGATGGGCGAAACGAACGTGCCGCTGGCTCAGGTCGAAAATAGGCCGACGATCGTGCTAATGGCCGGGTTGCAGGGGACCGGGAAAACTACCGCTACCGCGAAGCTGGCCTTACACCTGCGCAAGATTGAACGCAGTACTCTGCTGGTAGCTACCGACGTTTACCGACCTGCGGCGATCGATCAGCTGATCACGTTGGGGAAACAGATCGGCGTGCCGGTGTTCGAGATGGGCAGCAAGGCTGATCCAGTAGAAATTGCGCGGCAAGGCGTCGCGAAAGCCAGAGAAGAGGGCATTGATACCGTGATTATCGACACGGCAGGCCGTCTGCAAATTGATGAATCAATGATGGCAGAACTGGCGCGGATCAAAGACACCGTCAAGCCGGATGAAGTGTTGCTGGTCGTAGACGCCATGACGGGTCAGGAGGCCGCCAATCTCACCCGCACCTTCCATGAGCAAATTGGCATCACGGGCGCGATTCTCACCAAGATGGATGGGGATACGCGCGGTGGGGCTGCTCTGTCGGTTCGTCGGATTTCTGGACAGCCGATCAAATTTATTGGGGTGGGCGAAAAAGTCGAGGCCTTACAGCCTTTCTATCCCGATCGGATGGCCTCTCGCATTCTGGGCATGGGCGATGTGCTGACCCTGGTGGAAAAAGCCCAGGAAGAAGTAGATATCGCGGAAGCCGAAAAGCTGACCGAAAAAATTCTCACCGCCAAGTTTGACTTTACAGACTTCTTGAAACAGCTGCGCCTGATGAAAAACATGGGCTCGCTGGCTGGCATCATGAAGCTGATTCCCGGCATGGGCAACAAAATTTCGGATGAGCAATTGCAGCAGGGGGAAGTGCAGCTCAAACGTACCGAAGCCATGATTAACTCCATGACCATGGAGGAGCGCAAAAATCCGGACTTACTGGCCAGCTCTCCCAGCCGTCGCAAGCGGATTGCCAAAGGTGCGGGGTATGACCTGAATGATGTCAGCAAGCTGGTGGCTGATTTTCAGAAAATGCGCACGTTAATGCAGCAAATGGGACAGGGCCAGTTTCCGGGAATGGGTGGCATGCCAGGAATGGGAATGCCAGGAATGGCGGATATGTTTGGCGGCGGTGCACCTAGAGGGGGCTATAATGCACCTCCCCCTGGATGGCGCGGCTATCAGTCTCCCAGCGGCAAATCGAAAAAGAAGAAAGACAAGAAAAAGAAAGGCTTTGGCAGCCTTTAATTCTTCTCCATGCGCAACCGCATCTCGTGATACGCTCATATCTAGGGCAAATACAAACTATAGATTTTCCCTAACTTTTGCCTCCTAAAAAGAGGCAACCTTACCTCGCAGAGATTAATAAGAAGTTGGGAGCGATCGTTAAGCATGGTCTTTAAATTGTTAGGCTTAGGCAAAAAATCTGAATATTTCCTAGAAGCACCCCCGGCTACCAATGGAGCAGAACCTGCTAAGGCTGCCGAGCCTACTCCTGCTCCCGCAAAATCAGAAGAGCCTGCCCCGGCGGTGGCAGAAGCCCCTGCTCAGCCAGAACCAGTAGCTCCTGCTCAATCAGAGCCAGTTGCTGTTGCTGCAAAAACGGCTGCGGCAGAACCTAAATCGAAGAAGATGAAGGCAGTCAAGTCAGCGAAGGCAGAAACGAAACCTGCAACGCCTGCTGCTGTGACTCCACCTGCACCGAAGCCTGTAGCAGTACCGGAAGTGAAGAATTTTGCCACCGACGGTTTAATGCCATTGAGTGCACCCCGTCGTCGCCCAGGTCCTAGTCTCAACCCCTTTAAGGCTATGGCGAAGGATGTGACTCCTCGGAAGTAACCTAAAACATTAGTCAAACTTTAATTGCAAAAATTGTAATTGCAAATGATTTGGGGCATAGGAGACTGTGCCCTTTTTGCTGCTTGAGCGATCGGATGGATCGCCCTAGATCACAAAATTCGCAGATTACACTGGAGATGGAGTTTTGACTACAGCTGCATCCAGCAATCTTATTTTTTGGCAAAGCCGCAATGAGCTATTGTTTGGGTGAATCTGGCCAATCTGGCTAGCCAAACCTTCTGACCTGCAATCCTTTTCTCTGTATCCATGCGCGATTTTCTCAAGCAAGTTTTCGCTACACTGACGGGCATTTTTCTGTTTCTGCTGTTGAGTGCGACTGGGCTGACGGTTCTCCTGATTGCAATCACGGCTGCCTCACGGGAGGCCAGCTCTCGAGTTGAACAAGATTCAATCTTAAATTTCGATCTGGCCCAGGAGATCACAGATGCCAATGCGGAAAACAATCCCAGTGAAGTGATTGGGCAAGCCCTTGCGGGCAACAGTCCGCGTAACACCATCTCTTTGCGAACCGTGCTGGAAACTTTGGAACGAGCTGCACAAGACGATCGGATTGCAGGAATTTATCTGTCGGGCAATGTTAGTTCTACCGGATTAGGGTCGGGGTTGGCCACGTTGCAGGAAGTGCGGCAGGCGCTGCGTAAATTTCGGGAGTCTGGCAAGCCGATTCTGGCCTATGACACAGGTGGCTGGACCGAGCGAGACTATTACCTTGCCTCAGTGGCCGATCAAATTTTTTTGAATCCTTCAGCGTCATTAGAAATGAATGGGTTTAGCTTAGAAACCACTTTCTTTGGCGGCGCGTTCCAAAAGTATGGGGTGGGTATCCAACCGATTCGAGCTGGCAAATATAAATCAGCCATCGAACCCTTCACTCGTGTAGATAATAGTCCAGAAGCGCGGGAGGCTACCCAAAAACTGCTTTCTGATTTGTGGAATGATTTTTTGACCAGCACGGCAAAAAGCCGCAATTTGCAACCCCAGCAGCTACAAACTATTGCTGATCGACAAGGATTGCTGATGCCAGATCAGGCTCAAGCTGCCAAATTGATTGATAAAGTTGCTTACGAAGACGAAGTTTTAGCTGAACTGCAGGGTTTAACCGGGGAGTCGAAAGACAGCGATTCATTCCGGCAAATCAGCATGAAGGACTATGCGAGAGCGATCGATTTAACTGCAAGACGGCCCTATAGCGCCAATAAGATTGCCGTCATCTATGCCGAAGGGGAAATTGTCAGCGGCAATGGTTCTTTAGGCAGCATTGGTGGAGATAAGCTAACGAACCAACTGCGGGAACTGCGCCAGGATGATCAGGTGAAAGCGATCGTGCTGCGTGTGAACAGTCCAGGCGGCAGCGCCACCGCTTCGGCTCAAATTGCGCGTGAGGTGCTGTTGACCAAACAGAAAAAGCCGGTGATTGTCTCTATGGGCAGCTACGCGGCATCAGGCGGTTACCAAATCTCATCCTACGCCAACCGGATTTTTGCAGCCCCAAACACCATTACGGGATCAATTGGTGTTTTTGGTATGCTGCCGAATGTCAAGGAACTTGCCAACAAGAATGGGATTACTTGGGATGTGGTGAAAACGGGTAGATTAGCCGACAGTGATTCGATCGCCCGTCCTAAAACGCCCGAAGAGTTGGCAATTGCCCAAAAAGTAGTCGATCGCCTGTATAGTCAGTTTTTGGCTTTGGTGGCGGAATCCCGTCCGATTTCCAGCCAAAAAGTTGCAGAAATTGCTCAGGGTCGGGTCTGGTCAGGCACTTCGGCTAAAACGCTGGGTTTGGTTGATGAGCTGGGTGGGTTAGAAGCTGCCATTCAAGCGGCTGCCGATGCGGCGAAACTGCAAAATAATTGGCAACTTGAAGAATACGGACAGGGACGATCGTTTGAAAGCCAGCTCTTGCGGCGCTTTTTGAGTCATCAGGCAACTGCAGAGGTAGCTCATGATCCCATCACCCAAAAGCTGCAGAAGTTTCAAGCCGATTTGCAGGTTTTACAAATGATGAATGATCCCCTCGGTGCTTACAGCCGCTTGCCCTTCAACCCATGGATTGACTAAGGACAGGTCCAATCCGATAGGCGCAGCGTCGATCGCCGCTTAAAAGATGCTCAACCCGCTCAACCGTTACCGTTGTGCCGCAGATCGCCCGAAAGGTCTCTAATTCGGCACTGCAAAGCTGAGGACAATGGTGGGCCGCAATGCAAATCGGACAATGATTTTCAACCAGCAGTAATGTGCCATCGGCTTGTTCAATCACTTCAGCCATATAGCCTTCCTGGGTCCGCAGTTGGGCAATGCCCGCCACTGTTTGCTTCCAGTCTGCGATCGGCATCAGTTCCAACAACCTAGCGCGGTAAGTTTCAATTTGCCGATGGCTGCGATCGCTAATTAACTGCTCTAATCCTTCCACGCCAAATCGAGCGATCGTGCCATGAAACAAATCCACAATTAAATCGGCATGGCTATTGGGAAATCGCTCTAGCGATCGGGCGGTCAACTGCCAAAGCTTTACAGGTCGCCCGATTGGCCGCCGTTCTTCCTGATAGGTCACCCATTCCCCGGCTTGCAATTGTTGAAGATGCTGCCGAACCGCCATCGGTGAGATTTGCAGTTGTGCTGCTAAAGCCGCAGCTGTTTGTGCCCCTTGCCGTTTGAGCAACTGCAAAATTTGATCTTTGACCTTTTGTTTCTCATCCTCCATTGCAAACCCTAGATCTGAATCAGACAAGGTTTCATCGCATTTTTCAGTTGACTATAACAATTCTGTAGGAATCGTTGAGCAGGCTCCACTGGCAAGCCATAGTCTTAAGCCAATTGAGGGGGCCTCTGACACTACTTTAACCTTACTGAAGTAGAGACATCAGTCTTGCTTGCGAATTGAAAACTCAGGTATACAAATCGGGCAACGATCGTTAAAATCAGGCAGCCTTTAATTGAAACTCATCATGATTCATTCCGACGACCCCCGTCCCTGGTGCATTATGCGTCTACAGCCCAATCTGCAACATCAAGTTCTGAACCGTTTCCAGTGCCGCTATGAAGCGGAAGCCCACCTCAAGGTTTTGCAACAAATGATGCCAAATGCAGATTACGCTCTCCTATTTGACAGCGCCTGGGTGGATAGCGCTTGGGAAAGCAGCACAGTCAGTTTCGGGTACCGTTGAGCAGAGAGTTTCAAGGCCATGTCCTGCCAGGCAGCATGATGGTCTGGGAGATGTACCAAGATTTACATTGATTTGTGAAGGTTTTTGTAATTCTTGTGTCATCTTGTGTGGGAGAGGATCTGCTACCTATATACTCAGGTTAGGCTAAATATAAAGAAAAGCTTAAATTGAGGTTGCCATGAGTCCTACAATGATGAGGCAGTTCTGGTCTGTGGTTGATGGGATTCGCTCAAGTATTCCAATTAACCTGGATGATACGAGTCTAGAACAGTGGCTGGTCCGACAGGTTCGCTCTGAGCAACCCTTGGGGCGTCGTGAGGCAGAAATTTTGATGCACTACATCCATACTCGCCTTCCCTTAATTCGAGAGTTTGCGCAGGAATTTTAACTCTATTTCACTCGGATAATCCGAATCCTTGGGTCAAGCGTTGGGTCAATCCAGCGCTTTTTCTATTGCAGTCACGCTACAAACTGTGAAGTGTGATACACACAAAAATTGCAAACCAGTAGACTGTTGAAACAGTTGCAATTCGAATGCTCTCAATTGATCAGGGAGTTTATTCAGCGCGATTGGTTCTCATGGGATATTCGATAGCATTAATTTAGAGCGATCGGAAATTCAGGTAAGCGCTATTTGGCTGTTAGTTATTTTTCTCAACTAGTTTCTTGCCACGGTGTCTGCTGGAGTCCGATCCCCTCGCAAAATCGATATCTTGCTCCAAACTGCGTTTTTGTCGATTAATTTTGGTGAGTGAAATAGGGTTTTATGCGTAAATGGCTTTCCTTGCTGTTAGCAACGCTGTTGACAGCAACCATTGCAGTTGCCTGTGCATCCTCAAATGACACAACGGCTGGAGGGGGCGGTGGTTCTGGAACGAGCACCCTCGATACAGTCTTGAGCCGTGGTTCTTTGATCTGTGGCGTGAATGGTCAACTTCCAGGCTTCAGCTTTGTTGATAGTAAAGGTGAATATTCTGGTCTAGATGCGGATTATTGTCGGGCCATTGCTGCTGCTCTGTTTGATGATCCTTCTAAAGTGGAATATCGCAATTTGAGCGCTCAAGAGCGGTTCACCGCATTGGCAGCAGGCGAAATCGATGTTCTGATTCGCAATACAACCTGGACAATCAACCGGGATACGGCCTTGGGCCTGGAGTTTGAGCCCACTACCTTCTATGACGGTCAAGGCATGCTGGTGACCAAAGCGTCTGGCGTCAAAGATGTCAAAGGCTTAAGCGGCAAATCCATCTGTGTGCAATCGGGAACGACGACGGAGCAAAACTTGACCGATCGCTTCCGCAAGTTGAATATTCCTTTTACACCCGTTGTGTTTGACGATGAAGACGCGCTGTATGCTGCCTTTACTCAAGGTCGCTGTCAGGCAGCTACATCTGACCGATCGCAGCTAACTGCCCGACGGAAATCATTGCCCAGTCCAGACAACTATGTGGTGTTAGATGAGGTGATTTCTAAAGAGCCACTGGGGCCAGCAGTGCGTAACAATGATTCCAAATGGGCCGATGCGGTGAAGTGGATTATTTATGGCACGTTCCAGGCGGAAGAATCAGACATTACTCAAGCCAACCTCAGTCAATCTGAGTCCAGCACCGATCCTGAAGTGAAGCGGCTGTTGGGCAAAGAAGGAACGCTGGGAACTGACATGGGCTTACCCAATGATTTCGTGGCACGAGTGATTAAACATGTTGGTAACTATGGCGAAATTTACGATCGCAATATTGGTAAACCCTTCCAGCTTGAACGAGGCTTGAACAAACTCTGGACGGAAGGTGGGTTGATTTACTCGCCGCCGTTCCGGTAGGTCGCCACTCTAAGGGTTGCGGATGGTCTTCTGTACCGCAGCCCTGTTTGAATACATTCACTTGTATCTTCGCTCCTGCTCTATGGACGAACAAAAGATTCCGCTTTGGCGTGACGATCGCTTTCTCAAACTGGTCGGACAGATTGTTGTTCTGGCCGTAGTGATTGTGATTCTTTCCATCATTGCTCACAACATTTCTGTTAATTTCAGGCGGCTGGGACTGAACTTTGGGTTTGGCTTTCTGAACAACCCTGCGTCGTTCGGAATTGGCGATCACATCATTCCTTACAGCCCGACCGATCCCTTTGGGCGAGCGCTGTTAGTTGGCGTGACCAATACATTGCGCGTGATCATTCTGGGCATTGTTTTGGCGACGCTAGTGGGCATTGTTGCCGGAATTGCGCGGCTCTCTGACAACTGGCTCGTGCGTCAAATTTCCACCCTTTATGTTGAGCTGTTTCGCAACACGCCGCTGTTGTTACAACTCTTTTTGATTTATCAAGCAGGCTTTTTACGGTTGCCTCCCCCTGAGCAACCCTTGCAGCTTCCGTTTGGCACCTTTCTGTCGAATCGAGGCATGGATATCCTCTGGCCTGCTGCTTCTGCCCGGACTTTGATTGCATTAGCAGTCATCATTGCTTGTCTGATTGCGGGATTGGTGCTGCGGCAGCGACAGCTCAAGATCATGGAACTGCAAGGCGGAAATGCTGGACAAGGCTATCAGAAAATCCTGATCGCCCTGACTGTCGTGGGCGTGCTAGCACTGCTGTTTGGCCTGCAATGGGAGATGCCGAGCTTTGAAGCGGGTCGGGTCAACGGTGGTTTGTATGTGTCTTCAGAGTACAGCGCGCTGCTGTTTGGCCTTGTCCTCTATACCGGGGCCTTCATTGCTGAGGTCGTTCGGGCCGGAATTCAGTCCGTTTCCAAAGGCCAGTGGGAAGCCTCTCAAGCTTTGGGTCTACGCTCTAACCTCGCCATGCGGCTGGTGGTCTTTCCGCAGGCATTGCGCGTGATGATTCCGCCGCTGACTAGTGAATATGCCAATTTGGCAAAAAACTCTAGTTTGGCTGCTGGGATTGCGTATGCTGACTTCTTTCAGGTTAGCTTCACGATCAATAACCAAACGGGGCGAGTCCTGGAGGTCGTGCTGCTGATCATGATCTTCTACCTGACCATCAACATCATTATTTCGTTGGGCATGAACTGGTTCAACCAGCGCGTTCAGTTGAAAGAGCGGTAACGATAATTTCCACCGATTCGGCAGCTTTCGCATTCGGTTTGAATTTCGGACTTGGTTTTGCAATCCCAATCCTTGACCCTTTGTCAAAGTTAGGCGATTAAAGTTAGACCACCAAAGTTAGCCAACGTACAGCACTCATTTTGCCTCATGACTACTACCACTCCTCAGTTTTCTGCACCGCCGACTCGTCAAACCAGCATTTCGGCCTGGGCCAAGAAAAATTTGTTCGGCGATTGGTTCAATACATTGCTGACAATCGTTAGCGTCTTGGTTCTAGGCTGGGTGTTGACGACCCTCTTGAGCTGGGCCTTCACGAGTGCCCGCTGGGATGTGATTCCGTCTAACTTCAAACTGTTGATGGTTGGACGTTATCCCGTCAATTTACTCTGGCGGATTTGGCTTAGCTTAGCTGTGATTATGGGCCTGGGTGGGTTCTCCTGGGGAGTACTGTCCCGCGACACACGGCTGCTCGATCGACGCGGCTTGATTATGTTGGGCATCCTATCGGCAACGCTGGTGCTGGTGCTGGCACTGCTAACTGATCCTGTTTCGATCGCCATTTCGCTGGGGTTAATCATCCTGCTGGTAGGGATGGCGTTTGTGGGTCAGCAGATCGGGCGGGTGCAGCCTCAGCTCGGAACCTGGCTACCGCTACTGTGGCTGTTTGGGTTTATCGTTTCTTATGCGCTGGTGCGAGGTTTGATTTTCGGTGCTCCCGTGCGGTTAGATGACTTTAGTGGCCTGCTGCTGACGTTATTTGCTGCGGTGGTGAGTATTGTCCTGTCATTTCCCTTAGGGGTTCTGCTGGCGTTGGGTCGGCGCAGCGAACTGCCGATTATTCGCTGGCTGTCAGTGATTTATATTGAAGTGATTCGAGGCTTGCCGCTGATCACCATCCTCTTTGCCTCTCAGCTCTTGGTGCCGTTAGCCTTACCGGGCTATATCCGCACGGGGCGGGTTGTGCGAGCTTTAGTGGGGTTAACTTTGTTTAGTGCAGCCTATCTTGCAGAAAATGTGCGAGGTGGGTTGCAGGCGGTGCCACGTGGCCAAACCGAAGCAGCCAAAGCATTGGGCATGAATCCAGTGTTGACCACTTCGCTGATTGTGCTGCCGCAAGCATTGAAGGCTGTGATTCCCACGATCGTTGGACAATTTATTAGTCTGTTTAAAGATACCTCGTTGTTGACGATCGTTGGTTTTGCCGAGTTATTGGGCATGGGGCAGACCGTTTTGGCCAACCCAGAATATTTGGGTCGAAATGGAGAAGTGCTGCTGTTTATTGGCTTAATCTACTTCCTTTGCTGTTCTGCCATGTCCTGGGCTAGCCGTCGCTTAGAGAAACAGCTGGGAACGGCCCGTCCGACCGTACTGCCGCCTGATGTTGCGGGTGAAGCTGCCTGACGTGCTGATCGACGGGTGCTTGCAAGATAGTAAATATTGAGATCACAACTTAGCCCATCACTTAGCTCACAACAGGGAACAAGCTCATGACACAACCACAAATTGAAACCACGGATACTAAGGCTTCCGCCGAGCCCATTATTACCGCTAAAAATGTTGAGAAATGGTACGACAACAACTTTCACGTTCTCAAGGGCGTTAGCTTAACGGTTACCAAAGGAGAAGTGGTGGTTGTGATGGGGCCGTCAGGTTCCGGTAAATCGACCTTTATCCGCACGTTTAATGCGTTAGAACCTTATCAAAAAGGCTCGATCGAAATTGATGGGATTCAGCTCAGCCATGACCTGAAGAACATTGACGCCATTCGTCGAGAAGTTGGGATGGTGTTTCAGCAGTTCAACCTGTTTCCCCACCTGACCGTGCTGCAAAACGTCACCCTGGCTCCTAAATGGGTGCGGCGCTGGCCGAAAGCTAAAGCGGAAGAAGTGGCGATGCAGTTGCTAGAAAGAGTCGGCATTCTCAATCAGGCCAATAAGTTTCCTGGACAGCTTTCGGGGGGGCAGCAGCAGCGAGTCGCGATCGCCCGTGCCCTAGCCATGCAGCCGAAAGTGATGCTGTTTGATGAACCCACCTCGGCGCTTGATCCAGAAATGGTGCGGGAAGTGTTGGATGTCATGCGAACTCTGGCTAGCAGTGGCATGACGATGGTTTGCGTCACGCATGAAGTCGGATTTGCGCGGGAAGTGGCCGATCGAGTGGTGTTAATGGCTGACGGTTTGTTGGTGGAAGAAGCGACCCCTGCGGAGTTCTTTAGCAATCCCAAAGAGGAACGCAGCAAGAAATTTCTGTCGCAAATTCTGCACTAATGCCAGGAAAAATCAAAATTCAAACCTGAGTAGATGGCGTTACGATCGTCGCTATTCCCGATCGCGATCGTGCCATGCCAGCCTGGATTCCCCAACCGACAGATGATGGTTCTTTCACTTTTTTCTCAGAAGAATTTGGTGAGGCTTTCCATTCACGTCAGGGAGCTAGGGCAGAAGCGTTTGTCAAATTTGCTCAAGCGACCGATCTAACTCAGCAAGTCCAACGGGGATATATTCGGTTGCTCGATGTTTGCTATGGATTGGGATATAACACGGCGGCAGCGCTGGAAACGATTTGGGCGATTCAGCCCGATTGCCACGTTGCGGTCTATGGGCTGGAACTGGATGCCTCTGTGCCGCAGGCTGCGATCGCGCCAGATTTAATTCAAATCTGGACACCGAGAGTGCAGGGCATTCTAAGAGCTCTCGCGTTGGAATATCAGTTCAGGGATGACTACCTGCAAGCCACCTTGTTGATCGGAGATGCTCGTCAAACGGTGCAGCAAGTCCACCAGCAGAATTTTCAGGCCGACGCCATCTTCTTCGATCCGTTTTCGCCGCGTCGTTGTCCTCAGCTCTGGACGATCGAATTTTTTCAGCAGGTTGCTCAATGTCTTGCTCCGACCGGAAAACTGGCTACCTATTCGCGCTCGGCTTCAGTGCGATCGGCCTTACAAACCGCAGGTTTACAGATTGGCAGCATCCCGTTAGAAGAGAGCCATTTACCGCATGAATGGTCACAGGGAACGATCGCCAGTCTGGACGGCAGCAGCTTACCACCCTTGTCATTGATGGAACAAGAGCATTTGCAGACCCGTGCCGCCATTCCTTATCGCGATCCAACCCTGACCGATTCTGCCGATCAAATCCTGGCTCGCCATGCCTTGGAACAGCAGCAATCCCAGTTAGAATCAACTTCAAGTTGGCGACGCCGCTGGGGTATCCATTAGCTTCCAGCTAAACAACCACTTCGCTAGTGGGGTGGTTTATCCATGCGAGAATCGGCAGGGATATGTAGAGAATTCAATGCCAATTAAACAGGATATTGATGAAGTGACAGCGATCGCTGATATTTCCGTCTAACAAACTCGGCAATTTGCTGCTTTTGGTTTTTATGTTTTGGCAGTTCGGGCGTTATCTCTGCGGCGTCTTCCGCAGTTTGGACAGGAACCTGCTGCAATGTTAGCCAGCGATCGCGAATTAATTGACGAATTAACTCGTCGCTCGTCATATTTTGGTAGGCCAAAATGTCAGCTAGATAGCGTTCTGTTTCACGATCAAATTCCTGGGTCAGCATAGGTCATCGCTCAGTTGCGCGGGGGTTAACACGAGATCCTCATTGTCTTTGATCCTAATGGGTACTGCCCCAGAATTAGCCGCAGGACCAGAATTTCTTTGATTTCTCTTTATATCTATACATGTTTCTTCATAGATAAATGTAAAGTTTACGACTGACATGAAGCAAAGCCGTCTATGAATTTAGCCGCAATCCCCTATTGGGCTGCAACATCCTCGTCCAGCGATAAATTCAGCAAGGCCAAACCAAGCTGCAAAACTCAAAACTCAAATTTTTGAATCTACTGCTTCTTGCCAGCGATGCTGGGCCTTTGCCAGCGATTGCCGAACCTGATCAAAGCCGGTGCCGCCAAAGCTATTACGGGCTGCGACGACCTGTCGAGGAGCGATCGCCTCATAAATATCTGCTGCAAAAGCGGGATGTAATGCCTGCCACTCTTCTAACGTTAGATCCTTCAGCAATTTACCTGCGGCCAGCGAAGTTTTGACCACCTTGCCCACCAGATTATAGGCTTCCCGGAACGGCACTCCCTTGGCGGCCAAATAATCTGCCACATCAGTCGCATTCGAGAAATCTTCAGCGACGGCTTGATTCAGGCGCTGGGTGCGGAATTCCAACCCTTCATCCATCAAAATGGTTATAGCCGCTAGACAAGCCTGTACAGTTTTAACGCCGTCGAATATAGCCTCTTTATCTTCTTGCAAATCCTTGTTGTAGGCCAGGGGCAATCCTTTCATCATCACCAGCAGGGCTTGCAGGTGGCCAAACACTCGGCCCACTTTGCCGCGCACCAACTCTGGCACATCTGGATTCTTCTTCTGCGGCATGATGCTCGATCCGGTGGAGCAGCTATCGCGCAGCGTCACGAAACCAAACTCTTCAGAGGCCCAGAGAATGATCTCTTCTGAAAAGCGGGACAGGTGAACCATAATCAAACTGGCAGCGCAGAGAAACTCGATCGCAAAATCCCGATCGCTGACCCCATCCAGGCTATTGGCATAAACCGATTCAAACTGTAAAAGCTGGGCTGAATAATGGCGATCGATCGGAAACGTCGTGCCTGCCAATGCGCCACAGCCGAGGGGAGAGATATTCACGCGATGATAAATTTCACCTAATCGTAACCAATCCCGCTGCATCATCTCGACATAGGCCAGTAAATGATGGGCCAAGCTCAGGGGTTGAGCCCGCTGCAAATGGGTATAACCCGGAATCAAGGTTTCGACATGCTGACTGGCCTGCCGCAGCAGCACCGCCTGAAAATCGAGAATTTGCTGGCGAATTTGCTGGATCTGGTCGCGTAAATAAAGCCGTGTATCCGTTCCCACCTGATCATTGCGCGATCGGGCCGTATGCAGCTTTTTACCCACGTCACCCAGCAATTCGGTTAATCGCCGCTCCACCGCAAAATGCACATCTTCTGCTTCAATTCCCGGTTGAAATTGGCCCGATCGATATTCCTGGCGGATCTGCTCTAATCCTTGCACGAGCTGATCCCCTTCTTCAGGAGAAATGATGCCAGTATGAGCCAACATTTGCGCGTGAGCTTGCGACCCCGTCAGGTCATATTCAATCAATTCAATATCAAAGCCGATGCTGGCATTAAATTGAGCAATGACGGGATGCAGAGCCGATTCAAAACGCTGACTCCAGGTTTGAGCAGAGGAAGGATTTGCCAAGGTCTGATTCCTACCAGTTGAAATGCAAGTTGAGCTTCACAAACTAGACTACAGCCGTGATGTAGCCATCGTCTTCGCATCGAGTATTTTAGCAGCGATTTTTTCAATTCATTGCTCAATAGAGTACGGTTTGTGGGATGAGACTCCAGTGAGTATTCTGCCCAGTGAGCGATCGGAGTTTGAGCAAATGAATCAGCGGGTTGGAACGATCGATCAACCGTAAGAGGTGGCGCTGCGGAGGATATATCCAACCACCAGTCCCCCTAGAAATGCCCAAAGCTGCCCTGACTTAACAAAATTATTCAGAATGGTGCGTGTGTTTTTAAACACATCCGTATCAAAAGATTGGGCTAACACACTCCAATCAAAAGAGGAATGCCACAGCAGTCCTTGGTGGAAATCGCCCCAAGAGCTAATATCAGCCAACCAGGGCGTGGCTTGTTGAAAAACATCGACAACCATGAGCACAAGACCTCACACAAAACATTGGGTTAGCAACCGAACCCTAGTTTGCCATAGTTCCCTGGATTTGCAAGCAGAAAATTATGGAAGACTGGGAGGGGCTGGTTCGGGCTTCACTTGCATCACAATCAAAGTCATGTCGTCTTCATTGTGGCGATCGGGGCCAATGAACTTCTGCACCTGGTTAAACAGATATTCCAGAATTGCCTGCGGTCCATTGCAATGCTGACAAGCCCACTGAAAATGGCGGGCCAGATTCTCCTCATCAAACCGATCGCCACTTTGATTTGCTGCGTCGGTAAAGCCATCGGTGTAATACATGATTGTATCGCCGAGCTGGAGCTGCACCTGAGCTTCGTGATATTTGCTGTCCATATCTAAGCCAATCAGCATGCCCAGGGTATCCAGACGTTTTAGCGTGCCAGTTGCGGCCTGCCACAACAGCGGTGGATTGTGGGCGGCATTGCTGTAAAACAAGGTGCGCGTCTTAGCGTCATATTCAGAGTAAAACAACGTCACGAACCGATTGGAATTTTCCAGATCGGCATACATGACGTGATTCAGATGTTGCAGAATGCGCGAAGGCGAGTGGGCGTTCAACACTTCTGCCCGCAGCATGCCCCGCAGCATGGTCATAATCAGGCCAGCCGGAACCCCCTTACCCATGACATCACCGATCGCCAGACTCCATTTATCTGACTCGGTTCTGCCACCTGCTTTTTTGCGGAATTGATCGTAGTTGGCCGGAATGAAATCGTAATAATCACCGCCCACCCGATTCGCCGTTTTACAAAGGGCGGCAATTTCAACGCCATCAATTTTTGGGCACTGGCGGGGTAAAAGCTGGAGCTGAATTTCAGCCCCAATTTCTAACTCCCGATCGAGCCGTTCTTTCTTGCGCAGTTCGACCGTCAGCTCATCATTTTCGATTGCTACGGCAGTTTGATCGGCAACCAGACGCACGAGCTTTTGACGGGTTTCTGTCCAGGTATATTCTGGATCGCGGCTAAATACATAGAGGCGTCCCCGCTCCACATTCTTAGTCAGAATGGCAGTGCCAAATAGCTGCACCGAGGAACCCAGCGTTGCATTGACGTGATAATCCAGCGCCGCAGTGCGGTTATTAAATTGCGGCACCATTTTGCCATAGGGTGGAATCGCGGTTGGACCACCGGCTAACTGACGCGTGGCAGTTTCGATCGCCACCCGAATATCCTGGCAACTATTGTCCTGGCAATGCAGCCGCTCCAACCGCATTTGACCATTGGGCTTAAACAGAACTAGCGCTCCCCCATCCGCATCGGTGACGCGACTGGCAATTAAAGGAGTGAGTTCTAAAAACTGATTAAGATTTTTGAAGCTCCGCAGGGCAAACCCCAGTGAGCTTAACAAGTCCTGAATCTTATTTTGCTCTCGATGCAGCCGGGAAACCAGTTCCTTCAACGCAAACACAGGCGTAATGTCTGGTGGGGTAGAGTTGCCACCAGTGAAGTCAGAGGGTTGGGAGGGCTGTCGAGGGGCGGGCACAGCAGTCATTCAATAAGCCTTCAGTCAAACAGAATCGACAAGGAAATTGCGGTGAGTGACGAAAGTACGACGCAGGAACTTGTTACGCTGCACCTTGATTCGAGCTGTATCCAACAGTGATCCCACCGGGGACAACTGCATTGGGATAAATTCTAACGAATGCTCGAACAATTGCCATATCAATTTCCCAACCGTTTTCGTGAATTTGCATTTCGCTGCAACCCCAGTCAAAGACCAGCATTACAGACCCCATGCTGCTGATTAATTCAAATTAACCAGCCTCGAAAGATTTAGAACGTGAAGCTATTGATAGCGTTAATTTGTCATTCTGCCAAGGGGGAGTTCATTAAAAAGTGACTATTTTCTGACCCCATGCCTCACACCATCCGATCGATCCAGACAGAAAGTTCTGTCAGCACACCAGGAACGCTAGACTTTCCCCTTAGGAAACCGTTAATTTGTGGCAGTCTACTTAATATCTGATAAAAAAACTGAAAAAAGCATAAATATTTGCCAAGGCTCTGTAAATTTTCTACGATAGCGGTTCATGATGGCTGAGACTGATTCATGATGGCTGACACGATGGCTGATGCTTTCTCTGCGTTCGATTGCGCGATGATGCAGCGCTGCCTTGAGTTGGCTCGTCGAGCCTTAGGGCGCACTGCCCCCAATCCCCTGGTGGGAGCGGTGATTGTGCAGCAAGAGGAAATTGTGGGAGAAGGCTTTCATCCCCAGGCAGGGCAGCCTCATGCTGAAGTGTTTGCGCTGCGGGCAGCGGGCGATCGGGCAAAAAATGCAACGATTTATGTCAATTTAGAACCTTGCAGTCACTATGGCCGCACTCCGCCCTGTGCCGATGCCCTGATTCAAGCTGGCATTCGTAGAGTTGTGGTTGGCATGGTTGATCCAAATCCCCAGGTGGCAGGGACCGGGATCGATCGATTGCGGGCTGCTGGCATGGAAGTTTTGGTCGGTGTTGAAGAAGAGGCCTGTCAGGAACTCAATGCAGGCTTTATTCACCGCATGGTGTATCAACGCCCGTTTGGCATTTTGAAATACGCGATGACGCTGGATGGCAAAATTGCGACAACGACGGGGCATAGTGCTTGGGTGACTGGACCGGATGCCCGTGCCTGGGTGCATCAACTTCGGAGTGCCTGTGATGTGGTGATTGTGGGTGGCAATACGGTACGACGGGACAATTCCTTACTGACTAGCCATGGCCATGGGGCCAATCCTCTACGGGTGGTGATGAGTCGATCGCTCGACTTACCCACTCAAGCCCAACTCTGGCAAACGTCAGAAGTGCCGACTCTGGTGCTGACTACACCGGAAGCGTCTCCTCAAACGCGGACGTTATTAGAAAAGCAAGGCGTCGAAGTCTTGGCCATCCCCCAGCTTTCTCCTGCAACCGCCATGCAAGTGTTCTATGAACGCAATTGCCTCTCCGTCCTTTGGGAATGTGGCGGTCGGTTGGCCGCTGAAGCGATCGCCGCCGGAGCCGTGCAGAAAATCTTTGCCTTCATTGCCCCGAAAATCATTGGTGGTGAAAACGCACCCTCTCCAGTCGGTGACTTGGGGTTAACAGAAATGACCCAAGCGATTGCCCTAGAGAAGATGCGTTGCCAGATGATCGGATCGGATTATTTATTAGAAGGGAATTTGCCAAAAGTCGCTATGGAGCCGTTGGAGAAGTAGTGGGGGCAGGCGATACGGCAGGTGCATCTGGTGCAACTGCAGGAGATTCAGCAGGTTGTTCGATCTCAGTTTCGCCATTGGGCGTCTCGATTTCGGTTTCTGGTTGTTCACAAGCACTCACTACCAGGGTGAGGCCCACCAGCAAAGGAAATCCGAAAGCAAGTGGTTTAAATCTCATCCGTTGACTCCTGACTTGTCGTTTGGTCTCCCCTAGCATGGCAAGAACAGGTTTAATTTACCTCTGCTAGCAGAAAGAAATGATTCAGGCCGTCTGTCTGTCTCCAGTTAGAGTTGTTGACATCGGATTGCTATTCCTGATCAAACATCCATCTTCCATCTGGATAATTCGATCGGCAATATCCAGAATGCGATTGTCATGGGTGACCAGCAGAATTGTACAGCCCTGTTCTTTGGCTAAATGCTGCATGAGTTCCACCACATCCCGCCCCGATTGCTTATCCAATGCAGCAGTTGGCTCATCGGCCAAAACTAACCTGGGATGACTGGCTAAGGCTCTGGCGATCGCCACCCGCTGTTTCTGACCACCCGATAAATGATCGGGATAATAGTCAATCCGTTCACCCAAACCAACTTTTTGCAGGATCGCTTCAGCCTGCTGTTCTATGGCAGTAGACCCAGAATGAAGTTGCAACGACATTAATACATTCTGTTTAGCGGTGAGCGATCGCAATAGATTATGGGCCTGAAAGATGTAGCCAATCTCTCGTCGAATCATCACCTGCTGCATGGGAGATGTATTGCCCAATTCCTGATCAAAAATTTTGAGGCTGCCTTCCTGCACCGATCGCAACGCCCCAATCAGCGTCAGTAAGGTAGTTTTACCTGAACCAGAGGGTCCGGTCATGATTACAATTTCACCTGGATAGATATTGAGATTGATCTCAAACAGAATCTGCTTGCGCAACTTGCCGTGACCATAATAGTGATTTAAGTTTTGGATGGCAATGGCAGGTGTGAGTGAGGTTGGATCCATAGGATGTTGTGAGCGCAACAAATAGATTAGAAAATATCAGCGGGGTCTGCCGATCGCAGTTTCCGAGTGGCGATCGCGCCTGAAATGAGGCACATGATCAGAGTCAACATGAAAACCAGAGTAATTCGCCCCAGGGTCATGAATAAGGGAAGATTGGTTGCGCCTCGGGTTAATGAATAGAGAATAGCAGCGATGCCGTATCCAGGAATGAATCCAAGAACGGCCAGAATTAGCGCTTCCTGAAATACAATCCCAAGCAGATAAAAATCTCGATAGCCCATGGCTTTTAAGGTGGCATATTCTGCCAGATGATCGGCTACATCGTTCGAGAGAATCTGATAGACAATCACCGTGCCCACCACAAAACCGATTGCCGTTCCCAGACTAAAAATGAAACCGATCGGCGTATTATTCTTCCAATAGTTTTCTTCGAGTTCGGCAAATTGATCCAGCGTTAAAATTCGCACGTCATTTGGTAAATGGGTCTGCATGGCCTGGGCTACCTGCAACGGATCCACGCCCGGTTTTAACCGAATTAACCCTGCACTAACTTCCGACTGTTGGCGATCGGGAAATAAACGCAAGAAAGTTTGATCGCTGGTGATCACATTGCCATCTGCGGCAAAGGAAGCCCCGACTTGGAATAACCCAACCAGCTTGAGCCTGCGCTGATTCAACTCGGTTTGCACCACCTGCCCTTCAACCAGTTTTGCCAGCGTGGTGGCGTAATCGCCGCGTGACCCCTGATCAAACAGCACGGCATCCGGTAATTTCAGCTGCTGCAAATTCTGATTCACGCCATCCAAATTAAAAATCGATCGCTCTGGATTAAACCCCAGCACTAAAATGCCTTCTTCTTTGCGAGTATCTGGATTCCGCCAAGGCCGCGATTCCATATAAACTGGATCGACCGCTGCAACCCCATCAAATCCTAAAGCCTGATAGAGGCGGCGACGCGGAAAATCGGACATGCTGACCATCGTGCGGGCTAAAGGACTGACCATGACCAGATCGGCGCGTAAGCTGCGATGCATGCGCGTATTGCTATCATAGAGCGCGGTTTGAAAACCCAGCTGCATGAACATCAGCATATCGGCAAAGGCAATGCCCGCCATGGCCACCAGCAATCGACTTCTTTCTCGGCTGACCTGCAACCAGGCAAGCGGAACTCGGCGTTTCATCGGGCATTGCTCTCCTGTAGCGGAATTTTGACGGTGACTTCGAGATTGGTCAGATGACCGGCTTGTTGAGTGCTGGCAGCATCGAGCGCAATTTTCACTTCCACAATGCGAGCGTCAGTATCGGCTGTGGGATCGGTATCGCGGAGTCCTTTTTTGAGCACCTGCAAACCAATTTCTTTAACTGTTCCTGCGATCGGTCGATTCAATGCTGCGCTCGTTATCTCAACAGTTTGACCGACTCGTATCTTTTGAATATCTGATTCATATACCTCTGCCACCACATCCATTTGGCTGGTCTGTCCCAAGTCAGCAATGCCCTCTGCCCCAACCAGTTCCCCGGCCCAGGTATGCACCTTGAGGATTTGTCCATCCCGAGGCGATCGGACATAGGCCAGCTCCAGTTCTGCCTGGGCTTGTTGCACAGCAGCCATCGCGCTATTGACTTCCGCCTGGGCAGCCGCTACATCGACCGGACGCACCTCGGCAATCCGATCGAGCGTCGCTTTCGCTTCATTCAACTGAGCAGTCAGGGTGGCATTGGCCTGATCCCGATTCGCTTTGGCTTCATTGAGTTGCTGCAACGTGGCATCCAGGGTGAGTTGTTTACTATCGAGCAGAGAGGCAGAAATGGCTCCGGACTGGTACAACGTTTCATAGCGCTGATATTCCGTTTGAGCATTGGCCAATTCCGCTTCGAGTCGTGCCACGGTCGCCGTTTTTGCCTGCACATCTTCCCGCAACTGGGCGGCAGTGCGATCGATCGAGGCTTTCTGAGCGTTAATTTCTCCCTGTTTTGCGCCTGCTTTCACCTGCGCCAATTTGGTTTGCGCCACTTCTACCTGACGTTTGGCTTGCTCTAGGGCTGCCTGGAGCCGATCGTGCGAATCGAGCCATGCAATCACCTGACCCGTTTTAACGCGATCGCCTTGCCGCACCAACAGTTTGGCTAATCGGCTACCTGATGTTGTGGGTGCCAGCCGAATCATTTCATCTCGTGGTTCTAACCGTCCCAAGGCCACGACTGACTGAGGTTGAGGACTAATGGCAGTCACACTGGCCACCGGAGCAGGCCGTTGCAGCACCGTTTGTAAGGTGGCAAAAGTCAGCAATGAACCGCCTAATAACGCGATCAAAATCCGTTGACTCGGCGATTTCGGCCAAAAGCGATCGGTCCAATTCAAATCATTCGTTCCTTGCATGGCAATGTCCTTCTGGTGGAAGCGAGTTGAGCGAAGTTCTCTAGTGGATCAGGGAGGCTTAAGGATCCAAACGGTTTTTCGACAGGGGCGAGTTTGCCCGATCGGTCAACCACTATACAAAGTAACGGTATGCAAAATAACTATTATGCAAATTTTTGCTTATAAAACTCTTTGCAATCGATCTTATATGCAACAATTTGAATAGTCAAACAATTTTTTGCTATGGCTCTTTCGCAAGCAATCTTGGCATCACTGGCAATGGCGGGTCCCTGTAGTGGATATGACCTCGTCAAGCGCTTTGATGAGTACATTAGCTGTTACTGGTCGGCGTCCCATCAGCAGGTTTATAAAGAACTGCGGGAATTGGAAAAGAAGGGCTGGATCAGTCCAGAGACAATTGCCCAAACAGGCCGACCCAACAAAATCGTTTACAGCATTACTGAAACAGGGAAACAGCAGCTTGCGATCTGGGCGGTCTTGCCGAGCGATCCAACCCCCATTCGTGAACCGTTGATGATTAAGCTGAAAACGGGTGGATTAGCGCCCTTGGAACCTCTACTCGCGGAATTGCAGCGACGGCATCAGCTTCACCAAACCAATCTCGATCGGCTCAAGCATTTTGAAACGGAGGTTTTTCCCCAGCCTGAAAATCCCACTCCTGCCGATCGGCTGCATCACTTAACGTTGCGGCGCGGCATTCGCTATGAAACCGAGTGGGTGGAATGGTGTGAAGAAGCGATTCAGTGCGTTAAGGAATTGATCGCGCAATCCGGCTGAGATTCAGTAAAATTGCTACGATCGAAGAGATCTCAGCGGTTTTCGACTCGGTTCTTTTTATTGCAAGCATGGAGGCACTCCAACGGTTTACACACGTCCCTTGGCTCGTCTGATCGAGCAACTGCAACGCCTACCCGGAGTCGGTCCTAAGACCGCTCAACGTTTGGCACTTCATATTCTCAAACGACCTGAAGCAGAGGTCCAGGCTTTAGCACAAGCGCTTCTAGAAGCCAAGCAGCAAGTCGGCCTTTGTTCGGTTTGTTTTCACCTGTCTGCAGAACCCGTTTGTGAAATTTGTCGAGATACGAACCGAGAACAGCATGTGATTTGTGTCGTTTCCGATTCTAGAGATGTGATCGCCCTAGAACGAACTCGTGAGTATAAAGGCAAATACCATGTGCTGGGTGGATTGATTTCGCCAATGGACGGGATTGGTCCCGATCAGCTCTACATCACACAGCTTGTGCGTCGCGTCAGCAAACAAGATATAAAAGAAGTAATCCTGGCGATTAATCCTAGCGTTGAAGGAGAAACAACGACGCTATACATTGGTCAATTGCTCAAGCCATTCACCAAGGTGACTCGGATTGCCTTTGGATTACCAATGGGGGGGGATTTGGAATATGCAGATGAGGTGACATTAGCCCGTGCTTTAGAAGGAAGACGCGAGCTAGATTAACTTTTCTCTGACCAAATATTCAGAGCCGTTTCAATACCCAAAAACTGTGGATAAGGGCGATCGCTAAAGCAATAATCAAAACAGCCGTATTGATGAGCGTCAGGAGATCAACACTGAGCGACTTCATCCACCGTCGTCCGATCGATTCAAAAATCGAGCATCATCGATATCTATGGTTATCTTACCCAACAACGATAGTGGGTACTATAAATGGCTGAAGCTCGTAGTGTATGTTTATGCGTCATGTGCCACTCAGAAAACTGCTGATCGGTGAATTGAGTTGGAAAAGACTAGTACGATCGCTGCTGTTTATCTACGCTTTTTTTGCGGTCTATGTCTACTTTCGGGCAGACAGCATGATTTTTCTGCCCCAGCCTCCCAGCTATCAAGATACGCAGGATATCCTTAAAATACCTGTCAGCCAGACTGAGAAAATTTCGGCCATCTATTTACCCAATGCTCAGGCCACCTATACCCTGCTTTACATTCATGGTAATGCAGAAGATCTGGGTGATATTCGTCTAATGCTGGACCGCTTGCAGAGTTGGGGATTTAGTGTTTTTGCGTATGACTATCGCGGTTATGGAACCAGCAGTGGTCAACCCAGTGAACGTCATGCGTATCAAGATGCGGATGCTGCCTATCAATACCTGACTCAACAGCTCAAAATATCTCCTGATAAAATCATCGTCTATGGTCGATCGGTCGGGGGTGGATCGGCCACTGAATTGGCAAAGCGATATCCTGTAGCTGGTCTGGTTTTAGAAAGTACCTTTACCTCCGCTTTCCGAGTCGTTGTGCCGTTTCCGCTTTTGCCCTTTGATAAGTTCTCGAACCTCGACAAACTGAAAGCGATTCACTCCCCGGTGCTTGTGATGCATGGTCAGGCCGATCGAACCATTCCGATTCAGCATAGTCAGACGCTGTTTCAAGCGGCCCCGGAATCTAAAATGTCTCTCTGGATCGAGGGGGCCGGCCATGACGACTTCACCTGGGTTGCGGGCGATCGCCATCGACAAGCACTCCAATCTTTTGCGGATCGCTACCTGACTCCACGCCGTTCCTGAATTTTCGGCCTGAATTTCCAGCCATCATCTGCCCTCGATAAAACGCGATCGGTCAAGGACGCGCTACTATGGCTGTCGGTTGTTGAGTCCCGGCATTTCTCGCTATACCATAAGCAGAACAAATGTCCGCTCGACCCAATCCTGTCATCTGTTTGGACTGCGCCTATGTCCCTGCCTGAAACCCAACCCAAATTGCTGCTGATCGATGGGCATTCCCTCGCCTTTCGCTCCTATTTTGCCTACGCCAAGGGACGAGACGGTGGCCTTCGCACTTCGACGGGCATCCCGACCAGCGTCTCCTATGGGTTTCTAAAAGCACTGCTAGAGGCGATCGAAGCAGAAAAGCCAGAATATGTGGCGATCGCCTTTGATTTGGGTGAGCCAACCTTTCGCCATGAGGCCGATGAAACTTACAAGGCTGGACGGCCCGAAACCCCTGAAGACTTCATTCCCGATATCCAGAACCTGCAGGAATTGCTGGTTGCCCTCAGTGTTCCAGTGCTGACGGTGCCGGGATATGAGGCGGATGACATTATTGGCACGCTGTCGCGACGGGCGACTAACGCAGGCTGGCGGATCAAAATTCTGTCGGGCGATCGCGATTTATTTCAGCTAATTGATGCGAATGAGCAAACGACTGTCTTATATCTCAGTACTACATTCGGCAAAGGCACACCGCCGCCCAAAGAATTCGGGATTGAGCAGGTGAAGGATAAGCTGGGCGTGCTGCCCTCTCAGGTCGTGGACTATAAAGCGCTGTGCGGTGATGCGTCGGATAATATTCCAGGCGTGCGGGGCATTGGTGAAAAGACGGCGGTGAATCTGCTCACGACCTACGGCTCTTTAGAAAAAGTCTATGCCTCTCTTGGTGAGATCAAAGGGGCAGTGCGGCAGAAATTGGAATCGGGGCATGAGGATGCTTGTCGATCGCAATATATGGCCCAAATTCACCTGGACGTGCCATTGAGCATTGATCTGGAAGACTGCAAGCTCAAAGGCTTTGACCATACCCAACTAACGCCTTTGCTGGAAAAGCTGGAATTTCGATCGTTCCTCAACAAGATTAATCAGCTCCAGCAGACGCTCGGCGGTGAAGTGTTGACCGAGGTGACTCCAACTCAGTCCAAACCTGCGGCGAAACAAGCTGATTCAGAAGGGGATACCTGGTTCTTTAGCGCCGAAGAAACTGAAAACAGCCAGCGCATGACAGAAGCGCCGATTCAGCCTCAAGTGATCGACAGTCCGGATAAGTTGCAGGCTTTGGTCGATCGGCTGCTGACCTACATCGATGTTGCGAATCCCGTGGCCTGGGATACGGAAACTACCTCGCTCGATCCGATTGATGCAGACCTGGTTGGGATTGGCTGCTGTTGGGGAGCGGGTTTGTCAGATGTGGCCTATATTCCCACCGGACATCGATCGGACGGCAATCTCGATAAAACACTAGTTCTGGAAGCTCTGCGTCCCATTCTGGAAAGCGAGACCTATCCAAAAGTGCTGCAAAATGCCAAGTACGATCGGCTAGTGTTGCGGCATCAGGGCATCCCGTTACAGGGCGTGGTGTTTGATACGATGCTGGCCAGCTATGTGCTGAATCCAGAAGCAAGCCATAATCTGAGCGATCTAGGATTACGATATTTGGATTTGCTGTCTCAAAGCTATAGCGATCTGGTGCCAAAAGGCAAAAACATTGCGGATTTGGCCGTGGAACCTGTCGCTCGCTACTGCGGCATGGATGCTTATATTGCGAAACAGTTGGTTGAGAAATTACAGGCAGAATTATCGCAATATTCCGATCTGTATCAGCTCTTGCTGGAGATTGAGCAGCCGCTTGAACCCGTGTTAGCTGAGATGGAAAATCACGGCATCCGCATCGACCAGGATTATCTGCATCAATTCTCGAAAAAACTGGAGCAAGATCTGGCTAGCATCGAGCAGCGAGCCTATGAGGCTGCGGGAGAAACGTTTAGTTTGGGTTCTCCGAAACAGTTGAGTGAATTGCTGTTTAATAAACTAGGACTCGATCGCAAAAAGTCACGCAAAATCAAAACAGGCTATTCCACGGATGCCGCAACGTTAGAGAAATTACAGGGCGATCATCCGGTTGTGGATGCAATCGTTGAATATCGCACATTGGCAAAATTAAAATCTACTTATGTTGATGCGTTGCCCGAACTGGTCCATCAGAAGACAGGACGAGTTCACACAGATTTTAATCAGGCGATTACTTCAACGGGACGCTTATCCTCTTCAAACCCTAACCTGCAGAATATCCCGATTCGTACAGCATTCAGCCGCCAAATTCGAGCCGCTTTTATTCCGGAACCCGGTTGGCTCATGGTTGCTGCTGACTACTCGCAAATTGAGCTGCGGATTCTAGCTCATTTAAGTCAAGAGCCAGTGCTGCTAGAAACTTATCAGAGTAACCAGGATATTCACTCACTCACCGCAAAATTGCTGTTTGAGAAAGAAGAGATTACTCCTGAAGAACGCCGCCTTGCCAAGGTGATTAATTTTGGCGTGATTTATGGCATGGGGGCGCAACGGTTCGCCCGTGAATCTGGCTTTAAGACGGCAGACGCGAAAGTGTTTATTGAACGATTCAACCAAAAATATGCCCAAGTGTTTGCCTATTTGCAGCAAATGCAGCAGGAAGCCTTAGCGCGTGGATATGTCACAACGATTAAAGGACGTCGTCGCTATTTCAATTTTGGTAGCGATAGCTTGAAAAAGCTGCGGGGTCTGGAACCTGGCGCGATCGATCTCAGCAAAATTAAATTGCGCGATCAATATGATGCTCAGTTGTTGCGAGCGGCAGCCAATGCTCCAATTCAAGGATCGAGCGCCGATATTATTAAAATTGCCATGGTGCGGCTTCAGGAAATTTTGCGCGATCGACGGGCCCATTTGTTGCTGCAGGTTCATGATGAACTCGTGTTTGAAGTCCATCCAGAGGAGTGGGAAGCGTTGCAGCCCCAAATTAAATCAACCATGGAATCAGCAGTCGATTTGACGGTGCCGCTTGTGGTGGAAGTCAGAGCCGGTAAGAATTGGATGGAGGCAAAATGAAGTTAAAAACGCCCTACAGATGTTTCTCTAGGATCACTTGAGTGTCTGAGTTAACCAAGTCTGCAAGTCTGAAAGGTTGACAAAATCGAGCAGTGCTTCACTCAGCAATTCCAGTTGCTTAACTCAGATCTTGCACCTGTTCTAACTGTTGACCTCATGTCCCGTCCGCAAGTAAACTGCGGACTAATAGCAAAACTCTGCTAAAGCAGACTAAGCAAGCCTTTCAGCCCACTTTAGTGGGGTTAATCCATTAGCTCGCGATTTATCTGCGAGCGGGTTATTGCAAGAGGTGCAAGATCTGAGTTAAGCGACAATTCATCAATTTGGGTTTGAGTTGCTTCCGGTATCACTCCTACTTTGCGAACCAATTGCCGCAGAACGAGCGAACGAGCTTCTTGTTGAGCACCCTGTTCAATACCTTGCTCAATACCTTGCTCAATACCTTGTTGCATCCAACTAGTGACAATCTCCATCACGCCCTCCTGCTCTGTTTCCTCCAGTCTACCAATCTCTTCTTGAAACACCTCTACTTCTGTCTGACTCAAGTTTAGATAAGTATCCACAAAGCCTGAGATGAGGCGAGTCCGGGCTGGATCTAGCTTTAATGTGGCTAATAACCGTAAGTATTCTGCCTTGACTCTGGGACGATCGGTAGGTTCAATCCGCATTTTGGCCATTAAGGCTGCTGCATTCCAGCACTTACATCACAGGCGACTCATCAACAAAATAAAACAGTTCGGATCGACAGGGAGACGCTACAATCTAAACCGCAGATTACTCTGGGTGAGTCTATCTCAATTCATCGAACAACCTGTCAACCCAATTGAGAATCATAAAATGTCTACGGCACAAGATGTCATTGCAACCAATCAAGCCTTTTATCAAGCGTTTGAACGCATGGATCTAGAAGCGATGGCCCCCATCTGGTCGAAGGAGCCGAATGTGACCTGCATTCATCCCGGACGAGCTGCCCTGCGGGGTTGGGATCAGATTCGATTTTCTTGGGATCAGATCTTTCGGAATACTCGACAGTTAGAAGTTGCGGCAGATGTGATTTCGACCGAAGTGCGGGGCAACCTTGCTTTTATGGTTTTGGTTGAGAATTTGGTGCAAGTCGTGCCGGAACGGCGAATGGAAACTCAGGGAATGGTGACAAATATTTTTGAGTATGATGGCAGTAATTGGTTTTTAATCCATCGCCATACTAGTCCCTTAATGCGTTAGGTGACAAGTCAGGCTCATTCGGCGAAGGGTTGGAGAGCAGTTGCACCAATGTCTTCTAAGAGCTGACGATCGGCATCTCGATCGGGATTTCCGGTGGTCAGCAGTTTCTCGCCATAGAAAATCGAATTGACGCCTGCCATAAAACAGAGCACTTGCGCTTCCCGGCTGAGATTGCTGCGGCCTGCACTGAGGCGAATTCGCGCTTTAGGCATGAGAATCCGAGCAGTGGCACACATGCGTACAAGTTCCAGTGGATCGATCGGCTGCTGTTCCTGCAAAGGCGTACCTTCTACGGCAGTCAACGCGTTAATCGGCACACTTTCCGGGTGGGGCTGCATCGTTGCCAAAATTTCCAGCATTCTGGCTCGATCCTGCAAGGATTCACCCATGCCGACAATGCCACCACAGCAAAGCGTGATGCCTGCCTGCCGCACACAATCTAAAGTCCGCAGTCGATCGCCATAGGTGCGCGTGGTAATAATCTGATCGTAATATTCGGGGCTGGTATCTAAATTATGGTTATAGGCCGATAATCCTGCGGCTGCCAATCGTTCTGCCTGAGTGTCTGTCAGCATCCCTGCCGTCACACAGGCTTCTAGACCGATCGATCGAACGCCCCGCACCATGTCCAGCATGTCATCAAAGGCTTTGCCATCCCGAATTTCCCGCCAAGCCCATCCCATGCAAAACCGGGTGGCTCCCACTTCTTTGGCCCGTTGAGCGGTTGCCATCACTTCCGCTACAGTCATCGTCGGCTCTGGCTTAATGCTAGTTTGATAATGGGCCGACTGGGGACAATAAGCACAATTTTCCGCACAGCCGCCGGTTTTAACGCTCAGCAAGGTGGCCAACTGGATGGCATTTCCCGGATTATATTGACGATGAACTGTCTGGGCCTGATAGACCAGATCCAGAAGCGGTTGCTGCAACAGTGCCAGAATCTCGACGGTAGTCCAATCATGGCGAAGCAGAGAAGCGGTGGCTGGCATGGCAGAAGTTACGAAATATGCAATTTCCAATCATACTGCGAAAGGTGAGAAACGCAGAATCCTATCGGCGCAATCCTTCGAGCTGCCGAAGCTGCTGGGATTGGGCTTCTAAACGGGTGGAGAGACGATCGCCCACTAGCTCACATAGTTCGAAAATAAACGGCTCTGCGATTTCGTAATAAACGCTTACTCCCTGCGGGGTGCGAGACACAATTCCTGCCTGAGCCAGAATTTTGAGATGCTTGGAAACGTTGGCCTGCCCTAATCCCGTCTCTTCAATGATTTCAGTCACATTCTTACAGCCCGATCGCAAAGAACATAACACTTGCAATCGACTCAGTTCAGACAGCACTTTGAAGTAATCAGCAACTTGAGCGAGCGCGGAAGGAGGTAGGGTCATATAGCACAGGATGGAGTCTAGTTATTTTAGGATTTACCTGATTTATTATATTATTATATAGTAGTATTAATCAACTCAGAAGAGGGAGCACAATTCATGCACTCCCATGTTCTGGTCAACTACCACTTTTTATAGGGCAAGAACTTACCGTTCATGATTACTTTCACGCGATCGCCCTTGGGATCTTCTATTTTTTCAATATCCAGCGTGAAATCAATTGCGCTCATGATGCCATCCCCAAACTTTTCCTGAATGATGTCTTTCATGGGCATGCCATATACCTGCATGATTTCATAGAAACGATAGATGAGCGGATCGGTTGGCACGATCGGTCCTAATCCCTTTGTCGGGTAGGCCGTTAATTCAGGAATGAGATCCTGTGGCAGATCGAGAGCATGCAGCAATTTGCTGGCCTCATCAACCGAGGCGGCTGCTTGTCGGTAAAACAGGGAAGCGATCCAGACTTCATCTCGTTCTAGAATTTTCTCTAAATCAGCAAAGCTCAATCCCTTAGTTTGCTTGGCAGCAAGTAATTTTTCAGTAATTTCAGGGATCTCAACGTTAGACATGGACACTCCTTAACCGAAAAAGAGGGTGGAATGCAAATCACAATACCATCTCTCTGCGGTTGAGTTTGTTTGTCAGCGATCGATAGTGATTAAGATCGATAGTGATCAAGGTCGCGAGCCTTGTGTTTTCTCTAAATAAGCTTTGACACAGCGGCTCATCTCCAGAAAATTCGGTTCTGCCTGTTTCGCCAACACCTCTTCTGCTATGTGGCTGACTTGACCACTAAAGAAACTGGGGACGCCTTGTAGCCGATGAGGATCGATGCGTAACTCCCCTTTGCTTTCAATTTTCGTGCCATTCCCCGATTCCAAATACCGATCCTGTCCGGTCCAGACGATCGCTTCACTAAATGCATGGGGTTGAATCCGCCAATCTGTCACAAATTCATCGTTTTTCCAGGTGGCAAAATCATCCCAGGTCAGGAGATCCTGGCTAATAAAGGCCTGCATCATGCCGGGAATGTCACTTTTTCCATGCCACACATAGGTTTGCTGCACAACAGCGCCTTGTTCTTGGCGGGACTTCAGCTTGACGCTTTTGACATTGTGCATTTGCCCAACCAAATCCAGCAGATTGTCCCGATAGGTGGCATAGACCAAGGAACGCGGAAATGGTAAATAAACACTGGCGTTAATCAACATAGGCTGCGCAGAAAATTGAGTCTGATTCGATCGCGATCCAACTTGTTTGATCCAACCCTCAGATCCAGCAAAATCAAATCACACAAAATCGAACAATAGGGTGGACATATAGTGATCGGTCCATTCGGTGCCAAAGGCTTTTTCGAGCACCCGGCGAGTTTTATCATTTTGCTGCTGTTGCGTGCAGTAACGCCGTTGTCCTAACAAAATTTCCGATCGCTGTTCAGGTGTAGCCACCGTTGCAGCAGCTTGCTGACAGTGAATGCGCAGCATCATTCCCACATGTTCAATAAATGCCGTTTCTTCCGCTGCGTTGGCTGGACGAATAAAAACGCAAAACTCTGAAAAGATGTCTCCCCAGGTCGGCAAATCGCGAGGCTGACTGAAATTGGGTAGCGCCAGCGTTTGCAAGGCTGATTGATAGCTTGAGGGCAATTGACGATCGGGACTGATCGGCGATAAATCCACAATGGCGGCGCTGATTTGACCCCGTCCTCCCACCAGATCCGTACCAAACATTGGTAAGGCATAGTCGGGGTTGGGAAACATGACGCAGTGCAAAATATCTAAACTGTTGCCAACGCGGGCCAGTTCTAAATGCAACTTACGAAACTGCGGAGCCTGATAGCAGCGATTGGCAATCCGCAATTTTTCCCCTTCTAGTTTGCCTTCCACATAGCCCAACTCATCTGGAACCTGGTAGGGAGATAAATCTAAATGACGATGCCATTCACTTTCAATCCGATCGGCCAAACGCCGAATGACTGGATGTTGCTGTTCTCGCAGGTCAGGTGAGACAGAGGAAACCATAGGGACTGCTCAAGGATGGATAAAGGGCTTGGTAAGAAAGGAATTTAATAAGAACTTTTGTTAGATCAAAAAACTGTTATACCAATTTAATTTGAAGCTGCATAGAATAGTGCTTCTAGAATAAAATTGTACGATGATACCGAGATGACTTGTTCCTCTGTGACTTGGTCAAACAACGCTTGAACCCGTTGACGTAATGCTTGTAACGATGGGAATATCTTATTCTTCAGTGGTTGTTTGAGCAGTTGCCAGAATCGTTCAATCGGGTTCAACTCAGGACAATGCGCTGGTTGCACTAAAGGAATGATGTTCTCCGGCCAGCGAATCGTCGATGCCATAGGGGCTGGAGCTTGATCCAACTGTAAAATCGCCCACTCTTCCCCTAATTCCTCGGATAGCCAGTCTAGAAACGCCTGAAAACACGCCCCATTCAGCTTTTCATACTCGTGCAACCAACAATCCCCACTCAATGGAGCAATTGCCCCATAAATCCAGAAATTCTCACGTCCCCATTGCACTTTCACTTTGGGCTTGATGCCTTTAGCGGTAATCACCTTGCCCTGCTGGGTCTTGAGTCCAACACGGGTTTCATCTTGACACAAATAATGCACAACCTTGCCCTGAGCCAGCAGACTCTCTAACAG
>LUGL01000282.1 GCA_002796835.1 Elainella saxicola E1 | reverse complement strand
GCCCCTCTTCTTCTGCTCTTAACCGCCGTTGCAACGTTGATAATGACCACTGGGAAACACCATCAGTTTCTAAGTTCGGGAGCTGTTGAGCTAACTCAACAATCTGCTGTCGTTGGGCACTCTCATAGTGGGTTTTCGCTCCACCCCCATGACGACGAGTGAGTGCGCTCAACCCGTCGGTGTTGAATCGTGCCACCAGTTGCCCGACTGCATCCCCTGAACGTCGTCCACTGGTTTGGGCTGCTGCAGTATAACTCTGTCCCTCAGCAACGGCTAGCAAAGCTTTCGCACGTGCCACACGGTCTGCGGACTCACTGGTGGCACGTACAATTCGTTCGAGTTCTCGACGTTCTTCGAGGCTCAGATCGCGGAGGGGATGTTTTTGATGGCGGGTCATAGTCAGAAACCAAGAGACTTTGTTTTATCATCACAGAGTTCCCCAAAAATGGCTATCTACATGCCAAATGACCCACTAGTTGTCAAGGATAATATCAAGTCGATCGCAGAGGTTAAAGGCAAAAAGATTGCGACCACTTTTAGTTCAACGGCTCACTACTCCCTGCTATCGCTGTTGGAACTCGAAAAAATTAATCAGAATGAACTGACGTTGCTTGATATGCTACCGCAGGATATTCTGGCAGCGTGGCAGCGTGGCGATATTGATGGAGCCTATACCTGGGAGCCTGTCCTGGCAACGATCGAGCAAGGCGGCGGAAATGTGCTGGCTACTTCTGGGGAATTGGCAAAGCGAGGACATGCAACATTAACCGTTGCCGTTGTCTCTCAAAAATTTGCGCAAGAATATCCAGCTGCTGTGAAACAGTATATTGGCATGTTGGATCAGGCGGTTAAAACCTATCGCCAGGATGAAGATGCGGCAGGGAAAGCCCTCTCAGCGGAACTTGGCGTTCCAGCGAAGGAAGCACTGCGGCAGGCCGGAAATGTCACCTGGTTTGATGCTTCAGAACAGACAGCTAGCAAAAATTTGGGCACCTCGAATCAGCCGGGTGACATTGTTGGAACGCTGAAGCAAACCGCAGATTTTATGGTGTCCCAAAAGGCAATTCCTTCTGCTCCCGATCAAGACACATTCCAGAAGCATATCTTTCATGTGTCCTGATCGAAGCCATTGATTCCGCTAGTTTTCCTGTAGTGTCGGTCGAATCAAGATTTCATTGACATTGACATGGGGCGGTTGTGTCACTGCATAGGCGATCGCTCCTGCAATATCTTCGGGTTGAAGTGGGACGATCGCTTTAAACCGAGCTTCAATATTTTGCTTGGCCACCGGATCCTTGATGTTGTCGATAAATTCAGTCGCCACTAAACCGGGTTCAATAATTGTGACCCGAATATTGTCTTTGTGGACCTCCTGACGTAGCGCCTCTGAAATCGCATTAACGCCCCACTTGGTTGCGTTATAGACGCCAACACCAGCCCTTGCAGTTCGTCCAGCCACAGAGGAAAGATTGACCACATGGCCAACTCCCTGCGCTTTAAAGATGGGTAGAACAGCATGTGTTGCATACAGCAAACCCAGAACATTCAGGTCGAACTGATCTCGCCAATCTGCTGGATTGCCACCTTCGATCGTTCCTAATCCGCCAATTCCTGCATTGTTGACCAGAATATCAATTCGCCCTAACGTTGCCTGAACCTTCTGGATCAACTCATTCACCTGGTTCTCATCGGTGATGTCTGCGACCACAGGCAATGCCTTACCGCCAGCCGCCTCAATTTTCTGAGCCAGTTCATTTAATCGATCGCTCCGACGTGCTGCGATCGCCACCTGTGCCCCTTCTGCGGCAAGCGCAATTGCAGTTGCTGCGCCAATTCCTGAAGATGCGCCTGTAATCACTGCAACTTTTCCATCTAATTTTCCTGCCATAATTTCTCCTTGCAATTGATTCAATTCATGCTTTTAGGAAACATTGAGCCCCTGTCGAATCCAACGAGTCACCGAAGAACGCTGCGTCGAAAACCACAACGCTCCTAGAATGCAAACATTGCCACATACAAATAGAGCAGAAGGTGCCCCTAACAGATGGGCTAGACTGCCTGCCAGTAAATTGCCGAAGGGCAGCATTCCCACCATTGCCAGCGCATAAAAACTCATGACCCGGCCTCGCTTATCGTCATCCACCAGGGTTTGAATAATGGTATTACTGCTGGTAATTTGCAAAATGCTGGACCCTCCTACAAGCACCAAAAGCACAACAGATAACCAGACCTGTTTAGAGAGGGCAAATGAGATTAGCCCAACGCCGATCGCAGCTTGAGCCATCATAATTAGCCGTTCTAAACCCAAAATTCCCCGTCGCAAACTGAGGTAGGAGCAGGCGAGCAATGAACCGATCGGACCAGAAGTGCCCAGGATTGCCATCGTACCCGCATTTCCCTGCAACACATCCACCGCGAAAATCGGCAAGATAGCCGTGTAGGAAATACCAACCAGGCCCTTCAACGCCAGCATCAGCAAAATCGCCCGAATTGGCTGCATTCGGAGTACATACTGAAATCCTTCCCACAACCTTTGCCAGGTGTCATTGACGGTACTCGTGACCTGTAGAACTGTGGGCTTGAGCTGCATGGCCTGGAGAGTGACGATCGCAGCAATGTAGCTGAGCGTATCGTATAGAAAGCAATACTTGATGCCCACAGTCGCAATCAGAATTCCGCCTACCGCAGGACCCAATACCAACGATGAACTGAGCATCACCGAATTAAGGGCGATCGCATTCCCCCAATCAGCCCGATCATCCACCATTTCTGTCACAATCGTATGACGAACCGGCATATCTAACCCTTTCAACATTCCGTTCAGGACGCTGAGAATTAGCAACGATCCAAAATTGATCACGTCTAAGAAAGTAAGGATCGTCAGAGTCGCTGACACGCTAATGCCCAGCACCTGCACCAGCATCAACAAGTCTCGACGACTCCAACGATCGCACAGCACTCCCGAAAACGGAATCAGCAGTAACGTCGGCAAAAATTGCAGAAATCCGGCTAATCCTAGTAACCAGGCTGAATTTGTCAGTTCATAGGCTAACCAGGGAATGGTTAACTGCTGCGTCATGAATGTACCTGACATGGACAGCAGTTGCCCACTAAATAGAAGACGAAAATTGCGCCATCTGAACGCAGGTAATCGTTGGTAGATTGCCTGAATCAACTGAGCCTGAATTTGATCGTGAATGTTCTGTCCCTCACAAATTGTAGAAGACCTGAAATCTGCTATTTCTGGGCTGCTCCGGTTGTAGTGGGCTCACCCAAAATTTTCGTAAACCGATCGATATAATAGCTCGTAGAATTTTCAACCGAACGGATTGAAGGACGATCGCGCACCACGTTCCACCATTTTTGCAAACGCGGCGTTTCCGAAGGCAAGATAAATTTGCGGAAATGTTCCAACACAGGCAAACGCTCAAACCAGGGATACAGACTGATATCCACTAAGCTAAACGTTTCGCCTAACCAGTAGGGACCATTGCCCGATAACCGTCCCAATCCCTCTTGTTCCAGATAGAGCAGCGCCTCTAAAAACTCTCGTCGCCCTTGCTCTTGTTCTTGAGTATCCTTGCCGCGCAACAGTTTCGCAAAGGCAGGCGCAAGACGAGTATTGGCATAGTCGATCCAAATACGGGCGATCGCCTTTTGAGCTGGATCTTTTGGGAATAGCGGAGGTTCAGGAAAAACTTCCTCTAGATATTCATTAATGATTGCCGATTCGTAGATTTCCACATCTCCATGCCTAATGGCTGGAACTTTGCCATAGCGAGAGACACGGGTAAACTCATCAGATTTATTTTGCAGATCCACTTCAACGGGAGTAAAGTCAATTCCCTTTTCTAGCAGAACGACACGAGTTCGTTGGGAAAAGGTAGACCCTTTCGCGAAATAAAGTTGGAGAGTAGACATTGAAACATCCTTATAACAAACGGTGTTGTAGAGAAGGGCGATCGCATTCATCCATCACTCAATTCGGAAAATACGATTTGTCGCCCGATTTACCGTAGAATACTTCAAAAGTATCTCATAACCCTATTTAAAAGGCAAGGGGATAGCCCGTTTAGTGATTTAGCGTCACCAGTCTTTCTCTTGCGGCCTGCAGCGTTTCTGGCGTTTTACTGAAGCAAAAGCGAATCAGCGATCGCCCTAATTCAGGTTGACTAAAGAAACTCGAACCCGGAACAACGGCAACGCCAATCTCTTTGATTAAGTGATAAGTAAACTCAACGTCATTGGCATAGCCAAATCGCGAAATATCGGCCAGCACATAATAGGCTCCCTGAGGTTGGAAATAGGGAACCTCCACCTCATCTAGTAGCTGCGTGATAAAATTCCGCTTCGTCTGATAGGTTTTAGCCAATTCCTGATAATAGGTTGGCGGCAGCTGCATGGCGGCCACTCCGGCCCGTTGTAATGGAGCAGCGGCTCCTACTGTCAGGAAATCATGGACCTTGCGAATCGCTTGAGTTAATTCAAACGGAGCTAAAATGTAGCCCACTCGCCAACCCGTAACGCTATAGGTTTTTGAAAGTCCGTTAATGGTCACGGTACGATCGCGCATGTCCGGAAAAGTAGCCAGCGCCACATGCTCAGTACCGTCATAGAGAATATGCTCGTAGATCTCATCCGTAAATGCCAGTACATCCCACTGCTGACAAAGCGCTGCAATGAGTTCTAATTCTTCTCGACTGAACACCTTCCCGGTTGGATTATGGGGCGTGTTGATGATAATCGCTTTGGTGCGATCGTTAAAGGCCTGCCGCAGTTCGGTTTCATCAAAGGTCCAGTGGGGCGGATGCAGCGTCACATAGCGAGGAATTGCCCCAGCCAGAATCGCATCGGGACCATAATTTTCGTAATAAGGCTCAAAAACAATTACCTCATCGCCCGGATCCACCAAGGCCAGCATTGTGGCGGCCATTGCTTCCGTCGAGCCACAGGTGACTGTAAGCTCTCGCTCTGGATCGACTGCAATTCCCAAATACCACTGCACTTTCTCTGCGATCGCCTGCCGAAATAACCGATCGCCCCAGGTAATCGCATATTGGTTGACATCTTGAGCGATCGCCTCATAAGCCGCCTGCTTCAGTTCCGCAGGACAAGCAAAATCAGGGAATCCTTGCGCTAAGTTCACGGCCTGATGCTGCAAGGCAACTCGCGTCATTTCTCGAATCACAGACTCGTTGAATTGATCCGCTTTGGCAGAAGTTTTCTTTTTTTGGAGATAGGTCATTGGGCTGTTACTCAGGTTGGAATAATAATTGATTCAGGTAAGCGGATTTTAATGGGAAGTTGGCTGCAAATCCTCATGAAGGGCATCGAGACGACGAATATCAGGGGCCAGGAATGCGATCAGAAACACCACTGCGATCGTGCCAATTCCGCCGCCAACAACAGCAATAATCGGGCCTAAGAATGCTGCGGCCAATCCGGATTCAAAGGCTCCCAGTTCATTCGAAATGCCAATAAACACGCTATTCACCGCCGAAACTCGACCGCGTAAATAGTCTGGGGTTCGCACCTGCACCAGCGTATGACGAATGACGACGCTAATATTGTCCAGTGCTCCACTCACGGCTAACATCAGCATTGACAACCAGAACGATCGCGATAACCCAAATACAATCGTCGCAACACCAAACCCAGCCACTGACCATAACAGCAATCTACCGGCCTGCCGTAACGGCGGCAAATAAGCCAGGGCAACCGCCATCAAAATGGCCCCAATCGAAGGAGCGGCCCGCAACCAGCCCAATCCAGTGGGTCCCACCTGCAACACATCCTTGGCAAAGATCGGCAGTAACGCCACTGCACCGCCCAGCAAAACAGCAAACATATCCAGGGCGATCGATCCCAGGATGATCGGATCTTTCCAAACAAAGTGGACCCCTCGCATCAGACTTTTGAAAGAAGTTGTCTCTGTAATCGCCTGAATGGGTTTAACGATCAATAGGGCCACTAAGAGGGCACGCGCTAGGGAAAACAACATATCTAACACATAGACTTCCACCGCTCGTCCCTGGATAGCCAGCAAGAGGCCTCCTACAGCCGGACCCAACACCGTTGCCACCTGAAAAGCACTACTATTCCAGGTAGCAGCATTGCTGAAGATCGAAAGGGGCACCAGTTGCGGCAATAGGGCATCGCTGGCGGGCTGATTAAAAGCTCTGGCAACCCCAATCAGCAATAAGCAGGTGTAGATGATCGGCAGCGAGCCATGCGTATAGGACAAAATCGCTAGACCCAATGAACAGAGGGCCAACATGAGTTGCGTCCATAACACAATGTGCTTGCGGTTGAGGCGATCGGCCAGGTGTCCGGCAGGCAGGGTGAGCAAAATCACTGGAATTACCTGAACGAGTCCGACCCCACCTAAAGCCAATGCACTGCCCGTTCGTTCATACAGTTCCCAGCCGATCGCCACATTTTGCATCTGGTAGCCCGTATGAGCTAGCACATAGCCGCTAAAGAATAGTCGGTAGTTGGGAAAGCGGAGCGCTGCGAAAGGATCATGTTGGCGTGGCTCGGTCATAGATTAATTTCTGTCGGAACTGGGTGGTTTTGAGGAATTGGTTAGATACATATTAAAAGGATGGAATGAGATAGAGATTAGAAAATTTTGTGATCTAAACAACAATTAATTGAATCAACCGAAGATTTGTAAACCCCACTGTGATCATCCTGTTTTATTTCAGCAAGATATGATAATTTACTATTTACCATAAAATCCGGTAAGCCGATAAAGTTTTAGTGGTTTGATAGATCGGCATTGATTCTGGCCATGAATCTAATAGAGCCATTTCTTAAATTGATAGATCGGAATTCCAATGCGCGACGTTCAGGATGGCAAAAATTCAGGACGAAAGAAATTCAGGATGACAGAAAGTAGGCTGCGCTTTTTTGTGAAATGTCAGGAGTGAGGATTGCATGACGACGAAGGGACAATTGAGACTGGGTGCATTTTTGATGAGTTCTGGACATCACCTGGCAGCATGGAGATATCCCAGTGCGCCGCCCAATGGCGGATTGGATTTTCAGCATTTCAAACGGTTGGCCCAAACGGCAGAACGTGGCAAATTTGACATGATTTTCTTTGCGGATGGAGTTGCCGTCCGACAGCGGGGAGAAAATACCGAAGAGTTAAGTCGATCGGGCCAGGTGGTCCATTTCGAGCCACTGACGTTGCTGTCTGCCCTATCGGTTGTAACGGAACACATTGGCTTGGCCGCAACCGTATCCACCACCTACAACGAACCGTTTCATCTGGCTCGAAAATTTGCGTCATTGGATTATTTGAGCGGCGGCCGAGCTGGGTGGAATTTGGTCACTTCTGCCACCGAAGCTGAAGCCCGCAACTTCAATCGCGATAAGCATCCGGAACATCGGCTGCGATATGAACGCGCCAGAGAATTTGTCGAAGTCGTAACCAAACTTTGGGATAGCTGGGAGGATGACGCATTTATTCGAGATAAAGAGTCCGGTGTCTATTTTGATGCAGAAAAGCTGCATATTCCCAATCACCAGGGCGATCACTTCTCAGTGCGAGGTCCGTTGAATGTTGCGCGACCGTTACAGGGATATCCAGTCATTATTCAAGCGGGATCCTCAGAAGATGGCCAAGATCTGGCGGCTCAAACCGCAGAGGTCGTGTTTACAGCACAGCAGACTTTAGCAGAAGGACAAGAATTTTATGCGAGCTTGAAAGGCCGCTTGGCAAAATATGGTCGATCGCCCGATGATCTGAAAATTATGCCGGGAATTTTTCCGGTGATTGGCCGCACTGAACAGGAAGCCCAAGAAAAGTTTGATTTGCTGCAAGAATTGATCGATCCAAAAGTTGGATTAGGACTGTTGCGCGGCATGTTGGGTGAAGTCGATTTGTCCGGTCATTCGATCGATGATCCATTGCCCGATTTGCCACCCACCGAATTAGCCCAGAGTCGGCAAAAGCTTTTGGTCGATCTGGCTCGACGCGAGAATTTATCGATTCGTCAACTCTATTTGTCGATCGCTGGAGCAAGAGGCCATCGCCAAATTTTAGGAACGCCAACTCAAATTGCCGATCAGCTTGAAGAGTGGTTCTTGAACGATGCTGCCGATGGCTTCAATATCATGCCGCCTTTCTTGCCTGGTGGATTAGAGGAGTTCGTCGATCTGGTGATTCCCGAATTGCAGCGGCGTGGGTTGTTCCGCACCGAATATGAAGGGCGAACATTACGGGAAAATTTGGGCTTGTCGCGTCCTCAGAATCAGTTTTTGCAGGCAGCATCTACTCCTGCTGCGGTTGGAACTCCCGCTTAGGAATAGGAATTAAATCAAGTGTATTTCTTGTGGGATGGGCATCTTTCCCGTCCGGGCGGGTGAGGACACCCACCCCACAATTTATTGAATCCATCATCCCTAATTTTCTAGAATGGATTGGCTTCCGTCATCCTTTCTATTTATAAACTTTGCATCAGGAGATGATTATGGGCAAAATTCGTGCTGTTGTGGTTGAACCTAATACTGCTGAACGTTGGGTGCTCAAAGAAGTGAATTCACCCACTCCTGCATCTGATGAAGCGTTAATCAGAGTCGCAGCCGTTTCTCTAAATCGCGGTGAAATTCGCCGATCGCTCAGCGCAGAAGCAGGCTGGCAACCTGGTTGGGACTTAGCAGGAATTATTGAAACTGCGGCAGCAGATGGTTCTGGTCCGCCTGTAGGAACCCGCGTGGTTGGCTTTGTCCGATCGGGCGCATGGGCAGAATTGGTGGCTGTCCCGACGCATTCGATCGCCCCATTACCGGATGCAGTTTCATTCGCGCAGGCGTCTACTTTACCGGTTGCCGGATTAACGGCCTATCATGCGCTGAAGCAGGGTGGCTTGCTTTTGGGAAAATCCGTGCTGGTGACGGGAGCTTCGGGCGGTGTCGGCAATTTTGCGATTCAGTTAGCGCGCTTGTCCGGTGCCAATGTGATCGCTCATATTCGTCAGCCGGATCAGGCAGCTTTGGTGAAAGAGGCAGGGGCGCAGGCCGTTGTCGTGGGTGATGACTTGCCGTTGGAAAGCGAATTTGCGCCTTACGATCTGGTGATCGAATCGGTGGGTGGCAAAACCTTATCTGCGGCCTTGGGATCGATCGCACCCGATGGAACGGTTGTGTTGTTCGGGACTTCTGGCGGCAATGAGGTGACATTCAACGCCCAGCGATTTTATGGAATCAGCAGCGGAGCCAGTTTGTATGCGCTGATTTTGTTCCATGAATTAAAACGAGAATCCGCATCGGTTGGTTTACAGCGTTTGCTGAAGTTCGTTGCGACCAATCAACTCAATCCTCACATTTCGGTTGAAGCCCCCTGGACGCAGGTTGCTGATATCGCTCAGCAATTATTCGATCGACGGTTCTTGGGCAAAGCCGTTTTGCATATTTCAGAGTCACCTTAATTTCAAGCAAGATTCCGAATGTCTATTTCATCTCAAGCAACTGATATTTCCAGGCTGTCAGCAGTCGATCTCCAGCACCATTTTCACCAGCGAACGCTTTCTCCAGTTGATGTGGTTCAAACCGCGATCGATCGGATTACTGAGAACGAGCCGTTAGTGAATGCCTTTGTGCTGGTGGATGCCGAGCAAGCGTTAGCAGAGGCCAAGGCTTCAGAGGTCCGCTGGCAAAAGGGGGAACCGCTGAGCGAGGTGGATGGCATTCCTGCGACCGTCAAAGATTTGTTGTGGACAAAAGGATGGCCGACGCGTCGAGGCAGCAAGGCGATTTCACCCGATCAGCCCTGGGACGAAGATGCGCCAGCGGTGGCTCAGTTGCGATCGCGAGGAGCAATTCTTCTCGGCAAAACCACCACCTCAGAATTTGGCTGGAAAGGCGTTACGGATTCTCCCCTGACTGGTATTACTCGCAATCCCTGGAATCTCGATCGCACACCAGGCGGCAGTAGCGGGGGGGCAGCCGTGGCCGCTGCATTGGGATTAGGAACGCTGCACATCAGCACGGATGGCGGTGGCTCCACTCGTCTGCCAGCCGCTTTTACAGGGGTGTTCGGCTTCAAACCGACCTTTGGCCGTGCAGCAGGCTATCCTTCTGCCCATACGACGACGCTGTTTCACATTGGTGCTACGACTCGCACAGTTGCAGATGCAGCCATTTTGCTAAATGCGATCGCCCATCCCGACTCGCGCGATTGGTATGCCTTACCCGATGATCCGATCGATTATCGCTTGCAGTTAGAGAAGGCGAATGTGACGGGGTTACGGATCGCCTACAGTCCTAATCTGGGATATGCCAGGGTTGATCCAGAAGTGGCCGCTTTAGTGAAGGCTGCTGTGAAGAAGTTTGAGGAATTGGGCGCGATCGTCGAAGAAGTTGATCCCGGCTTTGAGGATCCCTTTCCCATCTTTCAAACCCATTGGATTACTGGAGCCGCCAAACTCTTGCGATCGTTCACACCTGAACAGTTAGCAGTTGTAGAGCCGGGACTGCGAGCCAGTGCGGAAGCGGGCGATCGGATTACGCTGGCGGAATATCAAGCGGCACTAGATGCCAGAGAAGCCCTAGGGCGGAAAACGAACCTATTCCACCAAACCTATGATCTGCTGCTGACACCAACGTTACCGATTACTGCCTTTCCAGTCGGACAGGTTTCACCCAACAATGACCTTTATCCGCCCGGACTCAATTGGACACCATTTACCTATCCCTTTAACTTAACGCAGCAACCCGCCGCATCCGTTCCAGTCGGATTCACCCAGGAAGGTCTACCGGTAGGACTGCAAATTGTTGGGGCAAAGTATCGGGATGTTTTAGTGCTGCAAGCGGCAAGGGCTTACGAAGCGATCCACCCCTTCAAAATTCTCGATCACGTGATCTCGTCCTAAATTTCGTGGACCACACCAATCTGATGATAAATGGGGCGCACAATCTGACAAAATCGCGGCAGTTGCCGGGTAAATAGCACCGAACCAAAGATGCAACAAATCCCACCCACAATCAGCGTATGGTGTGCGCCGATCTGATGCGCAAGGCTACCCGTAATCAGATTGCCAAAGGGCAGCATCCCCATAAAGGACATGGCATAAAAACTCATGACTCTACCGCGTTTGTTGTCATCCACGATCGTTTGAATGATCGTATTGCTGGAGGCGGCTTGCAGAATGCTGCTAAATCCTGCGACCGCCATCATTAACAGCGAAAACCAGAAGACGTGGGATAGGGAAAACGCAATCAAGCTCACCCCTAAAACAGCGGGACAAACTGCAATTAGCTTTCCTAATCCCACAACGCTGGAGCGAAAGCTGAGATAAACAGCCGCGATAAAAGCGCCAATTCCAGAAGCCGCTGAGAGAAACCCCAAGGTTTCAGAGCCACCCTTGAGCGTTTCGACGGCAAAGATAGGCAGCAGGTTGAGATAGGATAGGCCCATGACGCTGACCAACGATAAGAGCATCAAGATGTGACGCACGGGTAAAAAATTGTAGGTATATTGCAATCCTTCTTTTAAGCGTTGCCAGACATTCGCAGATTGCCGTTCGATCGGTTTTGGCCGAACCCGCATCATTAGTAAGGCCATCATGACAATCACATAGCTGCCAGAATCGATTAAAAAACAGCTACTGGCTCCCAGGGTTGCAATTAAAACTCCGCCAGTTGCCGGTCCGATTAATTTTGCACCATTCACCAGGGAAGCGTTCAGCGCGATCGCATTCGTCAAATCCTCGCGTCGTTCGATCATTTCGATCACAAATGCTTGTCGCACGGGCACATCAAATCCTTTCAAAACGCCCGCCAACGTACTCAGAACCAACAAAGACCCGATTCCGAGGCGATCGGTCAACGTCAATATGCTGAGTGTGACGGACAAAATGCAGCCAATGGCTTGAATGCCAATTAATAAACGATGTCGGTTCCAGCGATCGGCAAAAACACCACCAAAGGGTGCAAGTAAAAAAGTAGGCAATTGACTGAGGAATCCTGCCAAGCCAAGTAGCAAAGCAGATTGGGTTAATTCATAGATCAACCAGAGCGTAGCGATCTGAGTCATAAAGGTTCCTGTCATCGACAGGCTTTGCCCTAGAAAAAACAGGCGATAGTTACGAGATTGAAGGGCAACCAGATTGAATTTTAGAGCTTGCATACGTTTCAAGAGCGATCGCAGTGAATCCAGCAAGGGAGGGTACTTCTGCAATGTGCCTTGTCTGATAGGCTCAACAACACTTCAAGTATCCTTGATTTTGCCAAAGTCACTTGGGGCAAAAATTTGCTTGCTTCAGTTAAAGTAGCACCTTGCCAGCCAGGGCACCATGCAGCACCCAGAAAAGTGCGAGGGATAACTAACGCTGCACCCCAAAATTGTTCAAACAATTGAATTTTGCAGACAAGATATATGGATGTAAAAAATAGTGGTTTGGATCACAATTGTGATCTGAGTTGCTATTTCTCAGGAAAATCAAGCAATAAATTTGTGATTCAAACTACAATATTTCCATAAATGAAATCTATAAGTTAAAAAGCTATAAAGGGAATCTAATAAATCTTTTGTAGTGTTTTTAACTAAATAGGTTTGCCTTGAAAACAAGATTTGACAGACGGTACTATTGCCGATTGATCTCAAAGTGCCTTCATTACAAGCTTTTTGGCAGATCAAATATTGTTTTATTGCTGCAACTCTTGAAATAAAAACCTTCAAAACTCGTCAATCTTTATCCCAAAAAACTAGTTTTATTTTAATAAAAGAATGAGTCTAATTCTATTTTTTGAAATCGACGTGCGAAACATTTTTTAATAAAAATCGCTGATCTGAATTGTATAAAAGCACCACGTAGAGGTTTATTATACGAAACAGGATTGATTCAAACTGTTGTTTGCAAACTTTTGGTTTGTCAAACCTTTGTTAGTCCTATCAACCAATACAACATTCTTGGATTTTGAGAATCTACGAAATCTTGAATAGGTAAGGTTTCGGCAATAAAAATATCGGTTTGACGCAACGTCGGCCCTATTTTTACTGCGCAATTCACTTTTAATTACAACCGTGATGAGCATATTTTCTCAATCCAGTTTGAAACCCATCATTTCCAAAATTACCAATCTTTAGGAGATTGCAACTATGGTATTAGATGCCTTTACTAAGGTTGTCGCTCAAGCTGACACACGTGGTGAGTATCTGACTGATTCCCAATTGGATGCTTTGCTTGGTCTCGTTAGAGACGGCAACAAGCGAATTGACGTTGTCAACCGCATCACCAGCAATGCTTCTTCGATCGTTGCAAGTGCAGCTCGTGATCTGTTCGCTGAACAGCCCCAGTTGATTGCTCCTGGTGGTAATGCTTATACCAGCCGTCGTGCTGCTGCCTGCTTGCGAGATCTAGAAATTATCTTGCGCTATGTCACCTACGCTATTTTTGCTGGAGACGCCAGTGTATTAGAGGATCGCGCGCTCAACGGTCTGCGTGAAACTTACCTCGCTTTGGGAACTCCCGGTGCTTCTGTGGCAGTGGGCATTCAAAAGCTGAAGGAAGCCTCCATTGCGATCGCCAATGATCCGAATGGTGTTACACGTGGTGATTGCAGCTCCTTGATTGCTGAAGTGGCGGCCTACTTCGATCGGGCAGCTTCAGCTGTTGGCTAAGGCAGGAACAGCAGTCTCATTGCTGACCCTGTAACAGATCTACTTTGAAACAAGACATTGTAAACATTTTGGAGATATTGAATCTATGTCGAAGACACCGCTGACTGAAGCCATCGCAGCTGCTGATTCCCAAGGCCGCTTTCTGGGCAGCGCAGAGTATCAGGTCGCATTTGGTCGGTTCCGGCAAGCTACGGCAAGCTTAGAAGCAGCCAAAGCATTGTCTCAAAAAGCGTCGAGTCTGGCTGAAGGTGCTGCAAATGCAGTCTACCAAAAATTCCCCTACACGACTCAGCTGCAAGGACCAAACTATGCCTTTGATCAGCGTGGCAAATCGAAGTGTGTACGCGACATTGGCTACTACCTGCGAATCGTTACCTATGCATTGGTTGCAGGTGGCACTGGTCCGATCGATGATTATCTGATCTCTGGCTTGGCTGAAATCAACCGCTCGTTTGAACTGTCTCCGAGCTGGTACATTGAAGCGCTCAAGTATGTTAAAGCTAATCATGGTTTGTCGGGTGATCCGGCTGTTGAAGTCAATTCTTATATTGACTATGTGATCAATTCGCTCAGCTAACGATCGTTCTATCGATCGCTAAGTCGCAGATCATACAGCCATTTGCGCCACAAGTTTGGAATTGTTGCTTCAATGATTCCATTAAGCCTTGTCATTGCTTAAACATAGGGACAATACTGATCGCCCAGCTCTGGCATTGTCTCTCTAACAAGTGACGCAAATGGCTTTTCTAAAAAGCTTTGTAGAAATCAGTTTTTTATATCAGCATCAGGAGTAATCATTATGGTGGTATCAGCAGAGGCCAGCCGACTCGGAATTTCAGATACGCCAATTTTTGAACTTCGCCCTGTAAGAGCAGAGGCAGATGTGAACGCTGTGATTCACGCAGTTTATCGCCAAGTTTTAGGCAATGACCATTTGCTGCAAAGTGAACGGTTGACCAGTGCAGAATCCCTGTTGCTTCAAGGTCAAATTACCGTTCGAGATTTTGTGCGCGTGATTGCCCAATCTGAACTTTATCGACGCAAGTTTTTCTATTCTAATTCCCAAATCCGGTTGATTGAACTGAATTATAAGCATCTTCTCGGTCGTCCCCCTTATGATCAGTCAGAGATCTCTTATCATGTTAAACTTTATAACACTAAGGGATATGAAGCTGACATCGATTCCTATATTGACTCAATAGAATATCAGCAGAACTTTGGCGACTCCGTTGTACCCTACAATCGGGGATTTCAAACGACTCCTGGGCAAAAGATTGCAGGATTTTCGCATTGGTTCCAACTCTATCGGGGCTATGCAAGTAGCGATCGCACCCAAAACAAAGCGCGCTTAACCTGGAACTTGGCCAAGGATGTAGCCTCTCCAATTTATCCCCCTGCAGCAGGCACATTAACAGGGAATTCGACCGATCGACGAGGCAAAACCTATCGAATTCGGTTGACGCAGGCACAATCTCCGAATTCACCCGTTGTGCGTCAAAGTCTGACAGAAGTTGTCGTTCCTTTTGGACAACTTTCCAGCAAACTGCAGCAGCTCAATCGTCAGGGACACAAAGTGATCAGTATTACGCTTTCTTAGAAGAACAGGAGGTTTCAAATGGCTATTACAACCGCAGCATCCCGATTGGGTACCTCTGCGTTTGGGAATGTCGCCGTTGTTGAATTGCGTGCGAATGCAAGTCAAGCAGATATTGCCCAAGTGATTGCTGCCGTTTATCGTCAGGTTTTAGGTAATGATTACTTGCTGAAAGCAGAGCGTTTGACTGCGACAGAATCACTGCTCAGCAACGGCAGTATCACCGTACAAGAATTTGTGCGTCAGGTCGCAAAATCAGAGCTGTACAAATCCAAATTCTTCTACAACAACTTTCATACGCGTACCACTGAGCTGAACTATAAACACCTGCTCGGTCGGGCACCCTATGATGAGTCAGAGATTACCTATCATTTGGATCTATATCAGACCAAGGGATACGAAGCCGATATTGACTCTTATATCGACTCGCCGGAATATCAAGCGAATTTTGGTGAGAATATTGTGCCCTACTATCGTGGTTTTTCCACCCAGCCAGGGCAGAAAACCGTTGGTTTCACCCGCATTTTTCAGCTCTATCGCGGCTATGCAACCAGCGATCGCTCTCAAATCACCGGATCTTCACCGCGTCTGGCTCAAGAGTTAGGCAGAAATAGTGCTTCTCCAATTGTGGCTCCTTCAGGCAGCAATAATGGATTTGCCTATCGGCCTTCTCTTAAGGGTGTGACACCTAGCAGCACCTTTGGTGGTTCGCAAGGGTATGGATCAGGACGACTTTTCCGGGTAGAAACTGCAAAAGTGAATCAACCTAGATACCCCAAAGTTCGTCGCATCAATCAGGCCGTAATTGTTCCTTACGAGGATTTGTCAAACTACTTACAGCGTGTCCAACGACTGGGCGGCAAAATTGCTAGCATTACTCCGCTGTAGAGTTGAATCCAATTCAAAGACGCATTAAGGACGCATCAAGTTTTCAATCTCCTGCTGTGTTATGAATGAAAGTAGCCCTTCCATCCATAACACAGTTTTTTGTTGTCTCTTTAACGTCCGACGCTGGCTAGATACTCTTCTGCCCCTTGCTCAACGGCTGTGCCCTTAAAGAAGTCACGGTTGAGGCTGGTGTACAGTTCCAGTGCATGGGTAGATAGGAAGTAGCGCAAGTCTTCTTCACTCAGAATTCCCCGCTCAAATAGACTGTAGGAATTAGAAACTACTGCCGTTAGATCTGGAACATCCCAATGTCCAGCATCCGAAGCCAAAAATGCCTTGACTCGATCGCCAAATGGATTTGCCTTGGTGTTAAATGCAGCTCCTACCCGCGTATCATCTGATTCGGTACCAAAGTAGAAGTGATTTAAAAAGCGATCGCGAATGTCTTCCTCTCTTGTAATCCCAGCGGCAGCGAATTCATTTACATCTTCGTCATTCACGCGCTCAAAGAATTCTTCCCGCTCCAGAAAATCACCAATTAAACCCAGCCCATTCCCAATACCATCAAATCGACCTTTGACTTCAGGTCCGCCATAGCGAATCACATATTCTCGCAGGGCTTCTCGATCGACGTTTGTCGGATCATTATTTTGCAAAATCTTGGGATTGCGCGTTTGCCAGTGCCAGATCAAATCAGCATAGAGACTTGCGCCCCAGGCAGACCCTCCTTCCAGAATGGCAAATTTAATCTTGGGAAACCGTCGCGTCACTCCCCCAAAGAAGATGGATTTAACGAAGGCTTGACCCGCCGAAGCAAAGTGACCAATGTGGTTGTATTGATAATTAGAGGTCGATCGGCGAGCAGTCCAGCCCATGCCAGCCGCATGAGTTGTGGGCACTACTTTTAGCTCAACCACTTTGGCCCAGAACGGATCGTAATCATAGGCGCTATCCAAGCCAAAATTATCTAACCAGGTGGCTTCCCGGCGCACTTCCGGCGGATAGTTTTCAAAGGCCGGAATCACTCGCTTCACATAACCCGGAATCTGCACTGCTTTCAGACCCAATTCACGAATTGCAAATTCTAATTCTTCAATCCCTTCTTGGGGCGTATGCAACGGAATAATTGCAACCGGCGTCAGGCGATCGCGATAAGGTCGGAAAATATCAGCATGGTAAAGATTAGCTGCTCTGACAACCGCTCTTCTGACTTCCTCATCATCGATCGTGGCCGCAAACAGAGATAGGTTAGGATAAACTACCGCAAAATCTGACCCCGTTTCCTGTAAGCGCTCATGTAGCAGTTTGGGTAAATTGACCGTAGCTAAATCTCGAATATTGCCGGTCACGCGGGTCCAAAAGGGTGGGCGAGCCGTCCGGTAATGATGGCGTTCCTCAGGCGTTTGGGTAAACCAGCGAGTCTGACTCGGACCAGGAAACTTTTCTCGGAAGCGATCGACAATGTTAGCGCCTCCGACCTGTTCTAAATAATCAAAAAATGCAGGGACAAATTCTTCAGTATGGAAATCAGTATCGATAATGGGATAACCGAGCTGTTCTCGAATTTCAGCAGACCGTGTTTTTTGAGTTGAACGGTCTAAAGCGATCGTCATAATGTCATTCTCCAGATTTGTGAAGCGATCAAAACAAGAAACGGAATGGAAGATCTCCTGACTGCATTGAATGAAGCCGAAGACTAAACCACATAATTAGGTCAACTCGGCTAAATCTACTGCAAACCTATCAATTAAAAGTAGATTAACTCAATAGTCGTATAGCGATATAAAAAATACAAGTATTGCGTGCTACAAAAAATATGAAATCTTTCCGTTGAGTCTTTTGCGTTTACGACGAGCGATCGTCCGAAATCTGCACAGACGTCCAGCAAAGCAAAAGCTGGCAGCCAGAGATATGTTTCCCTTGCTCCCAGCCTATACACTTTCGTCATGTCTTCACAGATAACCAATACGCGATCACGAATACTGGGTGACAAGCGGCAACTCGTGATTCAAAACCCAGTTGCCAATATCACGCAATTTGTAATCAACGGGATCATGTAGCGTAAATGTGCGTAAGTCTCGCCAATAGCGATCGAGTCCATATTGGGTTGCCGTTGAGCGAGACCCAGTCACCTCAAAAATACGGCTGGCGATTTCCAGTCCGGCCTTGGTTGCTAGCGCTTTGGCTGCCGACACAGAAACTGCAACTTCACCTCGTTCTTGATGAGTCAATGCATCTTTCTTGTCCCACGCAGCATTCACTTTCTGAGCAGTCTGATCGGCAAAATTGATGGCGGCCTGAAGCTGAATCCAGAACTCACCATAGTGTTGCAAGATGTACGGGTCTTTCGTCGATCGATCGACTCCAGATGTGATCCAAGGACGGGTTTGTTTGCTGGTATATTGCGTTCCCGCTTCAAAGGCCCCTTCAGCAATGCCTAAATAGATGTAGGTCTTGGTTAATTGGGCCACAATTCCTAAAAACGTCCCAAATGCGCCTTCAGGATTGTTGGGCGGTCCTAAAATTTCGTCAGCTGCCACATAGACGTTGTTAAACGTGAAACTGCCGCTCGCCGTGCGACGTTGGCCAATATTATCCCAGTCATCGTTGTAGACCAAGCCTTCTCGATCTTTGGGAATAACGAAAATCGGCGGAATTTCAACTCCTTCCTGTACCGCTGAGAAGACACGATAGTCCGCTTCTATCACGCCTGTGGCAAAGGACTTCACTCCATTCGCCCGGTAATGATCGCCCTCAGGTGTAAGCTTGAGCCGTTCATCGCGCGTATTGATTGCGTTCGCCCAAAACAAATTGCGATCGACCGTTTCGCGATAGTAAAATTCTGCCTGAGCCGGGGTTCCGCCCACTTCTGCCAGCGTGGTTAAGTTGAGGTGATTGCCATAAAGCTGTCCAATTGAACCATCTGCCTTAGAAAGCTCCTGGACGATTTTGAGCGCCTCTGCCCAACTGGCTCCAGCACCGCCATACCGCCGTGGAACAACTAAGGGTAATAGACCAGAGGTTCGCAGAAGCTGAATTTCTTCATCAGGGGCTCCGGCTTTCAGATCCCGTTCAATGGCGCTAGCGGCCAGTTCACAAGAGACATCAGAGGCAATTTCCTGATAATTCTTCAATTCAACACGTTCGATCGCTTGCGTCATTTCTGTACTCCTGAATATTCAAAGAAATTCAAATTCAGACTCGTACTGTATCGACTTGAGTAGATTTTGATTCGAAGATTAGAAAAGCGGACGTGAGGAGTGGAGTCCGCGACAAAGCGACTGATCACCCTGGAAAGGATCGATCAGAGCTTCTTCAACAAATGGAAAGATTGATCCTGCTGAGCCTGTTTCTGGCGGCCTGCACCCCAACCAACATTCGCTCGATAGCTGCCCAACAACCCGGTTTCTGCCAAGGTCGATTCATTAACGACAACATTTGCATCTGCATCGGGTGCCACATAAAGCGCATCGACTGGACAATAGACTTCGCAGATAAAGCAGGTCTGACAGTCACTTTGTCGAGCAATTTGTGGCGGCTGATCATCCCTCTGCTCAAACACGTTTGTTGGGCAGACATTAACGCAGAGATTGCACTGAATACAGCGTGATGCGCTGACTAATTCAATCACCGTCCCACTCCTGCCAGTACTTTCAAGTCTTCGGTTTGATTTGCGATCGGCTGAGATTTCACCCAAACCTGATCTAAACCGCCGCTAATCAGGTGATGCTGCTGTGTTGGATCAAGCTCTGGATAGTCAATATACTTGTGCATTCCCCGCGTTTCTCGACGCTCGATCGCACTGCGATACATCCAGCGAGCCGTTGCCACCATTGCAGCTGCTTCACGGGCTTGCACCACTTGAGTCGGATCATTACTCGTATCCTGTCCAGTGGTTTGAACTTCTTGCCAGAGGGAATCCAGTCTTCCCAAGGAATCCACTAAACGGCTCTGGCTGCGGAAATAATTGCGATCGTACGGGAATACTTCCGCCTGGACTGCCTCCACAACAGCTTTCGGATCGATCGTTGGTTTATTTGCTTGTGGTGTTCCTGCCTGCTTCACCTGACGTTGCAAAGCCTTTTGCCCCAGGCTACGAGCATAGAGCGCCGCTGCCTGACCTGACCAATAGCCAGAAGAGGTTGCCCAGGCTGCATTGTGGCTACCGCCCCCTGTAAACCCACCACAAATGAGTTCACGCGTGGCTGCATCCCCTGCAGCATAAAGGCCAGGAACTGCGGTGGCACAGGTCTGATCGACAATTCGAATGCCCCCTGTACCGCGTACGGTTCCTTCTAATCGTAATGTGACGGGGAATCGCTGAGTAAATGGATCAATCCCTGCTCGATCGAACGGTAAGAAGAAATTAGGCTGGGCTTTCCGCATGATGGAACGCATCTCCTCCGTGGCCTTGTCAAGAATGGCATAAACCGGCTTCTTGAGCAGAGTTTGGGCAATGACCGATCGCCCTTTCTGGGAACCTGCTTCTGGAATGACAGTGCCATCTTCATCCGTGAAGCTTGCCCAGTTATAGAACAAGGTTTTGGTCACTGTAGAGAACGCTGGAGAAATTCCATAGGCATTCGAAAATTCCATGCCTGAGAAATCTGCCCCTGCTTCTGCCGCCATTAAGTAGCCATCTCCAGTCAACACATTGCAGCCCAACGCTTTGCTGAGGAAGGCACAGCCGCCTGTCGCAATCACCACGGCATTGGCTTGTATCTGCCACCGTTCACCGGTTTGCCGATGAATTCCGGTTGCACCTGCGACAGCTCCCTCAGCATCGACTAACAGCGATAATGCCGGACTTTGATCCAGTACAATGACACCTGCCTGTTTGATCTTGCGCCGCATTAACCGCATATACTCAGGACCTTGCAGCGAGTTTCGGTAAGGATGCCCAGTGTCATCAACCGGAAATGGATAACCCCAATCTGATAACAAATGGACATTGGCATAGGTGCGATCGAGTACACGCGTCATCCAGTCCCGGTGTGCTAGATGTCCCCCCAATGCTTCTCGGCTGGCCATGGCTGATTCTCGTGAAGTTGGATCAGGTGCCACGTACCAAATTCCAGTTCCAGCAGAAGCCGTTGCGCCTGTGGTGCCGCAATAGCCTTTATCCACCAAAATTACCTTTGCACCTTCAGAAGCTGCTGTCCAAGCAGCCCAAGTTCCTGCTGGCCCACCACCAATAACCAGTACGTCAGCCTGGATCGAATTGGAGTCGGACGCTGATGAGATTTGATTCCTTTCCATTCAGATCTCCCCAGTAAGTGAGTGACCGTAACGAATCACTGCATTTGCAATTGGACCTATCTAATCCCTAAACCTTTCCACGCTTTTATTTTGCGTTTTCGCCAGCGGGGACTTAAAACCGGTAAATCGATCAATTAACCGTAGTTTAATTAGAGTATTACATAGATGCTTGTGAGAGACAAGTCCGATCGAACAGAAATTCGCTTGTTTTTTCAAGGCAGTTATGCAATTATTTTGCTTGATTAAAAAATACGGTATCTTGGTAGATTTAAAGTTTTTTATAATTTTTCTTGAAGCAACTGACCGTTAATATTGTGAGTTGGCGATCATTTTTGGGGAGATAGGGGTTGAGTTGGATCATGGTTCCATGACCACATTCAGTAAGGCATTGCTTCTAGTTTGGGTAATTCAAGTAATGGGGCTTACCTTACTTGTTTCAAGTTCATTTTTTGTAAATTCGATCGCAGCAGCGGAAACAATTTGTCCATTTGACATGTTGTTAATTCCGGGTGGTATGTTAGAAGCTCAGTGGGAATATGCTGCGAGGGATGGTTTGAACGGCAAAACCTACGCTTGGGGAAACCAGTATTCTGAAGACAAAGCAAATACCTGGCAAGGCATCTTTCCTTTTTTTAATACGGAGGCAGATGGTTATCTAGANCACTGCTCCAGTCGGTTCTTTCCCATCGAATGGCTATGGCCTTTATGACATGATTGGCAATGTTTGGGAATGGACTGCTGATTGGTATCAGGTCGGACATGACAGCAAATCTCATCAGGCTAATCCGATCGGTCCTGTTCAGTCAGAAAGTTTTGACCCAAATAAGCCTGAAGAATCGGCCCTGCATGTGCTCAAGGGTGGATCCTATCTCTGTGCTTTAAATTATTGCAGCCGTTTTCGGCCAGCGGCCCGTGAGTCAGAATCTCCCGATACTGGAACAACCCATATCGGATTTCGCCTCGTGAAAAATTTAACTCCCGACCAAGTCAACCATGTGACGCATCTACAGCGATCCAATTTAATGGGTGAACTTAGTGCGGGCATCTTGCCCGCGCCAGCGAGACGCTGGCACTCTGAATGTTCATAAATGATTTAGCGTTGCTGTATCACAGTCATTGAACAATTTACTATCTCCCCTAAAGATCATGAAGTTACGCATACGACATTTTATTAAACATGCTGCCCGATTGACTGTCATTGTTGCCATCACATTCCTAAGCTGCATTGGCGTCTTTCCCTTACCTGCATTAGCAGCAACTTCGAAAGTCCTGCCTGTTCCAGATCCTGAATTCCGGGGCAAAATTGGCATCACCTATCAAGACTCCAAACCGGACTTTCCTAAACCGATCGCAGCTCCGGCCAATGCTCCCAATGTGCTGCTGATCCTGCTGGATGATGAGGGATTTGGACAAACGGGAACGTTTGGTGGGGCGATCGATACCCCCAATCTGACTCGCTTAGCCGAACGGGGATTACGCTATAACCAATTCCATGTCACCGCCCTTTGTTCTCCCACCAGAGCCGCATTGCTAACCGGACGCAACCACCATTCTGTTGGGACCGGCGTGGTTGAAGAGTTAGCATCGGGATTCCCTGGCTACACGACCATTCTGCCCAAGAGTGCGGCAACCGTGGCGGAAGTGCTGCGGCAAAACGGTTACAACACTGCGGCTTTCGGCAAATGGCACAATACACCTGACAACGAAACGAGCGCTGCCGGTCCCTTTGATCGCTGGCCAACCCAGTTAGGCTTTGAATATTTTTATGGCTTTTTGGGTGGCGATACCAATCAATGGAGTCCGGCTTTGGTGGAAAATACTAAGCGGATTTCAACGCCACCGGATAAACTGGATTATCACCTGACTCCCGATCTGGTCGATCATGCTATTGACTGGATTCGCACGCAACAGTCGATCGCGCCCGATAAACCCTTCTTTACCTACTTTGCCACCGGGGCCACCCATGCGCCTCACCATGCGCCGAAAGCCTGGATTGACAAGTATAAAGGCAAGTTTGACCAGGGTTGGGATAAATTGCGTGAGGAAACCTTTGCGCGGCAGAAACAGCTCGGCGTCATTCCGGCTAGTGCTCAGCTCACCCCACGTCCGCCAGAATTTCCGGCCTGGGATTCTCTCTCTAAGGAAGAGCAAAAACTCTATGCCCACCAAGCAGAAGTATTTGCCGCATTTACAGCCTTTACCGATGCAGAAGTCGGACGATTGATTGACGCGATCGATCGGCTAGGAGAACTGGATAACACATTGGTGGTTTACATTGCGGGAGATAATGGCGCGAGTGCAGAAGGTGGATTGACGGGTAGTATCAATGAATTAAAAGTGTTCAACGGGATACTCGAAGATCCCAAACAACTCTTAGCATCCCTGGATGACTTGGGCAGCCCCAAATACTTTAATCACTTTCACGCAGCCTGGGCCTGGGCCATGAATACACCGTTTCAATGGACAAAGCAGGTTGCATCTCACTTTGGCGGCACTCGCGATCCGCTGGTGATAGCCTGGGGCGATCGAATTCAGGATCGGGGTGGACTGCGAACTCAATTTCATCATGTGATTGATATCGCGCCGACGATTTTGGAGGCTACTGGAATCACAGCGCCTACAACTGTCAACGGGGTTGAACAACAGCCGATCGAAGGCACCAGCTTGGTGTATACCTTTGATGATGCAAAAGCAGCTTCTCACCGCACCACCCAATATTTTGAGATGTTTGGTCATCGCGCCATTTACGATCAGGGTTGGGTGGCAGCAGCAAGGCATGGACGATTACCCTGGGCAGCAGTTTCCACCACAACGTTCGATCAGGACACATGGGAGTTATACAACATTGCAGAAGATTTCAGCGAGGCGAATAACCTGGCAGAACAAAATCCTGCGAAGTTGAAACAATTGCAGAATTTGTTCTTATCAGAAGCACGAAAATACAATGTTTTACCTTTGGACGATCGCATTCTCAATCGCTTTGATGTCAGCAGTCGTCCTAGCCTGGTCGCCGGTCGCACCCACTTTACTTACTATCCAGGGGCCGTTGGTATTCCGGAAGGCAGTGCACCTGATCTCAAAAACAAGTCCTTTAGCATCACCGCCAACGTTGACATCCCCAAAGACAACGATGACGCAGAAGGAATTTTAGTTGCTCAAGGAGGACGCTTTGCAGGCTGGAGTTTCTTCCTGGATGACGGCAAACCAATCTTTGCGTATAACTTCTTGGGGGCCGATCGCACCCTGATTAAATCGACGCAAAAAGTTCCTGTAGGTGCCTCTAATATCCGCTTTGACTTTGAGTTTGATGGAGGTAAACCCGGTGCTGGCGCAACAGGCAAACTATTCATCAACGATAAACCAGTGGGTGAGGGTCGGATCGCTAAAACGGTTCCCTATCGCTGGGGATTAGACGAGACCTTTGATGTGGGACAAGATCTGGGTACACCTGTGGTTGAAACCTACCAAGTCCCATTTACTTTCACCGGCAATTTACAGAAAGTCACTTTGGACTTGAAGACATAAATCCATGAATCCCATCCTGGTTGCGATCGACTTTCCGCTGCTCAACAAACTGGCGTTTTTGGTTCTGATCCTGTCTATGTTGCTGGATACAGGTCTGAGCCTGACTGTACAACAGCTCTGGGAACCCCTGCGCAACATCAAGCTGATTCTGCTGTCGCTCCTGGCCAACTTCGTTTTAGTGCCGCTGTTTGTCTATGCACTGCTGCAGCTAATTCCTTTAAGTGAACCGTTCAAAATTGGGTTTACGCTTTTGGCTGTGGCGGCTGGACCTCCAGTGTTGCCAAAACTGGCCCAGCTTGTGAATGGGAATCTAGGCTATGCGGCTGGACTGATGCTGTTGATGATGGGACTCACTGCGGTTTACATGCCATTTGCCTTGTCGATCGCCCTACAGGATGTGCAAGTGGATCCCTGGGCTGTTGCCAAACCATTGCTGACGCTGATGCTGATTCCATTAGCGATCGGATTATCGATTAAATCCAAGAATGAAGTCATTGCAGCTACCCTACAGCCCTGGATGCGCAAAATTTCTAGTGCTGCATTAATTGTCAGCTTAATGACATCACTCGTTCTCCAGTTCGATAGTCTGGTGAACATGGTGAAAACAGGAGCAATTTTAGCGATCGCAGTGTTTATCCTGGTTTCCTTTGGGTTTGGCTATCTCTTGGGTGGTCCTGAAGGCGATACTCGACGCACTCTGGCCGTGGGGACTGCTCAGCGTAATATTGCCGCAGCCCTACTTGTCGCAGGGACAAATTTTGATGACCCTGCTGTTGTTAGTGTGATCGTGGTGACGAGTTTGTCGTTGTTTGTCCTGATTCGCCTAATTGCTAAGCAATCCTCCACAGAAATCGAATCGTCCGAAATTGAGCAAATAGAAGTAAGTAGCTAGATGTAATTAATTTGTAGAGCGGCAATAGTGCGGGCATCTTGCCCGCGTTGGCGCAGCCTCTCTGTCAGGAGAAACGAGACGCTCGCACTGTATCTGAACTTTTATTTGATCGCCCTACTGATCCTGAGTTTTTATATCTGTCACCTCAAAAATCAGAATACTGAATCAGAAATCAGATTTTTGAGCCTAAAAAGCAGTGACACCATGCGTTGAAGATTCAACTTTGAGCAGTTGACAGCGGTTTGGCAGGATGATATTTGTTAGGAATCCTAATATTTAGGACTCCTAATTAGTTATGGGAGAATTTTCCTTGCCATTCAACATCGAAATGTTAGAGTTTTGGCCTTTTCTAGAACTCGACATTTTTTAAAGCAATGCGAATCAATCCTCTATTGGTTTCACTGCAACAGTTCAAAGATCGGCTATCTGGTCGATCGCTGTCTAATACCCCACAAGCTCTGACTCCAGAAGAACCTTCTGCTTTTAGAAGAACGAGGGCTAAGCTTCTACTTCAGGGACATCGACGATTGAAAGTCTATGCACGCCGCTCCAGTCGTCGGGGGCAAGCCTATCAGCCTCGGTTTTCCTACCCTCAAGTTCTACTCTCCTGGTTTGGCAGTTTTGTCGGTATTGCGATGCTGGCTTATCTTTCTGCATACAGCCATTATCCACTCATTGCTGCTCCAATGGGCGCAACGGCTGTTTTAGTCTTTGGCGTACCTGATAGTCCTTTGGCTCAACCCCGCAATGTGATCGGCGGCAATATGCTGGGTGCTTTCATTTCGATCCTGGCTGTGCAATTGTTTGGGACGGCTCCCTGGGTAATGGCTTTGGCAGTCGCCACAACCATTAAGTTGATGAAACTGACGCGCACCATTCATCCACCATCAGGGGCTGTTGCACTGGTTGGTGTCATGAGCGGAGTTTCTTGGAATTTCTTACTGACTCCTGTATTACTTGGATCGGCTATTATTGTGTTTTGGACCTGTGTATTTAANTAACATTGCACCAGGTCGAACTTACCCCAAGCATTGGCTATAAAACCCAAATTGCTATTGGGCTATATTGAGTACAGACACATGAATACAGATCTGTCTGGAAATTCGTTTGATGAATCTCAAGACTCGGCAGAGCAACGAATTTTGGTTGGACTTGCTAAGATTAGCCTTGCCTTGAAAAGTCAGTCTTGGCAGGATGCGGGACAACATGGACTCTCCCCAACCCAGGCCCAAATATTATCGTTATTGCAGGCCAAGGGCAAAGGAATGCGGCTATCTGAATTGGCAGAGGGATTAGCTGTGACACCAGCGACTGCAAGTGACGCAGTGCGAGTATTAGATGAAAAAGGCTTAGTTCAAAAAATGCGATCGTCCCAAGATGGACGCGCAATTGCCATCACCCTCACTCCTAAAGGGAAAACCCTGGCAGCCCAAACCTCTTGCTGGTCAGATTTATTGCTGGATGCCGTAGGAGAACTGTCTGAACTGGAGCAAACGGTTTTCTTGCGGGGACTAATCAAAATGATTCGCAAGCTGCAAGAAACGGGACAAATTCCGATCGCCAAAATGTGTGTGTCCTGTCGCTTTTTCCAGCCTAATCGGTACCCTGATAGCGATCGCCCTCATCATTGTAGTTTAGTGGACGCCCCCTTTGGTGATCGCAACCTTCGCCTGGAATGCTCCGATCAGATTGCCGCACCCATTGACATTGCTGACTATAATTGGGAGAAATACCAAGGCCAATCGCTGTAGAAATATTTTTTAGAATTAGAATGAGTGAATTTGGGAACTACTTGCTCTCAAATTATTTATTTTGATACTACTATAGATTTGACACATTTTCATTGATTAGGCTTATACCAAAATAAAACGTATCGCCTAACACAATTGAGCTGTAAAAAGGGAAGAGGTAGATCAGTGAAAGCTATTATCTCGATCGAATTTGTCGAGGCCCTTCAGTCGCGATTGCCAGCTGACCTTCAAATCGTCCAGGTTGATCAAGCAGGTGACTTCGACGGCGATGCAAGCGATGCAGAAATCTATTTGAGTGCAGGTCTGTTAAAGTCAGCCGTACTGGATCGCGTGCTCAATGCAGCACCTGCCCTTCGCTGGCAACATACGCCCAGTGCAGGGGTAAATCATTTGCTAACCCCCGTTTCCCTGTCACGCGACCTGATTTTGACCAATAGCGCAGGCGTTCATGCGATTCCGATCGCTGAGTTTGTACTTGCCCTGATGCTAGATTATGTCAAACAGTTGCGTAAGCTGCATGAACTCCAAACAGAACATAGCTGGGATTATCGCTGGAAAGATGGCATATTCTTACAGGAATTGTCAGAAGCCACCGTTTTAATCATTGGGGCAGGCGGGATTGGACAGGCGATCGGTCAACGAGCCAGCGCATTTGGCATGAAAGTTTGGGGCAGCCGGAGACAGCCGCAACCAAGCCCCTACTTTGAGAAAATGGTTGGTGAAAATCAGTGGCATGACCTGTTACCCGAAGCTGATTTTGTGGTGCTGGCCCTGCCGCTTACCCCATCCACAAAAAATATTATTGATGCCAATGTGCTGCGATCGATGCGTCGCTCTGCCTATTTGATCAACATTGCCAGAGGGGCTTTGATCGATGAAGCGGCGCTATTCACTGCGCTCACGGAAGGTTGGATTGCGGGAGCAGGCATTGATGCCTTTGTCACAGAACCGTTGCCGGTTGATCATCCTTTGTGGTCAGTTCCCAATCTGTTTGTGACACCCCACATATCCTGGAGTTCTCCTAAAACTAGAACGCGAACGATCGACTTTTTTCTGGAGAATCTCCACCGTTATCGAACAGGACGACCCTTGCTGAATGTTGTCGATCGCTATGCAGGATACTAACGAGATCCTTGCATGAAAATACAAAAAAGGTGGGTGTTACCCCACCTACTTCTAGCCCTGTGCGAACTTATCGCTGCCAAACCTCCTGACTGTAACGTTTATAGCTGAATCTGCTCGAAGAGCGATCGATTTTCAAACAGCTTGCCCTCCAGTGGATTAAATGCAAGTGGCAGGGGAAAGGCATCCAAAAAATCATCGGCTGACCAGGAAAGCGGACTCCAATAGCGATCGATCGCCTCGATCAGATCTTCCCAGTTGGTCGGTTCAAGCCGCCTTTGTCCATAAACAAAAAGTTTTTCGACACTCATGCCGCTGTAAAAATCACGAATGCGCCGATCTAGCTTCTCTCGTTCATTATCAAGTTGAACAAATGTAGTTCCCCGTCTAACCATCCGCATGGCTACGCAGGGAATCCCATAGGTTTCGCTAATCACCAACCCATGCAGGCTGGTGCTAGCAATCCGTTTGCAGGCTGTGATCTCTTTGACGCGCGCTTCTAATGCAGCAAATGAAGGTTCAGTTAGCGTTGAGATAATCTTCACGCTGTCTTGTAAAGCAGCAGGAATTTGATACCTGATCAAGTTTGGATCGACAGGAGCTGTGCTGGTCCGATCTGCTAGTGGGTCATTTGGCATGTAGATAGCCATTTTTGGGGAACTCTGTGATGATAAAACAAAGTCTCTTGGTTTCTGACTATGACCCGCCATCAAAAACATCCCCTCCGCGATCTGAGCCTCGAAGAACGTCGAGAACTCGAACGAATTGTACGTGCCACCAGTGAGTCCGCAGACCGTGTGGCACGTGCGAAAGCTTTGCTAGCCGTTGCTGAGGGACAGAGTTATACTGCAGCAGCCCAAACCAGTGGACGACGTTCAGGGGATGCAGTCGGGCAACTGGTGGCACGATTCAACACCGACGGGTTGAGCGCACTCACTCGTCGTCATGGGGGTGGAGCGAAAACCCACTATGAGAGTGCCCAACGACAGCAGATTGTTGAGTTAGCTCAACAGCTCCCGAACTTAGAAACTGATGGTGTTTCCCAGTGGTCATTATCAACGTTGCAACGGC
>LUGL01000114.1 GCA_002796835.1 Elainella saxicola E1 | reverse complement strand
ATGGAGCTGTGTTTTCAATCTCTACGGGTCGATTCCTCGCCGCTCTGCGGCGTAAAATGTAGGGATGAGCGAGTACATCCATAAACGACATAACGTTACGGTTTTGCTTTACCATCTCGTGTTTCCAGCAAAGTATCGACGGGCTGTGTTCGATGAACAGGTGGACGCAGTGTTGAGAGAAGTGTGTCTCGAAATCGAGAAGCGTTATGAGGTGAAGTTTGTCGAAATTGGGGTGGACAAAGACCATGTGCATTTTTTGGTGCAGTCAGTGCCGACTTACAGTGTGACGAAACTGGTCACGATGATTAAAAGTCTCACAGCCCGAGAAGTGTTCAAACGTTGCCCTCAAGTAAAGCAGCAGTTATGGGGTGGAGAGTTTTGGAGTGATGGTTACTTTGCGAGTACAGTCGGCAAACACGGAGACGAAAGTATGATTGCCCAGTACGTCAAGAACCAAGGCAATGACTATCTCCAGTTACACAGGGATGAGCAACTTGCTCTTTTTTGATGCTGATACCCCGTCCGCTTGCGGCGGGGTAGTTCATTAAACGTCCTCGCGTTTTCTTTGAACGCCCCTCCGTTTTCTTTGAACGTCCCCCTGTTTTCAATAAACGTCCCTCTGTTTTCTTTGAATGGAGCTATGTTTTCAATAAACGTCCTGGCGTTTTCTTTGAACGGGGTCATGTTTTCTTGGAACGTCCCTCTGTTTTCAATCAACTTGATGAAGCTGAATCTGAGCCAAATCAGTGTTAGCCTGATTCGAACCTACGGTGGTTCTCAATGGCATCCATCATCATTTCCTGATCTCAGTCGATCGCAAATTTAAGCCTAAACGAGGCTGGTGAGCCGCTCGCAGATGAATCGCGGACTATGGGAAAAACTGCGCGCGCACGACAAGAGGGTTTCCGGGTTTAGTCCGGTTTAGCGGACTTGATCCATTAGCCTGCCGTTGACGCATAGGCGGAACCGAAACGAAGCGGTCAAGACCGATTTGCGATCGACGGAGTTTACCAATCTGAAAATAGCTGTCATTGCCAGTAGCGCCTCAAAGTGTCCCCCAAGGTCAATGATCTCAGGGGACGGGCTTTAAACGATCGGTCAAGGTCGATTGCAGCCGATTAACGCACTAACACGGACATGTATTTGCCTTCAAAGGGAGCTGGGATGATCGGCGTGAATTTGACGCGATCGGTGGCAATGCGTTTGACGTAGAACTCGTTGATCGTATGCAAGACTTGCTCTCGCGTACCAATAATCCAGATCTGCGATTTATCGGAAACAGAAACGGGCAGCAGTTCGTTGAACTCTGTAGACATGATATTTCCCCTCGCTGAGATTCGGGTTTGTGGGGAAGAAAAGCTTAAGGTGTGGTGCACTAACCACTTTTTTCGCTTCAGCGAGGGATCGATCATTTACAATCGATCCAGACTGCGCTCTCTGCTATTCCAGGGGGCCAGTTTAGCTGACTGGTGGGTGGTTGCAACACTCATCGTCAGCGCCAAACCTTAAGCTAATCCGCTGGTCTTCTTTAATTTGAGAAACCAGCATTGTTCAGAATAGAGCAAAGTTCGATCGAACACAAGCGTAAGTTAGAGTTTGTCAATATTTTGTGAGAACCGATCGGATTTTGGATTTTGGATTTTAGATTTGGTGGAGGATTGAGGTAGGGGGGTGAGTGGGTTGAAGACTGGATGTCTCTATACATTCCATCATCCTGGCTGATACCAGTGGTCCTGACGTAGAAATCCTGCCATAATGCAGGAATATAGCTTGGAGGTTGTCTCATGGAACATCAGAAAGTACGCAAAGGCCCTTCAACAAAAATGATCGATCGTCCCAAGATAGCGATCGAGCAGCTTTTTAGAACGGGTTAGAACGGGGTTGGGGAGAGAGTGGTAGAAGTCTGTCATGCAAACGTATTAATAAACACATAGAAACATTTCTATGTTGAGATAAAGAATGTGTAAAGTGATCTGCACAGCACCCAATGTGAAGGGTAATATCGAGATTATTATCTATACGAATTGCGTTATGGAGGATCTTAGACAGAACCCCAATCTGCATAACACCCCTTTTGAGATATTTAGCCTGAACCCATTCTGTCTAAGATCCCTTTCAGAGCATTATAGGCAGAATAGGAATCTGTCTAAGATCTCTTATAAGAGTTAGCTTGCTCAGTTACTGGTGAAGAACAGTTCCAAAGTGCTAAGTAACCTCAAACCGATTTTCGAGAGCTAGAATTATTCTTGGTGAATTGCAAGAGTGATGATGTTTCCAGATAATCCAGTATTAGATCCTACCCTAGACAAGTTTAATCGACTCCTGTTTTCTCAGCGGATCGCTGAAGTTATATCATCAAGACATGATGCAAGCAGTATTGTGATTGGTATTTATGGTGCTTGGGGTGAAGGCAAGACAACTGTTTTTAACTTCATAGAAACGACTCTTGAGAATGATGAAAATATTGTTTGCGTTCGCTTTAACCCTTGGTTCTTTAGAGATGAAGAAAAGCTACTTCTAAGTTTTTTCCAGACATTAGCAGATGCTTTAAAGCGAAAATTGACGACGAGAGCGGAAGATATAGGAGGATGGCTCGCAAAATGTGGGGAGATTCTTGCACCTTTATCTTTGGCTGATCCCACTGGAGCTGTTCGAGGTTCCGGTCAAATCGTTGAAAAGTTAGGCAATCTTTTTTCTCAAGTCAAGCTAGAAGAAAATAAAAAGCGCATTGAGAAGATACTTGAAGAAGAAAATAAACGACTTGTAATATTCATAGACGATATTGACAGATTAGATAAATCTGAAATACAAAGTATCTTTAAGCTTGTGAAGCTTTCTGCTGGTTTCAAGAATACTACTTACCTTTTGGCTTTTGACGAAGAGAAAGTTGCTTCAGCAATTTCCGAGAAATACGGTTCTGGAGATTTAGAAGCAGGGCGTAGCTTTCTAGAAAAAATTATTCAAGTACCATTGACTCTGCCACAGGTCAGCTACGGTTCTTTGCAAAAATTTTGTTTTGAATGTGTTGATGAAGCTCTGAAAAATGCCAGTTTAGAGTTAACTGAAGAGGATGTTAGAAGATTTGTTAAGTGCTTTTCGGAAGGGTTGGCTATTCAACTAAAAACGCCAAGAGTAGCTCAGAGATATGGTAATACTATCACTTTCTCTATTCCTCTTCTCAAGGGAGAGGTAAACATAGTCGACTTATTACTTATTGAAGGAGTTAAGGTCTTTTATCCTAAATTGTACAATTTTATAAAAGATAAGCCGAGCTACTTCCTTGGTCAAGTTTTAGATCAAGATGGAAATTTTGAACAAGTAAAGAATATAGTAATTGAGTATATTGAGCAAAGCATTTCTGATTTAAGTCAAGAAGCTCAGATATATGCAAAAAATTTATTAAAAGAGTTATTTCCCCGCCTTACTGGAGTACTAGGAAATATTCATCATGGCTCAGATTGGCAAGTAAAGTGGACTCAACAAAAACGTATAGCATCTTTAAAGTACTTCAGAAGATATTTTGCGTATAGCATTCCTGAAGATGATATTTCAGATCAAAATCTACTGATTTTCTTGAATCAACTGGAGCGAGCTGACATTGCTAATATCAGCAATGAAATCAAGAAAATTACAAACTACCAAAGTTCAAGTACAGACTCATTTCTTACTGAAATTTTCAGAAAAATTGAGCAATTATCAAATTTGGCTTCTCAAAACTTAGCGCTAGCTTTAGCAGAAATGGGAAGTTATTTTCCGAAACCTGAAGCTCTATTCTCTTTTAAGAGTGTCTTTAGTAGAGCCGGAATTTTAATTAGTCATTTGATTCAAAAGATTGATGAATCAGGTAAAAGACTCATTCTTGCTAAACAGGTTCTGCAAATCGCAGACCCAATTTGCTTTGCGTCTGAATGTTTTAGATGGATGCGAGCCAGTGAGAAAGATAATAAAAAGGAGGATCGTGAAGATCTATTTTCTAAATCTGATATTAGTATCCTTGCAGAAGTAGTTATCCATAGAATTAGGGATGTAGCTCAAGAAAAGGCTATCTATCTTAGATTCCCTGAAAGCGCCCGTGAGCTACTTGTCTTTTGGGCGTATTGGTCTTCAAAAGAAGAGACTAATAACTATCTGAGGAACTTCTTTGAGCAAGACCCCAATAGTGCTGTTGATTTTATCAAATGTTACATTCCAACGGTTTGGTCGATGGGAATGGAACCACCTTATCGTGTAGGTCTACCTTCTAAAGGCGAACTTGAACGGAACGACTATGATGCAATTGTTTCTGTTGTTGATGCAGAATTGTTAATAGAAACTCTTAAAAAAATATATGGAGATAAATTAAATTCACCGGAATTCGACCGCCAAAATGATCATCAGTCAGCGGAGGAGTTGGCAGCATGTCAGTTTGTTTATATTCATGATAAGGTTTTGGCAGATGACGCAGGCTAACACTGCGTTGGTGTAGATGGTACAGAGGGTACCGGTAGGGATTCAAGCGTGTCTGCCGCCACACAACTTCGACGTTAGCTAGCTCCGCGTCCAGTCGTTGCACTCCGTAGTTGAAAGGGTATCTGTCAGTCCAAAACAGCCCAGGAGGAAATCGGTTGAGGCTGCTGTTTAGACCCTATCTGTCATTGTGAGAGCACCCAGAAGGCAATCGGTGAGGGCATCAGTGAGAGGTTGCCGGTGTGAGGCATGATGCTGAGTGATTGGGAGATTGTCGGTGCGTCGCTCACCTAACCCGTCAGTGCAGCGGATCGCTCGGCGATCGTTTTGGCATTCAAGAGCAATAGATTGCAGATAACTATGGTCATTAGCCTCTAGCTTGATACTGCAAGGATCTGCCGTGCAACGGGAAGAAGAACATTATGTTACAACTTAGCCATAACCCTATACGCAGATCATCGTATTTTCTCAGGAATCGATTTTAGTTAGAGTTTACTCAAGAATCCGATACAAGTTTCTGGTCTGATCACCAATTTGGAGAATATACAGGGGACAGCTCTTGGAAGATAGGCTATGACTCGCAAAGTCAAGCTAGCAAAGGCAATCATTGTATTCTCCAACTAACACGGCGATGCAGGCAGATTGTTGGTTCAGATTCGCAGGATCGCAAAACTTATCTGCAGCCGCTGATCTCTGCCGTTAGGCTCCGTCGCTGTTTTGGCTGGGGCGTCAGAGTGAATTTTAACAACCCTCGTAATTGCAATAGGAGATTATCATGAGCACAGAAGTACAAGTGGGTAGTAACTTGCCACAACATACCAAAGATCTACCCCACCACGAAAAAGATTTCGACAGACAGGTTGGCGTGGGCAGAGAAGCCGCCTTGGGAGGAGGTAGCTTTACAACTTTCTGGACTTGGCGAGCCAATGGTGTTTTCCAAGCCGTGCGTTTTAATCATTCGGCTATCAATGCAAACTCAAGGGTGTTTGTTTCCATTAGTGAGTTTGGCTCTGATGCGAGACAAGACAGATTCATTGGTAGTGCCAGAATGGCCGTATATAACGTTGCCCCATTTAATGGAGGTTTTTTCGCATGGGTCGAAATTTCTTGGGCCAATCCGTTACCCGTTCGTTTTGATGTGCTTGTTGATCCATGATTCAAATACAGTAGCTGAATAGGCAGGCAGTGCGATCGCCGATCTTGTAGGGTACGTTCCTCACGATGCCTCCTATTGCTCCGGTAACTGTTGTCAATGCAGAGTTGAACAGTCCAAAGGCTCTAAGTTTGATTAGTCAGCGTTTTAGACTACATTCTATTCGATTGGCGGAGTAATAACTATTCCGCCGATAAATTCCTGGGAACGCACCAGATTGCGGATTTTAAGCAAGTGCGATCGCTTATCGCTGTAGACTGGGTTGACCAAGGAAACCCAACAACTCCTTGGCAACCTGCTTCAGTGCTCGCCAGCTAACCCGTGTGTGCACCGGACGGACTTGTAGTCTCTGGCTTCATTTCAATGCTATCTACAGCTGGTGACGCTCACCGTTAGACTGCCGAATTGTGTATTAAGGTGAAATTAAGAGTTTATTACCATGTTTGATAAGATATCAACTCTTTGTGAACAAGCCGAAAACGAATTATATAAACGCACAAGTGGTAAACGTTCAAGGTTTTCAGTATATGCGTTTCTTCTCTATTCAGCAGCAGATCTACGTACTGTATCTGTGATAAATAGAGATGACTTCCAAAAGATAATCGATTCAATCACAGGCTATGATGTATTATTCGTAGTTGTAAAACCTATTGAATATGAAACAAAAGAGTTGATACTAAATCCATTTTCAGCAATTACATTCATTGATGTTCCCATCAATGCCCCTGCTAAATTGTTTGAAAAACTTATAGGGGCCAATCAAGGTTGGGATTCTAAATTGCCAGCTATTGTAATAGTTCCACAAATACCAGTTCTCCGATCAACGTGTGGTAATCTTCTTGATTCTTTTAGGCAGGAGACTGCTATGTTTATTACACTTGATGTGAATAGTGAAGATGAATATCGTGACAGGCTTGGCGAGATATTAAGACGTATTCAATCAGCAGTTAATTGCCAAGAAGAAAACACAAATTCTGACTTTAACGCTATTTTCAATGCTCTTAAAGAAGAATTTAGAGAGTATCAAAAATTTCAAATAATCAGAAGGACAAGAAAAGCATTCAGGGGTATCCTTGAGATAGTTGGTTTAATTCCTGGTTTATAGGAGATTTGCTTATTAAGTATGTTAAAGTCAGTTTACAGGGTGAGTTGTTAGGTTGCCTTCTCTAATTCCACTCCTACTACTCTACCAATAGATTTTTGGGAACGAACCATGCTCATGAGTTTCTTGAAGCAAACAGTAGCAGTCTCACACATCCCAATGCACCGGAACAAAAAGAAGTCGGGGAGTTGCAAAAGGTATCTATGTTTAGTGATTAGGTCGTTAGATACATGCACTCTAAAAACTTAAAACATCTCACTTTCCTATTCCCTAAAAAAGTTATTGTTATATTAGTTGTTTTATATTTTTTGTTACGTAGTTACTGTTCTCTTAGTCGATCGTCCCACAATACCGATCGAATTCCGAAAGCAACAATGACAGTTGTTTGGCAAGTATGCAGAGGCACTGCAACAGAAATGATCGATCGCTGCCTCCAAACCACGGCTTGATGGATCGATTGAGCAATTCCACGATAGCGATCGAATCCCCAAGCAACAATCACAATCGATCGGAAAACAGAAGCCCTGCAACAAAAATGATCGATCGCTGTCTCCAAACCTTTTGAGCTTGTTGCTCTCTAATGCTTTAACCACAGCCTCATGGTTGGATGGAGCGATCGCCAAAGCCTGATTCGTCATTTCAGTAAGCGTCCCTATCTCCGACAGATTACGGTGACAGAAGACTACCTGAACAAGACGTGCAGGTTGCATCTACGACTGAATGAATTCTAAAAGATCGGCATTGATTTGATCCGCGTTCGTTGTCGGCATACCATGCGGAAAACCTTCATAGGTTTTCAACACTGCACCTTTCACCAGCTTGGCGCTCAACGGGCCAGAGTTGGCATAAGGAACGATCTGATCATCATCGCCATGCATCACCAAAGTTGGCACCGAGATTTTCTTCAAATCCTCTGTGAAATCGGTTTGAGAGAAAGCCACAATGCCGTCATAATGTGCCTTCGCACTGCCCATCATGCCCTGACGCCACCAATTCTGAATCACACCTTGGGAAACCTTAGCGCCGGGTCGGTTGTAACCGTAAAAGGGACCGGCTGGCACATCCCAGTAAAACTGCGCTCTATTGATGGCGACCTGGGTTTGAAAGTCGTCAAAGACTTCTTTAGGCAGTCCACCCGGATTCGCAGGAGTCTTCATCATCAGGGGTGGTACTGCACTAATCAGAACCGCCTTAGCGACACGACTTGCACCATGACGTGCAATGTAATGCACCACCTCCCCACCGCCAGTTGAGTGACCGACATGGACAGCATCCCTTAAATCCAGATGTTCAGTAAGCGCAGCAAGATCATCCGCGTAATGATCCATGTCATGTCCATCGCTCGTTTGGCTCGATCGGCCATGACCTCGTCGATCGTGGGCAATGACGCGATAACCGTGATTCAAGAAGAACATCATCTGAATATCCCAATCATCAGATGACAGAGGCCATCCGTGCGAAAAAACGATCGGCTGTCCTTTGCCCCAGTCCTTATAGTAAATCTCTGTTCCGTCACTGACTTTGATCGTGCTCATGTAATTTGTCTCCAGAATGTTGGTTAGAGTGGTGAATGATGTTGATGGGCAAATTGTGAAAATGCCGATCGCAGGATGACCCAAAGAAGCTGCTGGCAAAGCACTTGCGGCCAAGAAACTTACGAAATCCGACGGAAGGATCGCAATCCTCATGCGTCTAACGTATGCGCTCACTGGACACAGATGATGTTTGCAACTAATTGGTAAAGCAACTAATCAGTAAAGTTTAAGCCTAACTATTTCGATAGGGTGGCTGTCATAATTGGCATAAGGTTCTTTCCCTTATTTTCATTGAAACCTTACCATCATTATTCTCAGGAAGAATCTGCCTATCGGAATAGCTTCGCTAGAACCATTAGACAGAACCATTAGACAAAAAGTTGAACAATGCGTGTAATATTCTCATTGCCGTGGCCTTGGGAGATTGCGGTTTGGTAAATATCCATAACAGCAGCAGATGTGGGGATCATTGACTTCCAGTCTTGAGCAGTCTGAGTAACGTAGCGAAAATCTTTCTCGACCAGATCGATCGGAAACAACGGCGCATGATTTTGGGCCACCATCAAACTTCCTGCTGCTTTTGCGGCCAAACTCAAAACAGGCAAATCATCTAAACATGCCATCGTTGCTGCTGGTGAAATGCCATCCCTTGACAACATTCCCAACAGTTCCGCCAGGGCTGCCACCTGAATACCAAAGAGCGCATTGACTGCTAGCTTCAACGCCATCCCTTGCCCCACAGTACCAATGTGATGAACGATCGCTGCCCCGGCATCCATTAAAGTCTCTTTTACCTGTGCTAAAGTTTCCGTCTGCCCACCCGCTAAGGCAATGAGCTTTCCAGCTTCTGCTTGAGGGCGAGAACCTACTACAGGAGCATCAACGAAGCCTGCTCCACGTTGAGCAATAGCTGCACCCAATTCTCGAACCCAAGTGACGGTTAATGTACTCATTTCGATCGCAATTTTATCTGGAGTTAAACCCAGGATCGCACCTGTTTCAGAAGCAAGCCAAACCTGACGTGAAACCACATTGTCTGTCACCATACTGATCACTACCTCACTTTGCTCGGCAGCAGCACGGGGACTTGTGACAAATATTGCTCCCTGATCGATCAAGGGTTGGGCTTTTTCTACAGTACGATTGTGTATAACTACTAGGTAGCCTGCCTTGAGAAGATTTTGGGCAATTCGCGAACCCATTGCACCAAGACCAATGACTGCAACAGTTTTCCTGTTCATTTTTAGGTATCTCCTGAATTATTTTTTGATGTATGGGTACAGAACGAATTTTGTACTGTTGATCTTGCACCAGTCCTGCTTGCTAATCAAATGTCCCGTCCGCGAGTCCCGTCCGCGAGTAAACTGCGGACTAATGGTGAAACTCTGCTAAAGCAGACTGGGTGAACCTTTTAGCCCACTTTAGTGGGGTTGCTCAATTAGCTCGCGATTTATCTGCGAGCGGGTTATTGCGAGAGGTGCAAGATCTCAGGTACCGTTAATCATGGTAAGGAGTAAGACAAAAATGTTGTTCGAGATAGCCTGACTATAGCCGCTGCAGAATTAGCAATAAATATAAAATTGTGCAATTCTCTTATGCAGGTATTGCATGAATTATCAGAGGATTCATGTAGAAGGGGGTGACTAAAATCGCTGCCGTCCCAGCATTAATGCTTATAATGCAGGAAATTGCAACCAACCCTATTTCCGTCATGGAACTATCCGTCCTTCAAACCTTTGTAGATGTTGTGAAGCAGGGCAGTTTTGCTGCTGTAGCGCGAGAACGCAATATTGACCCTTCTTCGGTATCACGGGCGATCGCAGGGTTGGAAGAAGAACTTGGGATTCGATTGTTCCAGCGCACGACCCGGCAACTGTCTCCTACTGAAGCCGGAATAATTTACTTTCAGCGGATTGAACCATTAGTAGAAGAAATGCAGCAAGCGATCCAGGTTACTGCTGATATGTCTGGACAACCAAAAGGAACGCTGCGGGTTACAGCATCGGTTTCCTTTGGGCTAAAGTGTATTGTTCCGCGATTGCCTGAGTTCAGAGCAATGTATCCCGATCTCACGGTTGATCTGGTCCTGACCGATGCGAATGTCGATCTATTGGCAGAACGCATTGACCTTGCCATTCGATTGGGATTGTTGGCAGACTCAACCTTGATTGCCCAACAACTCATGCAAACTCGTTATGTGGTTTGTGCTAGCCCACAGTACCTTAAACAATGGGGGCATCCTGAATTTCCCAAAGATATCGAGCAACACCATTGTTTGCTATTTCCACTGGCTGGCTTTCGATCAAAATGGAGATTTAGGGATATTAATCAACAGGAAAGTGAAGTGCCCGTTCGAGGACACACCATTATCTCAAACGCGATCGCCCTTCAGCAATGTGCGATCGCAGGGATGGGATTAGCATTATTACCTAACTGGTTAATTGAAGGTGATTTGCAAGTTGGTACGCTCGTCAATGTGTTTCCAAATTATGACGTGACAGCAACAGAGTTCCATGCTGCCGCTTGGCTGGTTTATCCTTCTCGTGCTTATGTTCCGCTCAAAGTTCGAGTCTTCATTGATTTTCTCAAGCGGTTTATTCCAGGGTAAATAGATGGCGAAAGCTGTTCCTCCACAAGCCAATGAAGAGGTTATAATTTGCAACTTCAAGCCCTGAAATAATCGCGTCATAAAAGGCATTGAGTATAGATAGAGTTACTTGGTAAGATTAGACTGAACATTGCATGAGTGCGAACAGAACAGAAGCTGTCGATGGGTGTGATTATTGACCGCTATACAATTTAGTCATCAGTCTGCTTTACTTTGAGCTTTGTCATTCCATCAAGAATTACCTCAAAACAAAGGTTGAGGATATCTAGATTTTGCGCCAAAATTAAAAGTTCCGAAATATTTTACCTTTTCAACAAAAATCCAAGTAAAATCACCTTGCTTAGGTTTTCCTTTCCGGGAACACTCACCCGCAGTTCTGGTAATGCTTGCACTGTCCAGGATTAACAGGTGCGTATGATTGACGATCGCGCATCAAAACTATTCAGGTGCAAGACACCCGATTCACTGAACCTCTGACGTTAATATCTGTGACTCTAAACCCTTCAGCATCAGAAGCGGTTAAGCAAGTCTTCTACTCAAATCCCCTGAACCAAGAGATGCCCATGTTACAAACTGACTTTGCCCGAATTCTTTACGGTTCGCCCTTGAGTCGGCCTAAGAATGCGGTGTTTGCCGTCATCGTTCTAGTTGTCCTGTTATTGATCAGCACGGCTTCCCTGGTGCGGGGCTATTTTGCGGCCCTTTCTCCGGCGGCTGTCCAGGTCTTCGGCATTAGCTTGCTTGCCACGCTTTTGGTGACGCTGTTTCCCCTTGCCATCCTATGGTTTCTAGATCGACGCGAACCGGAATCCCGCTGGCTTTACCTGATTGCCCTGTTGTGGGGAGCCGTCATTGCTACCGGACTTGCTCTGCCCATTAACCATGCTATTTTCAAAGGCTTAGGTGATTTTGCAGCGCTTCACCCCGATATCAAAACCATTTTGGGCGAAAGTGCCGGAAGGACGCTGGCAGCACCGATCGCAGGACCAATTGTCGAGGAAACATCGAAAGGACTCGGCGTCTTGCTGCTGTTCTGGCTATTCCGGACTGAGTTTGATAATGTACGCGACGGCTTTATTTATGGCGCATTAGTGGGCATTGGCTTTAATTTGCTGGAAGCGCCACTTTACATTACCAATGGGTTCAACAACACTGGAGATTTCCCGCTGTATTTCCAGATTGCCGATCGCTTTGCGCTGTTTGGGTTCGCGGGTCATGCCTTGTACACTGGACTGTTTGGCATGGGATTGGGATTAGCCCGTCAAACCACCCGTCGCTGGTTGCGTACTGCGGCTCCGATCGGAGGCTGGCTGCTGGGATTTTCAGGCCATTTTCTCAACAATGCGCTGGGGTTGTTCCTGGCACTCTTTGTCTATTTCGCGACGGGACACGCTTTACCTGATGCACCACAAACTGCGCCAGAACCTGTTGTCGTACAGCCCCTGCTGCTTCAATGGGTACAGCACAGTGCTCTGCGTCTGGTGGGCTTTTTGCCGTTTTTTCTGATTGTCGGGGTAATGCTGTGGCAGAGCGGCGTTTGGGAACGGAATGTGATTCGAGAACAACTTGCAGATGAGCCGGAACTCGTGATTACGCCTGAAGAATATGAGGCTGTCAAGCGCGATCGCATCTTCCGCACCCGCCGCATTTCTGGATACAATCGCCGCACCTCTGCCGCCATTGTCAGAGCGCAGGATGAACTGGCGTTTCGCAAATGGCGACTGAAGCAGCAGGGACGGGATGTTGATCAGGATGAGCTGGTGATATCCTGGCGAAATGCATTAAGTCACTTACGAGGCGCAAAAGAGACGATCGCAGCATGAGCTGGAATTATTGAATAGGAAAGAAACTTAAACGTTATGGATGATCGTGCATCACTCTCAAAACCTAAAATTGCTGTCTTAGCGGCATTCATCTACACGGCAATCATGGGTATTGGGATGTTCTACATGAAAGCCTTCATGGGCATTACCTACGGCCAACCAGAGATGATGAACCTGTTCTGGTTTATCCTGATTATCCTCAATTTCATCAATGTCTTCTGGGTGACTCGCTATTTCGGTTGGCAGGCGATCGGCTTTCGCCCCCTCGATCGCAAGCAACTGCTGTGGTTTCTGCCTGCGATCATTGTGCTGATTGCCATGTGGGTGGTCTTGCTGTCTGCTCTGGCGCGCGTCTCCCTCAGCGCTGCCCAATGGCAGCTGTTTGCCCTGGTTGGGTTCACCACGTTGTTAGTCGGGCTGGGGGAAGAAATCATGTATCGGGGCATTGTGTTACATGCCTTTTTGACGACTCGGCGAGTGCGTTGGGCCATGCTGGTGAGTGCGATCGGCTTTTCGCTGCTTCATTCGGTGAATGTGTTGGGGGGCTTGCCTTTACCGGAGGTTCTCCGGCAACTGATCCTGACTTTTCTATGGGGCTTTTTCTTTGCACCTCTGATGCTCAAACTCAACAACATCGTGCCGTTGATTATCTTCCACTGGCTATGGGACTTTGTGCAGATTGTCGCACCGCTGGCGGGTGAACAGGTCGAGGCTATGGGTCTGCTCATCCCACTCCTCTTTCCCATTGAAATCATTGTGGGCATTGTGCTGTGGTTGCAGATCAAGCAAGTCCCGGAGCGGGCGATCGCCAATTTTTCCGATTCCGTTCATTCCTGAGTCAATACGTTTTTCCACAGGACTTTTACGATGTGCCCTTCCTCCGATCAACCCCTATCCGCAGCCGTCACGGTTTTGCAAGCAATCTACGGACAGCCCAGTCAGGCCGGGTTTGGCAGTGCAGTCTTTGATGAGCTGATCCAGTCTGGAACCGATTTAGAATCGATCGCTCTCCAGTACTATCAACACTTTGTTGGCAACCTCTGGGAGCAATATGGTGAATCTGCCTGGATGAGTACCTGGAAACAGGTTTATGTTCGTCCTAACGGAATTCAGTCGAATATTGTGGCAGAGTTGAAGGCGATCGCCGATCCGCTTGCCGCTGAATATGTGCCGATCCTGCTCCTGACCGAGACGGATGATCAAACCAGAGCCCAGCAAGCCTTAGCAACCGTTTTCAATGATCCACAGGTAACAGACCTGAGAGTTTATGCGATCGGGGATGGTGCAGCCATGTCAGGTTTACTCCTGGCGGGCCGCCGCACCACAGGCGAAGCCACAATTCTAGTTTCACTCTTGGATTAGCAATCTTGCCTTGCCGAATTCTCTGCTGATTTCAAGCGATCGACCAATTTGATCAGCCGATCGCCCTTGCAGATGCGCTAGCGCACTAATACAGACATATACTTGCCTTCAAAGGGAGCTGGGATGATTGGCGTGAACTTGACGCGATCGTTTGCAATCCGTTTCACATAAAATTCGTTGATCGTATGCAGAACTTGTTCTCGCGTGCCAATAATCCAGATTTGCGATTTATCGGTAACAGACTTGTCACCAAAAGGGGGCAGCAGTTCGTTGAACTCTGTAAACATGATATTTTCCCTCGCTGATATTCGAGTTTGTGGGAGAAGAAAAGCTTAAGGCGTGGTGCCCAGACCACTTGTTCGCATCAGCGAGGGAGACGATCGGTTAAAATCGTCCCAGCCACCGTTCTGCGTGCACAGGGCGGTCGGATAGCTGATTATGGGTGCGGCTAACACTCATAGTCAGCGCCAAACCTTAAGCTAATCCGCTGGCCTTCTTGGAATTGAGAAACCAGCATTGTTCAGAATAAAGCAAAGTTCGATCAGACACAAGCGTAAGTAAGAGTTTGTCAATATTTTGTGACGATAGGCTTCAGGTCAGATGCTTGCGCTCGATCGTCTGAGCATTTGCTTTGCTCACGGTGTGAAATGCAGAGTGTAGCAATCATCGATCAGCTCCCTCATTCCCACATGTCTAGAATAGACTAACTCAGATCTTGCATCTGTTCTAATTGTTGATCTAATGTCCCGTCCGCAAGTAAACTGCGGACTAATAGCAAAACTCTGCTAAAGCAGACTAAGCAAGCCTTTCAGCCCACTTTAGTGGGGTTAATCCATTAGCTCGCGATTTATCTGCGAGCGGATTATTGCAAGAGGTGCAAGATCTGAGCTAAAGCACTTTTCCCCCTCACAATGCTATTGCTATCCCCTACAAAGCGATGAGCAGTCCTCGCAATTCTGCTGTAGCTGCTGCAATGCCATTGCGATCGCTCACAATCCTTCTGTGAGGCGATGTACCCTCTGTGTGACTGTTACACTTCTTGTTGTAGAGGGCACATTAATTGAGTCGTTTTACACTTAGAATCAGAGGTGCCTATGCCTAGTCCAGATATGAATCGCCGTCTCACCCCTGCCTTGATCAATCAAGATGTGGATGCTTACAACGGGTTGGCGGCGATTGATAGTTACAGTACGAAACGCGCTAATGCGACTCCTGAAGCGTTGCAACAGGCTTATCAGGCGATGTTGGCGCAGCAGCAAATTGAGACTGAAAAGCTGGCGCTGTATCGAGCAGCTTCTGATGCGGCACGTTTGGCCGAATGGGAGTTTCATAATGCCGTGTTGGCGATGAAGGAAGTGGTGAAGGGGCAATTTGGCTCGGATAGCAATGAAGCGCAATCGGTTGGCTTGAAAAAGAAATCTGACCGCAAGCGCCCCACTCGACAGAAAGTAGCCGTTGCTGCGGGATAATCTAGCAGCAGAGAAGATTGCCAGCACTCAGTCAATCAATGAATGTTATGGTCTATTGCTGACAGGTGCTGGCGATCGTTCTCTTGTTATTTTTCGCAAGCTGCGAGTGCTGTCATAAAGAGGCAGCAGCGATCGTCTCTCTCATCACCTACTCAAACAAGGGAGCGATCGCCTACCATTCCCTTTGCCTCCGCGATCGTTCAGTATGTCAAAATGGGAAGCAGAAGAATCTGGAGTCGTTCAGTATGGCAAACTCGAAGATCACTGAAATGACTATTGATGAGATCAAAGTCCTAATTACGGAAGTTGTGGATGAACGGCTGCGAGATTGGTGGCAAAAATCCAGGGATACTCGCTCTACGGATGAGGTTTTATCTGCCATGGATCGTTTGAGATGGACACCTCCTTCTGGATCGCCAACAACTACTGAACTGCTGCGAGAAGAACGAGATCGATAATGGCGCTTTACGTTGTAGATGCTAGTGTGGTGGTTCAGTATGCGATCGCCCAAGTTTACACGCCAGAGGCACGGATTTTAGTTGCTCGAATGTATCAAAGTGAACAATTATACATTCCAGAGTTTTGTCTACTGGAGTGCGTTAATGTTCTATGGAAAACGGTTCGTTTTCAAGGATTACCTCAAGTACAAGCTGAGCAGATGGTGCATGAACTGCTGGCGCTACCTTTTCAGATCATGCCGATTCGTCACCTTTTGCCTCGTGCTTTACAAATTGGTTTAAGCAGTCAACTGGCGTTGTATGACTCGTTGTACATTGCATTAGCGCTTAATTTGAATTGCCCGCTGATTACAGTAGATGATTGCCAAGCGAATGGTGCGATCGCCAATGGTGTTATTCTGAAACCCATCACTGATTTCTCGCCAGGATGAAATATTCGGATTCGATCGACTACTAAAAGATGAAATAGCGATCGTCCCTCTCATTACCCATTCAAATACAAGAGCGATGGTCCTTTCAGTTCTCTTCTCTTCATGTAGGCGGATAATCGCACGGCGCTAAAAAGGATATATCTGTTGGGTTCCGTGCCTCAACCCAACCTATGCAACTGGCGGTCGCACTGCGCTCAGTGTTTAAGCAATTGGAACGATCGCAGCAGTACACTCTACATTTTGTTGATGGTGTAGTTGACATAATTTGTTTGGCACTCACCCGTGGATTTGACCAAAACCGATAGATATCTTTGGGCTTCGACCCGATTCTGACTGGCATGAGGCACCGTTTTGTCTTGGTGACGATTCAAAATCTGCAAAACCGACCGTAACCGTTGCCCATGCCGAAAATCCTTGAATTCAGCGTTACTGCTCTCTTAGCTTAACCAATCTTGCATGGTTCACCTCAATCCTTTTGGATAGCTAGATGCGAGGATAATCTCACAATCAGTCAGCAAAAGCCACGTCCTGTAACACTTCTACGCACTTTTGCGTAATGGATAGAATTCATTCGCGGTCGGGTTGGGAGCGCAGTCAGGGGTTGATTTTGTGCTCTGATTGCGTATGACCTTGATGGGTTCTCGTGAATTGCTGTTGGGTTCTCGTGGGTTGCTCATGGGTTCCGGCGAGCTGCTTATGGGTTCTCGTGAGTTACCTATAGGTTCTCTTGAGCTGCTCATAAGTTCCTGTGAGCAATTCATGAGTTCCCGTGAGCTGCCCACGGGTTCCCGTGAGTTGCTTTTGGGTTCCTGTGAGCTGCTCTGGAGTTGCCGTGAGTTACTCATGGGTTCTCGTGAGCTGCTCTTGCATTTGGGTGGTTAGGAACGCTATTGTCGGAAATAGCCTAGGCTGTAAAACCCGATACTTTATCGGCAATATACACAGAGATCTAAAGATTTTCTTTCTGGAAAGACTGAGTTGACTTTATGTATTCTGTCCATGAGGATAGAAATAAGTTGCTGTCACTGGGGTTGAAAGCTGCGATTGCGCTTTCCGCGTAAGATGAGGCAGGGCAATGGATGACGTTGGCTGAAATTCTATAGTTACGGCTTATTTGAGAAGTATCCCAATGGCTGATCCTCAAGCGGTACAGATCAGAGCGGCTAGTGTTAGCGATCAGGCAGCTAACAAAGACTCGTTAGGGTTTGATCCATATGTGATTGCGATCGCAGATTTCCTCACGGAGTCCGAGACTAAACCTCCCTTGACGCTTTCAGTAGAAGGAGCGTGGGGCAGTGGCAAGTCTTCCTTTATGAAGCAGTTGGAGCAAGAGATTGCACGACAGTCGAAGGAAAAAAGCAAAGAAAAGTTAAGAGCAAAACGCAAGGATCTTGGAGACAAATTCAGAAACTTGCCCTTTGAGTTCTGGAAGCAGCTAAAAGAGCTGTGTGAGAAATTTGTAGGAAATTTAGCTCCATTACTCAAACCATTCAAACCAATATCTCTTAATTTTTATTACTTTAAAGAGCTTCTAATAAGTCTCATAAAGTTTGAAATAAACTTCCTGGCCGTCTTTTTGATTTTCTTGATCGGAGTTCCTCTTTTCTTATTACTAACAGTAATTCGTGCACTAGTTATTATCTGGAAAATAATAGCATTGACCCGCGAAATCTGGTTTCCGCACAAGCCAAGAGTGGTCTGGTTCAATGCCTGGAGGCATGATAAAGCCGATGCTTTATGGGCTGCGTTCGCTCTAACGTTTTTAGAAGAAATCTCTAAACAGCGCCATGTATTCGATGTCTTGCCGCCGCTGTTTGGGTACTTCAAATTGTTCTGGTCGCGTTTTGAGAAAAGTTTTTTGAGCTTTTTTGATCTTGTTCGCAAACTGCTTCAATTACTCCTTCTAATCTCTGCAATTGCCTTGATAGTAATTTTCATTATTTTCAGGAGCTATGGTTGGGCTGATAAATTGGCAAATAATTTGAATGATATTGCAGATAATCTTGGCAGGTCACTGAAACCTGCTCAGGTTATTTCTGGTGATGAAGCTAACAAAGTAGTATATCAACTTCATTGCGATATCCCTTCCCCAAATGCTGAGAAGAATAGTACCTGTCAGCTGACAGAAAAAGCTAAGGATAATTCGGCAGGGAAAAATCAGATCGAATCTAGGTCCAAGCAAGAAAGCAACGCGAGTTCTGATGAGAAAAAAGATGAAGACAAGTCTGCTTCCTTGCTTTTCTGGATTAAAAACTCGTTTATCGGAACACTGATTGGAACTGGGGGATTGTCAGTGTTGTGGCTCTGGCAAAAGTTTCAAAAAATGATTGGCTCTCCGAAAAAGGAGTTGACGGACTATCTCAAATCCCCTAACTATGATGACCAAGTGTCCTTCATTGAGAAATTCCACAAAGACTTCAGGAAAATTGTTGAGGCCTATGCAGGTAAGGGCAAAAAAGTCTATGTGTTTATTGATGATCTAGACCGCTGTGAAGTGCCCAAGTCGGCAGAACTGATGCAGGCAATCAATTTGATGATCTCTAATGACCCACAGCTCATATTTATTCTAGGCATGGATCGAGAAAAGGTGGCAGCAGGTTTAGCGGTTAAACATAAGGATGTCATCCCTTATCTTTTCTCATCTGTTAAAACCGAGATCCAATCACAGAATGGTCAAAAGCAAGGGGATCAATCTTCATTGAAAGGGATAGAGTATGGCTATACGTTCATTGAGAAGTTCGTTCAGTTACCTTTCCAAGTGCCCCGTCCTAACAAAGAGCAGTTTGATCAATTTCTTAACAACCTTTCAAGCACAGAGCAGCCTCAAAATACCCTTTGGCAGTCTGTATGGAATTTCTTCTGGAAACCAATTCAGAATAATCTAAACCGATTTGACAGATGGATTAGTTCCCAGAAACCCGATCTATCAGAGGAACTCTCTGGAGGAACAGAAACTTCTGCTCAAACAAGCGAAACAACCGTTGCTCAACAGGTTGAGCGACGTATAGAAACCATTAAGCTCAAGACAAATACAGGTTCCGAATCATCTGAGATCCACAATATTCTAGAAATGGTGGCTCCAGCCTTAGATTGGAACCCGCGACGCCTCAAGCAGTTCCTCAACTTGTTTCGACTAAGAGCCTATATCGCCAGTGCAACCGGATTGTTTGATCAAGTTGGAGAGTCGCCAGCATTAACGCTGCAGCAGTTAGGCAAGTTCACGGCGATTGGGATCAAGTGGCCCTTGCTGATGATTGAGTTGGCAAAAGATGAAGATCTCCTCGCCAATTTGCACAAGAAAAAGTATGACAGCACAACAACCTACTGGGGCAGCGAAAGAAAACTCTTGGAATTGCTCTTTGATCGAGCCGAGGATTCAGCGTACAGTCTGGAACAGGTTAAAGTCCAAAAGCTTCTCCAAGTCGTACCCCTACATCCCCTCGATCTCATTCCACTCCTTTCTAAACGAAATGTTGACTACAGCAACCTCCGCAATCTCCTGAAATATGGGCAGTGGCGTGCGGCAGACGAAGAAACCTACCGCGTGATGCTGAAGGCAGCCAATCGAGAAAGCCAAGGATATCTTGGCATAGCTGACATAAAACAATTTCCTTGCGAAGATCTGCAAACCATAGACAAACTCTGGGTGACAGCCAGCAGGGGCAAATTTGGCTTCAGCGTTCAGAAACGAATATGGCAGGAATGCGGCAGCCCAATGGAATACAATGCCAATTGGAAAAAGTTTGGAGAGCTCGTCGGCTGGCACGGAAGCGCAAGGTCGGATTACTCTGAATTAGCCTTTGACACGCAAAAATCTCCCACCGGAGAGTTACCGTGGATTTTGGGGTGGGGAGAGGAGGGTAGAAGGAGGTTAGGGATTAGTTCTCTTTTCTCGCGCAGAGACTTGCCGACTGTAACACGAGCCGGTTCTGAGCGTTTCTAAAGTTTTGTAATTTTGGGTGGTGCCCTGAAGGGCAGGAAGACTAAGAATTAAAGGAGTTGAAGACTAGATTCTTCAAGTATCCCAGGTCTTTGATTTAGCTTCTAACCTTACCTTCAGGGCACTACCCAGATTCTATCGATGGCAATGAGTAGAGTTAGCCGCGCCCTGCCACATTCATCCGAAGTCGAATTAAAAGAGAAGATTGCCAAGGCTCCTAATGCCCAGTGTCAACAAAAATGGATGATTGTCTACAACGCATTGGTCTCTCCTCGTCCTGCCGCTGAAATTGCTCAGCATACCGCAACCAGTCTCAGAACGGTTCATCAGGTCATCTCAGACTATAATCGCTTGGGTGCCGCAGCAATTGAACCCCCAGGTCGTGGAGGACGACGCAATGACTATCTCAGTTGGGATGAGGAAGTCGCGTTTTTAGAACCCTTCATCACTGATTCAGCTCAGGGATTGTTGACTATAATTCAAACCATTCATCAAGCCTTTGAGCAACGTGTCGCAGACTCTGTGCATCCCAGCATCATTTATCGATTACTGGAACGGCATGGATGGTAAGTGTCTATTTTCAGAACGAAATGTAGCTTCATCGATAGTGAAGCCAATCTTGCGATTTAGGATTCAGAGCAGCCTGACAGTGGTTTAAGCGCTCGACAGCGAATTGGCCTGGGTGATGCCAGCTAGTTCTGCTTGGAATTGGGATAGTCCAAGTTCACGCCAACGCGCTAACTCAGCCAGGAGAACATCTAAGGTGAACGTTTCAAAGCGCGTGTTGAGGGTAGCCAGGACGCTCATGATCACACTGCGCCGTTGAGCACCTGTTTGGGTTTTGCTGGTGCGTCCACCCTTTCGCACCTCGGCTTCTTGGCGCAGATTGCGTTCAGAGCGATTGTTGGTCGGTTCGACTTGAGGATTGGCGACAAATACAAATAGCGCACCGATGCCCTTCATTAACTCCTGCTGGAGTCGAATGAAGCTTTGTTCGTGGATGGGCATCGTCTGGGGTTCAACCGTCTCCTGCCAACGGGTACAAAGTTCACTTAGACGAGCTTGCAAGATTTCAACTTTTTGCCCTCGACCCACCGTCAGGCGTTTGTCCTTCTGCCAACGTACCGCTTG
>LUGL01000113.1 GCA_002796835.1 Elainella saxicola E1 | reverse complement strand
AACTGTGGACTTTGATTCCTTGTTCTACCGTTCGTCCAAAGAAGCCTAAGCCCGTTGTTTTCTTGCGATGGGTGCCAAAGTTCAAATCAGTTGTATCTTGCACTGCTAATACGACATCTGAACGATTCACCCGTCCCAAGACAGCGCCCCTTTGACTTGCCATAATTCGTTTGGCACTGACCTGTGGATTTGCCCAAAACCGATAGATGCTTTGAGCTTCGGTTCGGTCCTGACTGGCCTGAGGCACTGTTTTATCAGGGTGACAACTCAATATGTCCAAAACCGATCGGAATCGTTGGCCATGTCGAAAATCTTTGAATGCAGCGTTGCGAATCTCCTAGCTTAACCAAGCTTGCATGGTTCACCTCAATCCTGTTGGCTAGGTAGATACAGTCATAGGATGATAATCTCACACTCATCCAGCAAAAGCCACGTCCTGTAACACTTCTACGCACTTTTGCGTAATGGATAGGATTCATCTGCGGGCGGCTCAGCTGAGTGAGGCTTGAATTTGCGATTGACCAAATCTGGGAGTGTAGCTCAAGTGAATAGAGCAGCAGGTTCCGATCCTGAAGGTTGCAGGTTTGAGTCCTGCCACTCTCGCCAGTTTGAAACTCAAAATTTCACAATGGGAACGTAGCTTAATGAAAAAAGCATCGATCTACGAAGTCGAAAGATGTAGGTTTAAGTCCTACCGTTCCTGCCAGGGTTCGTAGCTCCAACTGGATAGAGCGCCTGTCTTGCAAACAGGAGGTTATCGGTTCAAATCCGATCGAATCCACTATCTTGACTGAAGCCGAAGCGGTCGAGGCACTGGTCTGTGACACCAGTCATTAGGGAGTTCAAGTCTCCTCAGTCAAGCCTATGGAGAGGCAAGCCAATCGGTGATGGCAATCGCCCGGAAAGCGATCGAGGGCCAAAATCCCCTTGCGAGTTCGACTCTCGCTCTCTCCGCCAGATGGAGGACAGGCTAGTGGTCTAGCAACCAATTTCGAAAATTGGTCTATCTGACGGTAGCAGTTCGATTCTGCTGTCCTCCGCCAATTTGAACGTTGACGAGGAATGTTGAAAAGCTTGGAAGTTGTCCGGCATGGACGAGGAAACCGCCTTGAAAGCAGCTGCGGCTGATCGCCGTCGAGAGTTCAATTCTCTCAACTTCCGCCTTCCACCAGAGGCTGAAAAGTGAGGCACCGTGCTGATAACGCGGCATAAGCAGGGGCAGTACCTGCCTGGTGGACTTGAGTTTGCGTTAGGGTGTAGATGGAGCGCGTAATGATAAAACTGACCCATGCAGTGTCAACTTTGTGAACGAGATTGCGATCGCCTAACGGTCCATCATTTGGTGCCTCGACAGCATACCAAGCGCAAAAAACTGGAGCCTGGTGAAACGATCGAAATCTGTTCAGCCTGCCATCGACAAATTCACAGTTTGTTTGATAACCGAGTGTTAGCAACAGAGCTGAATAGCGTGGAGAAATTAAAGCAACAGCCGGATATGATCCGATTTCTCAATTGGCTACGCAAACAAGATGCGACGAAACGAGTCAAGGTCGATCGCAAACGAGCATAAATAATATCGACGATAAGGAGATCGAACAGTGGCACATATTCGATTTGAAGGACGCTCTTTAGATGTGGCGGAAAAGCAAATTGGAATTCATTCAGCAATGAGTGACGTTGTGGTAAAAGAACGCGTCGCCAATCATCTGGAAATTCAGAGCGATCGCTTATCAGACTATGTGGTCGATCGACAGGCTGGCGGAGATTTCATTATTCACCCAGAGGCAGTTTACGGCTAGTTTCTAGCTTTTGTTTCTGACATGAAATAAATTCCGCACTCCGATCGATCAAGCATACATCCGCTAGTTAAACAGAGAGGTGTCGGTGTAAATCCGATCAGTTCATTGAATTGTAGCTCAATTAATAGAGCGACCTGAGGAATTGACTTTATCAACTTGTGCGGAATTTTATTTCTGAATTCATTACCTTATGAGTGAACACCGTTTACGTGAAATTGTGATTGAACGGCCTCGAAGTGGATGGCGATGCAGTTCTCGCAAGCATCTCAAAACTGCCCTCAACCAGCTAACTCAAGAGGCGATCGAAGAAGGTTTGCTCAGCCCTTATTTGATCAAAACCCGCCATAAAACCAAATACCTTTCGGATCATTTGGGACCGTTACGCCGCTATTTGCGGTCTAAAATCGGACAACCCTGGGATCAGGTTTACAGTGAGCTGCATCAAAATTTGGATAAAAGCAGCGTCACCGGACTCCACATCATTTCCCATCTGTGGGATTATGTGGAACGCCATGTGGAATTGATCGATGGAATTCCTTACCGCAAAGCGGGTACAACTTGGGGTGGATTCCGTCCTTTAGATGGATACCGAGATGAATTTTATGTCCATCCAGAAACAGGCATTCTTTGTGCCGTTGAGCAGATCTCCCGCAGACAAAAGCCAGAGTTACGTGACGATGTGATCGAACTGGATGCCTATCATCAATATCGCAAAGTCAACGAAGTCTGGTTCTACGTCACCTTTGCAGATTTACTGCACTGGTTGCCCTGTTTCGATGTCCTTCAAAAAATGCACATCACCTCCCAGGATGCTGGTCAACTCTATCATCGTCGGATTTATGCGATCGACAAACGACAATGCGGCAAAGCTGAGCTAAAGAAAATCCGGGCAAAATTGCCCTCGAATGTTTCCCCCTCTCTCTAACTGCGATCGTCGCGCCCTAACTTGAAGAGCATACATTTTTTGTTTAGTAGAACAAATCCACATGTAACACTGCTCTTCTGACTTGCGCGACGTTAATTTTCTCTTTAATTTTCTGGCCTATTTGTGACGATAATTTGATCAAACGCTTTCTGATCAAAAGTCTGAGAAAAATTGCTCACATAGAAAACAACCCCTTGAAGAACAAGGGATTGCAGAGAATGAACCGAGTGAAGAATGAATTTATAGTGATTGCTTATAGGGATTGCCAGCGCCAGTTAATTGCCCGAGGAGCAGATGCTTGCCGTAGTGCAGGCATTTCGCTGTAGGTTTCACCAGGTGCATGATATCTCCAGTTGAGGGCGCAGGGTTTTTGATAAGGCTGGAGGGCTGGAGGATTGTAGTCAATCATTTCGCCACGGTAGATGAGTTGCATGGTTGTAGCTCCTAATGGTTTGGATAAAGAGACAAATTAAAACTTCAGGTAAGCAGCGCCACGATAGCGAAGGACGACCACTGGGGGGATGACAACTGAAGTGGATGAAAGCCTATCTGAATCAGAGTGCCCAGAATAACACTCGGAATTAACATGTGAGGTTCTGATAGTTTCAGATTGAACTTCGTAACCTCGACCACGGTAGCGCAATTGCATGATTCAGACTCCTTGGAACAAAAATGGGGGAATGTGTTCAGTGAATTCTCGGAATAATTTTAGAGGCGGAGCTTTATTTTCAGTGGTAGGACGTTTGTAGACACAGGTCTACACCAGCCAAATGGCCGTTTAATCAGAAGATTTGAGGATTTTTAGGTTGTTAGTTGGACTGAGGTATGAAGGATTGAATGATCCAGATAATATTATTTTCATCAGTCTAGCCTTCGTTTCCAGTGTCACTCTGTAAAGAGAGCATAAAGGTTGATAAAGTAATCCCTTAGCACAAACCCTATATTCTCCAGGTTGGTTCTTACATTTCTAGGCTAAGCAATTACAGAAGTCTTGTCGGTCGGAAAAAGTTAGAGAAAGTCAGGGGATTGGAAATGTGATTTTTCGGTCAGCCGGAGTTGCCTCAGTGCACCGAGTCAGAGTATCTCAGGCGATCGCAATTCTCTCTGCCATCGGCTCACATTCCATGATAAAGTGTGGGACGCAAACCCTTGTACTGAGCGAATTACTAGACCAATTCCTATGCCGAAATATGTTCTCTGGGGAAGCTATTGCGACAATGTGCTGGAAAAACGAGCTCCCTATCGCCAAGCGCATCTCGATCGCCTTACTCAACTCAAAGCCATGGGCGCTGTGATCACGATCGGTCCAACCCAAGACTTAACTAAAGTGTTTGGGGTTTATGAAGCAGAAGATGAGGCAGCGGTGCGCCAGTTGATCGAAGAGGATCCCTATTGGCAAAATGGAATTTGGACAGAATACGAAGTGAAAGAGTGGATTCAAGCACTTTAAGTCCTGTCCACTGAATCAGGGCATCCTCTTAAACAGGCACTTCGCTTGATCGATCACCACCCATGTAATAGATGTGGAGGCTCTGCTTTGCTGATTCAGAAATCCTTATCGCATGTTCCAGCCTTACTGGTTGCCCTGCGGTTTACGATCGCCCCGTTGCTGCTCTGGGATGCCCTGGATGGTTACGTCACTCCCGGTTTCCTGATCGGTTATGTGATTGCCGTTCTTTCAGATATTTTTGATGGGATTATTGCCCGTCGTTTAGGTGTCAGCACGGCTCAGTTGCGGCAGGCCGACAGTTGGGCTGATATTTGCCTCTATCTCTGTATTGCAAGCAGTGCCTGGTTGGTCCATCCAGAGGTTGTACTGGATTTTCGGTGGCCTTTGCTCTGGGCGATCGCCGCTCAACTCACACTATTCGCAATGAATCTGATTAAATTTGGTCAATTTCCCAGCTATCACACCTATACGGCCAAAGCCTGGGGAATTAGCTTATTGATCGCGACGATCGGTTTATTTGGCTTCAGTAATGCAAATCTGCTCTGGTTGGCGATCGGATTTTGCTGGCTCAACAGCCTGGAAGAAATGATCATGACCCTGATTCTGCCAGAGTGGCAGTGTGATGTTTTGAGCCTATTTCATGCGATCGATCTACGTCGGAGCTCAATCAGCAAGAAATCTCAAGTTCCTGCGGATCTGTAACTGGTCAATTGTTTGATGGCAGTCTCCTAAAATCCAAAATCCAAAATCCAAAATTTGCACTACTGCCAATTCACCTTAACCTCACCCAAATCATACATTCCCGATTGGCCTTCTGGAATTTCGAATTGGTAGATGGACTGACTTCCACGACGCAACTCATAGCGACCGGGCTTAAATCCAGACAAGGCAAAACGTCCCGCTCGATTGGTGAACAACGTTACTGATGGCCAGTCTGAATCAGAGAGAGAAACGACTTCTCCAGCTTGTAGGGGGATGGGATTGCCGCTGCTATCCATTAAGGTGCCCCGTAGAAAAACGGTTGCTTCGGTTCCAACTTCGATCAACGTACCGCTGCGATAGCTGGGTAAAAGCGTGTATTGGCTAGGTCCGGCATCATAACCTACTGGCAAATTAGGGACAGCCACTTGCAGCGTCGAAAGATAGTAAGGCTGAAGATCGGGAATTACGGCAGGACCAAACTGATCGGCCATGGCTTGATAGAAGCCGTCGTCATCAGGATTAATACCCAGCTTGAACGATCGCAAATTTGCGCGAGGGGTGATGATCGCAAAGCTGTTTGTAATGGGGCGAGACCAAGCAAAGTGGCCATCTGCAAACACCAGGGCAGTGCCAAAGTTGAGCTGAGTCGAACTGCTGAAAACGCTATCATCGCTGCGAGGGAAGCTGAAATTTTGGGTTACATCCAGGGTGAACCGATAGTTGGTATGTGAGAGGCGGGCCGAGAGATCATAGCTGTCTGGATTCAGGCCCAAATCCACGGATCCACTGACGCTTTGCAGATTACGTTCTGGGCTGATGCTCCAGCTTAAATGGCTACTCGCTTCATCGGTATTGCTGACTTCACTGGATAGTGAAACCGACTGTCGCTGTTTGGGGAAAAGCCAGTAGAGGCTAACAAAAGCCCGATCTTCAGTTTGGCCATCCTGATTTTGGGAGTGGCTGACATTAAAGCTAGTGCTCATACCGTTATCAAAAGATTGGGAAAGCCCCATCGTAATGTTGTAGGTATTGGGACGATCGCGACCGAATTGATAATTTGCACCTACATTAAAGTTTATTCCATCGAGAATAGTCTGGCTGTAATAAGCAGATAAGTCGAGAATATAGTCACTTGGTTCATAACTGCCGAAAGTCGCGAAGTTTGCGCCGCGATATTCTGCGGCAACATGGAACGATCGATTGGCCGGATTCTCCCCAGGTGCTCTGTAATCGTACTGGAGGCGAGCAGCTACATCAGTCCCCAACTCACTGGAATGGCTGACTGCTGCATCCCAGCCCCAATCTCCAATTTTAGTGGCCAAAGCAGCTTGCACCCCTGCAACTTGTTGATTCAAATTGGCTTGCAAATATCCACCCAAGACAAAATTGTTGGTCATGCCTCGACGATAGGACAAGGAAAGGGTCGGTTGGTCCCAGTGATAAACGCGGCTACCGTCCAGGCTTTCTAAGGGAAAGCCGAAGCTATAGGAAAACTGTTCTAAACCTTTTGCTAATAAACTACCTGCTACTGTGGGAGAGAAGTCCAGTCGCTGCACCTGTCCTAGATCATCCGTAATCACAAGCTGAATCGCATTCACGCCCGTACTGAGCGGTAAATTGCGAATATCCTGTGAGCCAGCCGGAAGCTGGAGGGTTTGAACGCGACTCCCATTCACGTAGACTTCTACTTTTGAAGGACGCTCTAAGAAAAAAGAATATTGTCCGACTGGACGGGTCGAGCGATAGGGCTGAAGCGAATAGTTGCGCTCAACAGATACGCCCAGGATCGGACTGCTGGTTTGATAGAAACCGTTGATGGGAGGCGATAACTCTCCCATTACATAGCGTAAGGCATGAGCTGGATCGTCCCGGACAACTCGAAAATCACCACGCGTTAAGACGGGTTGAGATTGTTCTGCAAATGTGGCGCTGCCTTCCAATACCCAGTTCTCGATGTTGATCGCCCCATCGAGCGCAATTTGTAAGGGTTGCCGCCCTAATTGGATTGAATCATTCCCCGCCCAAACAAAACTCTCGCTACCTCGCAGGTTAATATATCCACTCACATGACTGGGACGTAGTGCATGGGATGCTGCTGCTGGAAGTCCGCTGCTGGATAAATCGGATGCTGTGGTCTGCCGCAATTCTGCCGGGATCTGGAAATATAATTCCAGTTTGTGTTGATCGAAGACCACCGATATGCCGGTCTGCCGCAATGTGTCAATGCTGAGATTTCCAGATGAATCGACTGCCGCTTCCAGTTGAGATTGAATTTCAGCACGAAGAATCTCTGCTGTGACCTTTAAAACGGCGAATGCTTGGAATTCTCTAGGTCCACCCGATGCCAGAAGAACTAGCGTCTCCCCCTGCTTTTGATCGTTGATGTAAAAAGGGACATTGATAGATTGCGATTGACTTCGTGAAGTGCCAAAAACCTGTTCAAATAAAGCATTTTTTTCGAGATCTTGTGTTTGCCCAACTGCTGGTGCGGCAGGCGAATTGGTCTGATCAGAGGTTACAGAATCGTTTGGAGCAGGATTTTCAGATGTAGAGGGTTGGGATTCTGATGGAGCAGGAGAGTTTTGTGTATCTGACGATTCTGAGACTGAGGATGCCGTATGAGAAGATGCCGAATTGGGATTGATGCCTGAATCACTTTGTTCAGTTGAAGTTTCAGAGTTAGGTTCAACTGCAACTTGTAGAGGAAATGAGGCAGGTAAGAAATCCAATCGATCAATTGGCTGGGAGCCGTTAGAAAATAATTCTGAAGAATCAGAGAATATCTTTAGATCAGTTTCCTGATGATGTGATTGAACAATCGATCGAGGCGCAGACTGAGCAATCGTTCGGGAATATTGAGGAGGGGCGATTAGAGCTGAAAATAGTAGCCAACTGAACATGAATCGAGGTGGGGCGAGTCAAAAACATAGGGCTAAATGATGAGGTTGGAGAATATAGAACCCTGAAACAATGAACAAGTGCCTTTGTAAGGGCGATCCGTAGAACGCCCCTACCATATCTGTCATTCTCAATTGCAAAACTGCATATCACTGTGTTTCAAGCTCAAATGAACCTGTAAGTGGTCCGATCGGTAAACCAGCAGGATAGGGAATCACAAACCGACGCTCCTGACCTGCCAAAATATTTTCCCCTTCGACCCCTTCTAATTGATTAGAAGTGAGGTGAATAGTCCCCTGTGACTGGGGTTGGCCATCAGCTCCAGTTGGAGCGATCGTCAAGGTTAAACCCTTGAGAATTTGATGAGCAGTCCCCTGATTCTTAAAATCTAGAACGAGTTGATCTTGGCCACCTGCATTTTGGTGCGTCACACTTGTCAATGTCACACTTGGTTTTGCGTCCGGCGGTAAAATATAAACTGAGCCAACGTAGCGAAAGATAGCTTTGATATCAACCGTGAGGGCAGTAGGAGTTGGCACATTGGCCTGCGGCATGTCAATTGGTAATTGCTCGCTAATAATTCGATAAGCTAGCTCATGATCGGGACTGGGATCACCTAACCATGTTACGCGTACAGTTTGAGCTTCTCCAGGTTGCAGCAGAAGTTGAGAGGGGTAAACCAGGAAGTCATTTTCCGCATCTGGTTGTGTCTCTATTCCATCTACACTAACTTCTCGGCCAGTCATATGAAGCTCGACAGCGACAGGAGCATCACCTGTACTGATCACCTGGAATGATTGGGTTGCACCTTCACCACTAGGCGTAAAATCTACACGAGCAGGAGTCAAACGATAAGCAGGATCCGCCCAGGCAGGTGAAGTAGCTAGTAAACTCATCATTCCTAGCATTGTTCGAGAAATCCATTTAAGAGTTGTTGTAAATTGCATACTCAACTATTCCTTGAAGTCTTCAAGCCAAATCATCCTCTTTCAATGGCTCTCAATCACCTGCTACTGATTGTTGGTTAACGTGAAGATTAACTGATCTGAGTAATTTCCTGAGGGTTTACCATCAATCTCATCAGCCAGAATTCTTCCCCGTACAGCATAATCACAACCGCCAGGAGATGGACAGGTCAATCTTGAAGTGAACAGTACAGTGACATCATCGCCACTTGAAAGATTATTGATAGTATGCCCGTCTATCTCAAGATCGTAACGGATGCCAGCCCCGATACTTGAGTGATGCATTTCACCATGCCCTTGAGAACGTATCTGAAGAGACCATCCCGAGTCACTATCAGATTCAACATGCACAACTCCAAAATCTTGGTTAGGATTGCCAGCAACCGGATCGAAGTTAAATGGATTGCCAGGATGATAGTTAGCCACGATCTGGGCAAGCACAGGAAAATTTACAGACCAATTGATAAAGACGATCGCTGAAACGGAGCTGACTAGAAACCGCATCAACATAATCACCTCTTTTTATAAATCTCATACACTGGAAAAAGGCACCAATCACCCATTTCATCTTTCCTTGGAATAAATGAATGATGGATGTTGATGCCTAGCTGAATCAACTGGAAAAGCTACTTAAGATTTCTCAAAGGCAGAGTCAATCTTAAAAACAAACCTTCAAGTCTTAACGGTGGAACTTAACGACTGCATCAGTTTTTGTTGGTCAGCGTGAAGGTTAAGGTATCTGAGTAGCTACCAGCAGGTTTACCATCAACGGCTGCGGCACTAATATCAGCTGTGAAGTTAGCCGCGCAACCTGTAGAATCACCACAGGTCAGCATACCTGTAGTTGCGTTATATAGTGTGTCAGGACCACGATCGTAAGAAGGGACAGCACTCGTTGATGAGAATGTAATAGGGGTGCTAGCACCTATCTTGGCACTGCTACCAGTGAGAGCGGTATAGCGTACAAGTGCACCACTAGTAGCATCCTTCAGGTTTCCTGCGTTTGCTGATGCTACGCTCAACACCCAACCAGAGTAGTTGTTGTTTTGCAATTGAATGCTACCAAAGGGCATGGATTGGTTACCAGCCGCAGGATCTAACGTAGCCGTGCTTGGTGCGCTATAGGATAAAGTATTAACCGGATCAACACCCCCTCCAACAGCTCCACCAGCAGTGGAGGCTTTAGCAGTCGGAGCAAATAGAAGCGCAGAACCAAGAATCAGACCAGAAGCAACCAAAGCGCGACGCATAGAAAAAGTAGTCATGGTTTTTCTCCTTCACAATACAGATGAATTGGGAACCCCAATGGAGGTAGATAAGTGCGTTCTCCGTGGGGGGCGACATCAGTCAAAGTAACTCTATTGAAGTTTCTTCCTTCTCCAGTTCAGATTCATTTGGCTGAGATAGATGTATCCGTTCAATTTGTAACCTATCATTTCCCGAATCCATCTATCTGAACCAAAACTGAATCATGAATGTATTTAAGAGAGTGACTGTTTGATGTCTTTGGACTTGAGGTAAGAGGCGTTGTTTCGTTTCTCTTGCATCTATCATCGGCAATTCACAACAGATTGCCATGGGCGTAACTAGTGATTTTTGAAACACAGTATTCCGGGCAATTCTCTCATGCTTCCACATCCGTATTTTTTGAATTTTCTCGGATGAAGAAATTGGGGAAGTTACAAGCATCGTACTGAGACTCTTGCTCCGTAGAACCACCAAACCCTCTCAGTAGGTCTGTTTAGATTTACTTGGGTTCAGACCCTCTCAATTAGAGCAATTCGCGTAGTTTACCTGGCTTTTCTGGAGCTCCACAACTGAGGATTGCCAAAAAGCGGCTCTTTAAAGTTTGTCTAAAGTAGAGCAGTTGCCTTTTTGGGTAATTGTAAAGCTTGATTAAGCAACTCTGGAAATCGTGTCTGGCTTGCCCGTTAAATTACTGTACTAAAGCTGGGTCTTTAAAAATCATACTTAGGTCTAATGAGCGATTCAGCCAATTTAGTACGGATTCGCTATGGTGAAGAAGATGCCCGTTTTTTAGAGACCCCTACGGTTCAGTGAGTGCTCGGTAATTGTTCAATCACAAAGAAGCCCGATCGGAATTCAAGTTGACCCAAAAGACGACAGTAGGTTTGCAGGACAACGGTTACTGGCGCAATCGTCTAGCAACGAACCATCCATTTAGAGGAGAACAAATATGGTTGCATCTTTATCTGCCCCATCCGCGATCGAGTCATTATTAGGTGCTGAAGCAGAAGATCTGCTGTCCTATCAGGCAAAAGTCTCGAAGGATAGTTTGCACTTACCGGGTCCCGATTGGGTCGATCGCATCTTCATGCAGACCGATCGATCGCCGCAAGTGTTGCGGAGCTTACAGCAGCTCTATAGTGCAGGACGATTAGCCAACACAGGCTATCTGTCAATTTTGCCGGTCGATCAGGGTATCGAGCATTCGGCGGGTGCTTCTTTTGCGCCTAACCCGATCTACTTTGACAGCGAAAACATTATTAAGTTAGCGATCGAAGCAGGCTGTAATGCGGTTGCCACAACGCTAGGGGTGCTGGGCAGCGTCTCGCGTAAGTATGCCTATAAGATCCCATTCATCGTCAAACTCAACCACAACGAACTGCTGACCTTTCCCAACCAGTTCGATCAGATCATGTTTGCTTCGGTAGAGCAAGCCTGGAATTTGGGGGCCGTCGCAGTGGGTGCCACGATTTACTTTGGATCGCCTGAATCGGGACGGCAAATCCAGGAGGTAAGTCGGGCATTCGCGCGGGCGCATGAACTAGGCATGGCAACGATTCTTTGGTGCTATTTGCGCAACAATGCCTTTAAGCAAGATAAAGACTATCATCTGGCAGCTGACCTGACCGGACAGGCGAATCACATCGGTGTGACGATCGAAGCCGACATCATCAAGCAAAAGCTGCCGGAACTCAACAATGGCTATCAGGCTGTAGCAGAAGCAACGGGGCAGAGCTATGGCAAAACGGACAAACGGGTTTATTCAGATCTAACCAGCGATCATCCGATCGATCTGACTCGCTATCAGGTACTCAATTGCTATGCCGGACGGGCGGGACTGATTAATTCGGGTGGCGCATCTGGGAAGAGCGATTTTGCTGAAGCAGTTCGTACAGCAGTAATCAACAAACGGGCAGGCGGCTGTGGTTTGATCTCTGGCCGCAAGACGTTCCAGCGACCTTTTGAAGAAGGCGTCAAACTGTTCCACACGATTCAGGATATCTACCTCTCGCCGGAAATTACGATCGCTTGATGCGTGAAGGAACGTCTCGTTTCTCCTCTGGAGAGGCGACGCCAACGCGGGCAAGATGCCCGCACTATTCTATCTACAACTTAATCTTGAAATAGCAAAATAAGTATCCCCTGAGGCACTTCACTTCAGGGGATAGAATTTATCTTGATTAGACCTTTTCAGAAGGTCTTGAGCATTTCACAAAAGACTACTCAGGCGTTCTGCTACCCAGTTCTGCCAGATCGGGTGTAGCAATAAAGCCAAAATAAGCGGCGATCGCAGCAGTGGATGCATGGAGCCAAACGTCATTTCCAAAGATTGGAATAAACCCTAAAGTGGTTTGGGTTGGCAAAAACAATCCCATGACGGCAAGTGCTGCATAAAACAGGGATAAAACGCCGCTATAAAGGCGAGAACTGTCCAATGATAGCGATGCAAAAATTCCGAGCCCTCCGACTAAAAGATGCACGATATTATGCAGAACATTGATTGGGAATAACCCTAGTAGATCACCATAACCTGGTGTAAAGCCTAGATAAGCTGCATCAGCCGACGTTGCAGGGGCCGTAACCAACCCAGGAATGAATCCCATAACGCCAACCAGCACATAGACGATGCCAATAATCAAAGCAAAGTATTGCGTTGGCCTCTTTCCTTCCTTCATCACTAATCCTCCCATTGCTCTTTCTTGGGAATCTAGCGTTTAACAAGCACCGACTCCCTCTCTCTAAAGCATGGGCCGCAGTTTCGTTGTCGTGTGAAACTCAATACATTCTCAGATGCAAACAAAATCTCTATTCAACCGGACATTGGTTCTATCTTGGATGTAAGCGATTAAATCATTGTTGTAATAGAGAGCTGTATCCTTCGCAGAAGTGCCTATTCCAAAATCATCAAATCTTAACTGATATTGATTGCTTTGACCGTGGATCACTATCTTGTCGTAAAGATAGCTAAAGTCTTTGATAACTGCATAACTATCACCTAAGTAGAAGAGCGAAGAATCACTTCCCAACTCAAAGCAATCGAAACCTGTTCCTCCTGTCAGGGAATCAATTTGAGTTGTAGACTGCTCGGCATAGCCATCGAGTATATCATTGCCATCGCCACCAAGTAAGGTATCGCTATCAATGCCCCCTAGCAAGACATCATTATCGCCCCCTCCATGCAAGTAGTCGTTCCCTTCATTACCTAATAACAAATCATGTCCGTCAAAACCTAGCAGTTTATTGTTTTTAGAATTGCCAACCACTTCATTGTCAGCGCTATTTCCATATCCCTCTAAAGCATCATCTACTAAAGTGAGATTCTCAACATCAGGAAGCTGATCTAATCTGAAGCTAATTGAAGAAATAACGGTATCACTGCCCTGGTTTGCATATTCAATGACCTGGTCCCCACGATTGTCAACGGTGTATGTATCATTGCCCATACCCCCATACATGGTGTCTCGGCCTGAACCACCATCTAGAAAGTCATCACCACCAATCGAGTTAGCAGTTGTAATCACTAATTTTGGTGTCAGTAGAGAGTCCTTTGACCAGAATCTGAGTTCTCGAAAGCTGTTGTCTGTTGTTGGATCGATCAGCATCACTCCATAATTTGCCAAGGTTCCATTAACCCAATTTTGAGCTAGGGATGTCAGATTAAATCGAACCATATTAGGAAGAGCATCTTGTTGAATTGTAGTGCTGGCAACGGCACCTAAAAAATTGGGTTGAGTTTGATTGTTATCAGCCGATGGATCTGGATTGTCAACTCCTCCTGCCCAAGCTACACCTTCAGCCGGGTCAGTCCCTACGGCCCCTGGAGGAAATACACTTCCTTCATAACCGTTTCCTTCAATCCAAGAGCTAAGGTTTGGATGCACTTCAACAGTGGCTTTCGATGTACCTGTACCGTTTGTAAAATTGAAAACTTTGAGTTGGAGTTCTGCTTTTTCAATATGTTGGCCTACATAACTGGCGAGATTGAACTGTAGGAGCGATCGCATCGCATCAGCCCCTCCAAATGGAATTTCACCTCCACCTCTGCTGGTACCTAATTCAATAAACTCCTGGAGACCATAGTTATCGTTACGTCTGATGTCTAGGTCAGTACGAATATACGTATCAGCAGAAGCTGCAATATTTGTCTTAATACTATCGCCGTAAAGGATATCATTACCAGCCAAGCCATACAGTTGGTCAGCACCACTAGTACCATAGAGAGCATCATTTCCCGAAGTACCATATGTCATAGCATTCCACCTCCAGCTGTTTTGCTGAGAACACAAGTTTTAAAAATAATTGGGCTGCATTGTCAAAAATGCCGCTTGATGCCGGATCCTTTTCCAAGGCCAATCGCTCAAAAACTTATTGCCTATATAGGAATACAGCTTTTATACCTTTCTAGATACAGAAGAGGCTGGCTTTTTAATATAATGACCGATTTCTTTATCTGTCGAATACATTACTGCACTGATCACTCATCAAAATAAAGAACAATCTTCATTTGACATTTGAAAGGAGAATCAAGTGTGCGATCGTCAATAAATCTGTGTCAACAGAATTAGTAAATGAGCAGTAAATGAGTATTAGCAAGAAATGATACTACTAACTGGAGCAGGAGATAAATCCAAAGTAGGGATGCATCCAGTACAAAAGTTTGGTAGATCTTGTAGAGGTAAGAATAGGTAGCAGGTGTTAAATCGGTTGAATCGACTTGACAAATGCTGAAAGTTTGATGTAGAGCTTTCTTTTACCTGATTGAATAGGGTGTTTCTGCAAATTGATTCAAGTTCTTCTAGAATAGTGCTGCCCTCACAGTTGGGGAATGAAACATCTTGAATATTGCCAGACCCTTTCAACTGCTGCTTCCCAATTTACGTTTAGGTGGACGCTATCAGGTGGTCCGTCGCCTGGGTGTCGGAGGATTCAGCGAAACCTTTTTGGCAAAAGACATCCAGTTGCCTGGAAAACCCTACTGTGTGATTAAGCAGCTGAAGCCGCGTACCCGAAATCTAGAGGGGTGGCGGGTGGCTAAACGTCTGTTTGATGCAGAAGCAGAAGTGCTGTATCGGTTGGGCAATCACGATCGCATTCCTCGGCTATTGGCGCATTTTGAGGAAAACCGCAACTTCTATCTTGTCCAGGAATTAATTGTTGGAGCCTCTTTGCGGCATCAGATGCTTTCAGGACAGCCCTGGCCCGAAAGTCGAGTTGTGGTCCTGGTTCGAGATATCCTGCAAGTGCTGACCTATGTTCACGGTCAGAATGTAATTCATCGAGACATCAAACCTTCTAACCTAATCTGCCGGAGAGTTGATGGCAGAATGGTTTTGATCGACTTTGGTGCAGTGAAACAAGTAAGCCTGCGGCCTGAAATGGATCACGGCCAGGAAACGAACCAACCGTCGCTTACGATCTCGATCGGCACGCTTGGCTATATGCCGATGGAACAGTCCAATGGCATGCCCCGATTCAATAGCGATATCTATGCGGTTGGCATGATTGGCATTGAGGCGCTGACTGGGATGCGCGCCAACCAGTTTCAGCGTGATAGCCATACTGGAGAGTTGATCTGGCGAGAAGTTCAATCCAATGGTGCTCCGCTTCAGGTGAGTCAACCATTTGGTGACATTTTAGAGATGATGGTGAGTTGCCACTTCAAAGAGCGCTATCAAACCGTCCAAGAGGTGCTAGAGGCGATCGATTCATTACTTAGCCAGTCCAGTCAAATTGATTTAGCCACTGAGTTTGCCGCGCTTGCTGCGAGTTCGGGTGCGGCCTTATCAGATCTGCCCAACGAGCTGAGTCAGCCAAGCCATGCCAGTCCTCAGCCAGAGTCGCCCAGTTCAAACTCTGGAGCGGTTGCAGATCCTGCCATTGCCCCAACGGTTGTACCCTCTACGGTGGGTTTCACGATCGATCCCGCCATTGCCTCCACGATCGATCCAGTCGCCAGTCTGAAAGCCGAGCAGAACGCCGATCCAGCGATTGACTGCGTTAGCGATGTAGCTATGCCGGAGATGATCGATCAAACGACGGCTTGGGCAGACGATCGGACCATCGATAATCAGCCTATAGATAGTCAAACCATAGACAGTCAGACCATAGATGATCGAACAACAGATAAGCAGACAACAGCCAAGCAGACTATCAATTCCGCAGTCCCGACGCAAATTACGCCTCTGATCACTGTCGCCACCCAAAAATTCGTTGCCCTGCAAGATTGGACCAGAACGCTCATTCAGCACTTATCGACTCAGAAACAGACTGCGATCGATCGAGTGCAGAGACGGCCTGACGCTTGGCGAATCTGGCTAGGCGTAGGTGGCTTAGTTGTGACAACAGCAGTGGTTTTAGTCAGTGTGGTGCAGTCTCGATCTCAGTCTACGGTTAAGCAATCCTTTACCCCATTTTTTGATCAGTCTTTTGACCGATCTTTGCTGCTGGCTTCATCCTGCCGGGAACCTTCTCCCCCCAATCTGCCGTCTAGGCCTCCTGATCTTGTGTATCTCAACGGGACTCGCTATTACGGTCCTCTCGATCGGGAGTTGCCTGCCAACAGTCGGGGCATTATGGTGTTTCCAAGCGGCAATCGCTATGATGGCGAACTGAAATCGGGCAAACGGAATGGATGCGGCACCTACACCTTTGCAAACGGTCGGCGTTATGTGGGGCAATTCCAAAATGATGCCTTTCAGGGCCAGGGAATGTGGTCGCTTGAAAACGGAGATCAGTACGTGGGAACATTCCAGGTCAATCGTTGTCATGGAACAGGGATTTTTATCTTCCACACTGGAACGACCCAATACGGAAATTGGCGCGATGGCCAGCTTGAAGGTACTGATCTATCCTGCGATCGCTAGAGTCAAAGGCAATTTCTTTTTCTGTGCATCACCCATATCTAACAGTATTCCAACACCTGTACCAGGAGTGAATTATGCGGATATTCAAGAATATCAAACCCTCTATCCTATTCTTATCCCTACTCTGTATTGCTGAGCTAAGCGTTAGCAGCATTCAAAAGGCAATTGCCCAAAATACTCCCGAACCAACCCCAACGGCTCCAGCACCCTCTCCAACGCCAATTCCCTCTCCAACCCCAATTCCCTCTCCAACTCCAATTCCTTCTCCCAGTCCAATTACCCCGGCACCTAGCGTCACCCCAGCACCCAGCGTTACTCCGGCACCCAGCGTTACTCCGGCACCCAGCATCACTCCAGAACCTTCACCTACCCCCGTTCCTGCGCCCACTCCTGCACCCATCTATACTCCTTCTCCTGTGCCTTCTACCACTCCGACCCCTAACCCGGTTCCCCGTGCGCTTTGGTAAGGATCGATCGACAGTGTCACCATTGAGCGGAGTAGCGGAGTCATGAAGCGATCCTGGCAAATTGGGCTTGGCTTGCTGGTGGTTCATTGCATCATGCTGCCTGTTGCGGCTCAAGCAGAATCCATACAGGGACAGCCGCTACCCCTGCCCGTCCGCACTCACTTATTTCAACCTGATCTGCCGCCAATCCGGCCTTCATTACCGGAAGGGGCTGAAATTCGGCTGTTGCTGAAGCTAAAGCAGCGGCGCGTCTATGTTTATGATGGCGATCGGCTCACCAAAAGCTATCCTGTGGCAGTCGGCAAAGCCGGTTGGGAAACGCCCATCGGACAGTTTCGGGTGACTTCTATGCTGCGCAATCCGGGCTGGACCAATCCGTTTACTGGAGAAGTGTTACCACCGGGAGGAGAAAATCCCTTGGGCGATCGCTGGATTGCCTTCTGGACAGATGGTCAAAACGACATTGGGTTCCACGGCACTCCCAATCGCGAATCGGTCGGGCAACCGGCTTCCCATGGCTGCGTGCGGATGCTGAATGAAGACATTCGGGAGTTGTTTGAATGGGTGCAACCTGGAACGATCGTCACGGTTGAGCCTTAGGAACATGAATGAAACAAGGGCGGACATCCGGTAGGGGCGGGTTTTGCCCAAATCCCTCTCGGCAGGGCAAATTCATCGGCTAAACCCACCCGTACAGACAAAGCCAGTTGAGCCGCCAAAACAGAGTATGTCATAATCTCCGAAAAAACCTGACGAATCAGGGAACAGAGATTAAGCTGAGGGTAGTCGAAATACCTGCGCAAGGTGCCTATTTGGTTTAACTGGGAGAGGTTTGGCCACCTATGTCTGATCAAGCGTCTGATCATGTAAATTCGCAGTGGCAAGCTGGTGATGTGCTGCTGGAGCAGTACAAAGTTGTGGCAATTCTGGGTCAGGACCAGATGGGTGAGATCTATAAAGCAGCTCATCTCGATTGGAAGACTCCGCTGATTATCAGAAGTTTGAAGCCAGAGCTGGTCCATGCTTTGGGTGGGTTTGAGTCCTTACAACCCGATATCGCAGCCTGGAGCAATCTCGACCTGAATCCTCATTTAGTACACTGTTACTATCTGCGGCAGCTCGATGACCGATTCCTGGTATTCACGGAATATAATTCAGGCAACAGCCTGCGGCATTGGATCAGCAGTCGGGAACTGTATGCCAGCGGCGCTGCTTTGCGGCAAATGCTCGACATTGCGATTCAGCTCGCCTGGGGATTACAGGCTGCCCAGGAACAAGGCATCACACAGCCCCACCTCAACCCAGACACGGTTCACCTCACGCCTAACCGGGTTGCCAAGCTGGGCGATTTGGGCCTCAGAAATCTCTATCGACTGGTGGGTGGCAGTCAAAATGCCTCGCAAAGCAGCATTCAAGCTTGGGGTTCAACGGTTCTCGAAATGTTTTGGGGCGATCGGATCGATCGCAATATTTCACCTAATCAAACCCCCAATCAAATCCTGGCAACCTATCTCAGAACCGGGGGGGCAGCCGATGCCAAAATTCCGGCTCTGCCTGAAGCACTCGTCAACCTGCTGAAAGCCTGTTTTGCAGAACCCACTACGTTGGACCTGAGGCAAATTGTCCATCAGCTCAAAACGATCTATCAAACCACAACAGCCTCTACCTATCCTCGCCAAACACCCACTCCTGCTCCGTTGGCCGATCGCCTCAACAATCAAGCCCTGTGCTACTGGGATTTGAACCATCCAGAAGCCGCTTTTGCGCTATGGGAACAGGCCCTCGCTGCACAGCCCAACCACACAGCATCGCTCTATAACCAGGGTTTGCTGAACTGGCGCTTGGGCAAAATTGACGATTGGACCCTGTTGCAGCAACTAGCAGATTGTAAGACAGCAGGAGTACCGATCGCTGATTATCTGATTGGCTCAGTGCAGCTAGAACGAGGGGACTATCAAGCGGCTCTGATGAGTCTCACCACCTTAGAGGATGTCCCTGAAGAAATTGCGACCGATCTGGAAGCCTGCCGTAATTTAGCCAGAAACCAGCCACCCGTGAGACAGTGGTTGCGGCGTCTGCAAACTCGCAGCACAGATGTCACTCAGGCCATTGCCCTCAGTGCCGATGGTCGCTATGCGCTGTCGGGTGGAGATGATCGCCAACTCAAACTTTGGCAGGTCAACACAGGACAATGTCTCTATACATTACGGGGACATGAGGGAGAAGTGACGGCGCTGGCCTTCAGTCCCGATGGCTTCTATGTGGTTTCGGGCAGTGCTGATAGAACCCTGAAGCTGTGGAATGTCACCTCTACCAGCCTGGTCCACACCTTTGATGGGCTGAGAACCCGGCATCAAAACTACCAGAGTTCGGTCGATAAGCTATTTGAGCGGGTTTCGGTCAAGGCCAAACAGCTGCTGCACAATCCGAAAAGCGATCGATCGGGCGGACACCAGGACACAATTTTGACAGTTGATTTCAGCCACGATCGACATTACCTCCTATCCGGCAGTGCAGATAAAACGATCAAACTTTGGGAGGTGGAAACGGGCCGGTGCCTGCAAACCTATCGAGGCCATCAGGGGGCGGTGCTCAGCGTGCAGTTCAGTACCGATCGTCAGCAGGCTCTATCGGCCAGTGCAGACCAAACGGTTCGACTGTGGGATTTGGCAACTGGACAGATTTTACAAACGCTGACCGGATTTCAAGACCTGGCAGCGGCTATCTTTTTGCCCGATCGCCAACAGATTTTGACGGTAAGCGCCGTGCTGCAACTGTGGGATGGGCAGCGAGGAGAAGTCGTGAAAACGCTCACGGCGCAAGGAGCAAGTTTCGCATCCGTCGCCTTACTCCAGGCCAATTTAGTGCTGTCCGGGGGCACCGATCGATTAATCAGACTCTGGGATTTGACAACCGGACGCTGCCTCAGAACTTTTGAAGGCCATGAACTTGAAGTGCAGGCGCTCTGTGCCAGCCAAGAAAATCACTATGCGCTTTCTGCGGATACCAGCTGCTTAAACCTGTGGATGATTAAAGGGAAAGAAGCAACCCCCACCGCAGCGCTGCAATGGGTGCACACTCATTCCGTTGAGAGGCTCTCTGAGCAGGATCGCTATACCCAGCAGGCGTTGATGCAGGCCCAAACTGCGCTTCAACAAGGCCGATTTGATACCGCCGCTCAGCTTTTACGCCAACTCCGTTCTCAGTCCGGACCTGTGCCCCCAGAGGTCGATCGGGCATGGCAGGATCTCTACCTCTATTTGCCACGTCAAGCTCTGAATCAGGTGGCGGAACAAACGGTTTTGCAGCGCCACACTAGCGGAGTCTATGCGGTCGCTCTGCGTTCAGACGGGCGGGCTTTAACGGGCAGTGCTGACCAGACTGTGAAGCTGTGGGACGTGACCACGGGCCGCTGTTTGCTTAGCTTTGAAGGACATCGAGGTCCAGTGGCATCGGTGCTGTTTCATCCAGACGGTGTTCATGCCGCCTCTGGCAGTGCCGATCGCTGCTTAAAAATCTGGAATCTTCAATCTGGCGAATGTGTTTGGACATTGGAAGGCCACACTGGTGCAGTGAAGGCGATCGCGTTCAGTCCAGAGGGTCGGTTGCTGCTGTCGGGCAGTGAGGATGGCATTTGCAGGCTGTGGGATGTGGCGGCCCATTCCTGTCTGCGCACCTTTGAGGCTCAGGTGAAGCCGATCACAGCGGTGTCCTTTAGCCCGGATGGTCAGAGGGTGTTGATGGGCAGCACAGATGGGACGCTGAAACTGTGGAATTTAGCGGGTCAATGCCTGCGAACCTGGACAGGGCATACGGCTGAAATTGGGGCTGTTGCCTGGAGTGCAGATGGGCGGCATTTTCTTTCGGGCAGCGCGGATAAAACGCTGAAGTTGTGGAATTGCGAAGGCGACTGTTTGCGAACTCTGGCAAGACATGAGGCGGCTGTGCGATCGGTAGCAATCAGCGGCGATGGTAATTATGCCTTATCAGGCAGTGAGGATCGATCGCTGAAATTGTGGAATCTCAATCACGGTGAATGCCTGCGCAGCTTAACTGGACATTCGGGAGCGGTTCGAGCTGTGGACTGGAGTCCGGAAGGCCGCTATGTGCTGTCAGGCAGTGAGGATGGCAGTTCCAGATGCTGGAGTTTGGATTGGGAACTGACTGAATATGCCCCTACGGCCTGGGATGAGGCTGCAAGACCTTACCTGGAAACTTTCCTGACTTTACAGACGGTCACAACACCATCCAACTCCGAAGATCCTCACGCTGTTCTGGCGGCGCTAAAACCCCGTCCGACTTGGACTGAAACCGATTTCCAGCGGTTAATTCAGACGCTTCAGCAGGCAGGGTTGGGCTGGCTCCAGACTGAAGGGGTACGGCAACAGCTCATGCGCATGGCTCAGGCTGCGATCGCCGAACCTGTTCTGAAACAACCTGATGTCACCGTGTTCCCGACGGCCTTTGCCCAGGAATTCACCACGGTATTTGGTGAATCTGCCACAGCGAAAGTCACGCTCTTTGTGAAATCAGGCAGCCTGAGTGGTCAGGAATTTGTGTTTCGTGAACCCACCACCTGTATCATTGGCCGTGCAAAAGACTGTCAACTCCAGCTTCCCAATGATGAACAGCACAACATGGTGTCTCGCTATCACTGTTCGTTAGAAATTAATCCCCCTTCCATTCGCATCCGGGATTTGGGCAGCTTGCACGGCACCTATGTCAATGGTCAAATCATTGGGCGACGATCGTTGAATTCGTCTCAGGCTCCGGCAGGGAATTTACCAGACTATGCCCTGACTACAGGGGATGAAATTCAAGTTGGCCAAACGGTTTTGCATGTGATCATCGAAGGAGCCGATCAGCAGCAGCCTCAACAGAATTTTGATGAAACCGGGTTAGCCGATCAGACCTTTTTTCCCGCCAAGAACCGCGATGGTAAAAGCAATAGCTCGACCTGACGAGCAGTAACACCGGCTTAGCCAAATAAAGGGGCGATCGGATCGAGCGTTAACAGTCGAGCGATCTCGTCCGTTTGGAACCCAAGCGCCATGGGCCGCTGCACCCTGGGTAAAACCTGCACATCGTACAGTTCGGTGACAACCCCTTCTAGTTTCAGCCAATGCAGCGCGGTGCCCGTGGTTAAGTCAAGCACCATCACCCCACAGAAAGGCTCAGCCTGTTTAGCAGCCAGCTTTTCATCCAGCGCCAAGCCTGAAAAGGTTCTGTCATCGCTGCGGGGTTTCGATAAGCCGACGATCGCGTAGTGCTTCCAAAAAGCCAATCCGCGCAAATAGCCGGGACAAAAGGTGACTGCTTCAAACTGACCGTTGTTCAAGTCTAGATAACCAAACTCTCCTTCACCAGAATTCAGCAGCCATAGCCGATTCTGATAGCAGCGGGGCGAATGCGGCATCGATAAGCCGGTAGCAATGATTTCATGAGAGGCCAGATCCATCACACAGCCTCCCTCGCGTCGATGATCGCGCCAACCGTCTATCACATCCGATCGGCTACAGGCAGTAACATAGCGAGGTTGACCAGACTGCATCGCCAGACCATTTAAGTGACAGCGGTCTTCGTTCACCAGTTGGGAAATAAAGGGCGGCTGCCAGAGCGGGGTGCAGCTATGACGACTGCTGACGGTGGCAAGGCAATTCAACAGACTGCTGACAAAAATAATCCGACCTGTGGCATCGATCGCCAGATCATGCACATCTAAATCCCCCGTTGTGTAGCCAACCCGAGGAATATAGAGCTTATCAAACTCGTTGTAGAGTTGCCCTGGTTCGAGCACATTATCTAATTGCCAGATCTGATATTTCGAGCTGAGATAGAGGCGATCGGTACTGCCATAAAGTCCCATGGCTCGATCGAACAGGCGTTCAAATCCAGAAATGCGGCCTGCATGTGCCCCAATCAACAACAGCCGAGAGGATTGGTAAGTGGTGAGCGCCAAACTAAGCTGTTCTGTTCCCATCCAGTCTAAAAAGTGGCGAGAGGCATAAACCTCCAGCGGCAGCTGAGAACTGGGTTCGTCTGGACTCACATTTCTCCTCCTATCCAAAATTTCTAGCCGGAATTTCTAGCCGGAATTTTTAGCCAAAGCTTCTAGCCAAAATAATCAGGGGCGTTGCCCGGTTTCCATTTAATGTTGCAGCCAATGCTGGGCTGCTGGTCGGCACCCACTGGCTGTCCGGCTAATAAGGCATCGATCGCAGCTCGCAGATCTTGGCCAGTGACCGGTTTACCATTTCCAGGTCGAGAATCATCCAGCTGTCCCCGATAAACGAGTTTGCGATCGCCATCAAACAAGAAAAAATCGGGGGTACAGGCTGCCGTGTAGGCTTTTGCCACCGCTTGGCTAGCGTCATAGCAGAGCGGAAAGGTGAAATCGAGTTCGATCGCCATGTCTTTTAAGCGATTGGGCGCATCATCGGGATAGTTCTCCGCATCATTGGCACTAATGGCGACAATGCCGAGGCTCTGAGATTGGTAATCTTTGCCCAGTTGCGCTAACTGATCCTGAATATGCTTAACAAACGGACAGTGGCGACAGATAAACATCACCAACAAGCCTGTCTGATCCGCAAAGTTGGCGAGCGATACCCCCTCACCCGTTTTCACATCAGGTAACTGAAAATCCGGAGCAGTCGTTCCAAGTGGCAGCATGGTGGATGCAACTCTGGCCATTGAATCTTTCCCCTGTTGAATTTGCAGTCTCTTCTTTCTAAGACTACAACGGACCGAACGAACAAGCGACAATAGGAATCTGTGCCGATTCGGATCTCTGCCGCATGCCAGTTCTGTTCAACAACGTGAATACGATTTGGGCCTCTGTTTTAGTGGAAACCCTGTACCGTTTGGGCCTTACAACTGCGATTCTCTGTCCTGGATCGCGATCGGCCCCATTAACGGTCGCCTTTGCCCAGCATCCCCAGATTGAAGCCATGCCGATTTTGGATGAGCGATCGGCTGCGTTTTTTGCGTTGGGTTTAGTCCGTCGTACTGGTCAGCCGGTGGCGTTAGTGTGTACTTCTGGCACAGCAGGCGCAAATTTTTATCCGGCCATTATTGAGGCTCGCGAAAGTCGGTTGCCGCTGTTAGTGCTGACTGCCGATCGTCCACCAGAACTGCGCGACTGTAACGCCGGACAGACGATCGATCAGCAAAAACTCTACGGCACCTTTCCCAATTGGTATAGCGAACTGACGGTTCCGGCGTTGGACCTGTCATTGCTGGCCTACCTGCGGCAAACGCTGATCTATGCCTGGGAACGAACGTTGAGTCCGGCAGCAGGGGTAGTTCATCTCAATTTGCCGTTTCGCGATCCGCTGGCTCCGATCGAGCAGGCCGCAGCCCAGGAGTTTGCCAGCCAATTTCCGCCGGATTTTTTTGTCTCAATTCGCAATCCTGTCTCTATGGCTCAAGCATTGTCGATGCCAGCGGGTTGGAGTGCGATCGAACAAATGCGGCACAGTTCGGAACGGGGACTATTGATTGCCGGACTCGCTCAACCGCAGTTGGCTCAAGCTTATTGTGAGGCGATCGCCCACCTGGCCCAAACTTTGCAGATACCAGTTTTAGCAGAAGGCTTGTCGCCCCTGCGCAACTATGCACCACTCAATCCCCATCTCATTTCCACCTACGATCCAATTCTGCGCAATTCGCAATGGGCCGATAAACTGGCTCCCGATTGGGTAATTCGGATTGGGGAAATGCCGACCAGTAAAGTATTGCGGCAATGGCTGAGCCAAACCCAACCACAGCAATGGATGATTGACCCGACCGATCGCAATCTCGATCCGCTGCATGGCCACACGACCCATCTGCGAACCAGCGTAGAATCCTTAGCAGCTCTGCTACCCAACCATGAAGCCAACCGTGAAGCGCTGCCCCGATCGCCCTATCTCGAACATTGGCAAGCAACAGAAGCGCAGGTGCGTCAGGGACTCGATCGATCGTTGGCCAACATTGAATCGCTATTTGAAGGCAAGGTAGCCTGGCTGTTGTCGCAGCATTTGCCGATCGGCACTCCTCTATTTGTGGCTAGCAGCACGCCGGTGCGGGATGTGGAATTTTTCTGGCGACCGGGCGATCGGGCGATTCAACCTTACTTTAATCGAGGAGCCAACGGCATTGACGGAACGTTATCTACCGCCCTTGGACTGGCCCATCATCACCAAAGTAGCGTGTTGCTGACGGGTGATCTGGCCCTATTGCATGACACCAACGGGTTTTTGGTCAGCCGCAAATTAGTAGGCCACCTAACGATCGTGCTGATCAACAATCAAGGCGGCGGCATTTTTGAATCCTTGCCGATCGCCAATTTTGATCCGCCCTTTGAAGAATTCTTTGCCACTCCCCAGGCGATCGATTTTGCCCAGCTTTGCCAGACCTATGGCGCAAATTATGTCCAGATTCAATCCTGGCCAGATCTGATTCAATTGCTCAATCCCCTGCCCGATCGCGGCATTCGGGTCCTGGAAGTCCAATGCGATCGCAAAGCCGATGCTCAATTGCGCAAAGCGCTCTTAGCGATCGCCCAAAGTTTATAATCCCTTACACGCTTGCCAACTCAGCATGTTCGACCCGCGTTCCTAACACCTTGAGAAATTCGGCCAACCAACGCGGATGAGCAGGCCAAGCTGGGGCAGTCACCAAATTGCCATCGACAACAGCCTCATGGACTGGAATTTCCACGTATTCGCCACCTGCCAGCCGAACTTCTGGGCCACAGGCCGGATAAGCAGAACAGCGTTTGCCTCGAATCACATCTGCAGCAGCTAACAACTGGGCTCCATGACAAATGGCGGCAATCGGCTTGTTGGCACGGGCAAAATGCTGCACCATGCCAATCACGGTTGGATTCAGCCGGATATATTCTGGTGCTCGTCCGCCAGGAATCACCAGTGCATCATAGTCCTCAACCCGAATAGTGGCAAAGGTGGCATTTAAGGTGAAGTTGTGTCCCGGCTTTTCGCTATAGGTTTGATCGCCCTCAAAGTCATGCACTGCGGTCCGCACGCTTTCACCCGACTTCTTATCTGGACAGACGGCATGAACAAGATAACCAACCATTTGCAGCGCCTGGAAGGGCACCATCACCTCATAGTCTTCGACAAAGTCGCCAACCAGCATCAAAATTCGTTTTTCCGCCATGATTAAACTCCTGAATCTCAGAATTGATTACCATCCTGTCAGGAGTTTTGAAGAAATCCCAGTAAACGCAAAACACTTTAACTTATCAGTCTTTAACGATCGTTGGTTTTGGTTCACCGAGTGATTTTGGGGCTGTACTTTAGCGATCGATTTTTAGTGATCGTGTGGTTTGAGTTGAATAAAGTGAGCAATGTGGCGATCGAAGGCAGCGCGACTGCGGCCAATTTTGATCACATAGGAAGGCGATCGCTGTTCTAGAGTAATGGCTACACCNAGGATAAATTCCCATGGCCGAAAGTTTTTTAACAATGCGATCGTCACTGGTTTTCAGGGCAACAACGGTCGCGTGGGTGCCTGGTTTTGCAGCAGCAAGAATCATTAGAAACTAACTCCCAACACTTGAGTAAACATGTTCATAACGTAACCCATGACAAACGCGAACGGGATAATAAATGACACCATCACCAGCGTGGTCTTGAAACCTCGCTCTTTCAGCATTACCTGAAGCTGGGCAATACAGGGTAGGAACAGGGTCAGCACAACGGCAGCGACTAAAAGCTGAGCCCCATCTAATGCACCAGTCTGCTGGAGGTCAAACAGCCCAGCTGCCCCATAGTCGCGACGGAAGAAGCCATAGAGGAAAATTGGCGCAGCAGCAGGAGGGAGTCCTAACCATAGGGTGATGGGCTGTAATCCCTGAATAATTAGATCGAATAATCCCGTTAACCGCCCCACCCAGATCAGCACCGAAGCCCAGATAAACAGCGGAATAATTTCCCAGAAATACCACTTCATCCGCACATAGGTTTTCACCAAAATATTTTGCAGACGGGGTAAGCGCAAAGGCGGCACTTCAATAAAGAAATCGGCTTTATGTCCCGGCAATAGCTTGGCCGTCAAAAAACCCATAACCAGAAAAATGGTGGTAATGAAACCAGCCCAAATCATCAGCGCCGCTGGTTTTTGAGCCAAGAGACCCAGAATCACCCCCCACTGGGCAGCGCAAGGAATAGCCAGAGACAGGAGAAAGGTAGCAATCACCCGTTCCCGTTTGGTTTCCAGCGTACGAGTGACGATCGTCGCCATCGTGTCACAGCCCAAACCCAATACCATCGGAATCACGGCTCGACCCGACAGACCAATCAGTTTGAATAGGCGATCGAGCATGAGGGAAAGACGAGGCAGATACCCACTATCTTCCAGTAAAGAGAACATCAGGAAGTAAGTGGAGACAACGGGTAAGACGATCGCGACTGCATAACGAATTCCCAGCGTAATAATGCCATATTCATTCGCCACCAAATCTTGCAGTGGTTTCCAAGGAAATAACCAAGCAGCGGCATGATTAACAACCGGAGAAATATAAGTTTCAAACGTGGTTTCGATCGCATCGACTAAAACGCCCGCTCCAAACTGACCCACAAATTGGTAGATGCCAAAGTAAAGAATGAATAGGAGAATCGGAAAACCTGTGAGGGGATGAACCGTCAGTTGATGCAGCCGTTCGGCCCAGGTCATTCGCGTCACGGATGGCTCAGATAGAACCGTTTGCTCCAACATGGAAGCCCGCTGTTGCCGAGCACGGGTAATCGCAGCCATGGGAGATTCACCCAACTGTTGAGCAGTCTCTTCAATAATGGTGCGAATAAACTGCGAAGCACGATCGCTCAACCGTAATCGCTGCCAAAGCGCCGAGTCATTCTGCAACAGTAAGAGCGCTAAACTACGAAGCGAGAGAGAGGCATCGGGCAAGGGAGCCTGTTCTTCCTCTTTGACTAAAACAGATTCGATTTGCGCGATCGCAAGTTCAATAGGCTGGGGATAGGACAGGAGCATCGACATAGGTTGCAATTTTTGCCTTAAGTTCACGAATACCAAAATGGGTTGCGGCAGCAGTGGCCATCACGGGAATACCCAATTCCTGCTGCAAGTGGTCGATCTGAATCTGAATTTGGAGTTGCCTCACCTCATCCATCATGTTCAGCACCAGCAACACCGGCAATCCGGCTTCAATCAACTGGAACGTCAATGGCAGCATCCGGCCCAAATTTTTCGCATCCACCACATGGATAACCAAACTAACCGGCGTGCTCAGCAACATATCGCGAGCTACTCTTTCTTCTTCAGTAATCGGCAACAAAGAATACATGCCGGGAGTATCAACGATCAGCACAGGACGATCGCCAATTGTGGCCTGTCCCCGCGAGACCTCAACCGTGGTGCCGGGATAGTTAGAAACGGTGACATAGCGCCCTGTGAGCGCGTTAAATAGGGCACTTTTACCCACATTCGGCATACCCACCAGCGCAATTTTAGAGAGGGTATCTGGCAGAACGAGGGACGGTGCCGTTTTCTTCTGCCGCCAGTGCCACCAGCGACTTTTCGGCGACTGGGCGGTCTGGCAATGACTGCGACATTGATGACAATCCACAAAAGACTCCTTTGGGCAAACTTGGAAGATTCTCAAGCGAACTCACTTTTCAACCCATTTCCAACACCATTCCAGATCCCTCTGACCCGAACCCCAGTTCAGTGAGTAGGGTTCAACGAGTCAAGCGATCGCTCATTCAACCGTTAGTTGAATTAAGCAATAAACAATATGATGCATCCGCAAGCTATTGAAAAAGATTCGCAACAAATTGCAAAAATAAAGAAGCTAGGGCAATTTGCTGTTGTTCTGTCAGGAGCTTGAATGTCGGAAAAATGGATTAAACAAGTCGTCCAAGGAACGGAGTGCCATTTCCCTAGTTTACGGTTCTTGCTTGCCCTCTTCGGTATTCAGGACGACAGAACAGCACCAAATTCACCTATGATTGATCGCTAAATAGTTATTTTTCTATATAAAGATGTCGATGTCAAGAGGGCAATCTCGAACAGCTAACCAGGCAGGCCACCAGAAGCTCTAGCCAGAAATTTTACTGATAATGTCAGTTCGGTGCCACAGCCATTGCGCCAAAAAAATTGCACCCAAGAAAAAAGCGCCCACCACTGGACGCCTATGAGTTAGAGGAAAGGTTAAGCAATCGTTGGAATAGCAAACTGGGTTTAGCCGGGAATCACTGGAGCCGTTAGCGCGATCGGTTCAGCCGAATTGGAGGCCAGATCAAGCGGGAAGTTATGAGCATTCCGTTCATGCATCACTTCAATACCCAAATTAGCCCGGTTCAGAATATCCGCCCAAGTTGGAACGGTGCGTCCTTCATGATCGAGGATGGAACTGTTGAAGTTAAAGCCATTCAAGTTAAAGGACATTGTGCTGACGCCCAGGGCCGCGAACCAGATGCCCACCACGGGCCAAGCCGCCAGGAAGAAATGCAACGCACGGCTGTTGTTGAAGCTGGCATATTGGAAGATCAGCCGTCCAAAGTAACCATGGGCTGCCACAATGTTGTAGGTTTCTTCTTCTTGACCAAATTTGTAGCCCAGATTGGTCGATTCCAATTCAGTGGTTTCGCGCACCAGACTGGAGGTCACCAGAGAGCCATGCATGGCGGAGAACAGAGAACCACCAAACACCCCTGCAACCCCCAGCATGTGGAAAGGATGCATCAGAATGTTATGTTCTGGCGAAAACACAATCATGAAATTAAACGTGCCAGAGATACCCAGCATCATGCCGTCGGAGAAACTTCCCTGACCGATCGGATAGATCAATAGAACCGCAGTTGCAGCAGCAGCAGGAGCCGAGAAAGCGACCGGAATCCAGGGACGCATCCCTAAGCGATAGCTGAGTTCCCATTGCCGTCCCATGTAGGTATACACCGCAATCAGAAAGTGCAACACAATCATTTGATAGGGGCCGCCATTATAGAGCCACTCATCCAGAGAAGCGGCTGCCCAGATTGGGTAGAAGTGTAAACCGACTGCGGCTGAAGTTGGCACCACCGTGGCCGAGATGATGTTGTTGCCATACAGCAGTGAACCGGAAACTGGCTCACGAATACCATCCACATCGACAGGCGGAGCTGCAATCATGGCCAGTACAAAGACGATCGCGGCCACTAAAGCGGTTGGAATCAGCAGCACGCCAAACCATCCGATATAAAGCCGGTTTTCGATGCTGGTAATCCAGTTGCAGAATCGCTCCCACCCACTAGCAGAGGGGCGTTGTAAAAGTGTTGTCATGATCAAAAATTAGGGCATGGATGAAATGAATTGTCCGTTTTTGTAGACCTCTTGATTGTATAACTATATGGTCATATTATGTCAACCTTGAGATGACATTCAATTTTGGATTTTGGATTTGCGATTTTGGATCAGGAGGCGTTGAGCTCAATCACTTTAAGCATCCATGCGGCCTCTTCAGCGTCCATATGGCCTGATTCAACCAAGGAACACTGGATTGCTGTATAGTTTTAAAGCAATCTAAAGACAGGCATTATGGGGCAATCACACCCTTCTCTTAAAATCGGTCAACATTCAATCCGTTATCCGATCGTGCAAGGAGCAATGGCAGTAAGGGTTTCAGGGGCAAAGCTGGCCGGAGCCGTTGCCAAGGCTGGAGGAGCAGGTGTGATTTCATCGTTGGGGATTGGATTGAATTCTCCCTACTTTGACTTGCATGCTCGACGCGGCAGTTTGTTCCTGGCGAATCAACTGGCCCTGATTGACGAATTGAGACAGGCCCGATCGATCAGTCCGGATGGCATTATTGGGGTCAATGTGCTGCTGGCCACCCGCGATCACGCGACGCTGATTCAGACGGCTGCGGCCTATGGGGCGAATTTGATCATTACAGCAGCGGGTTTGCCGCTGAAATTGCCTGAATATACTGTAGACCACCCCCAGGTTGCTTTGGTGCCGATGGTCTGCGGCCTAGATGCTGTCCGCACGATTTGTCAGACCTGGCAGCAAAACTATCAACGCTTACCCGATGCCTTTATTGTCGAGAATTCCCAGGCTGTCGGAGGCCATTTTGGCACAACTTGCGAAACTTTTGATAGCTGTATTGAAACGATGCTGCCCCAGATCCAGCAATACCTCGATCAAATTGGAGCCAAGATTCCCTTAATTGCGGCAGGCGGTATTTGGGATCGAGACGATGTTGACCGGATGTTGGCGATCGGAGCAAGCGGGGTACAGGTCGGCACTCGCTTCATTACCACGGAAGAATGTGATGCCGATCGCCGTTACAAAGCATTTCATTTGCAGGCTAAGCCAGAAGATGTCGTGATTGTGCCTAGCCCAGTTGGGAAGCCAGCACGAGCCTTGCGGAATCCCTTTGCCGAACAGGCGATCGCCGCCTCTCCAGATCTAGAGCAACGCTGCATTGCCAATTGTTTAGAGTCCTGTCTCTGTCGGGACAGCCGCCAAAACTACTGTATTCTTCAGGCTCTCTCGAATGCAGCCCAGGGAGATGTCGATCGAGGTTTGGTGTTTTCTGGCGCGAATGTGGGCCGGATCAACCGAATTATGTCAGTCGCTGAGGTCATGGCTGAGTTAACCTATTTGCAGGCAGTGACAGCCCATTGACCCAGTCCATTGACCAAGAAAGGGCGATCGATATGAATGTGGATGAGATTTTGCAACAGTATGCCAGAGGAGAGCGGAGCTTCCAGAAAGTCAACCTGCGAGAAGTTGATTTGCACAATGTGCAGCTCCATGGCGCGAATTTCAATCAAGCAGATTTGCGTCAATCTCGCCTCGGTAAAACGGACTTCAGTCGGGCCAGTTTTCGAGAAGCCGACCTGAGCGAAGCCATCCTCTGGGGCACAAATCTGAGTGAAGCCGATCTCTATCGCGCCATTTTGCGAGAAGCCGACCTGAGTGGCGCTAAGTTGGAATATGCCAGTTTAGAACGATCGAACCTCAGCAAAGCCAGCCTGAATGGGGTCAACATGGTGCGAGCCAGATTGTTGCGGGCCAATTTATTTGACGCCGATTTGCGTCCGACGTCGGATCAGATCACTGATTTGGGTCGGGCTGTTCTCAGCCATGCCGACTTAAGCTATGCCAAATTGAACGGGGTCATCCTGTTTCAGGCAAATCTGGAAGGTGCAAAACTTTGCCGTGCCCATCTCAATCGCACGTTGCAGCAGGAAGCAACCGATTTAAGCGAAGCCAACTTACATGCAGCCGATTTGAGCTATGCCGATTTGACCGGAGCCATTCTGCGCAAAGCGAATTTGAGAGGAGCCGATTTAACTGGCGCAGTGCTGACCGAAGCGAATCTGGAAGGTGCGGTTATGCCGGATGGTCGCATTCATGAATAGGCGCGATCGGTCACCCCAAAATATCCCGATCATCGGCAGGACTGGTCACATCTCTCTCTAGAGAGTGGTTGTCGAAGCTTAGCCCCCTTATGCTGGGCAAGCGAGGCCTCAACGGGCAGTCATTTGGCTGTTCAAAAATTTGGATCAGACATTTGAACAGAACCAGCGAGGCTAGCCAGACAACTTCTATCAGGGCTGCAATTGCCTTAAGAAAGAGGATTCATGCTACTCGGACTGGAAGCAGGATTTTGGGGATTAGTTGCAGGGTCTGCCCTTCTGCTGGGAGCAGGGATTGGCTACTATGCCAAAATTCCCCAGCGGTTGATTGCTGCAATCATGGCTTTTGGGGCAGGCGTGTTAATTTCTGCCTTAGCTTTTGAACTGATGGATGAAGCCTTTGCCCGAGGCGGGTTTGATTCAACAGCAATCGGTTTCTTATCAGGAGCAATCGTTTACACAGTCGCCAATTGGTATCTGACTCAACAGGGTGCAAAACATCGTAAGCGTTCTGGTCAGCAGCAATCCCAAGAATCTGAGCAAGCAGGCAGTGGATTAGCGATCGCGGTAGGCGCATTGTTAGATGGGATTCCAGAGTCGATCGCCATTGGCATCAGCATGATTGAAGGCGGAGTCGTCAGTTGGGTGACCGTGGCAGCAGTGTTTCTTTCTAACGTCCCAGAAGGATTATCGAGCGCAGCGGGGATGCGGCAGGCAGGTCGTTCACTTCGTTATATTTTTGGTGTCTGGACCAGCATTGCTCTGCTATCTGGAATTGCAGCATTACTAGGATATTCACTGTTTAGCCACTTCTCAACCGAAGTGATTGCAGGAACAATTGCGATCGCAGCAGGTGCAATCCTGGCGATGATTTCTGACACGATGATGCCAGAGGCATTTGAACAGGCCCATGATTTTGCAGGACTGATTACGGTTTTGGGGTTTCTCGCTGCATTTGTCCTCAGCAAGCTAGGGGGATAAGCAACATCAGTTACCCTGCCATTCTGAAAACGTCATTCTTTTGCCTAGATCGAAGTTTATGGAATATCTCAGAAATAATCCCATTACAATGTCTCGCGCAGTATTGTTGTGGATAGCATTAGGGATTACTTGTGGTCTATTTGCCTCGATCTATTGGTTGATTCTATTTCTTTTATTGCAGGGCTTTGAGCAGGTCAGCGGCTCGATTTTACTGATCGTGATGCCGCTAATTGGCTGGGCAATTGGATGGGTGATTCATAAGCTGGGGAATCCTGGTGAAATTGGCTTGATTATTGACAATATTCACTTAAACAATGGGCGTTTAGCCATGCGCGAAAACCCCTCCATGATCTTGTCCTCTCTGTTGAGTATTGCTAGCGGCGGCAGTGCAGGGCCAGAAGCGCCGATGGTGCAGGTGACAGGCTCAATGGGAACCTGGTTAGCCGATCGGTTTCATTTAACTGGAGAAGCCCTCCGCACCTTAAGTATTGCTGGCATGGCCTCTGGGTTTACGGTTCTATTTGGTGCACCTTTGGGTGGAGCATTTTTTGCATTGGAGATTTTGCATCATGAACATGTCGTGGAATATTATGAGGCGATTCTACCGGCGATCGTTTCAAGCTGCGCTGGTTATCTAGTCTTTGCGGCAATTACACATCTAGGCATTGGCCCCACCTGGCACTTTCCTCAATATTCTGCAGATTATATTGATGACTTTGCACTTGCAATTATTTTTGGCATTATTGGAGCACTGGTCGGCTGGCTATTTATCGGCTTATTTCATCAGTGTGAACATCTGTTTCAACGAATTTCTGCGCCAATTTATGTGAAAACGACCTTGGCAGGGTTAGGATTAGCCCTCCTGGCCGTTCTATTTCCCCTGACTCGCTTCTTTGGTGAACATCAACTGGAATCGATCGTAGAAGGAAACTTCTCGCTCCAGTTTCTTTTAGGATTAGCGATCGCAAAAATGTTGGCGATTAGCATCACGGTGACTGGCGGGTGGCGCGGGGGGATTATCATTCCGCTATTTTTCGTTGGAGCCTGTTTGGGGAAAGCACTTGCGATCGCAATCCCAGCCTGGAATGAGACCCTGGCCATGATTTGTATGATGGCGGCGTTGAATGCTACTGTGACCCGAACTCCGATCAGCACCACGCTATTGTTAGCTAAACTGACGGGTCTGAGTCCATTTACGCCCATTCTTTTTGCCAGTATTGTCGGTTTTCTGCTGGCTCCACGTCAGCCTTTCATTGCTTCCCAATTAAAAGTGAAATAGATTGAGCTTGTCCAGTACCAATCAACAACTCATTGCTGTATTTTATTTAGTGTTTTATTTAGTGTTTTATTTGTGACAGCACCCTTGAATCTATCGCTCAGAGCCTCTATGGCTCAGAAGAGATAAAGTCTGCTTATCAGGTGGAAGCAGCAGCCTATTAGGAAACTTTCTTAATGGTAGGTTCTTTTCTTTCCGTATTATTTCGGTATAATTGGTCAGGGTCGCAGACATTAAATCATGATTTTAGGCTTAAACCTGGGCATTTTTGCCTAAGGCAATTTTGTGTTCCCTGAAAAGTTGAGTATCGATCAAAACGTTGAATGCTGGCTTGATTTGACTGTCTCTGATGGCACACCTCAGTGTCTAATAAGTTTGATTTGCGGTACCTCTTGGCATTAGCAAGTGCTTCTGCTGTGTCTAGATGCCTGGTTTGAATGAGATTGCAAATAATTCTTTTGTTCCTGATGAGGGATTGGAATGGTCAGCTTTGGATTTAAAACTTATCGAAAATTTTATATCAGGGAAAATAAACTATTACCTCTTTCAAATCATAACCTGTTAACATTCGTCCGGTTTTTGATGGGTAAATATAGCAGGTTAGCTAGGAGCAGCCGTTTAGCGAGAACAGTTTTTCTGCTACGCTCCTATTCCTGCCATTTCACAGCCTGCTAATCCATGCTAAACAACCGAATCATTTACCTCACAGGTCTGCCACGTGCAGGTTCCACTTTACTATGCCAGTTACTGGCACATCATCCTGAAATTTACTCTCCTGGCTACAGTTCTCCCCTTTGCCCCACGTTGACAGGGCTGCGCTATTCCCTCAGTGACAGTGATTTTTGGCTGGCTCAACTTGATGTTGACTTCAATCGCTCCTATCAGCGCTTGCTAAATGCATTTCAGGGCTTTATCAACGGTTGGTTTGCCGAAACTGACAAATCCTGGGTTGTTGATAAAAATCGCGGCTGGTTGCAGCATCTGGAAACCGTCGGTCACCTTGACCCTGACTTCAAAATGGTGGTCTGCATCCGGGAATTGGGGCAAATTTACGGCTCGATCGAAGCCCAGCATCAAAAAACACTGCTGCTCGATTTTCCGGATCATTTAGCCAACCTATCCCGCTATGGACGAGCAGAGAATTTGTTTGGCAATAGTGGCGTGGTGGGTACTCCGCTGCGTTCCATTGAGGCTCTGCAAGATATCGACAGTCAGCTTCAGCAGCATTTGTTTTATATCGTGTTTGAAGATTTACTGAGTGAACCCCAGCGGGTGATGCAATCTTTAATGCAATGGCTAGGGCTGCCGCCGATCGATCTGGATTTTCAAAACTTGACGGTACAGCCCCATGAGAGCGACAGCTATTACCGTTTCAAATATCCGCACCAAACCTATTCTGCCCTGTACAAGCCTAAGCAACACCTGATTCCAACCCGGATTCAAGCAGATCTGCAACAGCAATTCACCTGGTTTTACCAAACCTTCTATCCAGGTCTGTTAGAGGGTGGCGAATCATGACGACCAGCGCTCAGATTTTGTCTCAAGGCCGATCGCTCTCTCTGCGACGCACCATTCCTAATGACGCTCAGCTCTTGTTCGATAAAGCCTTCAGCCGTCCAGATTTCATGCGGCTCTACAACCTGAATTATCAGCCCGCTAACGCCACTGAGGTGCAGCGCAATTTAGTGCAGCGGCAGCGCATTCCTCCTGGGCAAGAGCATTACTTAGAGTTGATGATCTTGCATCGACAACGGGGACCGATCGGCATTTGCACTCTAGCAGACTACAGCGCTTTTCATCGACGGGCCGAATATCTGATTGGCCTGTTTGATGCCGAAAATCGATCGGTGGGGCATGGCCTGGAAGCCAGTTTGCTGATGCTGGATCTGGCCTTCAACCGTTATCAACTCCACAAGCTCTACGCCGTCACCTATTCCTATAACACCAATGCCCAGAGTGGGCTAACCAGTTTGGGATTTCGCCTGGAAGGCATTCGTAAAGAGCATATTTTCGATCCGTTCAACCAAAGCTTTTTAGATTTGCACGACTATGGCCTGACGGTTAATGAGTTTCGGGCAAATGCGCGCCTGCTGCCACTCTCACGGCGTTTACTGGGCCGAGAAATTAACCAACCAGCGGAGTCTGCGGCTGCGAAGGCTCCATCTCAGCGCTTCACACAATCTGGATCGATTTTGCTAGGTGCATCACCTCCTTGAGGTCGTCTGGCTCAAGTTGTCAATCGCTCAAGTCTCAAATTCATCATCAGGAAATCTCGTATGTCTACACTTAAAAACTCCAGCAACCTTTTTGCCGCAAATTCGCCCGATCCTGCTTATATCGTCACGACAACCAGTGACAGTGGAACAGGCTCTCTGCGTTGGGCGATCGAAAATGCAAATGCGGCTCTTACGGCTCAAACTATCACCTTTGATCCAGCCCTGAGTGGCCAAACGATTACTCTCACGAGCGATACACTACTCATTACCAATAGTGTCACGATCGACGGGGATATTGATCAGGATGGGACAGGGGATATTACCGTTAGCCGTGATGCGGGTGCTCCCTCATTCGGTATTTTTCAAATTGATGATGGCAACGGCAGTGCAGATCAATCGATCGACATCAACGGATTGACGATCACAGGCGGAGCAGCGATCAGCACCAATCCTGTGCCAATTGGAGGAGGAGGGATTTATAACTTAGAGAATCTTACCCTGACCAACAGCACCATTAGCGGCAATACGGCTCTTGCGGGGGGTGGTATTCTCAACGTCACGGGTAACGTTACTGTCGTGAATAGCATCATCAGCGGTAATACAGCCGAGAATACGGGCGGTGTCTTTGACTATTTCGGCACAGTCACCCTGAAAGATAGCAGTCTCAGCGGCAATACTGCAACAAATGGTGTTAACGAAATCCTGGAATTGGGAGGCGTCACTTCCCTAATCAACACAACCATTAGCGGTGGAGTTGCTGTCAGTGTTTTAAATGGCGGCTTGGTGAATATTACAGGCACAGATGGAAACGATACGCTGGAAGGAACTTATTGGATAGATAAAATTTTCGGTTTGGCGGGAGATGACACCCTCACTGGTAATGACGGAGATGACAAACTTTACGGGCAATTGGGAGACGATATCTGCGATGGGGGCGAGGGGAATGATATCCTATCTGGTCTGCAAGGCATCGATACTTTAATTGGCGGTGACAACAACGATGTCTATTTAATTAATAATCTCCTGACGACCATTATTGAAGCTCCTGACGAAGGGATCGATCGCGTCAATGCGTACATCAACTGGAGCTTAGAGAACAACGACAACGTTGAAAATTTACTCCTTAAAGATGGTGCGTTGAATGGCACTGGCAATATTGAAGATAACCGCATTACTGGCAATGCTGGAAACAATAGCCTGATTGGTCTGGCTGGGAACGATCGATTGATCGGTAACGATGGCGATGACAGTCTGACAGGTGGAACAGGCATCGATATCCTGGTGGGCGGCGACGGCAATGATACTTTTATCTACAATGATCCGACAGAAGGGCTGGACCGCATTACAGACTTTACAGGCGGCAGCGACAAAATTCAGGTGAGCGCAAGTGGATTTGGAGCAAGCTTGAGTGTTGGAGTACTCCCCGACAGTCAATTTGCGATAGACACCATAACAACAGCAGCACAGCGTTTTCTCTACATCACTACAACGGGCCTATTATTCTTCGACTCAAACGGTAATGCAGCTGGCGGGCGGATACGGATTGCTCGCTTCGATCCGCTACCGGCATCAGCACTGAGTGCAAGTGATATTGCGATCGCCCCTTGAGCCAACATTCCAGCTTTGTATCTTAACTTCACCTGCATCAATTAGGAGAAAAACATGGCTACATTCAACAACGTTGACACTTTTGAAGAACTGCGCGATGCCATTACCGCCTCTAAAACGAACGGTCAGGCAGACACGATCAACATCACCGGCAACATTACCCTTAGCGCTGACTTGCCGACCATTTTAGCCGACAGCACAGGTCTGACGATCAATGGCGGCAATTTCACCCTGAACGGCAACAATGCACGCCGCATCCTCTTCATTAAGAGTGGTACGGTCAACCTGAACGGATTGAATTTCAGCAACGGTCGCGCTCAAGGAGGCTCTAGAAGTGCTGGCATGGGAGGGGCGTTGTTTATCTATGGCGGCAATGTCACGGTTAGCAACGCCACCTTTGCCAATAACCAGGCCCTTGGCGGCAGCTCGGTGGCAAGTACAGATTTCTATGGCATTGGGTTGAGATACCTGGCTAACGCTGCCAATAATGGGACGAATGGGACGGATGGGACGGTTACGGCTCCCAACGGAACGAATGGTACACCCGGGGGTTATGGTGGGTTTGGGGGCAGCGGCGGATTTGGGTTCGATGGTGGTTCATACACGGCTAGCGGCAACGGTGGCAACGGCGGCAACAGCGGATTTGGGATGGACGGGACAGGCGGTGGATTTGGGGGTGACGGCAGCAGCAATTTCACTCTAGGCGGCGGCGGTCGGGGAGGCACTGGGGGTGCTGGCGGGTTTGGGGGTGCTGGCGGCAAAGGCGGTCAAGGTGGCAATGGTGGCGATACAGTCTTCCCTCGGCCATTTCCCAATGCCGCCCCTACTCCCGGCGGGAATGGCGGCAATGGAGGCGTTGGCGGGTTTGGTGGTGGTGGTGGTGTTGGAGGCAAAGGGGGCAATGTCGGCAGGGATAACGGTTTTCCCTCTGAACCTAAAGGAAATGGAGGCAACGGCGGCAACGGGGGCTATGGTGCGGGGGGTGGCAAAGGGGGAACTCCCATCCCGGATCTGGATGCATTTGGCGTTGCAGACCGGCTTGAGGGGTTTGTAGGTGTTGGGGGTCTGGGTGGCTTTGGCGGCGGAAATGCTTCGCCTGGTGGCTATCAGTTCGATCAGGCCGGTCAGAATGTGCCAAATCCCATATCAGGAGGTGGTGCGGGCATGGGAGGGGCGATCTTCATCCGCAGCGGCAGCCTCAGCCTCAATACCGTCGCCTTCAACAGCAACTCTACCACGGGCGGTACGGGCTATCAGAATGGCAAAGGCTACGGTGGTGCGATCTTTGCGATGAAGTCCACTACCAACACCAATGGCAACAATCAGGGCATGCCCACAACGCTTTCGACTGTCTCCCTCAGTCGCGTCACTTTTTCGGGCAATAATGCGGGCGATGCCAACGGGACCATCACTCCTGGTACGATCGGCAGCAACATCGACTACAACAACGATGACCTGTATGGCAAAACCTTCACCGAGGTCAACGGGGCTCCGAACGTCGGCCTCATCAACGCCCTGACCAGCCTGCCGGAGAATAGCAGCACCGCCAGCCGCATTAAAGTCGCCGATATCGTCGTGACGGATGATGGCGTCGGGACCAATACCCTATCGCTGGCTGGAGCCGATGCTGCCGCCTTTGAGATTATCAGTAATGTTCTCTACCTCAAGGCGGGTACCACCCTCGACTTCGAGACTAAGCCCAGCTACAGCGTTGCCGTCAATGTCAATGACCCTACTGTTGGCAGCAATCCTGATGCCTCAGCCCTTTTCACCTTGCCGATCGGCAACGTCAACGAAGCGCCTACTGCCGTTAACTTTGACAATGCCGTCACTGAGATCGCCGAAAACAGCAACACCACCAGCCCGATCAAAGTCGCTGACATTATCGTCACGGATGATGCGCTGGGAACGAACAATCTAACGCTGAGCGGAAACGCTGCCGATACCGCTGCCTTTGAGATTGTCGGCGGTAGTTTGTACATTCGAACGGGCACTGTGCTTGACTTTGAGACTAAGCCCGTCTATACCGTCACGGTCAATGTGGATGACCCCACCGTGGGTAGCAGTCCCGATGCTAGCCGCACTTTCACCCTCAACCTGGCGGATGTGACCGACGCCCCTCCCTTCCTGGTCACCAACACGAACGATAGCGGGGTCGGCTCCTTGCGCTGGGCGATCGACAATGCTAACAGAGCACCTAACACCCAGACGATCGACTTTGCTCCTGAGATGATTGGGCAGACGATCGACCTCAGCAGCGGGGCGTTACAGATCACCGACAGCACGCGGATCAATGCGGATATTGACGAAAACGGCTCAGCAGACGTCACCGTCGATGCTGGGGGAATCAGTCGCGTCCTGGAGGTCAGCGCCAATAAAATCGTAACGATTCAGGGGATGGTGCTGAAGGGTGGATTGGGAGATGGTGCTGGCGGCATTTTCAATCGCGGCAATCTGACGCTGCGCAACTCATCGGTCCGCAACAATATTGGCATCGGCAACACTGGGCTAGGGGGCGGCGGTATCTACAACAGTGGTGCCAGTAGCGTCCTGACCCTGCTAGGCAGCACCATCAGCAACAACAGCACCACCGAGCGGGGTGGCGGCATCTACAACAACGGGGGACAAGTCACGATCGACAACTCCCGCGTCGAGAACAACTCCGCAGAGGCAGGCGGCGGTTTTTACAATAACGGCGGCAGCGTCACGGTGAATGACTCAACGTTTGACAACAATAACAGCAACACGATCGGTGGAGGACTGGTGAACGATAATGGCACCACCACCCTGAATAGCTCAACCCTGATCAACAATACGGCAGCCAATACTCTCAGTAGCGCGATCTTTAACAACGGCAGTACGTTGGGGCTGGGGTCCGTGGTCACCCTCAACGGCGGCACGGTCAGCGGGGGCGTCTATGGCAACACGATCAATAGCGGCTTGCTGGTGATTAAGGGGACTGGCAATGGAGAAACGCTGCAAGGCAGCAGTGGCGGCGATCAGATTTCCGGCTTAGAGGGCGATGATTTGCTGCAAGGCTTCCAGGGCAACGACACGCTGGTTGGCGGCGATGGCAACGATGTTGTGAATGGGGGCGACAACAATGACCTGCTGCAAGGCGGGGCAGGCAACGACCTTTTGGGCGGCTTGGGCGGCACAGACCAGATGGAGGGCGGTACGGGCAATGACACCTACACGGTGAACAATGCAGCAGCAACGCTAATCGAAGCAGTGGGTGAAGGCACCGACACCGTAAGAAGTCAGATTAGCTGGAGTTTGGGCAGCAATTTCGAGAACCTGACGCTGCTGGGGACGGGCAATCTGGATGGGACAGGCAACGACTTGAACAATACCCTAACGGGGAACAGCGGCAACAACACGCTGAATGGGCAAAGCGGCAACGATCAGATGGTTGGCAATGATGGTGATGATGTCTTGATCGGTGGGATCAGGGTAGATACTTCAACTGGAGGAGCGGGAAATGACCGCTTTGCCTTCAATATCATCGCTGGAGGAGTCGATCGCATCACAGATTTTGTCTCAGGCAGTGACAAGATTCAAATCAGTGCAGGTGGGTTTGGAGCAGGTCTGAGTATCGGAATATTGGCAGAGAGTCAGTTTGCCCTGAACAGCATAACGACGACGGCGCAAAGGTTCCTTTACAACACCACCACAGGGGCTTTGTTCTTTGATGCAAACGGCAGAGCAACAGGTGAACGGACTCAAATCGCCACCTTAACAACAAAACCATCGATTAGCGCCAATGATATTGTCGTTGTGGCCTGAGAACAGGACGGCTGATGAATCTGTCCGAAATTTTGTCGATTGACCAATGTAATACCAAATACTCCCGTGAATGGCACAGATACCCAACCGCCCCCCAACCCCCAGCTACTGTGTATACACAAGTTTTTGTGGCCCCCTAAATCCCCGTCATGGGATTCTGTCAATAAGGAGCACATAACTCCACCGAGGCAGGCTTGCCTGCCTCCAGTTACTTGAGTCATGACGAGATCTGAGCGCGTAGCTTGAGAATCAAAAAGTTAGCTGTATTCAGATAAGTTCAATCGATGCGTCAACAACCAGTCATTCGTAGTCATCGTCGTAACGAAGCCACAGTTTCCTTGTTCGCTGTCATCGAGGCTGCGCCACTCCCACAAAATCGTAGTCTGATGATGCCTACTGGGATTTAGCCGTGGTCACAGCAAGACAGACGTTAATACCATCGATTGAATCGTTCTGAGCTGTTGGTCAATTTAGATTGAATCTCCTGCTGCATGCATGGGTAGTTGACTCTGATTAAGTGGCCATCTGTAAGCTAGATTCATAATCATTGTGATAGGGTTCTGCTTTGCGAAATGCTCCTCGAATGCGACCAATCAGTTTGCGGGCAACGGCCACAATTGCTCGCTGTTTGCCTGTGCGAGGATATAAGCGTTCAAAGAATCGAGCCAGGGCTGGATCTTTGCGAATAGCTCGCCAAGCGATCTCCATGAGGATGCCGCGCAGATGGCGATTT
>LUGL01000112.1 GCA_002796835.1 Elainella saxicola E1 | reverse complement strand
TGAGAGAAGTGTGTCTCGAAATCGAGAAGCGTTATGAGGTGAAGTTTGTCGAAATTGGGGTGGACAAAGACCATGTGCATTTTTTGGTGCAGTCAGTGCCGACTTACAGTGTGACGAAACTGGTCACGATGATTAAAAGTCTCACAGCCCGAGAAGTGTTCAAACGTTGCCCTCAAGTAAAGCAGCAGTTATGGGGTGGAGAGTTTTGGAGTGATGGTTACTTTGCGAGTACAGTCGGCAAACACGGAGACGAAAGTATGATTGCCCAGTACGTCAAGAACCAAGGCAATGACTATCTCCAGTTACACAGGGATGAGCAACTTGCTCTTTTTTGATGCTGATACCCCGTCCGCTTGCGGCAGGGTAGTTCATTGGTCAATGTGAGACGGCATTCAAATTCTACGAGAAATGTCTCGGCGGAAAAATTACAGCGATGATGACCTATGCGGAGTCGCCAGAAGCCTCAATGATGGAGCATTTACCTGCAGAGTGGCAAGGTAAAATCATGCATACGAGTCTGATGTTAGATGACCAGGAATTGATGGGATCTGATAGTCCACCTGAATATTATGAGGAAGCCAAAGGGTTTTCAGTGTCAATTAGCCTGAACGATCCGGCTAAGGCAGAGCAAATCTTCCATAAATTATCAGAAAATGGAAAGATACAAATGCCTTTTCAGCAAACCTTTTGGGCTTATCGGTTTGGTATGCTGGTTGATCAATTTGGAATTCCTTGGATGATCAACTGCGATCAGTCTAACCATTGATCCAAGAATATTTAGGAATGGATTTTCTGTAGCGTGGGTGATGCCTACGCTACAAGTTTTTGATTAGAAGGCAGAGAAATGGAAAACGGTTTCTGCCGGTTTTATTGATTGAGAAACATAATTTATGAAAGTACTTTCTTGGATGTTTTTTCTATAAGCCCCATCGCAGCATAGTAATAAACTGTAAACAGAACGCCTGTAAACAATTGTCCGCCTATGGGACCATGCCAGAATTCGAAAGACGCTTCTCCCCAATACACGGAAGCAAATGCCAGTAACATAATTCTTGGTACATTAAAAGCCATAGCTAAAACGATGCCGATCGTCATCATCCCTAGTATTTTGGGCCAGCTTTGTTGCAGGAATAGTCCTAGGATGAGACCTGCTGCTGCCATTGTAAATGCCATATTAAAGCCGTTGCAGCCCCATGCGACTTCTACCGATCCCCCCGGCATCTCAACAATATTTCCCGTTACCTCGGCAGATTGCCCAATCATTCTCAGTGCGTGGGTACCACTCCAAGCCATAAAGTTTTCCAAAAAATTTGGTGGCGTGAATGTCTTCCACAGGATGCGAGCCATCAAGCCCGGTTTAGGGTAAACGCTAATTAAAACCAGAAGAATCAGGAGGGGATATCGTTGGAAAAAACTGAGGCCCCAAGAACTAAAAGCAATGCCTGCGAGAATCAACAACCAAATCAACGCTTGAGGCCAGATGTCAAACCGACAGAATGGAAACAGAATGGCTCCACTGATAATCAGAAGATGCCCTAAGAACTGATCTTCACTGGAAGCAGTCATCTGGGATAATTCTCGCCGTCGCTTCCACAGTTCCTGTGCCCCTAAAAACACAACTGCTGCGATCAATGGCAGTCCTGCCGATCCTTGCAACGCACCAACAGTTAGGCCCCCTAGCCACACTGGGAAATAACATAAGCCAATCAACAAACCACAGAGTACAAAACGTCCATGGCGGCTTTGCAGGTTTGCAGACAGGAACTGCCTGACTTGCCAACCGATTTGCTGTTGCCACTTCATCTGTTCTAGCTCCTGCGTGGACGCATACCGTAGTAACCTAAGCCGATGAGGGCTATGCCAATCACGACCAGATTACCAACAACCCCGATCGCTGTCTTCATAATATTGTTTCTTGCTGTTTGTTTCAGTGAGGTGACCCTTGTGTCTACTAATTGGGCCGCCTCCTGTAGCTGTTCTGCGGTGATGTTTGGAGCCTTCTTCGGATTGTCTTTCGCTTCTTGAATCTGCGTTTGCACTTGGGCTGCCTGATCTGAAATACTCTTTTCTGCCACTTGCTTCAGCGTCAGTCCATCCGCGATCGTCAACACACAGAAGAGCAAAAAGACAACCCCGATCACGAGGGAGGTCATGCCTAGCTGCTTACGCCAGCGGCGATTTTCCAGGCTGCCATAGATGGTTAATGCTGCGCCAAATAGTAAGACGATGCTTCGATCGCTCATTTGCTGCAAAAAACTCACACGCCATTCCGGATTACCGGGTGAGGCAGGGAGTGCCAGAATTAACAGGTCGATGATGAACCCAGCTAAGCAGGCAAAGCCAACAATGCGACAGAGAGGTTGTGCATTGAATGTTGGTGCAATTTTAGGAGTGGATAGAGTAGCCATGAGCGTTGAGTGTCGCGGTATTCAATAAAAGTACAGTTGTGCTCCCCCCATCTTGCATGAGCAGAGAGGTGCTAGCAAAGCCAATCTGAATCATGTAGATAGGGGGAAGGATAGAGTGACGGTTGGCTGAGTCGAAGCGAAAATCGCCAAAACTCAGCCTTCAGCAAATTAGGATTCAGCAGTGGCCTCAGCTTTGCGCTTGCGCCATGCACTCAATCCTAAACCGATCAACCCGGGCAATAGTGCAGGAGTCGGAATCGGATCGGGAATCACACCGGAATAGGCAATGTTGTCCACTTCCCAGTCGGTGCTGTTTTCCATCATCATGACGATCGAACCAATGCCGTTGACATCTTCCCATTCAAAAAGGGTATCTTCGGCAGTCTGTCCCGTATCCTGTCCATCTCCTAGAAATTGGCGCACTTCATACAGTAGGGTACCAGTGGCGTTTGCACCGCTCCAAGCCTGGAAAACACCCCAGTCTTGAGCAATCGCGATGCCGTATCCTTGTCCATTGGGGACTGAGTAGTCCGACTGATTATCCAGGTAGGAAACATCAGTCCAGGTCAGCCCTGCCTTGGTCACCTTAGATCCTGGTGCAACCTCACCAAAGCTGAAGATCAGCTGATGGTTGAATCTGTAGTCACCATTAGCTCTACCGGAATAGTAGCTATAGCCAGTCGACCCAGATGGAGGATTTGCCCCGTCCACCGAGTCAACAAAAGGACCGTTACCAATAACTACACCAGGCAGGCCAGTGTCTCCCATGGCAGATAGCCCAGGCGTATTGAGCAGCCCATCCTCAAAATCTTCCACGTAGGAAAAAGAGGAAACGGGACTGATAGCTTGGGCTGGGGAGGAAACAGCCACTGCACCCATTGTGGCCAAGGCCAGGGTCGCAGTCTTCAGCGAAAAGCTTTTCGCAAGATCGAAATAGTTCATAAACTGGTTCAGTCCTAAAGTACAGGGAATCACAGAGGTAGTTAAGTAGGCTAAAAACTCAGTTACTTGAAACAATATCTGGGAAGCACGCCTTGAGATAGCTTCTGGACAGAGGGTTGTGCAAGTGCCTTCGGCAAGGATGAGTTCAACAGCACCGTTGATAACCTTGGGGTCTCTAACCTACCTATCTTGAATGCTGCGTTGGTAAGAGCTGGTACAGATGCTAAGCAATAGATGAAGTTATGGATTTATACTTTCAGCCATTGCTTATGTAATAAAATTTACATCATCTTCTATTTGAAAAGCAATATAATCTTCTGTGCCTATGTCAAAAATTAATAATTTGTCTGCATTGGCTTTAAACAAAAAGTTGATCGATGTTGATTAGCAATTTGGATAGATAAAACAAAAAGATGGACTCCGTTGGCTGAAAATAAACCAACCTGGAAATACATCACTGAGTAATAATAAATTTTTATGAAAGCTGTAAAAAGATAGATCTTTGGTCAGTGCTGAATAAATCAATACTGGAAATATAGCAAGTTATTTCTGATGCAGGATTGAAATTCGATCAGGTTTTAACTCAAAAATAGCTTTTCCCAGGATCCTTTGAATGACGGCCAGCGAGTCAGGATCAACCGAAAAGGGCGCAGCAAGTAATACAGAAAATGGAATCTGAGGGGAAGGGATAAAAAGTCTCCATCTCGATTATTGGGGAAAAAGATCGTGAGGGTTCGGCGGATAGGTTCCTTCAGATAATTGAGGCAGTTGAGTCGATCGCCCATGGTTTGCATCATGCGGAAATGCAGCCCCGTCTTTCTCAAACTGAAATCATTTGAGAGTTGGCTGTCTGGTGAAAATAGGTTGAGCGCTAATTCATTTGAAATAGCGATACTAACAGAATCTGCTGCAATGCGGTGCTGAATTTCTGGAGGAACAGTTAAGCTAAGCAGCATCTGCGCTAATCGAAAACCGATCAACAACATGCGTTCGCTGCCAAGAGCTTGGGCTTTTGTAATGACACGAGACCAGTTGGTTTCAGGATAGGTTTGAACAAATTCGGCAATATCGCAAATCCACTTTAAGGCACGCCAGCATTCTTTAGAACCATGAATCGTCAGGTAGATTAGCAAATCCTCTGATCCAAAACTCCAAACGGGCTGATCGGCCAGAGGAGTGGGCTGACGATTTTGCCAGAGTTGCTCAAAGCTGGGTTCTTTGCTCAAAAAATAGTCCGGTGTGAGTGCTTGATGTAAATCAATATTGATTGCTCCATTGATCAATGAATATTCGTGCCATGCATTGATGTAGGCAGCCTCTCGATTGGGATCGAGGAATGTCCAATCGCGTTTAGCTGTATATCCCGATCGCATTAAAAGATCGATCGCCTGCTGGAAGTATTGGGGCGGAACCAGGAGATCCAGATCGCTTGTTTTCCGCACACCCAGATTCCGATACAGGACTGTACTCAATAGCGTCCCTTTGAACGGAATCACTGGGATGGCTTGTTCTGCGAAGAGAGACTGCACCTGGAGTAGAGCTTTTGTTAGCTTCATACTTTCTAGGGTGGTTTGCTGAAAGTAGAGCAAAAGCTGTTTTAAGACTGCATCGGGAACGCGAGTCGAACCAACTTTCTGCAAATTTTGATAGAGAAGCCCAGCAACACCATGACAAATGGCTGTCTCTATCAGAAATGGCCAATCGAGAGGACGCTGGAGTAAATCCTGAATTGCTGCTTCAACCCTGGGATCGAGATGGGTGCGAGCACAGTAAAGCAGCAGATTAATTTCAGGAGCATGTTTGCCCTTTTGCTCAAAGATTTCTTGGTAAAATACGTTAGACATTGGTGCAATAGAAAAAAGGATTCTAATAAATTTTAAGGCGAAAATCTGAGCGAAAACTACTTAGCTTAAACGATCGCAATTTGGCGAAGTAACTGATTAATTTGCTGATTAATCATGTTGAGATCAAAGCGTTGACGGGCGGTATATCGCGACCAATGGGCAACTTCGGCAGCGCGATCGGGCTGTTCATAACACAATTGGATAATCTCTGCTAGTTTTTGTGAATCGGCTGGAGGGGTAAGCCATCCTGTTTCGCCGTGATCGATCAGCTCAGTTGCTCCTCCTGCTGCTGCTGCGACCACAGGACGACCACACAACATCGCCTCGACAATCACGCGACCAAACGGTTCTGGAGCTGTAGAGGTGTGAGCGATCAAGTCACAGGCGGTCATGAGTTGCGGCACGTCAGTTCGGAAGCCTAAAAAGCGTACCCGATCGGTTAATCCCAATTCAGCGATCTGTCGATGGAGTTTTTGAACATAGGCATCTTCACCAAATAGCGCATCTCCCACGAGTAAAACGGTGACTGGCTGGGGAGAATGAGCCAGTGCTTCGATCAAGATATGCTGTCCTTTCCAGGGCGAAAGCCGACTGAAGTGACCGACAACAAACTGTCCGGACAGGCCAAGCTGCTGCCGCAGTTGTTCCCGATCAGCCTCTGAGACCTGATAGCGCGTGGGTTCAAATCCGTTATAGACCACTGTTACCCGATCCGGTCGTCCACCAGCTTGAATAAAAGTTTTTCGGGTTGCTTCAGAGTTAGCAATAACCAGTGATGCAAAATGGTTGGCTAAAGTGACAGCAATGTAGCGGTTCATGGCACTAAAGTGATCCGCCGACAAAATGTCATGAAGGTGAAACACCAGAGGACGGCGGCTGATGACGCTAGCTAGCGCACCCACAACGAGTGCTTTCTGTGTATTCGCATAAATCAACTGATGCTTCTGGCTGAGATTTGCAACTGTTGCAACCAACGGAACTAACTGCCTCAAACTGCTTAAACCTTGAAGTAGACCACTATTTTTTTTNCACCTTTAAGGATTGCCGAGTTAAAACTTGAACAGGGATGCCTGTCTGTTTGAGCAATCGATAATGGGGACCATCTGCAAATAAGCCAACCAGACAACGATCTTTGAGAAATGTGGCCAAANTCAACCAGGAAAAGCTCTGCTCCTCCCAATTCCCCGCTTTGGTCTAGAAATAAAACGCTCATAGGAATTAACTCAACAAGACAGTGCGAACTTGAGCAGCAATTTTTGTCCAACCAAATTGATTGTAAGCATACTCACGACAGGTCTCGCGAGCAGGTAGTGCACTGGGTTGATTGAGGATCTCGATCAATCGATCGGCAATTGCCGTTGAATCAGCCTTTGTTGTAACCAGATGTGGACTTAAAGGAGCGACCACTTCAGGCATGCCACCAATCGGGGTACAAAGGGTTGGGGTTCCACAAGCCAGAGATTCTAGCAACACTAAACCAAAGCCTTCAAGACTTTGGCTGGGCACAACGGTTAGATCAGCAGCTTGATATGCGATCGGAAGTTGCTCATCGGCAACATATCCCAGAAGCTGGACGTGATTTTGCAGACCCATTGCCTGAATTTGCTGTTCGAGCGTAGTTCGCTGAGGCCCCTTCCCAGCAATTGCTAACCAAACCTCAGGCACATGCTGCTTAACTTGCACCATCGCTTTCAACAGTTCTTCTAAACCGACTCGCTTCACCAGCCGACGTGGCGAAAAGAGAATCGGGCGATCGGAGGGCCAGCCTAACTGTTGACGAGCTGCTTGACGAGAAAGATTTGGTTGAAACCGTTGGGTATCAACGCCACCTGGAATGACATGGATCCGTTCCCAAGAAACCCCATAAACCTGATTCAGAATCTGACCGAAGGCTTTACTGAGAACGATAAAGCGATCGCAGCGGCGGTAGACTTTTTGTTCAACCCACTGCTTAAACCAGACGCTGAACTTGCTAGCTCCTTCTTGTTGGCTCTCAATGGCCCAAGGCCCATGAAACGTAAAGGTAATAGGTATATCGTCGGGAAGTTGATTTAATAGCGGCAGACTATAAAGGGCAAAATGCAGATTGATCGCATCAGGTCGCAACATTTGGCGCTGCTGGAACTGCTGCTGAGCTTGCCAAAATCGTTGAATGAGCGAGTCCTTTTCAGAAGCCAGGGTGGTGAGACTGAGAAAGGATTGGGGAGAGATGGCAGGTAAGTCGGTCCCACACAACTCTACCCAGTCTTCCTGCGAAACCAGTTGGGTCGTCAGATCGTAAACGTAACGGCTTAAACCACCTGGGGCCGTTGGAAACCAGCCCATGCCGACACAGAGAATAGAAGCGGGCGAAGTAGTAGCATCGTTAGTGAAGTTTCTTACATTGATTGATGTGGGTCGCATTGATACCTTGCAATAGGATTTATGGCTTTAAGCAGGAATAAGTTTGATAATGAGTGGATGATCGGGAACTTGAAGACGAAGTGATGTGGGTGAACTCCAAACAGCTAAAGCCCGATCGCTAATGAGAGGACGATAGGCAGCGGCAAAGCGTATTCTTGTGCCCAACGTTAAGGTGATGGGACGGTCAAGGACAGCCAGATCTCTTTTCTGAGTATCAAACGCAGGAACTTCTTGCCAGAGAATCAGGTAAAAATCCCGGTTCCCTTTTTGTAAAAGCGTGTGATGAATATTGGTGGTCAGTCCTTGCAAACTATAATTAAGGGATCCAGGAATGAATGAGGTATTCTGATCTGATAGCAGAGAAGTCATGTTCTTAAGGGCTGTAAAAGCCGGCTTTGGTGTGCCGTCAAACCGAAGTAAACCAAAGCGATTTTCCTTGTCGTTGGCATGAGGAAAGAGATCGATCAGTTCGTAAATGTAAGTTCGTTCGACGCCCCGATTGTAAAACTCTAACCACAGTCTGGGCAGCAGTTTGCCTGCAACCTGCTCAGAGATTCCTACACTTTTAGGATCAGTAGTGAGGCCATACCATCCTGCCTCAGTCGCCGTGACCGGCTTGTCTGGACAAACAGCTTGGGCATCCGTGACTTTCTGAAAGAATCCTGGTTCAGATGGATAACTGCCTAAGTATGTATGCATGTTGCCACCGTCACAAGGAACAGCTCCTAATTGAGAAGCAGCACTGGTTTGAACCAGTGAAGGCGCAAGTACTCTAAAATGGGCAGTCTTAGGATCTTGCTTGATTGCTGTGTAAAATTCAGATTGAAAGTTTCTCAACCCTGTTGGGAAACCTTGATTTTTATAAGTAACGCCCGGTCGCCAATCCCATTCATTCGGACCTTCAACCGCCTCCAAGCTTGTGAGCAACGTCTTAATCATAGGAATTGAATCTAAAACATTTCTGAAATGCTTGGGATCAACAATCAAAAGTGTCTTAATGCCAACCTTAGCTAAATCTCGCATTTTAGCTTGGGCTCTTAAGGCGTAAGCAGGGACTCCATCACGGACATGGTGAACGCCTAGTTCTATCAATCTAGGCTTAATCAAGTTTCTGTATCTACGATAGGATGTATCTTCGTAGTTAAGATGGATGTTTATGCCTAAGGTGTCAACAAAGTCACCTGAGCGTCTGGCAAATTCTTCTCCAGCTAGAGAAGGTTGATTTAAATTGAGCAGAGTCACAAGTGTTAGTGCTGTGAAAAGGCTCAAAGAACTAATTTTATTCCACTTCTTTAGGAGCATACTTTATATCGAGTAAACTGCAATTAGTGTGGATAAATCATGCTTCAAGATTAGACTCTTGGATATGAAAGAATCCGGCTCTTATTGAAAGCCAACTTATCTAACATTTCCTGATAAACATGAAGTCTCCTTTTGGCAATTTCGACCCAATCATAGGATTGTGCAGCTTGATAAGCATGACGACGCAGTTTATCTAAGAGATTGCGATCGGCAATTAACTGATCCAAAGCTTCGAAAATTGCTTGTTCATTTCGTAGTGGCACGACAAGTGCATCATGCCAGGCATGTACAATTTCCATCGGTCCTTCTGCTGAAGTCGTAACGGGTGCTAGACCACAAGCCATTGCTTCAATGAGGGCTTTACCAAAAGCTTCGTAGGTGGATGCAAAAACTTTAATATGGTGGCCTTTGAGCAATTGTGGTAAATCACGATGAGTATATTTACTAATTATTTTAATCCTACTATGTAGATCAAAATCAAAATCTGCATAAATTTTCGATGAATCAGGGCATTCTGAGCACTCGGTTCCCAAGAGTGTTACTTCAACATTTGGATACCTTCTCAGAATTCGATTCAATGCTGGGCTACTATATTTAATTCCTTTACGTTCGATGTAAGTTCCAATTTGAGCAATCCGAATCACGGCGCTTTTCTCAGTCGGGGTTGCTTCAAAAGGAAGATTGCGGAACTCATCAGGCATTCCGTTGGGAAAGACATAGGATTTTTGGCGACTTACACCTAAATGTTCAACGGTATACTCCAGATCTTGACGGTTAAGTTGGAAAACAAGGTCAGCGGCTCGTAAGGAAGTTGCGACTTCCCATAAACGAATAGAGCCTCGGTAAAGCCAATACTTCCAGCTAATTTTGATTTCACCCCGCCTTGCTGCTTCTAACTGATTGGCCTGATAGGTATGTTCAAGATTGTGGATACGGGTTACCACCAGAGGCTTGTGTTTCCTGAAACGCTGTAGAATTGCGGCCCAAAGCCATAGGTCGCCAGATGAACCATCAACGACATCGATCTTGGCAGTTCGACTCAGCTTCGCAACATGGGCCGCTACGAATTGGGGAAATAATATTCCTCGCAGTTTTTTAGGTAACCATTTGGGCAGGTTATCTAATGAGTAGTAGTAAACGGTATGTCCTAATTTTTGATAGCTTTGTCCAAGTTTTAGTGTACTACCAGCAGCACCAGAATCAGGATTAAGTGGATCTTGAATCGTCAATAAAATTTTCATGGGGAGATGAAAGCATTAAGTGGGGCAACTTTTAGCCAATAGCGGCATTTTCTGAAACTGAGGATGGTTCTAAGATGGCAGCCCTGGTTTGGTTGAAATAATATCTACGGGCAGCTAGACCGATCGACCCAACGATCCAGAAAACGACGCCGTTGCTCCCGTTGACGAGGGGATTAAGGACGATCGTTGCGGTTAATCCTAAAAACACGGAAGGAATGGCTCTAGCAAACCCATCAGAATTGGGGACTGGTCGTTTTAACAAACTGAAGATCAGTAAGAGAATGCTGATGAAATAGGTAATGGCTCCAAACCAACCCAAGTAAAAGAGCAAAGGCAGAATTGATCCATCGCTAATTGAATAGCCTGTGTCTCCTGTATCGATCGGAGCACCAATTCCGAGTCCGAAGGGATTCGATAGTGCTTGCCCTAACAATAGGTTATATCCATCCCTCCGAGCATTGAGGCTGATATCATCGCGGGCACTGGATGTTGTGGCAAAGCGTTCTCCGATCACCGTTGAGAAAGGCTCAGTTGTCGCAATTGGGATGAGCAATAATGCCACAATGACACCACTGAAAATAATTTGGGCCTGGCGGCTTGGTTTAACATTGACCAGAAGTAAAGCCATAGAAAGAGCCCAACCAATCCAGGCGGCTCTTGCCAGAGAGAGGAGAAATGACAAAAAGCCAAAACCCGCACTAATCCACAGTAGTGGACTAAACCGATCGACCATGAGAAGCACTAAACCGACGAACATAGCGGTTGCAAAGGTTTGGGGCGCTTCAGAGGTACTCCATACTCTCAAACCGAAAGGAATAGCAGTTCCTCTTGCTTCTAGCTGCAGAGCTTCCAGGTAAAACCGATCCCAAGCAGGAGCAACGGCAAATTGATAAATGCCATAAATTCCCATAACCAGGACTAGCCAGAAAAGACAGCGGCGAATCGTTTCTCTGTATTGGGGATATGACTGCCAGTTTACATAGATATGAAACCCCAATAGTGGTGGGGCTAACCAGGTTGATGTTTCATCGATTATCCCAAAGTTTTCAATTGATCTTAAGACGATGGCAACTAGCACCCCATACAACACAGCTAAAAAACAAGACAGAAATGGTAAATAGCTTGAATCTTTTAGCTTAGAGAAAGACTTACTCAGCGTAGCAAGGGCAATTAAGCTGACGAAGCCTGCTGTTGTGTAAACACCTCCTGGCGTGATGGTGCCAGATTGATAGTCAATCAGACGGCGAATGAATGGGCTCACTAACCAGAGCCATAGGGCAAAGCCAATATAAAAATGGGGAACTCGGTTGTATAAGTAAACTCCTAAAACGAGAGATGTAAAAGGGAAAAGCAAAATCAGCAAACTCCCTGCTCCCAGCAATAAGAAAAAGCCGTTCAAAACGAGATAGAGCTGAATTGCGATCCAGGCTCGCTTGGTAAAGGCAGCTGGGTTGGAGGCATGAGCGACTTTAGGAAACATGGAAAGTCCTCAAACTGGTTGGAACTTCAGGAAGCTTTTTAAAAACTAAATCTTTAAAGATTTCAGCTAAACGGAAATTTAAAGTAGAAATATTGAATTCATGTTCTACTTTCTGTCTTGCGGCATCACAAATCGGTTTTGCTTGAACTGATTGCTGGGCAAATTGGAGTAGGGCTTGAGTTAAAGCCTGCACATCTCTTTCAGGGACTAATAAGCCAGAAACTCCGTTTTCAATCAACTCTGGAATGCCACTATGGTAAGTGCTGATCACTGGAATTCCCATGGCCATGGCCTCCATCAAAGCAACGGGGATGCCTTCCTGATCACCATTGCTGGCAGTAACACTGGGGGCCAGGAATAAGTGAGAATTTTCTAAGATTTCAATGACTTCCTGCTGTTGTCGCCATCCCAACAATTGAATGACATCTTCAGCTTGCAGATCTAAGATCAACTCCTCCAGATCTCTCATGAGAGGACCATCGCCGACAATTCTGTATTGCACATCTGGAAAAGCCTGCTTCAGGGCCGCAACAGCCCGAATTGCGTACTCAACGCCTTTCTTCTCTACTAAACGGCAGACGGTTGTAATGTGGAGTTTTTCATGTGGGCAACGTTTGCGAGGTTGGAACGTAAATTCCTGACAGTCAATGCCCATGTGGTGAACGATCGTTCTCTGTTGAGGTGCACCCAGTTCTAGCAGGCGATTTTCCCAACGATGACTGATGGGTAAAAATACATCCCCTTCTTGAAATAGTCGATCGTAAGCGTGACTGCCTGCTTGCGTGAGGTGACCAGAAACATCCAAGCCGTGAAAGACTGTTGAAAGTTTGCCTTGAATTACGCCTAAATTGCGCAAGTGCATTCCTTTGACCCCATTTGGACCAAAGTGACAGTGAATAATGTCATATTTGGGCAAGCCATTTTTGAGGAAGGGGACGATTTCATGGATCAGGCGTAGCGATTTTGCATAGCTGCCATATTTTCGTAAGTTCATCACTTGCAGCATTGTTTGGGGGTAGCGCCTTCCCCAAATCATAGCGAGATAGAAGCTTTTGAGTAAGCGCAGCAAATAGTTCTGCGAGATTTTTTCATAATAGAACGTTTTTTTATGCAGTTCATATCTCCATACCTCAGGATGAACCTTTCCCGGTTTTTGAGGTTGACTCGCATAAATCTCTACTTCATGACCTTGATCGATCAGACCCGTAATCTGATTGAGGACAAAAGTCTCTGAAAGCGTAGGGAATTCACCCACTAGAAAAGCAATTTTCATCACTACTACAACCCTTCAAAAATTTGTTTGAGCAGTGAGCAAGATTCGAAAACCTGGATTCTCTCTTGTTCAGTAGAATCAATCAAAATATTACGAACATTTATGAGTTTTTGGAAGAAGGAATCCACGGCCTTTACAAAAACTTCAGGTTCAATATCTTCAATATCAACAGTCCAACTTCCTCCACCTATTTTTTCAAATAGTTCCTTAGTTTTAAATTCATAAGCGATTGGAAAGACTGGAACCCCAACTCCAAGCGACAAAATTGCCATGTGCAGCCTTGTTGCAACTACAAAGTCAAACGGCTTAACAAATTCTGCTAAAGCCTCAGGCGAGTGAAATTCAGAATTCACCTGCACTGAATTAGCTACATGGGCTGGAAGGCTGTTAAAGATTTCCTGGGCTATGTTTGAGTCGTCGAGATAATATTCGGGAATCCCTTGGCAAGTTGAAATAAAAGTAATTTCAGCTTGATACTTCTCAACAAGATAGATCACAAGTGCTTGGAGAGACTGTTGATATTTCTGTTGACCCATCATCGGATCGATTTTTTTGAAATGCTTCCAGTTCCTGACTGAGATTGCAATGCGTGGGTTCTGAGTAATGTGTGAGTTCTGCTGTTTGTTCTTCAAGGCACAGGGATCAGCTAGCGCAAAAGCAGCATCAGACGTGACGTAGATATGAGGATTATTGACTCCAATTTCAAGGAGATGTTTTTGGGACTGAAAATCTCTAAGTAAAATTAAAGCAGCTCGATTGAAGATTTCTTTAAATGCCTTCTTGTGAAAAGGTAGATCAAATGGGCCCAGCGACTGTGTAAAAAATACCAGTGGCTTTTTTGTCTGCAAAGAAATCTTGTAGTCTAGCAAGCGAGGAGGGAGAAAATAATTCTCAACCAAGTATGTTCCACCTGTACTAACTATCAAATCCGCTTTGTAATAATCATTTAGAGTACCGCATTCTGCCTTAGATAAAATCAGCCTTGAAGCCACTTTTAACCCATACTTCCAGCATAAAGCTCCAATTTCAACTCTGATTCTATTTAGATGACGAACTAATCTTGCAGGTCGTTTGATTTTGCTCTCTACAAGACCTTGATTGTAGATTAATCGCTTGAAAGTTAATCCTGGATAGTATCTTTGAGCTACTTCTGGTTGACTGTCGTAAATAATGAATTCTACTGTCTCTCCAAATGTTGTTTGAAGAATCTTGAGGATACCTATTAAGATTGCGGCATCGCCAACATTAAGAGCAACTGTATTGGTTATGACAATTTTCATGGTGCTAGTTTATACGACTGGATGTAATTGTATACTGTCTAGTGGTCAAGATGTTTTTAGAGAATAGACAGTTTTAACAATTTCCTTCAGGGAAGAGAAGCCATCAGGTTGTAAAACCCATAAAACCAAATACATTGCGCCATATAAAATCAGATCTAACAGTAGAAGAACAGGCTTGTGAATGCTGTGTAGGATAAGATGATTGGTGACCATTACCGCTCCGATCGCTCCGATCGAGGAGAGAAAAGGTTTCGCGAGCACTTTTGCAAGATCGCTGATTCGCAGGAAAGTTCGTCGATAACAAAACGCCAACCCTAAAACCAGAAACAACGGTCTGGAACAGCCATAAGCAGCAGCAACTCCCAGTGCTCCCCAACGAACACTAATCATAAAAATGATGACCGTCAATGTTGAGGAGAAAATGCCCCACTTAAACTGTTCACCGACTTTCCCGAGTGAGACAAAAGCCCAACCCATTGCAACCCCACAAGTTCCCACATAAGCTGCTGGAATTAGCCATTGGAAAATTGGAACAGCTTCTATCCACTGTTGCCCTAAAACAAGCGGAATGACTAAGTCAGAACTGGCAAATAGAAAACCGATGATTGGCATCCCTAGAGATGAAATCATCAGAATGGCTTGATAGTAATACCGCTTGAACTTTTCCGGTTCTGTCTGTAGTCGGCTCAGAGTAGGTAATGCAACGCTGGTCACTGGTGCATTAATTTGCTCGATTGGCAGTAGAAGCAGCTTATATGCCATAGCATATAGACCTAATGGTTGTGCTCCCCAAAATCGACCAATCAGAAAGTTGTCTGCATTTCTGGAAAAATAGTTGACGATATTGAAACCAGTCATACTACCGCCAAAAGCTAACATTGATCCTACTTTGGAATGCCTGACCCATAATCCTGGTCGCCAACGGCACATCATCCAAACGCCTAGCATGTTGATTAAAGATTGGACCAAACGCCAAATGACGAGTGACCAATAGCCCATTCCTAGCCAAGCAGTGACCATAGCAGCTCCAACTCCTATGCCCATCGAAGCTATCTCGATTTGAGCAATACTGCCAAACCGCATCTGTCTTCTAAGTAACGCTAAATGCTGAACTGTCAAACCACCGATGATGAAGTTGGCAGATAGAAAAAATACGATCGGAATTAGACGAGGTTCTTGATAAAAACTGGCAATCGTAGGTGCAAGAGCGATAGCTAGAGCAGTAATGAGCAAACTGAGTCCAATATTAATCCAAAACAATGTACTGACTTGGTCATGATTAATTTCATCTTTCTGGATGGTGACAGTAGATAATCCCAGATCCTTAAATAGCTCAACGAAGTTTAAGACAATTGTTACCATGCCGATCAACCCAAAGTCTTCAGGCAGCAGCAGCCGTGCCAGGAGAAAGGTGCCCCCAGTTTGCAAGACAAACTTAAAGACTTGGGAAATTAATGTGATGGCTCCTCCCCTGACCGATCGTCCCCTCAAATCCTGTCGCAAATGTTCAGTTTGGAAGAAGCGATCGGGGTTGCTGTATTTCTGGCTATGCTGACTCATGCGTTCATGTTGGTGTCTTTGAACTTAAGCAATCTGCTACTCTCTCGATGAATTTGGAGTTCATCTAATAAGCGCCATGTCCTTTCAACACACTAGGCACCGTCAGCAGCAAGATTTTTAGGTCCTGCCACAAAGACCAGGTCTTCAAATACTGTAAGTCTTGAATGGTCACTGCATCTAAATCTAATTGTGCCGATCAAGCCTATACCTGCCATGCCCTCGTCATTCCTTCTATGATTGTTTAGTTCGGTTAGAAATCATTTGAACCATGTTCAAAATTTCAGTCAAGGTATTTCTTCCGTTTGGCAGTAATATCCAGATCAATAAATAGATAAAGAAAAATAAAATGGTTGAGAGAATAAAAGAGATGAAAACGCTGAGATTGACAAAGAGAAAATGATTGCTCGCAATAACAACTAAAACTGCGCCTAAGGAAGCCAGGGTTGGTATCCAGATTGCCTCCGCCAAACCAGCTACTGTGAGTGGTGTCCCTCGGTAGCAATAAAAAATTTCGGGTATTCTGATCAATGGTTGAGCAATCCCATAGGCAGCAGCAACGCCGATCGCCCCCCATTGTACACTGATAGCAAAAAGAATCACATCAAAAATCGATTTAGGAATAATCCAGTATAGTTGGCGATCGACCCGGCCCAGCGAAATATAAACCCACCCGGTTGCGACATTAAAAGCACCAATATAGGCCGCAGGAGTAAGCCAGCGAAAAATAGGTATTACACCCAGCCAATCTTGGCCTAACATTAATAAAACGATCTGGTCTGCTGTTGCAAACATAAATGCGACAACAGGAACACCAAATGTGCAGATTGCCAGTACTGCCTTGTAATAATATCGGCGATACTTCTCAGGTTCTTCTTGCAGTCGGCTCAGTACTGGAATAGCGACATTTGTAATGGGAGCATTGATTTGCTGAATCGGCATTAGCAGAATTTTATAAGCCATGGCATAAAGCCCCAGCTGCTCAGCTCCCCAATATCGCCCAATTAAAAAGTTGTCAAAATTTCGAGAAAAGTAATTAAGAACGTTGAAACCCGTGATGTTGCCACCAAAGGCTAACATAGAAGCCATTCCTGAGGCTTTACCAACCCAGCCTGGTCGCCAGGGTAATGCGATCCAAACACAAATCAGCACTGTGACAGACTGTGCTAATCGCCAGATAACGAGGGACCAGTATCCAGCCCCCCCTAAAGCAGACCCCATCGCCGCTAAAACACCGACTACCATGGAGACAATTTCAGATTGAGCAATTAGACCAAACTGCATGCGTCGCTGTAGAATGGCCACATGCTGAACGGCCAACCCTCCCAAAATAAAATTGGCAGATAGGACGAGAACGATCGAGGTCAGTCGTGGTTCTTGATAAAACCAGGCGACCAAAGGAGCCATAGCTGCAACGATCGCCGTAACAGCAACACTAAAGGCTAAGTTGATCCAAAATAGTAAACTGACCTGTGCATGGTTGATTTGATCTTTTTGTACCGTTGCAGTTGATAACCCCAGATCCTTGAATAACTCCACAAAGTTCAGGATGATTGTCACCATGCCAATCAGACCAAAATCTGATGGAACCAAGAGTCGGGCCAACAGGAATGTTCCGCCTGTTTGGAGCGTGAATTTGAGAATTTGGGAACTCAGGGTAATCGCTCCTCCCCGAACTGTATGCTTCTGTAAGTCGTTCTTAAGATGTTCAGTTTGGAAGAAGCGATCGGGGTTGCTGTATTTCTGGCTATGCTGACTCATGCGTTCATGTGAGTGTGTTCGAACTTAAACAATTCGTTGCTCTCTTGATGAATTCAGCGTTCATCTAATAAGCGCCATGTCCCTTCAACACCCTAGGCACTGTCAGCAGCAAGATTTTTACGTCCTGCCACAAAGACCAGCTCTTCAAATACTGCAAGTCTTGAATGGTCACTGCATCTAAATCTAATTGTGCCGATCGGGCCTGCACCTGCCATGCCCCTGTCATTCCCGGTAAGGCATTCAATCTTTGACGTAATTCTGGTCTGATTCGCACTGCATCATAAAGTGCCCAGGGCCGAGGTCCAACCATGCTCATCTCGCCGCATGCTACATTGATGAGCTGAGGCAATTCATCCAGACTCAGTTTCCGTAACCACTTACCCAGTGGTGTAATCCGGGGATCATTCTCCAACTTATGCAACCCTGCCTGATTCTGCATCACCTGGCTGTGAATTTTTTCGGCGTTAATCACCATTGAGCGGAACTTGATGATGCGAAACAGTTTGCCCCGTTGACCGACCCGCCACTGCCTGAAAAACACTGGCCCTCCATCCTGAAGTTTGATCAATGCGGCAATGGATAGAAGCAGGGGACTTAAGACCAACAGCAACAAGAGCGCACCGAGCCGATCGCCCCCTTGCTTGATGGCCCAGACCAGCGGGTAACGCTTGTGCGGCAGAGATGCTGATGAAGGAATTCTCACATACAGTGGCTTTTGAGCGGCTGCACAAGCACGAGCCCAGAATGCAATGGCTGACGAGCCTAACGCCGGATCAATGTAGACTGCTTTAACGGACGATCGCATCAAACAGGCTTGAAACCAATCCTCTCTCGCGAACGCTGGCAAAGCAATCTCTGTTTTATTGGGAATAGCTGCCCGAACCCATAGCCGATCTCGTCGCCATTGTAAGTAGCAAGAGGGTACTGAGTTAAAGGCATGATGTTCAAGCTTGAGTTCCGGGGGGCTATAAGTCTCAAACTTATTTTTGGAAAGGGTCATAATTACTCCGTCAGTGAGGGCTGGTGGAAATTGCAAGAGTGGTTAGGCATTACCTGTGAATTTGGTAAGAGCCGATCTTGCACCTGGTAGAAATCCCTGAGCTGAGATATTCAGAACATCGTGTTAGGTTTAACCACTATTCTGAAATTTTCCAAAACTTCTAAAGTCAGCGATATCAAGACTTGGACTGGCGTCGAACTATTAGTTTTTAACGGTATCAATAAACTACCTGAATTAAAAATCTGACTGCGCTGCTACATAAGCTGCGTTACCATAGCTGGTGTATCTTGTGGAATGATCTCTGCCGCCGTTGGCGACGACACCCAGAACATGAATTGGAGATAGGACAGACAGCACTTCGTTTAATTCTGGCTGCGTAATCTTGTCAAGCCGGGTGACAAGCACTGTGCCATCGCAAGCGGCTCCTATTTTGAGTGAGTCAGCCATTCCCAATATAGGTGGGGTGTCGATCAAGATAATGTCGTAGAGTTCTTTGCTCTTCTTTAACAACCTTTCAAACCAGGGAGAACTCAGGAGGGTGATTGGGTCATGTAGAGATTCCCCAGCAGGCAAGACATCGACATATTTCCCATCAAAATCGAGACGATGAGTGGGCCGATTGCCTGGGCAGCCCTGCAAGTAGGTCGAAAGCCCGCCTTGAAAGTTCAACCCTAATTCTCGTTGGATGCCCGATCGACGCAAATCTGCATCAATCACGAGAACATGCTGATTCATGCGAGCAAAACTCAGCGCTAACCCCATGGTGAGAGTGGTTTTGCCTTCACCTGCTAAACCAGAAGTAATGGCAATGACTTGAGGAGCCCGTTCTTTGGGCAGCAACTGCAAACTGTTTGCGATCAGGTCAAGCGATTCTCGAAAGTGCGGAGAGACGATCGTTTGGATCAGAGAAGAATCAGCTAATTCAGGATGAAGTTTGCCAACGGGGATGATTCCTGCTCCACCAGTAGGTAAGGGAAAACGACGGGTCGGGCGAGAAGGTAGAATGCCCAAGAGGGGAAGCGGAACTTGCCTTTTGAGATCGTCTGAGGTATGAACAACCTTGTCCATGCTTTCTCGAATAAAAGCCAATATACCGCCCAGAAATAGTCCAACAACACCGCCCATCATGATATATCGAATGGCACTGCCGCCGATCGGAGCTCCTAATGTGGGCTGCACTACGATATCCCAATTAAACCCACCTCTGGCCAGTTCTGCGCTCAGTTGTTCCCGTTGAACTAAAAGCTGTTTGAGTGTATTTCGCTCAATTTCAACGCTGGGTTGTAATCGGTCATATTCCGCAATTAAGCTGGGATAGTTGTTAATGGTTTTGCGCAGTTGGCTTTCCATGTCCTGGAGGTTTTGCCACTGGACATCCAGGCTTTTTAGCTTCGCGTCAGTTTCGATCAGATCGGCAACCAACTTCAAATCCACTGCTCCTAATTGCAGCAGAGCCATCATGGAGGGATCAACTTCTGCCGCAGACTGTTGGGTAATAGAGCTGATTGCTTTTTGTAGCTCGGTCAGCTCGGTTTTTTGTTGTTCGATCAAGCGCTGTGTTTCCGGATCTTGATCTGTAAACAGAATCCGGCGCTTTGCCAAGTCCAGGTCAGTTTGTTGCAGCGTCGTGAGTAATCCCTGAATGCGGCTAGATTGGCTGAGGCGAGCTGCCATGATGGCACTTTGGGGGGATAAGGCTAACTGTTGTTGTAAGATTTCGTAGCGGCTTTTGGTACTGCTTAATTCTGTTACTAGCTGTCGTTGATTTGCTTGAATCTGGTTGAGAGCCTCCACCGTTGCTTGGGCCTGTTGGGAAGGATCGATCAGGTTCTGAGTTTGCCGAAACTGTTCCAATGCTGCCTGGGCTCTCTCCAAATTATCCCGCGTGTTACTCAACCGTTCGTTGACATGCCGTAACCCTCGCTCGAGCCGTTCAGATTGCTTCTGCTGGTTGTAATTTAAATAGATCTGTTTAATCGTCTCTAAAAATTTCTGGCTTCGCACCGCGTCAGAATCAATATAGGTCGCTTCAAAGATGCGTGTGAAAACTGGAATTTTTGGATCTTTTTCAACGACTCGCTCCAGGGAAAAAGATGCTCTTGCGGCTGCTACGGTCAGATCAGGATATTGTTTTTGCAACTTATCAACGGTTTGTTCAATGAACTGGTCACTCCGCATCAGGTTCAATTGGGTTGCATAGTCAGTATCGCTGACGCGCAAATTGGATACTCCGGTCAAGTCCTCTTCTCTCAGGTCCTGGTCGAAGTTGGGTTCAACAATGAGCTGCATGGAACTAACGTAAGTTGGCCGTTGATTCATTGCAACATAAACTCCACCTGCCAGCCCTATGCTGACTGCACAAGTAATCCAGGCCCAACGGCGTAATAACACGCCAAAGAGTTGTCCATAACCAAATTCAGATTCGCTTGATGGATTCAACTTTGTCTCTGTCATAGGATTACCATTGGTATTACAGTCACTGGCATTACAGACCGATCGCTTGAGTAAGAGATTGTTTGAGCACTTGCTTTAAAAAGATGTCTAGCTTCTTGAAAAAGGCCGCTTCGGTGAAATTTGTGATCGCATGTTCCCGAATCTGGTGATAATTCCAATTCAGTTCTGCTGCCTCTAGAAGCGTATTTTGCAGAGCATCTGGCGTTTGGCGGTTAAAGAAAAGGCCTGTAACTCCTGGGATTTGTGTATCAAGCACTCCTCCTGCTCCATAAGAGATAACGGGTGTACCGCTGGCATTTGCCTCGATCGGGACTAGCCCATAATCTTCTAATGCGGCCACAATCACCATCTGCGCCTTTGACATGAGCACAGTTCTTTCTGCGTCACTGACATGTCCTAGGAATCGAATATTATTGAGTGCAATTTCTTCCAATCGTTCCCGCTCAGGTCCATCTCCTGTAATCAAGAGTGGCCACCCCAGCCAGTTAAATGCTTCGATGATCACGTCTACACGCTTGTAGCTTAGCAATCGGGAGGAAACTAAAAAAAANGTCTTCCTTTTGATCAGAAAACACAAATCGCTCTACTTCGATCGGATAATTGATGGTTGTCGCTGGACGTTTGTAGAACTGGGAAATGCGTTTTGCAACGGTTGTAGAGTTGGCGACATAAATATCGGGTTCATCAGCATACTCTAAATCCATTTTGCGAAGCTGTTGAAAAATCGGTTCCAGCAGGGGGTATACAGCCTGATATTCTCGGTAGCCGCGCAGGTAAGTCTGCGTGTCCCAGAGAAACCGAGTGATGTTATGGCAAAAGCAAATATGGATTGCGTTGGGTGCTTTCCGCACGGCCTTGGCAAAACTGGTTGTGCTACTCAAAATTAGGTCATAGGCTTGTAAATCTAAGGCCCGAAAAGCTGGGAAATATAAAGGAGCAAACAGACGAAAGTAGCGGCTTGCTCCAGGAATATTTTGTAATTTAGTGGTGTTAACCAATCGATGCCGCAGATCGATCGTTCGCTGCGGGTCATAGATTGACGTGAAGATATCTGCTTCGGGAAAATGCCGACAGAGTAATTCAAACACTCGTTCAGCACCACCTTTTTGAGTCAGGTAGTCATGTACCAGCGCAATTTTCATAGCAGCGCTTATTCCTTTACCGTATAGTCTGAAATTAGCAAGGGGTGAGTGAGAGAGGATAGAAGACTTGTTATCAGGCGATTTCAGTAGATCACAATCCTGTTGCGATCTTTCCTGACACCCCTGAAAACAGGGGAACTGGGCCAAAAGTTCTTCAATCCCTTTTGTAAGCTTTGCCTTCCTGCAGAACAGGGGAATTTAAGCGGATCTAACACAAGCATTATCATCAGAGCGGATTCATCTTCGATATACTGAATTTTGCTCAACCTGCTTTCAGCAGAGAATAATTCTTCTGCTTAACAAAATCACCTTATAGATCTGGTAGACCGTAAAAGGAACATTCAAAGCCTGGTGCTAAGCTCCGATCGATTTTGTCATTAGGTTGAGATGAACAGGCACAAGAATCGCTCCAAGTGCAACCTTTTCTGGACTATTCAGCCAGCAGCCATAGATAGGCACAGGTCAAAAACAAGACAAAACCAAGATGAAACCAAGTCAGATGTATACCCTAGAGCGTGTTTCGCAATTTAATTAGCTAGCTTTTAGATGTCACAATAATCGTGACCGGGCTGATGACAACGAGAAGAAGTGGCTACCTGCAAGGTGAGACGGAACATTCAGGAATTAGAACTGGTGGCTATCTGCCTTAGAGGGCAGCTTCAATGAGCGGACAAAAACCTTGCAAGTATGAGCATCCCTTCCTAACCCGATCGGGTTATCCAGTAAAATTACTGATCCAACCCTTCCCTAAATACTAACGGCCTTTGGATATAGGGTCGAGAGTTAATACTGATCTATACGATAACTTAATAAGTTGTTGAATGATCATACTATTTGACAAGTTTTAGAATTTCTGGAAGCACCAGCTGGAGGCAGTCAACAAGTCAGCAATCGATTAAAGTATCAATTGTCAACGAATTGTAAAATGGTGCTTTAAAGGTAGGTTGGCCTATCAAACCTCCCTCTTGCTTGACCGACTTTTAGGCAAATTTGAAGAGATATCAGGAAGCTAGAAGGGGGAAATCCTCATTCCACAAGGGGTATTAAGGCCGTTATCTATAGTCCTTTGGGAACTGCATCAGGTTTTCCCAGTGATTTCATAAGTAGATTTCTATAAATACTATCTACATTTTCTTAGATCTTTGATAGATTCGGTTCTGATCTCTTAATCGATTTATGCATCTGAAAGCAGGCGCTATAGATTTTGCCAAACAACAAGTGGAGCTATCTCCTGCTTTTCCTACTTTCTGATTCAGATCGCACTGGCTTGAGTCAATTGCAAAGACAAAAATGAACCATTGGGATAGCAATAATCGCTGCCAGCGACGCAAGCAATATTGCTTTGATACAACCAAATCATGATTGATCGATATCTGGTAGAGTCTGATTTTGCTTTGGTTCGAACCAGACGTATATTCTTTGCTGTCTGAATGTGCTTATGACTACGGAATTAACAAAAAACACTAAAAAATACTATGCCGGATTCCTGCGTCCCTCAAATATTCAAGGTTTGAGGATTCTGGTTGATTGGCTAATGTAGGATCAAAATTTCAATACTTATAAGACAGAAAATGGGACGGTATCTCCTTAACCCACTTCGTGTTTGCTAACTAGACAACATTCTTTGAGTTGACAATTAGACAACATTGGTTCTAGCTGGTTGCAAAGACTGGCTGTTCGGGATAGTGATGAAGGTAAAGAGCGATCGCAAGCCCTATGTTGTGCCCTGGGTTGGCAATGAGGCAAAGATTTTATAAAGTTTAACTATTGCCTTGATCAAGGGCTGTCACATGTGTTTACATAGGGAAAGTTCTGGTTTGGCTCTCCTCAATTAGGTTCATTTTGCCTAGTTTTCCTGTAAAAATCGTCGTCGCAATGGGCTTAGCAATTAGATTCTACCGACCTGACTAGGCTTTACCATCCAGAAATCAAGGATTTTGATTTGACAAGAATTTGAGGGTGTATGACTCGCTTTCTCTGAAAAGCTGTTTCTAAATATTTGAATAGTGGCTGATCTCTTAAAATCTGGAACAATCATTGCCTTTCCTAGCATTGCTAATGGATGAGGCAGGTAGTTCTGGAATGCAAAGAATGAAGCCTGCTGTTCTGTTCTGCCGTATTTTTCAGTTGAACTATGTTCTACTACGTGGTCTGTTTAATGTTTGCAACGATTGCTTTTCTACTTAAATTCATAACCTGAATTGATTGCTTGTTAAGAGCAAAATTCTGCGATCGAATTTACCGATAGGATTCTCAGTTCATGAAGCCTGATCGCGATTTCTGCTGCCTACTGGATTCCTTGCAAATGGTGGCCTTTATCATTTACCTGTGAGGCTAAGTCAGTCTATCGTAGAGGAAATTTTCGAAGTGAGTGTGAGGTGTTAAACCATCTGATGAACGCTTTGTTGGATGACAAGTTGAAAATATAGGAATTGACTCAGTGATTTGAAGATATACAGTAAAAGAGCTTGGTCGAGTTAAGGCCAATTGGCTTACAGATCAGCAGTTCTATTTTTCTATTTAGTTGATGGGTACTGTTCAGTGTTTCATCCCGCTTGCTAAATATCTAGCTAGAGTATGAACGCTGTATTAAGTTGTCAGAAAGACCCATGCCGGAATTACATCGGTAAATTACAGGTGCATTCTTATCAGGCTAAACCTACCTCATGTTAAAGGCTCAGCTGATGTTAAAATTTCACCTCTCTCATACTTCGTGGACTAGCGTAGGATTTTCTCTATTTCTAGTGACATCTGGGCTGGCTTTACCAGGTCATGCGCAGAGTACGTTGAACGGAACGCAGCCCGCATCCTCGCTATCCCAGTCTTCCTCATCCATGCCCTCTTTAATGCGAGTTGATGCAGCAGCAGATAGCACCCAAGACTGGTCCGAAAATTATCGCTTAGGGCCAGGGGATGTGATCAAAATCGAGGTTTTTGGGGCTGAGGAATATAGTGGTGAAGCTGTTGTACTTCAGGATGGAGCAATCAGTTTGCCGCGTGCAGGTCGAGTATTGGTCCAAGGACAGACTTTCCAGCAGGCCTCAGAGGCGATCGCCAACACCTATCTCACTTACATTCGCAATCCTATGATTACCGTGACGCCAATTAAGTTGCGTCCCATCCGAGTTGCGATTTCTGGTGAAGTCAGCCGACCTGGCTCCTATACGATCGAACCAACCAAAGACAACCAGGAGCAAAACTTTCCCACGCTCACTCAAATCATTTCTCAAGCGGGGGGCATTACTGCCAGAGCGAATTTAAAGAGAGTCGAAATTCGGCGTCCAACTGGTTCGGACCAAACCCAGACTAGTACGATCAATTTGTGGGATCTGGTTCGATCGAGCGATCTGAGCCAGGATATAGTCCTACAAAGTGGTGATGAGGTCTATATTCCTACCGCAGCGAATCTTTCTGCACAAGAGATGACTGAACTGGCTTCTGCTAACTTTGCGCCTGATTCAATTCAGGTCTATGTAACCGGAGAAGTTGCAAGACCGGGTGTGGTCCAAGTGCCTCTCAATACTCCACTCAACCAGGCTATTTCGGCAGCAGGTGGTTTTAACCAAACGGCAGATCGTCAATCGGTCAACTTAGTGCGGCTAAACCCAAATGGGACTGCTACCAAACAGAATATCTCTGTGAATGCTAGTCGAGGCATCAGTGAGGAAGATAATCCTCCTTTGATGGATCAGGATGTAGTGGTTGTCCATCGTTCTGGGCTTGCGACTTTTGGTCAAGTTGCAGGCATGATGTTGAGCCCCTTATCTCAAATTATCAATACTATCTTTGGATTTCAAGGTCTTTTTCGCTAATTGACAGGTAATGTTCTATCTATTGGAGGGAATTAAATTCTAAGAAAATTCATAAATCATTAAACATACTATGTGGTCTCTCAAGAAATGCTTACTGTTGCTCTGAATTTATGTATTATGAAGGGAACGAATGAATTCCGCTCTTGTTACAAAGTGAAAGTCAAAGCGTACGTTCTACAACTTAGGTAAGTATTTTCTTGAGACCTCGCAATTATCTTTTGTAATTCTTTCACACTGGTTTACACCTGCTGTTTAATTAAAAATCACGACATTAACTCTGTTGTTTTTTGATTTGCGATCGCTCTACTGCCCTCTTACAGGAAAAATCATCATGCTAGTTGCAGAAATGGTTGTCAAAGCCTCCTCTAACCAGATTTCCTCCAATATTTCAGAGGAATCAGTGATTCTAAACCTGAAGAACGATAATTACTATAGTCTGAATCAAGTTGGAACTCGCATCTGGCATCTAATTCAAGAACCAACTTCAGTGGAAGGCATCACTGCGGTTTTGCAAGAAGAATATGATGTGGAACGAGAGGAGTGTCAACGGTGTGTTCTATCGCTCCTAGAGGAACTAAACCAGCATGGCTTGATTGAGGTTCAGTATGAGTCAAGGGTATAACTTTTTGAGCCTGCCCAGAATGCAGCGCCATGCCCTTGTAAAAGCTTTTTTTTTGCTAGGACTGATTAGATTAGGACTTTGGCTCTTGCCTTTTCAACAACTGTATCAATTGCTTGTTCGCTGGAGTGAGCCGATCGCAAAGCCTGACTATCCTCCCTCAGCAGATGCAAAGCCAGTCAGGTGGGCAGTATGGGCTGTGGAAATGAGCTGCCTCTATATGCTGGGTCATCCGAAGTGTCTTGCCCGTGCCCTGACCGTGTTCTTTCTGGTACGTCGCCGGGGAATGCAACCAGATTTGAAGATTGGGGTGATGAAGCAAGGGGACCATGGCATTGTAGCTCACGCCTGGATTGAAATTAACGGTCAAACTGTGATTGGGGCATTGCCTGACTTAGATAGTTACATTCCTCTCCCCTCTTTAGAAGGAGCAAAACTGTGAGCGGTATTGTTGGTGTTTACAATCTTGATGGCAGCCCATTAAATTCGATCGCATTGCAAAAAGCAGTTGATCGGCTGGCACATCGGGGTCCAGATGTCGGAAATGTCTGGAAAACAAATACGGTTGGGTTTGGCCATCGGATGTTGCACACTACAGCAGAATCAATCCGTGAAACATTGCCGTTGTCTCTTCGGGATGGCGATCTGGTGATTACGGCTGATGCTCGTCTGGATAACCGAGAGGATCTGATTTACCAATTAAATTTACAGAACTATTCCAGCCAGCCGCTGACAGATAGTTATCTGATTCTCAAAGCCTATGAAAAATGGGACGATCGTTGTTTAGACTATCTCTTAGGGGATTTTGCTTTTGCCATTTGGGATGCCCGACGACAGGCGTTGTTTTGCGGTCGTGACCCGATGGGGGTGAAGCCTTTCTACTATTATCGATCGGCCACTCGCTTTATCTTTGCCTCGGAAGTCAAAGGGGTGTTATGTTGGCCAGAGGTGCCCACTGAGCTGGATGAGATGCGGATTGCTCAACATCTTGTGGGAGTTTTAGAGGAAAAGATTCGCACCTTTTACAAACATGTGGTTCGTTTACCTGCGGCTCATGGTTTATTGGTTGTGCCAGAAGGACAGCGACTCTGGTCTTATTGGTCGCCGGAGGCTCAGAAAGAGTTACGCTTCCGTTCTGATAAAGCCTATGCAGAAGCTTATCAGGAACTGTTTATAGAAACGGTTGAGTGTCGTTTACGCAGCATCTTTCCGGTTGGTTCGATGTTGAGTGGCGGTTTGGATTCTTCTTCGATCGCCTGCGTTGCCCGTAATGCTCTATCCCATCATCACCACCCCAAATTTCCAACGTTTTCAGCAATCTTTCCGAGTTTGGCTGACGATTATCCCGAAATTGATGAGCGTCCCTATATCCAGGCTGTTGTAGACACAGGTGGATTCGATCCGCACTATGTTCACGCCGATCGATTCAGTCCATTAGAAAGCCGTGATTTAGCTCATTGGCATCTGGATGCGCCATCAATTGCGCCTAACCTTTACATGGATTGGATTATCTTTCGAGCAGCCCATGAACAAGGGGTGAGAGTTTTATTTAGTGGTCAAGATGGAGATTCGACGATCGGCTATGGGCATGAATATCTCACAGTCTTAGCTCGTCAAGGACGATGGCTGAAAATGCATCAGGAGGCCAAACATCTCGCTAGAATCTTCCATCAATCTGCGGTTTCTCCCTCCTGGTTGATGTGGAATTATGGATTCAAATATTTGATTCCTCCGGCATTTTGGTCACTCCGATCGCATTTGCAAAAGATGCTGGGAAAAACTCCCCCTCGGCAGGTAAGCAAACTCATTCACCCATCCTTTGCCCAGAAATTAGGATTAGAAGACTATCTACAAGAAATTGCAGCTCATAAAAAGCGGTTTCGCTCCATTCAAACTGAACATGCTGAACACCTGACTAATGGGGCCATGGAATACACCCTGGAAACTCTAGATCACTTAGCAGCAGCCTTTTCTCTGGAAATGCGATATCCTTTCTGCGATCGTAGATTGATTGAGTTTTGTATTGCGGCCCCGGCAAGCCAACGGCTTCAAAAGGGATGGACGCGATCGATTCAAAGACGAGGCATGGAAGGCATCCTGCCATCGAAAGTGCAGTGGCGACCAGACAAAGGAAATTTGAGCGCTAACTTTAAGCAAAAGATGCTGACAGAGCAGGCCGTTCTGGATAAAGCCATCTTCGATCAGGGATATCTGCTTGAGAATTACGTTGACTTATCCAGACTCCAATCTGCCTATCAAAATTATGGTCCTCAACTTTTCACCAATGATAGTGATGCCCTCAAAGTCTTTTCCATTCTTACCCTCTCCCGTTGGTTGGCAGATAGTCAAAACCATTCTGTTTTGACTCATTAGTTTCTTGCGTTGAGTCAAAACATCAGGCTGCGTCGGTATCTACGGTATGTCAATTTCCTATGTCAATTTCTATTTGAGACTGGTTGCAGTGCAAAACTGACAACACCCCCTTATACAGAAACGATACAAATGCACTTATTGCTCAAGTGCGTCCTAAATCACACTCTTAGAAGGAGAAAAAACATGAAGAAAACTTGGAACATCCCTACCCTGACTGTTCATGGTTCGGTTGAAGCTATCACCGAGAAGACCACTGCTAAAACTCTGGGTCTGGGTGATGATTTAACATCCATTACCGAAACGAACGAGAAATATGGTGACAAAGGTAAATTGAGCTAATTCAGTTCAACTCTGTCAATCATCTTTGAAAGAGGGGCTGTCCTTGAGCAGCCTCAGGTGAAGAAGAATTGAGAGACAGTGCTCTTTAGCAACGACCGGTCACTGCTGAAGTCTGTTCTCCGATATTTTTTGCCGATATCTTTCTTAAAACGACTCATCTGGAGGTGCGTTCTTGCACTTCCAGATTCCTTCTAAAATACGCTCTTTCACTGAGAAGAGTGACAATCAAATTAGTTTTCAAGTATGCGAACTTATCTTGCCTACGGTTTAACCATTCAATCCGCATTGCCGCTCTTGGAGTTTTTACCGGCTGGCAACCTCCAAAGACCTGCTGATGTTCTTCTGGAAGTCATTGCTGATCCGGAGCAATATCATCAAGCCGATCGGATCACACCTGCCGATCGAAGCTGGACGCTGGAAGTTAGCCGAACTCAAGCTCGAGTGTTCATGCGCGATGCTGGATTATTCGAGATTATAGAGGGTCGGCAAATTAGGCTGACGTTAGCGCCTGAGGCTGATGAAAGTTTACTGCGACTCTATATCGGGGGCGTGATCATGGCGATCCTGCTCTATCAGCGCAACTGTTTGGTGCTACATGCCAGCGCAGTGATCATGGTCGATCGGGTTGTTGCTTTCTTGGGGATGTCAGGAGCTGGTAAATCTTCGATCGCAGTTGCTTTAGAAAAATTGGGTTATCCAATCATTACAGATGATGTTCTCGCTCTCCAGTTTGTGGGCAATCAAGTTTATGCGGCTCCAGGCTATCCGCAGGTCAAGTTGACGAAAGAGTCAGCGCTGACGCTGGGACATAACGTTACTAATTTGCTGACGTTGCACCAGGAAGAAATTAAGCTGGGGTATCGACCCAAATCCCAGTTTCCAACTGTTCCTCTGCCACTCCAGGCCCTCTATTTTCTGGGCGTTGGGGAGGAGTTGGCAGTTCACCCTGTTGCACCTGCCGCAGGACCGATCGAACTCATTCCCCATTCTGCTCCGACTCGATGGCAGCGACCGGGAGATGGTCAACATTTGATGCAGTGTGCTCGTTTGGCCCAGCAAATTCCTATGTTTGACTTGCAGCGACCTCGTGATTTGACGCGATTAGAAGATTCGGCCCGGTTTGTTGAACAGCATATTTTGCACTCCATCTGGGCTGCTGCATCCTGACTCAGCCATTCCCGATTTTGCTTCGGTTAGCCAAAGGCAGAAATCTCTGAATTTATCGATCCTTATTTCATCACTTTGAAAATATGTCTGGCTCTCAACGCAATCGTCGGACTTCTTGGAAGCGCAAACTCTCCCAGAAATTAGGGCGGATGACTTACCTCCCTAAAGTGATTCATCTGGTCTGGTCTGCTTCTGGAAAATGGTTAATTGCCTGGGCGATTCTGCTGGTGTTACAGGGTATCTTGCCTGTACTTACCGTTTATCTTACCCGTAGTCTGGTTGATACCCTCGTTGCTGCTGCCGGTCAAGGCTTTTCATGGACAGCGATACACTTATTGGCATGGCCTGCTGGCATGATGCTGGCCGTACTCCTAGCAGGAGAACTGTTGAAAGGGGCCAGTGAATGGATTCGAGTAATTCAGTCGGAACTGGTTCAGGATCATATTACCGACTTGATTCAAACTCAATCGATCGCCATCGACTTTGGTTGCTATGAGTCATCGCTTTATAACGATCAGCTAGAGCGGGCTAGAGATGGTGGCATGCAGCAATCGCTGGCGCTGCTGGAAGGCATGGGTAGCTTAATGCAAAACAGCATTACTTTGCTGGCCATGGCAGCGGTTCTGTTGACCTATGGTGTGTGGTTGCCTCTTGTTTTGATTATCAGTACTTTGCCTGCCCTCTGGGTTACGTTGCGGCTCAACCGCTTAGAGTATCACTGGTCTCAGCAAACAACAACCGATCGCCGCCGGGTTCAGTATTTTGATCTTGTGTTGACCCATAACATGACGGCAGCGGAGATTCGCGCCTTTGAATTGGGGCCGTATTTTCGATCGTTCTATCGCCAATTGCGGCAACGGTTGCGACAGGAGCGGATGAGCTTGATTCGTCAGCAAAGCCTGGGTCGATTTGGGGCTGGCTTGATTAGTCTGGTGGTGATTGGCGCAGCCCTGACTTGGATGGGCGTGCAAGTCTTATCTGGAATGCTGAGTGTTGGGGATCTGGCGTTATTTTTCCAGGCTTTTAATAAGGGACAAGGAATTATTAGAGCATTGCTCGGAACTGTGGGAAGCTTATATCGCAATAGTTTATTTATTAGTAATTTATTCGAATTTCTACAACTTCAGCCCACCATTGCCGATCCAGATAGCCCTATGCCGACTCCTGTTTCCTTGCGACAGGGCATTCGCTTTAAAGGGGTAACATTTTGCTATCCCGGCAGCACAACCCCCGTCTTGCAAAACTTCGATTTAAATTTGCCTGCCGGAAAGGTGGTTGCGATCGTTGGAGATAATGGTGCCGGAAAAAGCACGCTAATTAAATTGCTTTGTCGCTTTTATGATCCGGAGGCAGGCCGAATTGAGATCGATGGCGTCGATATTCGCAACTTTGCCATTGCTGACCTGAGGCGGTTAATGACCGTCCTGTTTCAAAACCCAATGGAGTACTATCTCACGGCGGGTCAAAATATTGAGTTTGGCGATCTGAGCCGTTCCACCACACGCGCTGATTGGGAAGAAGCGGCCCGCTGGTCTGATATCCACGACAAGCTGATGAAATTACCTCAGGGATATGACTCTGTGTTAGGCAAGCTGTTTCCAGGCGGTACAGAACTGAGTGGCGGAGAGTGGCAACGACTGGCCTTAGCGAGAGCCTACTTACGGCAGTCCACGATCATGATTCTGGATGAACCGACAAGTGCAATGGATCCCTGGACTGAAGCGAGCTGGCTGGATCGGTTTCGAGAAATGGCGATCGATCGCACGGCTATTGTGGTAACCCATCGATTTTCATTAGCGGTACGAGCGGATGTGATTCATGTGATGAAAGCAGGGCAGATTGTCGAGTCAGGCAGCCATCAGGACTTACTGAGAAAGCAGGGCTTGTATGCGCAGTCTTGGCGATCGCAGACTCAGGTTGAGAAAGCTGCGTCGTAACTTAAAAGCGCTGAAAAATACTGAAAACAGCTTATTGCTTCTTTGAATCTGTTAAGGGAATTGAGATGAACAGCTATTTGGAAATGCCAGTTGCACTGAAAATATATCACCGCTCTCGCAGAATTCTTACCCGCTTTTTAACCATCGTTAATGCCTGCTTTATTGGGTTTTGGTTAGGGATTTTACCCAAGAAACTTCTACATTTGGCTGATCAGGATTATTACAACACAACCAAAATGTATTGTGACCTGACTTACAACAAGCAAGGGCTCTGGCAATGGGAAAAACAGGCGATCGAAACATATTTTCAGGCTCGCCAGTCGCTGTTGTTGATTGGAGCGGGTGGGGGACGCGAGGTATATGCGCTGGCTAAAATGGGATATCGAGTTGATGGATATGAATGTAATCCTAAACTGGTTGAATTTGCCAATCAGCTTCTCAGCGCTGAATCTCTGGATAGCAAAGTAAGATTGCTGGAAAGAGATTGTATTCCCCAAACTGAAACTCAATATGAGGGGGCTATTATTGGCTGGGGAGCCTATATGCTGATTCAGGGCAAAGCGAATCGGGTACAGTTTTTGAAGCAGCTCAGGTCTGTGTTGGCGGTTAAGGCACCTATCCTAATCTCTTTCTATCACCATGCCAATAAAGGTAATTTCTATTTCAAGGCGGTTGTGACGACCGGTAATGTATTTCGGCGGTTATTTCGACGCGATCTGCTGGAAATTGGTGATGACCTATCTCCTGAGTTTGTACATTATTTTAACCAGACAGAAATTGAGCAGGAGCTAAAAGAGGCTGGCTTTGAGTTGGCTTTGTATGGTTCTCAGGAATATGGGCATGCGGTAGGAATTTTAGCTCGCTGATAAGTTGTAGCCATGATGGCTAAAATGTCTACGAGTATGATGACTCAAAACGCCTTGCGAAACTGGGCCAAGTAAACCCGGATCGCGAGGCGATAACTTTTTTGATGGTGTTTTGACTGCTGTGAAGTACAAGATTGAGATATATCGTCAGTCTAGTGATGATGAGGTGCAAAGGTTTTGTCCTCGATGCAATCTCTTTACAGTTAGTGCAATGCTAAGCAGATTGGTAAAATTAAGTATAGAGTTCAAAAAAGTATTACATAGGGGTTTTCAGTCTTATTTTTTAGCTACGCTCATTGATCTTGATCCATTGACAATAACTTATATTTAAAAATCAAAAAATCTTTGATTTTAAATAGATCTAAAATATATAAAATAATTATTAAATCTATTGGAATTTAAATTCCAAATCTTTTTAAAAACGCATAAATATAAATTTATGTATAAATAAGAACGGAATTTCTTGATTTGCGAGATTTCGTATGAAATAATATTCTCAACTGGCATATAGAATACTCGCAGAGAGAAGGATCAGATGTTTATCATCCTTGAGAAGCGGGTTCTGAAAGTGCCCTTGTCAGAACAGCCTTTAAAAGTAATATAGCGTTCACAGACTATTTGTGAAAAAGGGGATATAGGGGCTTCGCTCCTGGCCAAGAGTGCAACTCCTGCTCCCCGTTCAGAAATTGAGCAAGACGCAATAGAACGAGTGATAAAGCGAAGATTCAATTCCTCTACGGGTTCATCTTTGCCAGCAGGTTGGTCATATATCTGATCAACTTTTTGAAATCGTCACGATCGCTTTGCATTCACATTCATCTGTAAACATTGGAGAATCATAAAAATGAAGCAGGCATTAATGATCGGACTATCAGCCGCCAGCCTTTCGATGGCTAGCCTTCCGGCAGAAGCATTTGTCGTCAACGGTGGCTTTACTCCCACTGGGCTGTCGCAGTCAGCCTATATTGGAAGTGGTCAGGTGAGTATCGCTGGCTGGGATATCAGCAAGTCTTACGCTTTCCTGGTTCCAGATGGTACAGCTGCTACAACCAATATCAATCAGGCTGGCTTCGGTCCTGACCCGGTCTGGGGTACACCAATTACGGCACCCAGCGGTGCTCCAGTCTCTCTGTATGGAGACGCTGATGTCACCAGTCCGAGCGGGTCGGGTTGGTTTATTGCGGCAGATGGAGCCTATGGCGCAGGTGAGAGTTATACCGTCAGTCAGACGCTATCTGGTTTGACAGCAGGAAAACAGTACGTTGTAAGTTTCTGGCAAGCATCTGGACAGCAACGTGAATTTGACGGTGACAGCACCAGCGGTTGGCTCGTTGGTTTTGGTGGCTCGACTGCTTCCTCTGCAGGGATGAATCATGCTAGTAAGGCTCCTGTGAGTGGCTGGCAGAAGCAAGAACTGACGTTCACTGCTGATTCTGCTAACCCAGTGCTGAGCTTCCTGGCGCAAGGTTCTCCGGCAGGTCAACCGCCCTTTGCGCTGCTCTCCGATGTTTCTGTCAAAGAGATTCCTACCCCTGCCCTCATCCCAGGGGTCATTGGTTTGGGTCTGACCGCATTACGCAAACGCAAAAAACAATCAGTAGAATCGTCTGCTGAGGCCTAATGCTCTGATTTCTGGGGTCTATTCTTGAGCTAGTTGGAAGAGTCAGTTTATACACGTCGGGTGTGAAAGCAACTCTTCCAGTAGACCCCGGTGCTCTAAAGGTGGTTTGAGCAGTCTATTTGGCATGTTTCAACCACCTTTTTTTCCTGTATCCCTGAATTCTTTAACCTCGTTACTCTCCCTCGCTGACTCCAGCCGCCGCTTTAAGCAATCAATTCAACCGTTCTCGTTCACGATTGCTTTGTATCTTGCTTTGAATCAAGCCTGGAACTATAAACTAATGCACTCCTTTATCTCATCTCTTCTATTAGATGTTCTCAGACTGTCAATCTGGTTGGGACTGCTGATTATCATTTTTGTTCCTCTGGAAAGATTCAGTCCCCAGAACAAACAGAAAGTATTCCGTCAAGAATTTCTGATCGATGTATCCTACTATTTTCTAAACAGTCTTTTGCCCAAACTGCTGCTCGTCCTGCCGCTGTCTATCGTGGCCGGAGTCGTTCACCTGCTTGGACCCAGTGGACTTTATGCAGGCATCGCAAGTTTATCGGTGGGAACGCGCTTTTTCTTCGCGATTGTGGTGGGTGAACTGGGCAGCTATTGGGGGCATCGCTGGATGCACGAGTTTCCAGTCCTGTGGCAGTTTCATGCCATTCACCATAGTGCAAAAGAAATGGACTGGCTGGTGAATACTCGCGCCCATCCCATTGATATTTTCTTTATTCGGCTCTGTGGTCTGGTGCCGATCTACCTGCTTGGTTTGGCCCAGCCAACCGGACAAACCATTGATGTTGTGCCGCTCCTCTACGTTGTTTTTGGCACGATTTGGAGCTTTGTGATCCATGCTAATTTGAGTTGGCGTTTTGGCTGGATGGAGAAGCTGATTTCTACTCCCGCTTTTCACCATTGGCATCACACTAACGATGGGCCAGAATATTACGACAAAAACTATGCTGCTATTTTTCCCTGGGTAGATCAACTATTTGGGACATTTTACCTACCCAGAAATCGTTGGCCTGGAAAATATGGCATTGATCAATCGATCGCATCAGATTTAACTGGGCAGCTTTTGAATCCGTTCATTTATCCTGCCAAAAGTTCCGTATCTCATCCGCCTGCGAGCGAGTGTCGCAATGATAGCAAGCCGTGATGAATGCAATGTTGCAGAATTGAACGGAGCTAAAGAGGTTGGCTTTGAGTGAGCTAGGGATATGTCATGGGAGTTTTAGATTGAAGGATTCCAGATGTTTTATTCTATAAAATTCATAGCACTACA
>LUGL01000012.1 GCA_002796835.1 Elainella saxicola E1 | reverse complement strand
TGCAGTGTGGTGTGAAGATGAAGCAGGACCGTTTCAGACATTGCCTTACCCAGCACCCAGTTGGCGACCTGAGGAGCAGCCTCAACATCAGGCTCACGAGTATATACGTGATGGAACAGCAAAGGTTCTAACATTGTTTCATCCTCATGATGGGCAAGTGCGAGTCAAGGGGGTTGAGAGTACAACAAATGCCGTATTACATTCGTGGTTGAAAGGGGAACTCACAGATATTCTAAATACATTACCTGAAGTTTCCTCTTCCCAATCGCAAGAAATGGTGCAGCAGATATGGCAGGAGTGGCGAGAAGGGTTAAGTGTGACGTTCACATTACCGAAACAATTACCCCCTTTACGAATGCTCTTGGTGTGGGATAACTTAGTCGGGCATCAGACCCCTGAGTTGATGGTGTGGCTTTGTGAACATGGGGTTTTGCCTTTGTACACTCCACTTTCAGGGAGTTGGCTAAATATGACAGAATCCATCCAACGTATTCTCAAACGACGGGCTTTAGATGGACAACATCCGCAAACACCTCAGCAAATTATCGAACGATTTGAGATCGTAGCTAGAGTATGGAATCAAAACCCGACCCCTTTTGAATGGGGTGGTAAGCGAGCTGCACGACGACAACGGGCGCGATCTAAACGACAAGGACATCGTTTAGGCGGGTCTGGGGCTGTGGCTCAGTCCTTGGTTGCGTGAAATGCTCCACTCTAAATGGCTATCTACGTGCCAAATGACCCACTAGTAGGTTCTGTGCTATGCTCCCAGGGCTTCCAGCTCTGGATCAACTGACGTTGCCTTTCTCTGGCTTCAAGGGTCCATCCAAAAAAGCATTTTGCAAGCAACAACGGCGTTCTGAATAGTTCGTAATGCGAAAATACCTAAAGCCAAGTGAAGATCTGTGCTGCTAAATCATTAGATTTCGTTCATACAGGCTGAAATTCCAGTAACTATTGAATCTGTCTTTTCAACTCGATCGCTCCATCAAATTGGTTCTAGTTGTCAAAGGAATGAAAATGAACAGCTTCCGTGAAAGTCTTCTAAGATTGAGATATTGAAGTGTTATCGATCAATTCAATTTCATTCTCTCGTAAAAGAATAGAAACTCTGGGAACTGTTGCATTCAACCACTTGGCCCAATAGGTCCCATCTAAATTAATAGCTGTGATCCTAAGCAATTCCTGCTCTCCCTGTTTCTTAACAATACTACCGATCGGAAACTTGACACTTCGCTTGTGTGTGTGATCCAAGATTAATTGATCTGTTCTGTTATTACTTAATATTGTTTCTTCCGAGCCACAGACACCCCCAACACTTAGTAGGGGGGGGTGTGTAACTGTCTGATTTACTTGAATTCCAGCAATCTTCTCATTTTTAGAAACCGTTGCAGTATCGGTTGAAACCGTTGAGCCGCCTGTGGTTACACACCCTAAAAGTGGAGCTAAGCAAGTGGGTACAACATGATTGGCTGGAGATACCTGCTCCTCCGAAGTTGCTAAAATCGTTGAAAGCCTTGCCAAATCAGTGGTTACACACCCCTTGATTTGAAAATCCGGATGCCATAATTCGTTGTACTTGCGCAGTGTTGATGCACTACATCGAGCAATTTTACAAATTTCGACTTGCCGTGCTTTAACTCCGCTAGGAAGAGTACCTGACTCAGTTAAATAGGCGATCGCCTGTTTAATGCGCTCTATGGCATTCTCCGATCGGACTTCATTAGAAGGTGCTTTGGGCCTTTTTTGAACAACTTTGAGACGGTTAGAAGCTGGGTAGTATCGGTTGCTTTCTTGATTAGTCTTCACCCAATCCTGAATGCGTTTTTTAATCTCTTGCCGATGTCCACAATATTCTTGATATCCAGGTAAGCTAGTGATCACTCCATAGGCTTCAATTGCTACCTCGTCCCATTTCAACTCCTTAAAGACTCTTAGATAAATACAAACTTCTTTAATTAATTGATTGGTTTGGCCTTTCTTAGTAAAGCCCTTTGCAAGTGATGCTTCTAAGCGTCTTTCCCACTCTTCCAGATCTTTCGAACAAGATAGCCGAGTTTGCGTAGCTTCTGCAACTACCTCTGTTAAACGTGTTAGATCCTGCTGCTCTGCTACAGTGTTCCAAGTTTGAATGAACCGTGGTAGGGAGTTGTATACTGGCTGAAAATCACTATCCAGCACAAACGAACCAAGTTGTAATGGCAACCGATGAGCTTGATAATTACTTCGAGGAGCTTTTACATTCGGGAAAATCTCCAACTGTCCTGGTTGAATTTGAAGCCCTAGTCTCTCCAGCGTTTGCTGCAAAGCAACAGCAAGCTTGTAGCAGTTGAAGTTGTCAGCAAGAGGAAAGTAGAGATGCAACCCACCCGAAAAACTAGAACGAACTTTGACATGCTGATAAATTCCGATCGTTTCCAAAGCGCGAGTGATGGCTGCGATCGCAGATGGATCTTGCCGAGGATGATATTGGCTGCCAATATCTATATCAACCAGAGCATAGCTGGTAGTTCCCTCGCATCCGCTTTTGAAGCGTACACCGACTAACTCAGAAGAACTTTGCCATCGTCCATAAAGCGTTTCAGGGCTGAGAGGAAATTTTTTGATAGTTATCCACTTAGGTTTACCCTCTGTTGCTTCCGCCGTAATGAAATCCCATTTATGGAAGTGGTCAAACCAGTTTAGGATGAACTGATCAGGTGATTTTGAGTGGCATTCACCATCCTGCTTATTGAATACTGGTTTTAGTGGATCTAGAACGATCCCCTCTTCCCTGAGAGGGCGATCGTTCATTTAGCTAGCCTTCCTTCCCCGCTTTAAGGGTTGATTAGATGGCAAAGAACCAAGATATGCTTCGATTGCTCTTTGATGAGCCTGCGGATTGTCTCGATTAGCAATCCAATCGAGTATCAGCGGAAGATTATAGAGTATGGTCCGAGAGTTGATCCGTTGCCAATGAATGCCCTCGATCCAGACTCCCTTGCGATACCGCTTGAAGGTCGCAGCCGATAATCCAATTTGCTCAGATAGTTTCTGTTTCTGTACGAGATGGTTCATTTTGGAGCAGTTCGATTGAACCACTCCAATTTAGAGACAAAATAATTGAAAGATGCAAAAGTGCTTTTTCTTTCAAACCCCTTGCTATTTAAGGCTTTCAGGATTTCTCTTGTTTTTTTGACTTTTTCTTCTACCTTGCCGCTGAAGTTGCCCTTGCTTGTAAATTCGAAACTTTTCGTCTTGCATATAGGCTACGAATTTTTGTCTTGCCCGCACTATCGGCATATAGAACTCTCGCCTAAAATCATCATTTTGATCAGCAATCGTAATAGCTTGCTGAATAAATTCCCAAGTTCGAGGGGCTTCATCCCTTGTGAAGGGATTTTCACAACCTTGTAGTTTACGATTTTGAGATTGCAGCAATCCAATACCACCTTTTATGGTGGATTGCTCTGAATCAAAACCAATTAAAACGATCAGTTTTCTTTCAACGACTAATGCCTTGAAAAAGATGGCGAAATGGCAGTTGATGAAGGAGGGGCACAAAACTTGTAACTCTTTGAGCATTTTGAGGACTGTTATCCACAAATTTAGCTCTAGATTAAGAAGAGGTTTCAGCTTTTCAGAAGATTGCCAATAGGGGAAGCGGCTATTCAAAAATTGCCGAATAAATTCTCCTGCTACAAGTTGACGATACGTTAGTAACTCTTTTCCTGAAATGGTTTTAAGCAACTCTTGGTTGTACTCTTCTCCTGTAAGACGGTCTAAAACTAAATACAGAGGACGGTATTCATTGGAGAGATATGATCGTGAATATAGTAAATAAGGACTATGAAGCAGTAAAGAATGTGCCTGCACTATTCGCGAAGGTGAATTTTTCATTTTTCGTCTGTCTCTTCTATAGGTGATAGAATTTTTGGATTACACTGCAAAGAAAATTAGATTAATTATGATGATGACTTAGTCTATTGGGCGGAGACTAAGTAACTTGAGGAAGTCGGCGTAGTGTTTTTGGATCATCGTGACACTGGTATCACACCATTCAGCGATCGCTGTCTCAGGGATACCTTTTAGGATTTGCGTCGTAATAAAGGTATCTCGGCAACTATAAGGAGTAGTGTTAGGTTTGATTGGATCAACAATCTTTTCCCAAGCCCGCTTGCAAAAATTGTCGTAGCGAATCAGACGACCTTCAGGAGAAGGAAAAACCGGAGCTTCAGCAGCAACAACTTTAGGTCGAACTGAGAACAGTAGCACTCGCAATCTGGCAGAACAAGGAAATGTTCTAATTCTGTTATTCTTCGATCCCTTCACTCGTGTTAGCCGACCCGTCCCAGCTTTCGTGACTGCTTCCCGGAAGTAGATGAACTGGCAGTCTTCCGAAACATGCTTCCATTGCAAGCCGATCGCCTCACTCGGTCTACATCCGGTCAAGAACCAAAATTCGACTAACGGAGCATAATGAGCGTAGCTAAAACCAGTGTAGGTTTTACCGTTCCAATTCCCTTCATGTGTTTTGAATGCAGTAATAATGCGATCGCGTTCATCTTCAGTGAAAGCGTTGGGCTGCGGTTCTAGCTGATATCGAAACTTTGGCATCTCGGTAGCCATTCCTCGTAGGGATTTGACTCGATTAGCCGATGTTTGACAGCCCAATTGCAAACTGCAGATAGCTGAGCCAAGATCCGTTTTGTTTGATGAACTGTGGTTACTTTTTCTAGTTTCGATTTGATCTCAAGCGCATTTGAGATCGGCGTTGCAGGAATCTTTTCGAGAATGCGAGCTAACGACTCGTGATAACCAAGCGTAGTTGGTTTCAACGAAGATGCTTTGTATTCTCGGTACTGTTTCCACAAATCTGATGCAGCTGGAATTGCTTTGGGTGTAATGTCGGGTGTAGCCGTACTTGGCAATGATTCTGGTTTATATTTCGCTAAAGTCGGATCGAAATTGCCAGAAATGATATCTAAGTAGATGTCAGATGCTTTGCGTTCTGCGGCTATTCGATTTACAGGCGTATCAGGCAAACCCGTACTCAGGTAATGTCGTTTGCCACCCCATCGGAATCGGATCTGCAATCTGTTATCGGATGCAATTACTCGAACTGTCCCTTTGGAAGATTTGCCTGAAGCTGGATTCTTCAAATTCTGATGTGAAGCGGGGTTTGAGGACATTACGCAAGGAAAATAGTACACTGGTTCTCTACAGCCAGTTTACACCCAACTTACACCCAAAGTGCTCAAAACTGAGCCAATCTTTAGGTGAGTTTTAGAACCTCTGTACTGCTTTCAAGGCAATTTTTGTAGTTAGCAAAATGCTTGAAACGCTTGTCTAATAGCAACTTTGACTTCTAAGCGAGTGATGGGACTCGAACCCACGACGTTCAGCTTGGGAAGCTGACATTCTACCACTGAATTACACCCGCAGATGGTTAGTGTATCCAAGCATAGCGCATTTCTGGGAGGATTGCTGAATGCAAGTTGCAGCAGACTCAGTACAATCACATATAGGCCAATACCCTAGATGAGGACCGATCGCTCAGGCTAATCCCATAGAGAGAAATCATCTTTTGCAGAAGGGTTCTCACTTTCAAGGAGTTCGATCAAGTGAGGTAGCAATAACAAGAACCTGGGCATTCTTAGTCGAAAGAGAGACCGTTTTCGAAATTTTCAAACGAAACCTTGGACCGCTATACAGCAAACATATTGAGAACCCAGAATGTTTAATGCCACCGAACTGCTGATTGATGACTTCGTCCAAAAGCTCAAAGAGGGCTATCGTCGCACATACGGCGGTTGGAAGCATGACTATGAGGATATTATTGGCTGGGTTGGTTCTATGGCGTTAGAAAATATCGCCAATAGTGATGCCCTATACCACAACGTCGAACATACGATCCTCGTCACATTAGTTGGACAAGAAATTCTGCGAGGCCGCCACATCCGTCAGGGTGGAGTGTCCTGTGAAGATTGGCTGCACTTCATCATCTCACTGGTTTGTCATGACATTGGCTATGTCAAAGGGGTTTGTCAGGACGATCGCGATGGCCTGTATGCAACCGGTCAGGATAATGCCATGGTTCGCTTGGAACCGGGATCAACCGATGCTAGCCTCACCCCCTACCATGTCGATCGGGCCAAATTATTTATTGATGAGCGGTTTGGCGGCCACAGCTTGATTGATGCCGATCGGATTAAGCTCAACATTGAACTCACCCGCTTTCCAGTGCCCAACAAAGAGGATCACCAAGACACGATCAACTATCCCGGTTTGATTCGAGCATCCGATCTGATTGGTCAGCTGAGTGATCCGCGCTATCTCAAAAAAATTAGCGCCCTGTTTTATGAATTTGAAGAAACAGGCGTGAATCAAGCACTCGGCTATCGGCATCCTGGCGATCTCAGAAAGAACTACCCCAAATTCTATTGGAATGGCGTTTATCCCTACGTGAAAGATGCTTTGAAGTATCTGGAACTGACGCAGCAAGGCAAACAGGTCATTGCGAATCTGTACTCCAACGTTTTTGTGGTCGAGCATGAACCCTTGGGATTAGAGTTGGCGGCCCTAGAGAGTCGTTAATTTCGCTGCTGAGTAGTCCTGTTCCATCTGCAACGACCCAGGTTACAGCAGCTAACCATCTATTTATTTTCGTGAAGAGTTAGCAAAATTTCTTGCTATTTGTAGTGCTCCTGCGGGATCACCTGCATTTCGGCCAGAAGGTTAATGTAGTGTGTTTATTGTTGCAGTTGACGTGAAACCTAGTTTTTTAGCGGCAAAGGGGTTTACCCAACAGTTAAATCAGATGAATGGCTCATTGATTTCCTCTCTATTATCTGCAAAGACTGGTGTGATCGCCCCTGCGATCCTGATAGGTAGCCTCGTTTGGCTGCAAACCTCAACGGGGGCAATTGCACAATCCCTGCCGAGTCAAACTGCACCAGCTGCTCAAACTCAATCTGAACAGAGCCCGACGCTCGGTGTTGTCAAAAGTACTGAAAATGCAACGCAATGGCGGGCAATTACCGATCGCCTTGACGCTACAGGACTGGCTTATCGGGTGATTGAATGGGATAGTGTGCAGCGATCGACCCAATTCGATGATATTGATGTCTTGTTCCTGCCCAATATTGAGACCATTTCCTCTGGACAGTTGATCAGCCTGCAAAGTTGGTTGAATCAGGGCGGACGATTAATTGTCAGTGGGGCAACTGGTAGCGAATCTTCTGCTGGTGTACAAAATGCACTGCGATCGTTATTAGGAGCCTATTGGGCGGCTGATCTCTCCCAGCCTCAGCAGTTACAACCCATGCAGCTTGTCAACCAACGTTGGATGCGTGGAGCCAATGTAGATAGCGCGATTCGAGGCGGAGTTGTTGTACCCACCAGTTTAGCCAGTGAACCCGTTGCCGTTTGGGAGCGATCGAACCAGGCCGATCCTGAAGCAAGTAATAGCGCAGCCGTTGTTGTCACTTCAAAAACAACTTTTTTAGGCTGGCATTGGGGAGATGCGTCTGCCAGCGTAAGCGATCTGGACAGCAGTTGGCTGAGAGCCGCTGTAGAGCGTTTTCAAGGCGCAACGCAAATTTCTGCCGCCGCTAGCCAGCCTTCTCGATCGCCCTCAACAGCCGCAAATTCAGCTCCTTCCACGCTTCCGACTGCTTCAACCAGGCCATCTTCCCCATCTGCTAGATTATCCAACAGACCTGCTGCCCAAGCTCCGATCGCTACGGCATCCCCTGCACCCAATCCAGTAGCCAGTCCGGCACCCAATTCGGCACCCAATCGATTTACTCGCGCCACAACCAGAGCTGAGGTCGATCGACTGTTAGGACAAATTACTCCTGCTCCCACCCCTGCAACCACAAGTCAAGACCCGGCAGAACAGGTTGCAGCAGCCGAGTTGGATGTCGCCCAAACCAGTCGGATTACGCTGTATCAAGCCACCACAATGCGGCAGGAATTGGAGGCACTGATCGGTCGATATGAGAGTGCTTTTATCCTGGCCAATGCTCGAAACAATAGATCAGTTGCGGTTAATCAGGCGGCAGCTAAAACCGAGGCTGCGAGTCAGGCTGAGTCTCCTGCTCCCTCGATCGATGATGCCGTCTTGTCTCAAGCGAGACAGGGATATGCCGCTTTCTCACAAGCGCTAAATCAACGAGACTATGCGACGGCTCGCCAGCAATGGCTCGCTACCCGACAGTTGTTATGGGACCACTTCCCGTTGGATCAGTCTTTGGCACAATCTGAAGTGCGGGCCATGTGGCTCGATCGGGGCACGATCGTCCAGGCTGGTTCACGGCGTGGCTTAGAGGCAATTTTCGATCGGCTCCAGGCGGCTGGAATCAACACAGTCTTTTTTGAAACGGTGAATGCGGGTTATCCCATTTATCCGAGCCAGGTGGCTCCCCAGCAAAATCCGTTAACACGGCAATGGGATCCCTTAGCAGAGGCGATCGATCTGGCTCATCAGCGTGGTATGGAGCTGCATGCTTGGGTCTGGACTTTTGCTGCAGGAAATCAGATGCACAATGCAATTCTGAATCAATCTGCCAGCTATCCCGGCCCGATTTTGGCAGCTCATCCGGATTGGGCGGGCTATGATAATCGGGGTTCCATGATTCCGCCGGGTCAAAAGAAACCCTTTTTGGATCCGGCTAATCCAGAGGTGCGGCGCTATTTGCTGAGCTTGTTTGAAGAAATTGTCAGCCGCTATGACGTGGATGGCTTGCAGCTCGACTACATTCGCTATCCTTTCCAGGATCCGCGCGTGGGTGGACATACCTATGGTTACGGCAACGCCGCACGACAGCAGTTTCAACAGCTGACCGGAGTTGATCCGATCACCCTTACCCCCAGCGAAGTTGGCTTGGGTCTAGCCCGATCGCCCCAACAGCAACTTTGGCAGCAATGGACGGATTTTCGGATGGAGCAAATCAACTCGTTTGTTGCAGACACCTCCCAACTGGTGCATCGACTCAAACCCGACTTGATTTTGTCTACTGCTGTATTTGCCCTGCCGGAACGGCAACGCATCAATGACATTCAGCAAAACTGGGAAGTTTGGGCACAGCGAGGCGATGTCGATATGATCGTGCTGATGAGCTATGCGAGCGATACGAACGGTTTGCAGCGCCTCACAAATCCCTGGCTATCGGAAACGGCAGATTTGGGTTCAACGCTGATTTTGCCAGGAATTCGCATGCTGAATCTCTCGGATGAAACAATCCTCGATCAGATTCAAGCTTTACGCGACTCTTCATCAGGTGGTTTTGCCCTGTTTGCGGCAGAAAATTTGAACAGCCGATTACAAAATATTTTCAATCAAACCCAGGGTGAAAATAGCCACTCAGCCGAAGAGGCAATTCCCTATCGCCAGCCTTTTGATGCAGCCGTAGAACGGTATCAGGTGCTGTTGCAGCAGTGGAATTGGTTGCTCAGCAATGGTCAGCTCCAGTTAAGTGAATCACAGCTTGAAGCTTGGCGCACTAAAACTGCTGCGGTTGAACAAGCCTTGCAAGCACTGGCTGCTACTCCCTCTAGCCAAACATTACAGCAGGCCAAAACCGCATTAGCCAGTTTACAAGGTCGATTGGCGAGCTGGGTGAATTTGCCAACGCTGAGTGAAGACTATCGGGTCACAACCTGGCAGCATCAATTGGCGACGGTCGAGAAACTTTTGGACTATGGAGAACGAGTGGTTTTAGCTCGGCAGAACGGGTCACAAACCGCCAGCACACGCTAAAGAAACCGTCCTGGGAGATTGATTGAGGCGATCGAGAAACCTGTCAAATCTATTCGATCGTTGAAATCTAAAAAAATGCTAAAACAATAGTGAATCGCTCAAATTGGACAGAACTGATCAAGTTTTTTAATTAAAAGATCAGTTATGAGTTGTTTTGTATAAATCACGAAATTTGTGAATTGTCTCGTAGAAAAACTTATTGAACGGTTGATAAAGTTTATAATTTTTAGGCTGCTTTGCCTCTAGATTGTTTCGTATTCTATTGTCTTCAGCTTGACTACACCTAGTTGGTTTTTAGTAACCGCCCAATCTCGTTTCGAACCATTTGGTTCACCTCCTGTTTCTCGTAATTCTAGGATTCCAATTGCAAGCGATTGGAAATATTTGTGCTAACGACGCTACGAACTCTTGATTGTCCTCTTAGGTCGTAACTCCCATGTCCTATAAAATTCCGAGCGATTGTGTTGCTTGCGATAATTGCCGCCCTCACTGTCCGGCTGACGCAATTTATGTGGAGGATGGCCAATATTGGATTAATGCTGCTCTCTGTGATAACTGCCAGCACCAGGACGAACCTCAGTGTGTGATAAACTGTCCGCTAAGTTTGCCGATGCCGATGCAGGCAAAACGAGGACGAGCCAAAATTGGAACCAGGGTTTCTACCAGCGCTGACTTGTTCGCCAATGGCAAAAACCATCCGTTTGCTTCAGCAATTTTGATCTGGGAAGCCTGTAACCTGTTGTCTCAACGGCAGTCACTCAATTGGACCCAAAGCGACGATATTTCTTTGATCTATCAACGATCGCTCAGTCAGAGTGGCCAGCTTACCCTAACAATTGCTGAAATGCATGCCGATCGGTCTCCGATCAATCGTAAACAGGATGCCCTCAGCTCCGTTCAAGCGCTAGATATCCGGGCGGCCTGTATGCACTTAATCTATGCGGCCCACGTCACAGCCCTCGATCAGCCTTGGGAGGAAGAATTCATCATTAGCGATCGGCAAATTGAGGAATATTTGGGGCTAGATAAGCGCAAGGATTTAACCAAACCCGTCAAGCTGCAGTTGATCAAGGAAATTGCTCAGCAGCCCTGCTTAATTCATGCTTCGATCGATTGTCCAGCTCAAGGTCGCATTCCTGCATTTGCCATGAATTCCAGTCCATTGTGGCATCTGCTGAATATTCAGCATTACTTCCAGGAAGATGATGAAGGCTGCAAACATTTGGTGGGTCTCACCTTTACCATTCGGGCCGGAAATTGGACCAAACATTTTTTGAATCGCCAAGGTTGCAAGGATCGAACGGCACTCTACCAGTACAGTACGTTGCCCAAATCGCTGTTATCTACAGTGATGAGTATTTGGCAACAGCATGAAGGAGCCGCAAGAATTATGTTGTGGCTATTGTTCAAGGTGAGACTTGGGAAAGATCAGCGAATTTTAGTGCCAACCTTAATGCGAATTGCCTATGGTAATGCCAGAATCAGTCAGGCCAACCTTTACCCAGAGGAACGTAAACGGTTAATTCGCACTTTTGAGAGCGATTTGGAGGTGCTGAATCATTATGGGCTCAAACCTGTTTTCGATCCTGAAACCTATCCAATCGACATTCAGCCTTTTTGGGCAAAAGTGGCCGACATCCCAGATGATGCAGAGGCAGCGTTGGAATTTTGGATGAATGATGGCAGCCGCGATATCCGCTTAACAGATGCCAGCCCACGCGGCAAATGGAATTTATTGATGAATGCCAGAATTCTGAAATATGAATTACCGGCAGATTGGGTCCAACCCACAAAACGAACACGGCAAAAAGAGGCTCAAAGAACCACGAAACGAACAAGCAGTAAACGATCGCGTTCTTACAGGAAAGCAAATCCTGTTTCCTTATCCACTAGCAGTACCTTGACCGCAGAACAAGTGGTTGCTGCCCGTAAGCAACTGGGGATTAGCCAACGGGAATTGGCCGATCGGCTGGGCAAAAGCCAGAGCTGGATTCGAGATATCGAGAATGGTCGATTTGCGGCCAAGGTGGAAGATCAGGCGTCACTGCGGCAGGCATTGGGATTAGAATAAATTTATGGTCACCTCTATTCTCGACTCGATTGCCCTATCGCAAAGCGCTCGGTGCAGTCCTGAGAATCTTGAAACATTTAGGTTGGTTGATTGTGCATTAAACTCAAGTCAGGCTGATTCCAAGGTTCAATACATCTAAAGTCGATCGGGCTTAATATCACCCACTCCTAGCTCAAAGGCAATTCCCATACCCACAGGCGGTACAATCCGAATTCTTGAATCTGCTGCAAAAGTCTGTAATTGTTCTGCGATTTGAGCAAGATGGCTTGTGATATACCAATAGACTCCAGAACTAGAACATTGAAGGACCAGAATCAACCCACTGGAACAGATTGTGATATGCCAGTTGCAGTTGTTCAGCATAATTTGGGTGACGCGGGAGCAGTGTTCGTAGAAATGTTGGCTGACCGATCGCTCAAGCTGCTGCTGTAAGATCTCATCAAATGGCGTTTTGTGAATGGGGGGCAGATCGTCAGGGGAAAGAATCTGATTCATAACTGGAGGAGATTATGATCGCAAAAACGAATGACAAGCGAATTTGACTGAGAGAGCGGTAAAAATATCTCAGTGTGGAGCAATTATGGGTGAGATGAGCAGGATTGTTCTTTTCCAGTATTTGGACAGGTTTGCAGATCGGTGTGAATCAGCGCTTGAACAACACTCGATCGATCGCTATTTTGTGGCTGAGACGAATCGGCAGCATTTAACCCAATCCACTGGTCAATTTGATCGACATCAAAACCAACTTCACGGCGATCACCTACCTGGATCAACGGACGACGAATCAGCAGCGGATTTTTAATCATTAACGCCAGTGCGGTTTCTGCATCAACTTGCTCTGGGACAATTTCACCCGATTTGACCTGAGGTGCAGTACGATTGAACCATTCAGCGACCGATCGATCACCAAAAAAAGGGCGTAGTCTTTCTGCCGTCCAAGATTCAGTCAATAAATTATGGACATCTAACTGATGCCCTGCTGCACTCAATAAAATTTTTTGTTTTGTATTATTAATACAGCCTGGTTTTTCATAAAAAATAACAGTTGCCATAATTCCCCTAAATCATTCACACAACCAGTCACCCAAGTATCTGCCTACCCATTCTAAAAATGTTTTGCAGTGTGATTGACCAGATCAAACTGGAAGCGCGATCGGGGCTGAGTGTCTCCATAGAGATGGAAACTGACGGTAGGTTCCTCACCGATCGCCTCTACTTGATGAATCGCACTTGGTGCAAAGCTGATAATTTGATTTGGTCGGAAAACTTTTTCAGAAACCAGCTCAATTTTGTCAGGATATTGCTCATCTCCAACTCTGCGCCAAAAGGTATGTTTTTCCTGACCTTTCAGAATTGCAGAAACGCCCCAGGTTCCATGATTGTGAACGGGTGAGGTGACACCTGGGGCAAAAGTCACAGTTTGTACAGTTAATGGATACCCGATTTCATCATAGAGCGTGAGAATACCCACTCCCGTTTTGGGATCTGGATCGAGATACTGAGTTCGCAGCCAANTAAGAATTAGTCACGAGTTGGCGAACTCGCATGCGAATTTGCGGGAGGAAGTCCCATTCTTCACTCGCTTCACGAGCATTTGCCAGCAAATCAGTAATCTCCGTCAAAAATTGGTGGAGATAATAGTTATCTCGAATGAGGTTCCACTCTCGACTGGCAGGACGTGGCTCACAATAGCCATCTTCAGTTGCGAGCCAATCCCGGTTGCTGATTTCAGAGCGCTTCATCATCGTCGTCATCACCTGAATGCGTCAGAATCGATACAATTACATCCGCACCAAATTCATTTTTGTGATCGATCGATTTAATTTGGGTGGCAATGGTCATCGCCTGATCCAAGTCACCCAGTTTTGCTAAAAGTAATCCCGTTGCAGAATATGCATTGAGAAATAGTCGTAAAGTAGGTTGTTCTTTACCTGCCTCCAAAATTGGTTTGAGTTGTTCCCAATCCTCTGGCAAATTCTCTGCAGCTCTGATCTGAGACACAACTCGGCTGGCAACTTCCAATGCTTTAGGACAATTGTTTTTATAAAAGAAGTAGCGATAGGCAGCCACTAAAACATCTGGATGCGCCGACGTTTCAGCGATCGCCTGTTCAATAAAGTGATCGGTATTCGTATTCTCCTGCCAGTTTTGTGTGGCCTGGGCCAGGAGATATTTTGCATCGTCCGTAATCGGTAGCCAGGATACGGTCATCTTTGATCCTCCTTGAAGGAAGCACTAGAGTGATACATCCGTTCAATTAAATCGACAATTGCTTTAGGTTTCATGCCGCTCAAACGTTTTTTNACCAGGCATCAACATTAGGTTGGGAGCCATTGAGCATTTGCCCAGACATCCCGTCTCTTGAATAGAAACTTGATGGGAAAGCCCCCGTTCCTGCAAAAGCGTCTTAATTGCCTCACATTGCCGATCGCCGCCTTTTTTAGCACAACCTGACTTGTGACAAGTGAGAATTTTCAGGCTTACCTTTTTCGATGGAGCTGATTTACCCTGCTTAGATTCCTGACTTGTTGTCACGACTGTATCTATCGGATCGCCCCAATCGGACAGTCGGAATTCCCCTGTCGTCCCGATCCGCTGAACATGATCAGCCTTCCATTTCAGTTCACCCTTGCGATTCAGTTTGCGTGTTCCTGAAATTCTTACGGTTTCCCAGGGCTGTAAGATGGTTGTGCGATCCTGCTGCGATCGAAACAGAGTCGCTCTAGCTTGTTTGGATAATTTAATCCGCAATTCTTGATCAGCAACGATCAAACGAATATATTTCACTTTGCCATCATCAAACACAAATGCTAGAAACTGGCCGGTCAAGCAAAATTCTGGGATCGCTGCAGCCGTGGTCACATTTAGGGCAGTCACATTTGAAACAGTCGCTTTTCGGGAGGTCAATTTCGGGGAAGGAGCCATAGGATTTTCCAAGAAAAAGGGGCGATCGGACTTGCACATATCCCCCTAATTCATCCTGATCAAAGAGGGAGAAGAACAAGTCATTCCACGCCACCTTGAATCGGGTTAGGAAGGATCGAAGGTTTCAAAGCATGTCATTACGAGGTCAAAATCTTTATGATTGGTCAGGTTGAAAATCTTTATGCCAACCGTTTTGCTTCAATCGTTTGAGGCAAGCGTAATGGTTCTTCCAGCGTTGGAATTGCCAGTTCCCAGCCATTCGCCAGGGTAAATACTTTACCTTCTTCAACTACCTCCTGCTTAACCACTTCCTCTTCCAGGTCTTTTTTAGCAACATAGACAACAAGATGGCCAAGGGAGTTCTGCCGCAGCATCACTTTCATGTTAATTCTCCAACGATGTTCTTGATTCTAGTCAACAAATTCGAGTTCTTTCTTACGGCAGCCAACTACATAGCCTGAATGAAGAAAATGCACCGCATAAATGTAGGAGGATTGCAAAAAAGTGCCAATACTGACGACGTAACCTACCTCTCCTTTTTTGGCCAGTGTTTCTCCAATATCTTTACCTGGAAAAGTTCCATCATTGCGGATTAGTTTGCGCACCCGCACTTTCTCACCGATCTCAAACATTGGCGGACTATCAATTTCAATTTCATCGGATTGCATGAATCGTTCTCCATTCCGCAACGAGGTTTACCAACTCATCGATCGTCAAATTGCGTTTAACTGCGATCGAAAACTGACGAACTGCATCGAGGATCGGCTGACTTTCCGTTTCAGTTAGCTGAATGCCTGCTTGCTGCAATACTTCATACAGCAAATGACGACCAGAATGCTTGCCGATCACTAACTGGTGCTGACGCCCTAACTCTTCGGGCGCAAAGGGTTGATAGGTTGCGGGATTTTTTAGAACACCCGCCGCATGAATGCCCGACTCGTGAGTAAATGCATTATCGCCAACAATTGCCTTCCAGGGTGGCATGGCACAGCCGGATGCTTGAATCACCAATCGCGAGAGTTCCAGCAATCGTTGCGTATTAATTTTAAGACGGATGCCGTAAATTTGCTTCAGCGCCACCACGACCTCTTCTAATGCCGCATTCCCTGCTCGTTCTCCTAGGCCATTCACAGTTGTATTTACAGATTGTGCCCCCGCTTTAATACCAGCCAAGGCATTAGCGGTTGCCAGACCTAAATCATTATGGGTATGCATTTCAACTGGAATCGTCAGCGATGCCACTAGATTACTCACCTTGCGATAGGTGGTAAACGGATCGAGAATGCCAACCGTATCGCAGAATCTAAATCGGGATGCTCCCCATTCCTGAGCCAGTAGCGCCACTTCCAGCAAAAACGATTCATCTGCACGAGAGGAATCCTCGCCACCCACCGCAACAAACAATCCACGATCCCAGGCATATTCGATCGAGGCTTTAAGCTGCTCCAACATCAGCTGCCGTTGGCCACGAAATTTGGTCTCAATTTGAACATCAGAAACGGGAACGGAAATGTGAACACGCTGCAGGCCACAAGATAATGAGGCCGTGATATCTGAAATCACTGCGCGATTCCAACCTAGTAATTTGGCGTTTAGTCCCAGATCTCGAATGGCTGAAATCGATTGAATTTCGGTTTGCCCCATGGCGGGGATGCCAACTTCTAACTCTTGCACACCGATCGCATCTAATAATTGGGCGATCGCGACTTTCTCTTCTAGCGTAAACGCAATGCCTGCGGCCTGTTCACCGTCTCGGAGCGTTGTATCATTGACTTGAATAACATTATCCATGAGAAGTAGACTCCTGGATGCAACTGACTTGCCTTGTCCTGAGAATTTTTGATCCCCCCTTACCCCCCTTTTTAAGGGGGGCTTTACTGAGCCTGGTTTGAAGTCCCCTTTTCTAAGGGGGATTTAGGGGGATCAATGCGAGGGCTCATCCACTTTTCAGTGATGTTTAGCGAATCAGGTCGTAGGAAATATCCGTCTTCGCTGGGATGATCGTATTGCGATCGAGTTCATCCAGAATGGTGTTCACGATCCAATTTAACAAGTTGATCGTTCCTTGATAGCCATAGGTGGCATAGCGGTGTAGATGATGGCGATCGAAGATAGGATAGCCAATTCGAATGATCGGGGTGTGGGTGTCACGCCAGAGATACTTACCGTAAGAGTTGCCGATCAGCAGGTCTACGGGTTCGGTGAATAGGAGTGAACGCAGATGCCACAGGTCCTTGCCGCCCCAAATCGTTGCACCTGCACCAAATGGGCTGGTGTCAAGCAGCGCACGCAATTCAGTTTCAAACACGTCATTGCTGTTGGTGACAACGATGTGAACGGGTTCTGCACCAACTTCTAGCAAGAATTGGGTCAAGCCGATTACGAGGTCAGGATCGCCATACATTGCGATCTTCTTGCCATGCAGCCAAGCTTGAGAGTCAGTTAACGCGTCTACTGCGCGGCCCCGCTCATCTTCGAGCTCCTTCGGAATGGGCTTGCCAGTCAGGGCAGAGAGTTTCATCAAGAACTCATCGGTGCCGCGAATGCCAACGGGACGTGCAACATAACTTGCTTGTTGCCAGTCATTTTGGATATATTCACGAGTCTTGGTCGTAGAATAGGCCTGGAATGAAATGGTGGCTTCAGCGTTGATCGAATCTGCCGCATCTTCTAACTTGGTACCACCCGGATACATGTTATATTCCCCATTGTTGGGTGAATCCAAGTATTCGGTATTGTCTGCCAACAAGGTGTAGTTGACATCCATCAGCTCTGCAATGCGCTTAATTTCACGCAGGTTGCCAATATAGGTTTCAAACCCAGGAATAAAGTTGATCTTACCGTTGGTGGTTTCTGCTTTCTTACCTGCGGTCAGGTTGGACAGAATCCCTTTCATCATATTGTCGTAGCCCGTGATGTGGGAACCGACAAAGCTGGGCGTATGAGCATAAGGAATGGGCAATTCCTGTGGAACAAAGCCCTCATCTTTTGAGGTACGAATGAATGCCTGCAAGTCATCTCCAATCACCTCAGCCATGCAGGTGGTGCAGACTGCGATCATTTTGGGATTGTAGAGGTTGTAGGAGGTTGCCAACCCATCTTTCATGTTGTTCAAGCCCCCGAACACCGCTGCATCTTCGGTCATCGAGGAAGAAACGGCAGAGAAGGGTTCTTTGAAGTGACGTGTGAAGTGAGAGCGGAAGTAAGCAACGCAACCTTGAGAACCGTGCACAAAGGGTAACGTGCCTTCAAAACCGACCGCAGCCAGGATTGCACCTAAGGGTTGGCAAGCTTTCGCTGGGTTAACGGTTAGCGCTTCCCGGGAGAAGTTCTTCTCGCGATACTCCCAAGTTTTAGTCCATTCAGCGATGCGAGTAACTTCTTCTGGGTCATGTCCACCTTCAAATTGCTTTTTGCCTGCGAAGAGCGCTTGGTATTCATCTTGGTGGAACAGTTCAGCGTGGTCTTTAATTCTGTTGATGTCATTTTGAGCCATGACTTGAATTCTCCTTGAGGGTGATGGGGGGAGTGGGTGGAAGGGGAAGTGGGTAGGAGGAGTTAACTAACCCCTCCACTCATCTACGAGTTACTTCGCGGCCTCAGCGTTTTTCCAGGGTGCGCCGATCAAGCTCCAGGTGGGGCTATTCAGGGCGAGATCCATGTCACGAGCAAAGATGGCAAATCCGTCATAGCCATGGTATGGACCGGAGTAATCCCAGGAGTGCATCTGACGGAAGGGAAGTGCCATCTTTTGGAAGACATACTTCTCTTTAATGCCAGAAGCGATCAGGTCGGGCTTCAGTTCTTTGACGAATTCTTCGAACTCATAGGCAGAAACGTCATCGTAGATCAGCGTGCCATTTTCGATGTAGTGGGTCGTCCGTTTGTAGTCATCGTTATGGCCGAACTCATAGCCAGTACCGATCAGGCGCATTCCCAAATCATGGAACGCAGGTACGACGTGGCGAGGACGTAGACCACCCACCATCAGAGCAACGGTCTTACCTTCGAGGCGTGAACGATATTTTTCAAGAACGGCTTGGGTTTGAGCTTCGTATTTAGCGATGACTTCTTCAGCTTTTTGCTGAATAGTTTCGTCAAACTTAGAAGCAATTTCGCGCAGCGATTCAGCAATCTTGGTGGGACCGAAGAAGTTATATTCCAACCAGGGAATACCGTATGCTTCTTCCATATGGCGGCTGATGTAGTTCATTGAGCGGTAGCAGTGAACCAGGTTCAGCTTCACCGAAGGCGTGTTGATCATTTCATGGAGCGTGCCATCTCCAGACCATTGGGCTACAACGCGCAAGCCAATTTCTTCTAACAAAATCCGGCTCGACCAGGCATCTCCGCCAATGTTGTAGTCACCAATGATTGCAACATCATAGGCAGTGCCATCAGGGATGTTTCCAGCTTTCTTTTCTTTGTCGTACTGTGGAAAAACCCAGTCACGAACTGCGTCGTTGGCGATGTGGTGGCCCAGAGATTGAGAAACACCCCGGAAACCTTCGCAACGGACTGGAACAACCGTTTTGCCGATTTCTTTTGCCGATTTTTTAGCAACGGCTTCAATGTCATCTCCGATTAGACCGATCGGACATTCAGATTGGATCGAAACGCCTCGGTTGAGCGGGAAAAGCTCTTCTAATTCGGTAATCAACTTGGCTAGCTTTTTGTCACCGCCAAATACAATGTCACGTTCCTGGAAGTCGGAAGTGAATTGCATTGTACCGAAGGTATCAATGCCGGTGGTGCCAATGTAGTAGTTGCGGCGGCCAGACCAGGAGTAGTAGCCACAGCCAACCGGACCATGGCTGATGTGGATCATGTCTTTGATCGGTCCCCAAACCACCCCTTTCGATCCGGCATAGGCACAGCCGCGGGTGGTCATGGAGCCAGGAACAGATTTGATATTCGATTTAACGCCGCAGTCCGATTTGCCTTCCTCGTAGACGTTGAGATGCTTTTCTCTTCTCTTGCGAGTTTTCTCAGGATAGGCTTCCAGGACTTCTTTAATCAATTCTTTTGTGTCAGCAACAGGCTGCTGCGGAGCAACTTCGTTTAAGGTGGCGGATTCCGGAGGGGTCATAGACGATACTCTCAAATTCAATAGAGCAGGAGGGGCGGGCGGATTGAGGCTGTGAGTCCCCAATCCAACCCAGGGTCAGGTAGCAGGCGGATTAGACAACAGCGGCTTTAGCTTGGTCTTGAGCAATCGCCTTTTCGTACTCTTCTTCGCCGCCGAGGATACCGAATTCGACCAACAGATCTTCCAATTCGTCCATTGAGATGGGGGTTGGGATCGTCAGGTTCTTGTTGTCGATGATCTTGTTAGCGAGGGTGCGATACTCATCCGCTTGAGCGCTATCGGGAGCATACTCAATCACGGTCATGCGGCGTAGTTCTGCGTGTTGAACGATGTTGTTACGAGGAACGAAGTGGATCATCTGGGTGTTCAACCGTTTTGCCAGAGTTTCGATCAGTTCGAGTTCCCGGTCAACTTTACGGCTGTTACAGATCAAACCGCCCAAGCGTACACCGCCCGAGTGAGCATATTTGAGAATGCCTCGAGCGATGTTGTTAGCAGCATACATTGCCATCATTTCACCAGAGGTGACGATGTAAATTTCTTGAGCCTTGCCTTCGCGAATAGGCATCGCAAAACCACCGCAAACAACGTCGCCTAATACGTCATAGGATACGAAGTCGAGATCTTCATAGGCACCATTTTCTTCCAGGAAGTTGATGGCGGTGATGATGCCCCGACCTGCGCAACCTACGCCTGGTTCAGGACCACCGGACTCAACGCAACGAACATCACGATAGCCCGTGAGCAGTACTTCATCCAGTTCCAAATCTTCTACCGCGCCACGTTCTGCTGCCAAGTGCAAAATGGTGGTTTGAGCTTTGCTGTGCAGCATCAAGCGAGTGGAGTCAGCTTTGGGGTCACAACCCACGATCATGACGCGCTGGCCGAGTTCTGCCATACCCGCGATCGTATTTTGAGAAGTGGTGGACTTACCAATACCGCCTTTGCCATAGAACGCGATCTGTCTAATTTGCTCAGTCATTTTTTGATCTCCTTAAATGTTTGTGGGTGGAACTCTACAGGTGGAACGAAACAGGTTTAGCGATCACAAAGTTGAATAGGCGGCGATCGTTCCACCGTTTTCACTAAATGCATAGAGTTATCAGTCATAGGGATGTTAGGGATAGTTTGAGCGTTCAGTTAACCGCTTCAACAAACAGACTGGGCAAAACGCGCTCCTTCAAACGAGATTCGATCGCACCTTTCAGCGTGGCTGTGCTGCTGGGGCAAGAACCACAGGCTCCGGTGAGTGTGACTAAAACGCGATCGCCATCCACGTCATAGAGTTCAACATCGCCACCATCGGCCAATAGGACCGGTCGAACTTCTTCGGTCAGCACCCGCTGAATCAACTCGATTTTTTGAACGGTGGTGAGTGGACGGTTGGGTTGCTCTTGAACCGTGGTGATTTCAGCCGCTAGTTTGGCAGGCATGGCTTCTCGTTCTGCTTGCACTGCCTCAATAATGTCTTCAATGTTAGTCAGGCAGGTACCACAACCGCCGCCTGCTTTCACGTAATTGGTGACTTCTTCAGCAGTGGTCAGGTTATTCTCAATCACTACCCGACGGATGCGATTTTCGCTGATGCCAAAGCAAGAGCAAACTAGCGTGCCTTCATCATCTTCATGGGCTTCAACTTCGATACCACGATACTTAAAGATCGCTGCTTCTAAAGCTTCCTGACCCATCACCGAACAGTGCATTTTGGCTTCAGGTAAACCGCCCAAGTACTCAGCAATATCTTGATTGCTAATTTTGAGTGCTTCGTCGAGCGATAATCCTTTAACTAACTCTGTTAATGCTGAAGAGGATGCAATTGCGCTTGTGCAGCCAAACGTCTGAAATGACGAATCGAGAATGCGATCGCTCTCAACTTCAATCTTGAGATGGAGTCTCAAAGCATCACCACAGGCAATACTGCCAACTTCACCATAAACAACAGCAACACCGGCTTCATTGTTATCGGGAAGCGCCCCTTGATTTTTGGGGTTATAGAACAAATCCAATACCTTCTCGGTGTAGTCCCACATCGTTATTCACCACCTGAATGTGCGAAGTAAAAGAATAGTTGAGGCAAAAATGAATCAAGATCTCAGCAGAGGTTTAGTGATGAGACAGAATCGCTTCTTGGCGACCCTGCAACCAATCTGCTTCGTCGCTGTTGAAGGGAGACATCGCTCGTAAACGCTCTACAATTCCAGGCATCACTTCTAGAACGCGATCGACCTCAGTTTCGTTGCTAAACCGCGAGAGGCTAAAGCGAATCGAACCATGCAGAATCGTATAGGGTAATCCCATTGCTTGCAAAACATGAGAGGGATCGAGCGAGCCAGAAGTGCAGGCAGAGCCTGAAGAAGCGCAGATGCCATATTGGTTGAGCGAGAGCAGAATTGCTTCCCCTTCAATGTATTTGAAACCAATGTTTGTGGTGTTCGGGAGACGTTTGGTGGGATGGCCGTTTACCTGGCAGTCAGGAATGCTGTTTAACAAGCCTTGTTCTAGCCGATCGCGCAATCTCGCTTCGCGGCCCAGATAGTTCAGTTCAAAATTGGCGATTTCTGCGGCTTTACCGAGTCCAATAATGCCAGGAACATTTTCGGTACCGGCTCGGCGTCCGCGTTCTTGATGACCGCCAATCATAAAAGGCCGGAAGCGGAAGCCTTTTCTGACGTAAAGTGCACCAACTCCTTTGGGAGCGTGTAGTTTATGACCTGAAATCGTCATCAAATCGACCGTACTGGTTTTCATATTCAGCGGTAGTTTACCCGCTACCTGCACCGCGTCTACATGGAATGTCGCTCCATATTCTTTGACGATTCCACCAATTTCTTCGATCGGGAAGATCACACCCGTCTCATTATTGGCATACATGGTCGTCACCAATGCCGTATTGCCGGTAATGGCAGCTTCCAATTCCATCAAGTCTATCATACCTTGGTGATCAACCGATAGATAGGTAACCGTATATCCCTGTTTTTCAAGCTGCTTGCAGACATTCAGTACACAGGGGTGTTCAACTTGTGTAGTGATGATATGACGGCGATCGGGCTGAGCTGCGAGTGCTGCACGAATGGCTGTATTGTTTCCTTCTGTACCGCAGCTGGTGAACACAATTTCAGAAGCTTCTGCACCGAAGAGCGCTGCCACATGATCGCGGGCTTCCTTCACTGCCTTACCGACCTGTCCTCCAAAGCTATGCATACTGGAAGGATTGCCGTAATAGTCGCTTAAGAAGGGCAGCATGGCTTCCACAACAGCCAGATCCACTTTCGTTGTGGCGTTGTTATCTAAATAAATGACGGGTTGATCTCGACGAATACTGTTTTGCATAACTCTTCCTCTGGATTCAATGCGGATGGCGATGCAGTGGGGGTAGGTTGAACCAACCTTGAAGGAAGCAACAATTGCCCAACCTACCCAATTTCCACGCGACAGACAGTCTGTCTTAGATCTGTCCTAGATGGTGCTGGAAGCGAAGTGCTGATCGTAGAACTGACGGGCAACATTTTCGATGACGTCGTAAGCCTCAACGACTTCTAAGCCAGCTTGCTTCAGTTCTGACTTGGGACATTCCCCGACTTTAGAAACGAGGATAGCCTTACAATCGGCGATCGTCTTGATGATGCCGTCTAGTGAAGCATCTTCACCATAGCCTCCTTGGCAGTAGTGATCGATCTTGCGGTGACCCACAAATTTAGCTTCGCTGGCATCCACTTCGTAAATCATGAATTCTTTAGCATGACCGAAGTGTTGGTTGACTAATCCACCACCTTTCGTTGCCACCGCCACCAGGATTTTAGGACTCGGAATGACTTCAGCCTGCTTGGCTTTCACCTTTTCCTTCTGCAATTCTTCGCGGGCAACTGCAATCTTGGCGTGAACTTTCTGCCGCTCTTCCAGGCTATATTCTACTGGCATTTCAAGGAATTTCTCCTTGGTGAATTCCTGAGAACGATCTTCACCTAAAAGACCCACAGCATCCGCACGACATTGACGGCAGTGGCGCATCATTTTCATGTTGCTGTCTGCGCATTCATCTTGTAGTTTTTTCAGTTCCTTGGGCGTGGGACCGCGCTGGCCGTTTAAGCCAAAGTAGGTGCCATGTTCTGGCGCTGAAATCAGCGGCATGATGTTGTGCAGGAACGCCCCATTTTGACGAATGACCTGATCGACTTCAACCAGGTGATCATCATTAATGCCAGGGATCATTACCGAGTTGACCTTGCAGAGAATGTCTGCTTCTCGGAGGGCCTGCAACCCTTCCATTTGCCGCTCATGTAGAATCCGAGCTGCTTCTAATCCTTTATAACGTCTGCGGCGATAATGCACCCAGGGATAGATCTTGGTGCCGATCTCCGGATCGACCATATTAATGGTGATGGTGACGTGATCAACATTCAGCGCTTTGATCTTGTCGACGTGATCAGGCAACATCAACCCGTTGGTAGACAAACAGAGTTTAATGTCAGGGGCCTTATCCGCAATTAATTCAAAAGTCCGGAATGTTTTTTCTGGATTTGCGAGGGGATCACCCGGTCCTGCAATGCCGAGAACGGTCATTTGAGGAATCTTACCCGCAATCACGAGAACTTTATGAGCTGCCTCTTCAGGAGTTAGGAGTTCACTGACAACTCCAGGACGACTTTCATTGGCACAATCGTATTTTCGGTTGCAGTAGTTACATTGGATATTGCAGGCAGGCGCAACTGCAACATGCATTCTGGCATAATGATGGTGCGCTTCTTCACTATAACAGGGGTGTTTTTCGATTCGTTCCCGCAGGCGATCGTCTATTGCAGGTTTTGCATCAGATTGATTACTGCTGCAACCGCAGCCGCCTGATTTTTTTTGTGTAACTGTATTCTTAGTAACCGAAATATCTGTAATTGGAGGAGCAGACAAAGACGCGGCAGGTGGTGGTGTCATTGAGTGAGCTTCCAGAAATAGGGGTGGCAATTGACGTCAAATGCTCAAGTGGCTCATCAAAAAAAGTGGAATCGCGTCTGCACCCAAGGAACTTACCTACGCAAGTTAGAATGGCCCTTCGGCTGGGAAGTTTTGAAAGGGTGATGAATAATCCTGAATACAGGCGCGATTTCCAATTGGACAAGGCACTATCGCTCCTAGCACCGCATCCTGCTCGAACCTCTCTTGAACCTCTTTATTAAGTCATTTGAGTTTCAGGTGAGGAATTACAGTGCTTGACGTTACGAGATTTATATCAGGCGGTCGATCGCCCCTCTCAAACATGTCGTCGAATCGAACTTATTGAGTTGATTGGAAATGTACTCAAGCCCTCAAACTCGCAACCTGATTGATTGAAAAAATTTTTTGGGGATAGGGGACTGAGTATTCTAGCAGTAGGGAGCGAGTATTTACTGTCAGGGGCTCAAGTATTTATGCACTCAATTCAAAGCTTGATTTAGCAAGGATCTTGAATCGTTTTGTGACCGTTTTAACAAAAAATTAATTGTACTCAAGCCCTATCCAAAGCCCAACCATTCAGGATGATTTCGAGCCAACTCAGCATGATGTTAGGGAATTGAGTTTGAACACCCAGCACGGTCAACAAACGCACAGCCAATACAGTGCAGGCCGATAAAGCGATCGGCTGGTTGATTCTGTATCTAAAATATCATTTTTCAAGGCAAAGATCTCGTGTTTAGATTTTCTTAAGGATATTTAGCCATTAATGGGATTGAATTAATCAAAACCGTATCGTATATATAGATACAGAAACACTTTTTTGGTCTGAAAAAGCTCATCTTTGAGTACAGATGAGTACAGCTCGATTGAGTCAAAATTATCCTGTAAATAGTCGTTACAGGGCTTGCTAATCCTGGGTTTGAGGGTGAGTCCTAAAATACTAGATCCCTGCCCTGATAAATACTGACTCCCTCAGAAAAAAATACCTGTCCCCCACCCCATCTTTTTTTTTCGATCGGTATACGGAGTGGCTTTGCAAGCTTGAGTACAAATCTAATTAATCCAATAAATTCTATCCGCAACGGTTGCATCAAGGCGCTGTTCATCACCTGATATAAGCAGGAGGAATAGCACCTCTTGCGTAGCCCCAATGCGACTGTCCTCTCCCCTCTCACGCTTATCGCCCTTTGCCTTTGCTGCCAACTGGAGTAAATCTTGCTCTCAATGGCCTCAACAAAGGATTCAAGAGCTTACTGCTGCTTTCCGGCTAATCCAGGCTGATTTTCAAATCATCTTCGATCGCGATCCGGCGGCCCGCCACTGGTTGGAAGTGTTGGTCTGCTATCCCGGCTTTCATGCCATCTTGTTGCATCGGCTGGCTCACTGGCTGCATCAGCAGGGCGTGATTTTCTTCCCTCGCTTGATTTCCCACATTGGACGCTTGTTTACCGGCATTGAGATTCATCCTGGTGCAACCCTCGGTCAAGGTGTGTTTATCGACCATGGCATGGGAGTTGTGATTGGAGAAACGGCCATTGTCGGCAACTACACGCTGATTTATCAGGGCGTCACATTGGGCGGCACAGGCAAGGAAGTCGGCAAACGCCATCCTACCGTTGGTCATCATGTTGTGATCGGGGCTGGAGCCAAAGTGCTCGGCAATATCGAGATTGGGGATTATGCGCGGATTGGAGCTGGATCAGTGGTCCTTAAGCCTGTTCCAACCAAGTGCACGGCTGTAGGAGCACCCAGCCGCAACATTTGCAATCTCTGCCGCACCAACACCCAAACCAGTCCATTAGAGCATGGCCAGCTTCCAGACGCTGAAGCGATCGCAATTCGAACCCTGCTCAATCGGATTGAACAGCTAGAAGCCCAAGTTGCTCAATTGCAACAGACTCAAGAACCAGTTGCTCTAGACCGCGAGTTTGTCCGTCAATAACCCGTCTCCACCCAATTTCAGTTCATCGTTTCCACCCAAACCCAACTGCTCCATTTCCACCCAATTTCCTCCGATCGTTCAGGTGATTTCCATGCCACCCTCGTTCTCCACCCATTCACTCCTCCACCTTCCATCTCGTCCACCTGAGTCTGCCCACCGCTTAACGATCGATCGCACCGATCGCTGGACCATTGCCCATCGTCTGCAAGAGTTGCAGATTGCCTGCTGGTGTCTTGAAGATGGTTCTTGCTGGGTCGATATTCCCAACAGCACCACCGCTCTGCTGCTCCGTAGTGTAATTCACCAAATTCTCGCACCCCGACAAGAACTCATTAACTGGTTAGAACAATGCTGGGGTATGCAGCTTTGGAAGAATACTGGCCGACAGGATTAAACCGACAAGATTGGGGTGCCTTATGAAATGTTCTCTCAGCCACGGTCAACTCATTCAGTTTCTGCAACATGAACTTGCCCTATCAGACGAGGCAATTACTCTGGCCCTCAAACATCCGGAACAAGAGGATGCGCCTCTACACATGATCCTTTGGCAATATGGCTTAATTTCGATCGATCAGCTCAGTCAAACGTTTGACTGGTTATGTGAACAACCTATTTCAGTTCTCTTTTAGTAGAAGTCATTAGTGGAATTTACAGGTTTAACGCAGTGTTCCTACCCCAGGAGGCCAGCTATGTTTTCGGCGTTTATAGTAGTTAGTTTATTTTTTAGTTTCACGATGACTTATGTTTTCCTGCTCAACAAAGCACTCGATGATTCCACCCATCAAGATGCTCAAGCTAAACCCAAAAGTCAGACTCATAATGTCTAATTCAATGTTTCACTCCACCCACCCTCAATCTCCTTCACTGCACAATTTGTATGAACATTACTTCTCAAAACCACCAGACCTATTCCTTTCAGCTCAGGGGATATCTTACAAGAGAGCTCCTATCTCCAATCCGTAAAAGGTTAAATCAAATGCAATTTCATAATACGAGAATAGCCCATCTCACCTGTAAGTTAATTCCTCCAAGCTGCCCCTTTGAAAGGGATGTCCGCTTTTTTGGTTATGTTCTGTTTCATATTCCACCACTTTGCAAATTCAATCCGCTTTACGAGGAGTTGATCGATCTCCGCTTCCGAGCACTTAGCTATCTTGCCGAAGTCAACGAAGATATTTCCGCCTATATTGGCTAATTTAACAGTCCAGCTCATTTGTCAACCACCACCCTCCACCCTTAAAGGACTTGAGCCATGAGAATGACCCAAGGTAAGATTAACGAATTGCTGAGTGAATCAGCTTGCGAGCACAATCACAAAAAAGAAGCGAAAGGCAAAAACAAGTCTTGTACTCAGCAAGCTCAACCGGGTGCTGCTCAAGGCGGATGCGCGTTTGATGGGGCAATGATCGCTCTAGTGCCGATTACGGATGCGGCTCATTTAGTGCATGGCCCGATCGCCTGTGCAGGCAACTCCTGGGGAGGACGAGGCAGTCTTTCTTCGGGTTCCAAACTCTATAAGATGGGCTTTACGACCGATTTAAACGAAAATGACGTGATTTTTGGTGGCGAGAAACGCCTGTTCAAAGCGATCCTGGAAGTGCAGAAAGAGTACAATCCAGCCGCCGTTTTTGTTTACTCCACCTGCGTGACAGCTTTAATTGGGGACGATCTGGATGCGGTTTGCCAAAAGGCGGCAGAGAAAACTGGCACCCCTGTGATTCCAGTCAACTCACCTGGCTTTATCGGCAGTAAGAACCTCGGCAACCGAGTCGGTGGTGAATCCCTGATGGAATATGTCGTAGGCACGGCAGAACCAGAATACACGACGCCCTATGATATTAATTTGATTGGGGAGTATAACATTGCTGGAGAACTGTGGAATGTCCTGCCGATATTTGAGAAGGTAGGCATTCGTGTCCTGGCAAAAATTACTGGCGATGCCCAATATCAAGAAGTCTGTCATGCACATCGGGCCAAGTTAAATGTGATGATTTGCTCGAAAGCACTGATCAACATGGCTCGTAAGATGGAGGAACGCTATGGGATTCCTTATGTCGAAGAGTCTTTCTATGGTGTGGATGACATGAATCGCTGTTTGCGGAATATTGCCGCGAAGATTGGCGATGCCCAACTGCAAGCAAGAGTTGAAGCGGTTATTGCAGAAGAAACAGAAGAGCTCGATCGTCAATTAGCTCCCTATCGTGCTCGATTGAAAGGCAAGCGCGTTGTCCTTTACACGGGGGGTGTGAAAAGCTGGTCAATTATTTCTGCCGCCAAGGATCTGGGCATGGAAGTGGTGGCCACCAGCACTAAAAAGAGTACAGAAGAGGATAAAGCGCGGATTCGCGATCTGCTGGGTCAGGATGGCATCATGCTAGAAAAAGGTAATGCGCAGGAACTGCTGCGGGTGATCGCCCAGACCAAAGCCGATATGCTCATTGCAGGTGGACGTAACCAATACACCGCATTGAAGGCCCGGATTCCATTTTTAGATATTAATCAGGAACGCCATCATCCCTACGCAGGCTACAGCGGCATGGTGGAAATGGCTCGTGAGCTGGAAGAAGCGCTCTATAGCCCAATTTGGCAACAAGTACGGCAACCTGCGCCCTGGGACATTGTTTGTGAACCTTCTGCTGAGCTGGAATAAGGCCAATTTGAAGTGAGGTTCTGCTGAATCCATCCACTGTTTGAATTCACCCCTACCACCCGCCGAGAGATACCCATGGCTACCGTTCAAACCACCAAAAAGTCTGTTGCCGTTAATCCCCTTAAACAAAGTCAGCCGCTGGGTGCTGCCCTTGCTTTTCTAGGACTGAAGGGGATGATGCCCCTGTTTCATGGTTCCCAAGGCTGCACGGCTTTTGCTAAAGTGATGCTCGTGCGTCATTATCGGGAAGCCATTCCGCTCTCCACAACCGCTATGACTGAAGTCAGCACCATCCTGGGCGGTGAGGATAATGTAGAGCAAGCCATTCTCACCCTGATGGAAAAGTCGAAGCCAGAAATTATCGGCCTCTGCACCACCGGCCTTACCGAAACGCGAGGCGATGATATGCAGGGAATTCTCCGCAGCATTCGCAAACGTCACCCAGAGTTGTTTGATGTGCCGATCGTTTTTGTTTCTACTCCGGACTTTCGCGGTGCCTTACAGGATGGTTTCGCCGCAGCGGTTGAAAGTATGGTCAGTGAGCTCCCCCAACCTGGAGAAATCCGGCTGAATCAAGTCAATATTCTGGCTAGCTCTGCTTTCACTCCCGGCGATGTGCAGGAGATTAAAGACATCGTGCAGTCCTTTGGTTTAAAACCGATCGTCGTTCCCGATCTGTCTGCTTCTCTGGATGGTCACTTAGATGATTCTCCCGGTACAGTCACTGCTGGCGGCACAACATTAGCAGAATTGCGAGAAATGGGGTGCTCCATTTTCACATTGGCTGTGGGCGAAAGTATGCGCAAAGCTGCAGAGATTTTGGAACAGCGGTTTAATATTCCCTATGAGGTATTTCCTCACTTAACTGGGTTAAATGCAGTAGATGAGTTTCTGCAAGGTTTAGCCGATATTAGCGGAGCAGAAGTACCAGAAACCTATCGACGACAGCGGCGACAATTGCAGGATACGATCCTGGATACACACTTTTTCTTTGGTCGTAAGCGGATTGCCTTAGCGTTAGAACCCGACCTATTAAGCGGCGTCGCTCACTGTCTGCAGTTAATGGGATGCGAAATTCATACGGCTGTCACCACGACCCGATCGCCCTTGCTGGAAGCGCTGCCTTTGGAAACGGTGCTGATTGGTGACCTAGCAGACTTTGAGCAGCAGGCCGTGGGTGCTGACTTGTTGATCACCAATTCCCATGGAGCTGCGATCTCTCGTCGATTGCATATCCCACTCTATCGGATGGGTTTTCCAATTTTCGATCGATTAGGGAATGGTCAAGCCACTAAAGTCGGCTATCGTGGCACAATGCAGCTTTTGTTCGATATTGGCAATTTGTTCTTGGAAGAAGAGGAAAGCCATGCTCAGCAACGGTAACGCTGGCATCACTTTGGATTTATCACTGAGGAGGATATGTTATGAAAATTGCATTCACCACCAGCGATCAGGTGCATATTAACGCCCATTTCGGCTGGGCTAAGAAAATTGACGTTTACGAAGTCTCAACCGAAGGCTATCAATTTCTGAAAACCCTCACATTTGATGGCGATCTGAAAGAAGATGGCAACGAAGACAAACTGCTGCCCAAAATCGAGGCGTTGCAGGACTGCACGATCGTCTATGTTTCAGCGATCGGCGGTAGTGCAGCAGCAAGATTGATCAGAAAACGGATTACGCCAATTAAGGCGCGATCGGAAGAAGATGAAATTCCCGAAGTCCTGACCAAATTGGTCGAAACGCTGAAAGGCAGTCCGCCGCCCTGGCTGAGAAAAGCCCTACAGCAACGCAGTGTTGATTTAGATGAACTTGAAACCGAAGAGGAAGTACCTGTATGACTGTTTCCCCCACTCCGACCGCTGTTGATGTTGAGAACAGCGCCTTTTTGAAAGCGATCGTGCAACAAATTCGCGCGAATGATCCCTATGGCACCTACCGCAATTGGTCTGATGAATTACTGCTCAAACCCTATGTGGTAACCAAAGCTCAAAAACGTGAAATTTCCGTTGAAGGAGATGTCGATCCGATTACCAAAGGCCGGATTATGGCATTTTATCGGGCGATCGCATCCTGCATTGAAACGGAAACCGGGCAGTTGGCCCAGGTTGTGATTGATTTGAGCCATGAAGGGTTTGGTTGGGCCTTGGTGTTCTGCGGCAGATTGCTGGTCGTCAGCAGAACGTTACGCGATGCCCAGCGGTTTGGCTTTGATTCGCTGGAAAAAGTTGCAGCCGAGGGTGAAAAGCTAGTCAAGAGCGGCGTTGACTACATCAATCGTTTCCCCGACGTTGCAAAAATCTAGGGGAGGATGGCATGGTTCAAACAACTTCCACGCCCGATCTCAGCCCAGATGAGCTGAAAACGCAGATCCGGAAGCTCAACAGCAAAGCAGGGCAACTCAAAATGGATCTGCACGATTTAGCCGAAGGTTTACCGACTGACTATGAAAAGTTGATGGATGTTGCAGGGGAAACCTATGCGATCTTTCATCAAATTACTCAGATGAAACAACAGCTTGCGACGTTACAAGGAGACAAGGCATCATGACAGGTACGTTAGCTGAATTCAAACAAATCACTGACGCTGAACAGTATTTTGAGTTTTTCGGTCTTTCCTACGATCCAACTACAGTGAATGTCAATCGTCTACATATTCTGAAGAAATTTTCCAATCAGATCAGACAAATTGACGCAATTTCAGAGCTGAGTGATGCAGAACGACTGCAAAAATATCAGGAGGCTCTGGTGGATTCCTACAATCTGTTCTTGACCTCTACAGGGGTTGAACAAAAGCTGTTTAAGGTCTTTCACGACAAACCCAAAAACGTGGTGATGTTGAGCGAAATTAGCTAACGCAAAACCATTTCCTAGCAATTTGGCCCTTCAAAACTCTCAGGAGCAAGCATGACCCTTCTTTCCTCGATCGAACTTGAACGCTATCGGCGTCAAATGATGTTGCCCCAATTTGGTGAGGCAGCTCAGCAACGGCTTAAATCAACCACTGCCCTGGTGACAGGAGTTGGTGGTTTGGGTGGTACGGCTGCTCTTTATCTAGCTGTTGCGGGAATCGGCAGATTGATTCTGGTTCGAGGCGGTGAACTGCGCTTGGACGATATGAATCGACAGGTTCTAATGACCGACGATTGGGTTGGCAAACCGAGAGTTTTGAAAGCCAAGGAAACGTTAGCAAAGATTAATCCGGATGTAGAAATCGAAGCCGTTTTTGATTATGTGACACCGGAAAATGTCGATGGCTTAGTGCATGACTCAGATATTACATTGGACTGTGCCCACAACTTTGCAGAGCGGGATTTGTTGAATGCCGCAAGCGTGCGCTGGCAGAAGCCGATGGTGGAAGCGGCGATGAATGGCATGGAGGCTTATCTAACCACGATCGTTCCTGGCACAACGGGTTGTCTGACTTGCCTATTTCCCGAAAAACCAGAATGGGATCGACGAGGTTTTGCCGTACTCGGTGCCGTTTCTGGAACGCTGGCCTGTTTAGCAGCCTTAGAGGTGATCAAACTCGTCACTGGATTTAGTTCACCGCTTTTGTCTGAACTGCTGACGATGGATCTGGATCGAATGGAATTTGCCAAGCGACGCACTTATCACGATCCAAATTGTCCCGTTTGCAGTCAGCCAAGTAGCCGATCGCACTCTCTTTCAGTAGATCGATCGTCATTACTGACGGTTAGCTGATTCAGGGAATTAGCCCGATCGACCAAATTTTCTCTTTTTTCGATCAGTCTAAATTTCCCAACTCAAACCATCCAGCAAGCAAAATATCCAGTTTACTCGCGATAACGCCCTTTTATTATTCAAGGAGACTAGATCATGTCGATTACGTTAACAGAAAAAGCAGAGTTCCGGTTACGTGCTTTTCTGCAAGGCTCCGCTGACAAAACTTCGGACAAAGGGATTCGAGTTGGTGTGTCAGATGGGGGATGCAGTGGCTATCAATATACGATCAACATCGATCAATCCCCTGCTGAAGGGGATATTGTCACCCAGCAAGGCCGAGTCCGTCTTTTTGTTGATCCAACCAGTGCGCCTCTGCTAGACGGGGTCGTGATTGACTATGTTGAAGGAATTCTTGAAAGCGGCTTCAAATTTAGCAACCCCAACGCAACAGATACCTGTGGTTGCGGCCAATCTTTCAAAGCAGGAGACTGTTCACCTGAAGGGACTCCTTGCAGCTAATCCCACACCATCAGGGCATCGGTGACAGATCCCCACTGACACACCCGAAATTCATTCCTGTGAACTGACCGATCCGAAAAAATACCCCATCACCCATTTAGAGAACAAGACAATGACGACCTACAACGTTCGGCTGATTAGCAAAAAATATAACATCGACCTGACGATCCCAGTCGATGAAGAGACAACCATTCTTGAAGCAGCACAAGATGCCGATCTGGATCTGCCCTTCTCTTGCAGTTCTGGGGCTTGTTCTAGCTGTGTTGGCAAAGTCGTTGAAGGTGACATTGATCAATCTGATCAAACCTTCTTAGATGATGAGCAAGTTGCAAAAGGATTTGTGCTGCTCTGTGTTGCCCACCCCAAATCAGACTGTACGATCCGCACCCATCAAGAGGCCTACCTCGTTTAAGGATTAGTTCTGCCCGAAGCAGACAGCGTTTGCAAATATTTAGCGATCGAGCTTGGAGTAAATCGCCATGAATCAAGGATTAACCGTGACTGGGTCTTCTCTGAAGCTACTGAAAGTGGGTGCAAAAGGAATCATTACTGGATTTGGCAACACGAACGACGCGGTTGCGCGAAAACTGAAGTCAATGGATCTTCGCCCTGGCATGGCCATTCGATTAGAGCAGCGCTTTCCCCGATTCATTATTGCAACTGGATTTCAACGCTTTGCATTAGACGAAACCCTGATTCGAGCCATTTATATTCGCCCGCTCGATCGCCGTTCACCGCTGTAGACATCATTCGTAGATATCACTTAGAGATCGGATTAACTCAACCAGAGAGGAATTATCAACAATGACAACACTAACAGGTCTCACCCTGGGGGGCAAATCTTGGGTGCCGCAATTCGTGCAGGTGATCAACCAAATTAAATGTATTGGCTGCGGTAGATGCTTTAAGGTATGTGGTCGAGATGTTTTATCCTTAAAAGCTTTAAATGAAGATGGAGAGTTTGTAGAAGACGAAGATGGAGAAGAGATTGAACGGAAAGTGATGACAATTGCAAATTCAGATAATTGCATTGGTTGTCAAGCTTGCTCCAGAGTTTGTCCCAAGAATTGCTATACGCATAGCCCACTTGCAGTTGGTTGCTAATAGCGGTAGCAAGAGCAGTTAGAAGGTATCTGGAACATCCAGCCATTGATAACAAGGAGGAATATTCCAGATGGTGAAAGCAAAGGATGTAATGACTGAAGATGTCGCAACAGTTCGTGGTTCTGCAACGGTTGCTGATGCGGTTCGCCTCATGAAATTGCGTGGCCTACATTCTCTGATTGTAGAACGCCGCAGTGATGATGATGCGTATGGCATTATTACCGATACAGATATCGCTAGCCAAGTCGTTGCTTATGGCAAAGATCCAAAGCAAGTCAAGGTCTATGAAGTGATGACCAAACCCTGCGTGGTTGTCAATCCTGACCTGGCGGTAGAATATGTCGCGAGACTATTTGGTCAAGTCGGTATCGATCGTGCCCCAGTCATCAAGGATGAGTTGATTGGCATCATTTCTCTCACAGACATTCTGACCAAGAGCGATTTTCTGGAAAATCCCAGAGTTGCCATTCTAGAGCGTGTATTACAGGAAGCAATTGATAAAGCGCGATCGCTCAATGCTTCCCTTGGTGCAGAAGCTCAAGAAGTCCAGGATGCTTGGACAGAAGTCTATGAGATCGAAGCTGAACTTGCCTTTTGTAAAGGTCAAACGCCGGCTCAACCCAACCTTGAGTCTTTGAATCCAGCTGCGGCTTTAGTCACAGCATAATCTGACAAGCTGAGATGCAAGGCTCAGTCTCTTAAGCATCGGTTGGCGTGGCGCAGAAACGCGGAGTACTCTGTTTCACACCGACCGTTTGCTCTCATTTTTGCCAATCGTTCAGTCGAGACAATTTATAACCTCGCGGCATAGCGGGCTGCTCCTAATAACCCCACATTTTGGTTGAGAATCACATGTACAGGGATTCGCTCCATTAGAGGACGCATGCGACCTTTGTCGATCAAAGCGCTGATAAAAATGCCTGATTTCATCAGCGATAAGTTTTTGGCTGCCACACCCCCTGCAATATAAAGGCCGCCGTAGGGTAATAGCTTCAGGGCTAAATTGCCTGCTTCCGCCCCATAGAGGTCAACAAACAATTCCATGGTTGTCTTGGAGAGAGGATCTTGCTGGGTCGCAGCGATCGCGATCACCGATGCCGGATCGACCGTTTTTTCAGACAGACCTGCTTCCCGCTCCCAGGTGCGAATCGCCGCTGCCACTTCCGGAGACTCCCCAATAGATTGACGATCGCGCAAGAATTGGTAGATGGCCGCAATGCCCATACCTGAAACCACGCGCTCAACCGAAATTCGCGAGAGGTTCAGTTTGTCTCGCAAATATTTCAGCAACTGAAACTCCAGTTCCGATCGCGGCGCGAAATCCGTATGGCCGCCTTCTGAACCAAATACGCGATATTGTTTGCCTTCTCGAATCAAAAAACCTTGTCCCAGTCCGGTTCCGGCTCCAATCAGGGCAATGGGCGCATCTGGACGGTATTCTCCAGTCTGTAAAGTACATAGATCGTTGGCTTCCAGGCCAGGAGTGCCATGCCCAACGGCCACAAAATCATTGATCAACTGCACGTGAGCAATGCCTAAATCCTGGGCTAGACGATCGCCATCTAACAGCCAGGACAGATTGGTCAAATGGCAGGTGTTGTTGACAACAGGTCCGGCGATCGAGAAGCAGGCTTGTTCAGGAGCAGGGGGATTGCCAGTTGCGGCCTTAGCTGCATCAAAAAATTGTCGGACCATGGGCACCAAATCTGGAAATTCAGCGCTGACAAACCGCTGCTGATGGAGGGCTTTGATTTGCGTTGCGCCCAGTTCAGTCTCGTGGACTTCTGCGAGAAGCAAGACGGTTTTAGTGCCGCCAGTATCACCTGCCAATATTTGCGTCATGGGGATTGACCTAAAATCAACGGTAACCGATCACATCTTTCAGTCTAGATTCCCAGAAAACTGATTCAATTTGTCCGGAGAAATATTTATAGACCATCAAGATTTATGATTGATTTGTGAAACTGGGAATTTTATCTTCGATGACTGCCAACTCTGTTGTTCCATCCCTCTACCAGGGCCTTGTGGTTTCTTGTCAAGCCCCAATCGACTCGCCGCTGCATGAGCCTAGCGTCATTGCGGCGATGGCAGAAGCAGCCGTCCAACGAGGTGCAGTTGCCGTCAGAATTGATACTCCAACCCATATCCAGGCCGTCCGACAACGAGTAAGCTGCCCGATCATCGGTCTTTGGAAGCAGGAAATTTCTGGATATGAAGTTTACATTACGCCCCAATTCAGGCATGCTCAAGCCGTTGCAGCTGCTGGAGCAGATGTGATCGCCATTGATGCCACCGATCGCGATCGTCCTGATGGAGAAACCCTGGCCGCTTTGATTCAGCAAATTCATCAAACTTTAGGCAAACCCGTCATGGCCGATGTGGACACCTTAGAGGCTGCCATTGCGGCTGTAGCTGCGGGTGCAGATTTGGTTGGCACGACCCTTTATGGTTATACGGCTGCAACCCAACATCAATCACCACCCAGTTTTGAACTGCTGGCCGAAATGGTCAAGCAACTCTCTGTGCCTGTGATCTGCGAGGGTGGAATCGCCTCTCCGGATCAGGCAAAGCAGGCGATCGATCTCGGTGCTTATGCAGTCGTAGTCGGTACGGCAATTACGGGAATTGATGCCTTAGTCAAAGCTTATTGCTCAGCACTTATTCGGTCAACTCAAGCAGACTAATTAGGGGTTTTTCAGCAGAGCGTGTGCACTAATCAGAAGCGAATTTCTGAGCGCAGCGAGCCGTTTGCGGGAATTCTAAGCAGAGTCTTTTCAGAATACCTGTCTAGTTCTCTGAAGCTATTAAGTGCGTTATGTGCAACCCTCCAGTCCAAATTTTATTTGCTGAGAATGATCAAGACAGCACTGCCCTGATCAAGACCTTGATTGCTCAGATTCCTGGAAATCCTTATCAACTCGATATTTTAACTAACCGTGAGGCTTTACTCGATTCCATCGAACAGCGATCGCACAAAATTTATTTGATTGGACAGACGATCGCCGAGAAAATCGGTTGGGATCACCTGCACCAAACCATCCAGGCGAATGGTCCCCTGGCAACAATTTTACTCACCCATCGGCCAGAAGCCGAGATACCACTACAAGCCGAGATACCACTACAACCAGACGGCCTGACGTGGCTAGATTTGACCCAGCTCACACCTGAGATCCTCAATACCATGCTGCAAAGCGCCAGCGAACGGATCCAACTTTTGCAACAGGTTGACCATCTGACTCAAGAGAACGAACAGCTTTTACAGACGATCCAAACGTTGAATCAGCATGAGGAACGCTATCTGCTAGCCTTTCAAGGCAAAAGTGACGGCATTTGGGATTGGAACCTGATCACTAACGAAATTGTGTTCTCGATCGAGTGGCAGCGCATGCTGGGGTATCCAGAAATCGAACTGCGTTGTCATCCGCAAGTCTGGTTTGAACGGATCCACCCGGAAGACCTCTATTGGGTGAAACAATCGCTGGCTGCTCATTTAGAAGGGAAACAGTCCTGCTTCGAGAGCAAGTATCGCATTCTGCATCAGAATGGCAATTATTGCTGGGTATTAACGCGAGGCCAAGCAATGCGGAACGGCCTAGGCCAAGCCACTCGGATGGTAGGGATTCAAACCAATATCAACGCTTTGAAGCAAACTGAGGAAAAACTGGTTCAGGATGCGCTTTATGACTCACTCACGGGTTTGCCCAATCGACTTTCGTTCATCGAATTGTTGAGGCGGGCTGGCGAACTGGCGAACCATAGACCCGAGTATTTATTTGCCGTTTTGTTTATTGATCTCGATCGGTTCAAAACCATTAACGACAGCTTAGGCCATGAAATCGGCGATCAGCTTTTAAATGAAATTGCAGGACGTTTAGCAACCTGTCTCCGTCCCCAGGATACGATCGCCCGTTTGGGAGGAGATGAATTTGTGATCTTGCTAGAAGATATTCAGACGCAAGATAAAGCGATCGCAATTACGCAGAAAATTTTGCAGGAGCTGGCGGTTCCTTTCTGTATTGAAGGCCGAGATATTTTTACCAGCGCCAGCATTGGCATTGCCTTCAGCTCCACAGGCTTCATTTATCCAGAAAACCTGCTGCGTGACGCAGATTTAGCCATGTATCGGGCCAAGAATGAGGGCCGGGGACACTACGCAATTTTCCATCCCCGCATGCATACCTCTGCTGTCGCCCAATTAGAACTGGAAACCGACTTACGGCGAGCGGTTGAACGACAAGAGCTCAAGCTGTACTATCAACCGATCGTCTCGCTCCGGACGAATCGCTTGGTTGGGTTTGAAGCCTTAGTGCGCTGGCAGCACCCTCAGCAAGGATTGATTTCACCCGTGAAGTTTATTCCAATTGCAGAAGAGACGGGGCTGATTTTGCCGATCGGCAGCTGGATTCTCAAAGAGGGCTGTGCCCAAATGCGCCGCTGGCAGGAGAAGTTTCCGAACTGGCCACCTTTTACAGTCAACATCAATCTATCCAGCCATCAATTTACGCCCAACCTGGTTGATTTGGTGCAACAAATCCTGACTGAAACAGGGCTGCCAGCTCAATATCTCAAGCTTGAAATTACTGAAAGTGTGTTGATGAGTCATGCGGAATCGGCCATTGCCACCCTCTCTCAGCTCAAAGCGCTTGGCATTCAGTTAGCGATCGATGATTTTGGCACCGGATATTCCTCCCTCAGCTATTTGCATCGTTTACCGATCGATACCCTTAAAGTTGACCGTTCTTTTGTCCAGCGTGTGGATAGCGACGGGGAACAGTTGGCGATCGTCCGAACGATTATTACGCTGGCCTGGAATTTAGGCATGGAAGTGGTGGCAGAGGGCGTGGAAACCCCAAAACAGCTGGCCCAATTGCGATCGCTGCAATGTGAATATGCTCAGGGCTATTTGTTCTCCCAGCCCCGTGATGTGGAGTCGATCGAGGCCATGCTGCTACATGAATTAGAACATGGACAATTTAATCCCATGGGCAGTCGGCGGCTCTAGTAACGTAATGTTCTGTAAAGTTTTGCGGATTAGATAATCACTCTTCCATGTAATGTGGCTAATATCGGCTAGTAGATCCTAGTATCGACACCTGATAACTATGCGTCCTGTTTCCGTACCTTCCTCTAGTGAAGCAGAAACCCAAGCTCGAATTCTGCGAGCTGCCAGGAAGTTGTTTGCTCGACGCGGCTATGACGGCACTACAACGCGCGATTTAGCCCAGGAAGCAGGGGTGGCAGAGGGCACCATTTTCCGCCATTTTGAGAGCAAGAAGGCGATTTTAGTGGAAGTGGCGACGCAAGGCTGGGTCGAAATTCTGACGGATTTGCTGACGGAACTGAGCGAAATGGCCAGCTATCGAGCGATTGCTCAAGTCATGCGGAAGCGGATGCTGAATTTGCACCAAAATGCTGATTTACTCCGAGTTTGCTTCATGGAAGCACAATTTCACCCCGACCTGCGAGAGCAAATCCAAACGGATGTGATCGCCAAAATGACCGATGTGGCAGAAGCTTTTTTTGAAACGGCCATGGATCAAGGGATTTATCGCCGCATGAATCCCCGCATTGTCGCTCAGGTATTTCTAGGCATGTTTACGATCGCCGGATTCAGCCGCGATACCATTATGCCGGGTGATGCCCCGCCGCAGGCCATGCTGGAAATGGCGGAAGGTATGGCAGATATCTTCTTAAATGGCGTTCTCACTTCTGCATCTTAGGCACACCGATTCATTCCCCAGATGCTTGGGAAAGGCAATTCAGGAGCCATGATCGATTGGAGGATGATTAGGTTGGCGGCAGCCATTACCGTGCTATTGAGTCCGACAGCATTTGCTCAAATGGCAGGTGTTCCGGCTCCAGATGCAAACGGCAATTTTACAACAGCCCTCCAACTCGGCAATCGTGGCAATGTTTACCCAACCCGCAAGTGGTTGGTCGTCGATCCAGACCCGACTTATCTCAACTGTCGATCGCAACCCAATGGCGCAGTGCGTCTAAGAGTGGCACCAGGTGCGGTGCTGACTGCCGTTTTTGAGGAGAGGAACGGGGATGCGATCGTCTTTACAGCAGGCGAACCCTGGCTGCGAGTCAGCGGCACAGATCCATTGATGATTGGTGAACCTGGCATTTGTTATGTAAGAGCCAATGCCCGCTACATCGCCCCCATCAACGAAGATGCGATCGAGGGCGGTGTATTTGAGCATTAAGTCTCTGCTAAACAGGCCGACTGCGTTCGCTGGAATAACGCTGGTAAACGGCATTTTTGCGCGATCGAGCAATTTCCCCATTCGTAATATCTTTGTCGAGATCCTGCAATCGCTGCATCTCGGTTTGGGTGAGTGCAGAAGCTGGGGCCGCCGCAACCGCCTGTTGAGCACATTGCAGTGACTTGCTGGCTTCAGCAAAATTTCCCAAATCCAGTTGACGCACAGCTTCAGCCTTGGCTCTGGCTGCCAATAAGAGCGCAATTTGTTCCTGGACGATCGGATTGAGCGGAAATTCTTCGAGTTGAGTCCCAGGGACGATCGGTAACCGCAAACTCACCCGTAACACTTGTCGTCCTGCTTGATTTGGGTCATTCCAGGCCAAGCGGAAGCGACAAAACTCAGTTGATTCAGTCAGAGCTGGAACTTTCAACCGCAGCGCAATCAAAATCGGCATGCCAACAATCAAATTTGGCAACTGGAGCCTTCCGTACTGATTGCGATCGAGATCGTTAAACACATCAACAACGGCAACATCAGATTGCGGTTCAATGCCCAAACTGACTTGATGACCGATCGTTCCCATCAACCCAAACAGCTCCGTTTGAAAAATACTGGGCAACTGCTGCGGGGATTCAATGTGGTAAAAATTGCCATCGCCGCTGCGAGCCATCGCTTCCAGCATGTCTTCGTTATAGTCGTTGCCAACGCCCATCGTTGTAGTGCTAATGCCGCGTTTCGACAGTCCATGCACATCGGCAGCAATCACATCAGGATTGGTTTCCCCAACGTTGGCCAACCCATCAGACAGTAAAATCACCCGATTCAACCAGGCGGGCTGAAGTTGTTGTCCTACTTGCATCCCACCCTCGATCCACGCTCCATGCAGGGCTGTAGAGCCACGAGCTGAAACCTGCTGAATCGCTTGTAGAATCGGCGTTTTTTGAAGCGCAGGTGTAGAAGGTACGATCGTCTCTATCCGGTCGTCAAAAATGGTGACGCTGACCCGATCCGTTGGCAAAAGCTGTTCGACAGCATAGCAGGCGGCCTGACGGGCATAGTCGATTTTTGCACCTGTCATCGAACCAGAGCGATCGATCACCAATCCCAAATTGAGCGGCGGACGCTGGACTTCAACGGTGGGAGCGGGGGGCGTGATTTTCACAACCAGATCTAGCGTGGTGGGTTGACCAGACGCTAAAACAGCCCGCAGGGGAATCAAATCAATTTGAGGGGATGAGGATGTCATGACGATCGCCTCCGATTAGGGGTGAGGATGGATAGTTGGTCAGCAATGAGTTGCTGGAGGTTTTGCTGCTCATAGGGACTGCTGGGATAGACAAAATCCTCCCGAATATGGAGTTCTAAACCGGGCAGCACTTCAACCCGTAACCAGCGCTGAGACTTATTTGGCACAGTTTGGGGAGCCGCAGGAGCCGCAGAGGGAGGAGTCGCAGCAGCAGGAGCCGCAGCAGAGGGAGGTATCCTAGGATCAGTTTGAGCGAGCGGTGGGCTGGGCGCGGCAGCATCTAAATTTTGTTGGCGTTGCTGGATTTGCTGAAGGAAAGCCAGAGCCGGATTGGCCGTTTCCGCTTTCAACTGCACCCCACCCTGCAACAACGCTTCTAACTCTGCGTTAGATTGGCTTAAGCTCAGCCGTTCGATCGCCCCACTGCCATAGCCTTCCATCAGCAGGCGGCGCAGCAATAAGAGCTGCAGCAAGTGACGATAGCCATACCGCACCTCCCGGCCCGATCGCTGGGGTTTATCCAGCAAACCTTGGGTGGTGTAATGCCGCACTAATCGAGGATTTACGGCCTCAAGAATGCGAGTTTCCCCTTCTGGCAGCGGCAAAAATTGCGGCAGCAGCTCATTGACAACCTCGACAAATTCCTCCAGCGTCCACTGCGACTGGATTTGAGCGAACTGTTGGAGTAATTGCATAGGTCCATCCTAATCATGACAATTTTGATTGTCAATGTCATTACTTATTGTAACTTATTAAATTTCCAGGCTGATTTGAGCCGATCGGATTGAGTCTTTTTGCTTATTGCTATTGACAGGGCTACGCCGATTGGATAAATTCAAACTAAATGAAGGGGAGTAGCTCCTGATACCAAGACTTCCATGAGTCGGACGTTCAGATGGCTTAAGTCAACATACTGGTGATGAACCTGGCTTAAGTGACGAGTCGGTATCCCTGGGTATCCAGTGCAGACCAGAGAGTCGTTTTTCGAGTTTCAGCGCTGATTTCCAGACGTACCGATTAGTAAGTGAGACCTTCACTAAGTTCACGCGATGTGAGCTTGGTGGAGTCTTATGAGGTTCATCAAGCTTACTCGCATCCGATCCCTTGAAGACGAGGAGCTTGAGTATGTTATCTGCTTTCACCGCAGCACTTTTACTAATCACCATTTCAGAACTGGGCGATAAGACTTTCTTCATCGCCGCCATCCTGGCAACCCGCCATCCGCGCAGATTGGTATTTGCTGGGGCGATCGCCGCTCTCGCCCTAATGACAGTTCTATCAGTGCTGTTTGGGCAGGTTGCCACGTTGTTGCCCCAGGCTTATGTGCAATGGGCCGAAGCGATTCTATTTCTCGGATTTGGCATCAAGTTACTTTTGGATGCCCGCAAAATGTCCGATTTACCAAACGTAGAAGAGCAGGAAGAAGCTCTGTCTGTGGTGAAAGCCTCTGACGAAAAGTTGGCCAGACGCTATTCTTGGCCCGCCATTGTCACTGAGGCATTTGGCCTTACTTTTATTGCCGAATGGGGCGATCGCACTCAATTTACAACGATCGCACTTGCTGCGGCGAATCATCCAGTTGGCGTCACGATAGGGGCCATTCTCGGCCATGCCATTTGTGCGGCGATCGCGGTCGTGTGCGGCAAATTCCTTTGTGGTCGCCTTTCTGAACGAACCATTACCCTAATCGGCGGTAGCCTTTTCTTAGTGTTTGGCTTGGTTGGCTTAATCGAGCTGCGGGCCTAGCAGAAATCGCTCAGCACTTAGCACTCAGCATCCAGCACTCAGAACTTAAACGGCTCTTCCTGACCACCCAAATTTTGCACGATCGCTTGCGTATTCGCGACCATCATTTTGACGTAGCTATCGGCATCACTTCCTGATGGACCGATCGAATCAGAATAAAGTTTCTGCGCTGCCAGTTTAATATTTGCTTCTTCAGCCACGGTAGTCATCAACTGAGGATTAATTGTAGATTCAGCAAAAACAGTCTGTACCCCAATGCCCCGAATGGCTTCGACCAGCTTTTGTACCGTTTGAGCACTGGGCTGCTCTTCAGTACTGATGCCAATCAAAGTCCCAGGAACAGTCAAACCATAAGCTTGTGCATAATACTGAAAAGCATCATGTGTGGTGACGAGCTTGCGCTGCTGGGCCGGAATCGTTGCAGTTTGTTGCTGAATCCAGGTATCGAGTTGGCGCAGTTGCAGGATCAGCTTTTCGGCATTGGCATTAAATAGCGCCTGGTCTTCGGGCAACTGCTCACTCAAGATATCCCGAATCGCTTCCACCATCAAAATTGCATTTTTGACATTGCCCCAAACATGCGGATCGGGCACTTGCCTCCCTTCTTTTTGCATTTTTAGCGGTGGGACAACTTCTCCAATAGCCTCCTTTTTAGCCTGGGCTCCGGCTGCATTTATCAGGCGAATCAGGCCAGGTTCCAGGTTATAGCCGTTATATAGAATCAGATCGGCAGTTTCAAAGGCTTTGGTATCGGCTGGCACAGGCTCATAAATATGGGGATCGGTCCCTGGTTTAAGGATTCCAATCAGCTCAATTTCATCCCCGCCAATTTGCTGGGTCCAATCAGTAATCAAGGTACTGGTGGAAACGACGATCGGCCTATCGCTAGCATTTGCTCGATCTGGAGATTTTGATCCATCACAGCTTGTTAGTCCCATCAGCAGGAATGCGGCGACGGCAGCCGTCCATCCTAATTTTGCCTGCTTGCTCAACGTCTGCTTGCTCAACATTTCTACCTTTGTGCAGTGCCTTTCATACTTCTTTCATCTTTAAGATAAACTAGAGAAAAGATTTTTCATAATCGTTTCATTTTGTTGAAATAGGGTTGTTGGAGCAGGACGCACTTGAGAGGTGGAGCATGAGTGAGCAGCGATCGAATGAATCCAGGGTGGCCCAGTTGCCCATTCTTACTGTGCGTAATTTGAGCGTGCGATATCGATCGTTACTGGCGCTAGACTCTATTAATCTCTCAATTCAGCCCGGTCAGTTGATTGGCGTATTTGGTCCGAATGGGGCAGGTAAAAGTACGCTGATCAAGGCGATGTTAGGTTTAGTGCCGCTGGAGTCGGGGTCGGTGTGCTATCAGAATCAGCCGCTTACCCAACAGCTCGATCGGGTTGCTTACATACCGCAGCGATCGCAAATCGACTGGACCTTTCCAGCTACCGCCTGGGATGTGGTGATGATGGGCCGCGTTCGCAAATCTGGCTATTTCAATCGGTTCTCGGCTACCAGTCGGCGGCTGGCAATGGAGGCTCTGGAGCGGGTGGGCATTGCCGATCTGCGTAATCGTCGCATTGGTCAACTGTCCGGTGGGCAACAGCAGCGCGTGTTTCTGGCCCGTGCTTTGGCGCAAGAAGCCGATCTATTTTTCCTGGATGAGCCGTTTGTTGGCGTTGATCAGAAAACCGAAGATGTGCTGTTTAGCTGCTTCCGGGAACTGGTAGGCCAGGGCAAAACGGTCATGGTTGTCAATCACGATTTAGGTGAATCCATCACCCAGTTCGATCGCTTGCTTCTTCTCAACCGCCAACTGATTGCAGAAGGGACCCATCAGCATGTCTTAACCCCAGAGACGATGGCTAAAGCCTATGGTGGGCATGTCAGCTTCTTCACCGGACGGGTTGCCTGAGGTGACCATGCTCAATTTGGTGATTGAACCGCTGCAATATGGGTTTATGCAGCGATCGCTCGTGGTCGCAGTAGTGGTGGGTGTTCTTTGTGCTGTCGTGGGTAGTTACCTGCTGGTGCGGCGTTTGGCTTTGTTGGGTGATGCAATCAGTCATTCTTTACTGCCGGGATTAGCGATCGCTTTTGTGTTGGGGATTAATCTCTATGTCGGTGCGTTTATTGCAGGCGTGATCAGTGCGCTACTGATTGGCTGGATCCATACGCGATCGACGATTAAAGAAGATGCCGCGATGGGGATTGTGTTCTCGGCCTTCTTTTCATTGGGCATCACGCTGATTACGCTGATTCAAAAAGACAACAAAATCGACCTGAATCACTTTCTGTTTGGCAACATTCTGGGTGTAACCTTGACGGAAGTGCGGGATGTGGTGCTGATTGCGATCGTGGTTTTGGTGACGATCGTTTTGCTCTACAAAGAACTGCTGTTTTTCTGCTTCGATACGCTGGGCGCTCAGGCGGCAGGTCTGCCAATTCAAGCTTTTAATACGGGTTTGATGATTCTGGTGGCGCTTACTGTAGTGGCCAGTATGAAAACAGTAGGCGTCATTTTGGTGTTGGCATTGCTGATTACGCCTGCAGCTACGGCCTATTTGCTGGTGCCCCGGTTTCATCAGGTAATGGGCTTGGCAGCGGCGATCGGCGCATTTTCCAGCGTCTGCGGGATGTACCTCAGCTATTACTTGAACTTGCCTTCTGGTCCAGCGATTGTCATGGTCGCCTCTGTTATTTTCGCCCTCGCCTTTCTCTGCAATCCTGATTCAGGCATTTTTAGCCGTTTGACTCGTCGGCACTCAACCCCTAATCAGCAGTCCTGACGGTTAAGGCAGCATCACCGGGCATAAATTTTCGCAGGCTAGCGAAATTCGATTGACGTTCTCTGGTATTGTTGGATTCCGGGTAAGCATCGTCACTTCGGACCCGATGATGGGTCTGAGCTTGTTTGGCATCTCCTGAATCTACTGAATCTACAGAATTGCCTAAGCACCCGTCCTTTATTTGCATGGGGCAACCTCACACTTGCTCCGCTGGTCCGATTGCCCACTTTCATTCACCTCGCTATTTCACTCCTTTCCTTGATGACCGTGAGGGACAATCTTTACTGTGAAAATTCACTGGTTTTTCTCCGGCTTGCTGAGCACGCTGAGTATTTTTGCGATCGCGCTCTCGGCAGAAGCAGCAAAGCTACAATCCTGGCAGTTTAGTCAAAGCCAAAATCAGCTCACCTTCACCACCGATGAACCGGTGCAGCCAACGGTTCAGTTACTGCAAAATCCGGTGCGAGTTGTAATCGATCTGCCAAATACAGAACTAGAACGCCGCCGCATCAAAGAGAATCTAGACGGCATCATTGACGAAATCCAGGTCCGCCGCATGGATGATAATGTGGCCCGTATCGTGATTGAGCTGGAAGAGGATTACACGTTAGACCCATCTCAAGTGCTGGTACGCGGTACCAATCCAACCACCTGGAGCATTCAGTTACCTAGGCCGCAACGGGCTCCCGAAACCAGTCGTCGATCGCGCCGATCAGATGAGCAGGGCACGCCAATTCAAGTCACTCCCTTTGTAGAAGCCGCCACAGTTCAATCCGTTGCATTAACCGCAGATGGTCAGGGACTGATGATTCAGACCGATCGACCGGTTACGAACTACACCAGCGGCTGGGACCAAACCACGGCCAGCTATCAAATTCGTCTCAGCAAAGCAAAATTGGCTAGAGGTCTGGGCAGTCCGACCCTTAGCCCCAATGGTCCCCTGCTACGTCTCCGTTCTCAGCAAGTAGGTGAAGATGTAGTCATTTCGCTCCAGCCTGCTCCAGGCGTGCGGCTTGGGGATGTCACCCAACAAAATCAAACCCTATCGCTGGCTTTTTCAGGACGGGCACAACGGCAATTCACTCCAGGCGATCGGGCTGCAAGTCGCACGTTTCCACCGCTGAATCAACTGCCCAATGTCGCCAGTAAACGGGTGGTGGTGGCGATCGATCCGGGTCATGGGGGCCGCGACCCAGGTGCAGTTGGCATTGGAGGGCTGCGCGAAACTGATATTGTGCTGGATGTCAGCCTTCAGGTGCAGGCCCTATTGCAGCAGCAGGGTGTTCAAGTCGTGATGACTCGCCAGGACGATCGAGAAATTGACCTGGAGCCGCGTGTAGTTACGGCAAATCGAGCCAGCGCCGATTTATTTGTCAGCATTCATGCCAATGCAATTAGTATGAGCCGACCGGATGTGAATGGTGTCGAAACCTATCATTATGGCTCTGGTGGCGGTGAAGAACTGGCAGATATCCTCTTGCAAAGCATTCTGGAAGCCACCAATCTGAATAGCCGTGGCGTCAAGGAGGCCCGCTTTTATGTGTTACGCCGCACCAATATGCCAGCCTCTTTGGTAGAAGTTGGCTTTGTCACAGGCGCACAGGATGCCCCCAAGCTGGCAACGGAGGAATTTCGCACCTTGCTGGCGCAGGCCATTACTCGCGGAATTCTGCAATATGTGATCGAAAACTTTTAGGATGGCAGAGAGTATCTGGATAACGGTTGCCAGGAGATTTTTCTAGATCACCTTTCTAGAACCCCTCAGCACGATTCCAACATTCTTCGCAGTGATTCCTTTCATCCTTGTCTCCATGCACCAGCTATCCAACGATCAGATTCAGGCTGTAATTCAGTTAATCCGCACCTGCGGAGAGGCTGTACCCGAATTAGCTCAGCAGACATTTGAAGTCTATGAAAAGGGCCGTCAGGATTACGTCACCGATATTGATCGCACCCTCGATCGTCAATTGACTACAGGATTCAATCACCTGTTTCCGACCGATCGCGTCATCACTGAAGAAAATGCCGCCTCTTGGGAAGCGTTTACCGCCGCTGCCGATCGATTGTGGTTGATCGATCCACTGGACGGGACTGAAGATTTCATCCACGGTTCAGCCCACTATGCCTTGATGGCAGGGTTATTAATTCAGCATCAGCCTGCGCTCGGTTGGATCTATGCCCCCATGCTCGATCGGCTTTATTATGGCGGCAAAGAGACAGGCATCTTCCTTCAAACTGCGGGTGATGCAACCCTTCAGCCACTCCAGCCGATTGAACCCGCTCCACCGTCCAATCACTTCTGTCCCATTTTGGTTGGCTACAAAGATCAAAAACGGTTCGGGGCGGCGATTCAGCAACAGATTCCAGCGGCGCAATTTAACTGTGTTGGCAGCTTTGGTTTGAAAGTGATGCATGTGCTGGAAGGTCAGGCGGGCCTCTATCTCTATTTGAATGGTCGCGTCAAGCTTTGGGATACCACCGGGCCTTTGGCGATCGCTCAAGCGGCTGGCTTAACTTGCTGTGATCTGACAGGACAGCCGTTACGCTTCACCCCCGATGCGATTAACCTCCAATCCCTGGCGCATCAGCAAGCCATTGTGATCGGGTGGCCCAGCTATGTGGAAGCACTCCTGCCAAAATTACAGCAAGCAGTCCTGTCTGGTCAGACTACGATTTGACACTGGATGGCAATGGCAGCCGTTGATGTACAGCAGATGTGAAGAATGCTGTCGATTCGCCCATGGGGAGGAGTGCATCCCTGTCGTTTCGCTTTAGGCTGGAATGAGATGTAGGACCACCTGAGATTGGATACGGTGCCCTTTTCTGGGCTAGCGATCACCTTTTCGACAAATTTGTCAGTAGGTTTCTGGAATTCTGCAAAAGGGCGATGTATCTATTTCAGTGCAGGCATTTGATGTTCAGATGAACTTGAGCAATTTCATCAAAATTGCCGGGTTGACTGCATCACCCATCAGCTTTCCAGGGAGGATAATTATGAAACTCTATCTAGCTGCGATCGCTTTACTACCTACCCTGTTGTTTTCCACGCCAGCACGAGCATTTGATCCAGCTGACATCCAGCAATTGCTCGATACTCGCGCCTGTGCCAACTGTGACCTAAGCGGAGCCGATCTGAGTCAGCAACATTTGATCGGAGCCGATCTGCGCGGCGCAAACCTGCAAGGCAGCAATTTGTCTGAGTCAAACCTGGAAGGGGCAGACTTAACTGGAGCTAATTTAGCTAATTCGAACCTGACGGATGCCTATCTTACCAACGCGACTTTGGCAGATGCGAATCTAAATGGCATCAATCTAACTCGTGCCCAAATCTATCATGCCGATGTGTCAGGCGCAACGATGCAAAATATGAATCTGACAGATGCTGACATCTTCGGCACAAGCATCAGTATCGGTGGTGATTGAGGGGAATTGAAGTTTCAAATCACTCCAGTTGTTTTGCAGTCGCAACAGCTTGATTAAGTCTTTGCAAATGGAGGACAGACTCTAAGTTATGATGTCCTAAAGCTGGCGAGGATTCCCCTTGTTGGTCATGCTTGACCAGTTCTAATGCGTCTATATCGATTGCCTTGAAGCAACTTTCACAGCCTTCAATGGTGTATAGCGTATCTCGGGTCAGGGTGCTGCTTTCCGTATGGAGCTGAGAGGGCAATCCTTATTACTCCTCAGATTTCGGTATCTGCTTTGTTAGGTTAGTATTAATTAATCTAACTAAGAAAAAATCGGCTACGCTGGAATTAGAACGATTCCCAGTGAGCTTGATTCCTACCTGCACTCTTTGTCAAGCTCAAATCTCAGTTCTGTCTACCTCATCGCAGCAGCATGTTTCCATGCACGATCGCTATACCACCCGTGAGACGCGGGACGCTTTATTAATTCGTTCCAATCCCTTTTTTCAGGGTCTACCAGAAGCAATTGTAGAAGCAGCCTTGGCTCATGTTGTCGTGCGCACTCATCCACCCAATCAGGTGTTGCTGCTGGAGAACGATTGGGGTAGCTCGGTTTACTTTATTTTAGATGGTTGGGTAAAAATTCGCACCTATAACCTGGACGGCAAGGAAGTCACGCTAAACATCCTTGGCAAAGGGGAGCTGTTTGGAGAAATGGCTGCGCTAGATGAGGTGCCGCGTTCGACTGACGTAATCACTCTGGTGCCCACGATTATCGGGAACATGCCTGCGCAGGATTTCGTACAATTACTGACAACAGAACCCCAATCAGGTATCCGTTTAGCCCAGCTTATGGCCCGTAGGCTGCGACAGGTTAATCGGCGATTGCGGCTACGCGAATCCGATAGTGTGTCGCGCGTGGCGGATATTTTACTTTTTCTAGCAGATGGCCAAGGCAAACCCGGCGAACAGGGGATCGAAATTCCCAATTTGCCTCACCGGGAGTTGAGTAGTCTTAGTGGTCTCGCGCGTGAAACTGTTACAAGGGTACTGAGTAAGTTAGAGAAAAAAGGGCTGATTCAGCGCGATCGCGACACGCTTTGTATTCCTGATGCTGCTGCCCTAGAGCGTACCCTTGTCTAAGAACAGGCTTTTCAGACTCCTATTGCTCAGCCCCCTATTGCACTGAAATACGCATGGTTGGATTCTCCTAAAACTTGGTAGAGAGTCGATCGTGCTGACTTACCCCTCTGGGTTAACCCGCAAGCCAAAATAGGTAAGCACTAACTCCTCTGTGCCTGTATTACAGACTTCATGCACTTCCTCTGGCTCAACGGCAACGCAGACGCCGACTGTGAGGGGATGCCTATCACCATTAATTAGAATTACCCCTTCCCCTGATTCCACAAAGAACACTTCACACATGTCGCTATGAGCATGGGCTGATGCTACTTGTCCAGGAGAAAATCGGGCTTGCGAAAAATTAGTGAGGTGAGGCAGATCTCCAAAACGCAGCATCACCTTTTTTTTNAATTGCTGGATTGTGGGAAACTGATTCTTCAGGCAATTCGTTTAGCGCAATGCGTTTCATAGCAGGATGATTGGCACAATTTTTCCCAGTGTGCAGCAGATTGGCATCAATCAACTAGTCTTTCGGATTATATCTGCGAGTCATTGGTCGAAAAAACATCATAGTTTGTCAAAAAAATACAAAGCTGCATCCCTGTCCAAAAAGGTGATAAATCCCCCTCAGTTCACCTGTTGGCATAGCTCTTGCTTTTTTAGACTCATAGGTATAGTTGATCGCCCCCAATTCGATCGATGGGTGGCTTGCCAGAACTAACTGGCTATAACCCTCGGAATTTCAATGCTGTCTATCCCAAACCTTCAAACTACTATGGTCACTTCTTCCGCCTCATCATCTCCGTCCCTCGTCCAGTCTAGCTCTTCCTTTCGGGAGGCGGTCCACGGTGGCAAGTTCCTGATCACGGCAGAAGTAATGCCTCCCAAGGGGGGAGATCCCAGCCATATGCTAGAAATGGCAGCTCTACTGAAGGGGCGGGTTCATGCTATCAACATTACAGATGGCAGCCGAGCCGTATTGCGCATGTCTTCTCTTGCCGCATCAGTGCTGTTGCAGCAGCAGGGGTTAGAGCCAATTTGTCAGATGGCTTGTCGCGATCGCAATAGCATTGGCCTCCAGGCAGATCTGATGGGAGCCCAAGCGTTGGGCATTCGCAATATCTTGGCACTGACAGGAGATCCAATTAAGGCAGGTGACCATCCAACCGCAAAAAGTGTGTTTGAACTTGAGTCAGTGCGGCTGCTGAAATTGATCGACAAACTGAACCAGGGAATAGACTTCAACGACAAAGCCTTACCCGATCGGGCAACCGATCTGTTTGTGGGAGCGGCGATCGATCCTCAATGCCCCAGTTGGTCAGGCTTACAGCGTCGATTTGAGCGGAAACTCGAGGCTGGAGCACAATTTTTTCAAAGCCAACTTATCTCTGATTTTGACCTGCTTGAAAAATTTATGAGTCAACTGGCAGCAGGTTGTCAGAAACCTATTTTGGCCGGTATTTTCTTATTGAAGTCGGCTAAAAACGCCCAGTTTATTAACCGCAACGTGCCCGGCGTGCAGATTCCCCAGTCAATTATCGATCGGCTAGAACGAGCGACCGATCCACTGGAGGAAGGGGTGCAAATTGCTGCCGAACAGGTTCAAATGGCTCAGCAGCTCTGTCAAGGCGTTCACATCATGGCTGTTCGCCGAGAAGATTTAATTCCCAAAATTCTCGATCGAGCCGAAATCCCAGTTCTAGAGCCTTAATTCTTGCTCTAAAGATGTTTGACCTCCCGCTCGATTAATCCTTTATCAATCCTTCATCAATCCTTCACGAATCAGTAATGGGTCTCACCCCCCTTGTAATATTTTTGTCTCGTTGTCATCATTATCGCTAGTGACGATTTTCAGGAACTCCAGCCCTCAAACGTTCTGTTTGGGGGTTTTTATTTGTCAATTCGTCTGAAGGGCTTGTGTCATTCTTGACGCCGCCATTGATGTCATTCTCAGTATCAGCCTTAATGTCATTGGGTTAAGTATCTCATACGGTATTTCAAACATTGCGATCGGCGGTTGAACGATCGGCTTTTGCGCCTATTTACTACTTACTTTCCGAAAATGGGGGTTGACGGCGCTGAAGCTCTTTGTTAGGGTTAGCAGTAGTAATTGGACTAACAGGCTATTCAAGTTTTTCTAAAGGTTCTTCCAGAGATTCTATGTCTGCTCAACAAGCTTTTTATTTTTGGTTCTTTACGAAGGTTCACCAGGGGTGAGTCCATTTTGTATGGAGCCTGGTGAACCGCAGAGTCAAATCTGCGGTTTTCGTTTTATTCACTGACTTATCTGACTCGACTTAATCTGACTCAATCCACTTCCAAGCAGCCGTTATGACACATTTCACAAGTTGGTTTTTTGGTTTTTATTTTTGGACCAGGACGATAGCCGGGTGAAATGGTCATGCTGATTGGCAGGAACCCGGAACCGAGAGGAACCGGGTTTTTTAGTGCATCTACTTCTTTCAACTACTTCCAACACAACTTCCCATCAAAAAGGAACACTCCCATGCAAAAAGCAAAACTCGCACTCAAAACTCAAGCCCGTCCTCAAACGATCGTCCAAATTGGCGACCATGTCACGGTTGGCGGCTCAGATCTGTTGATTATTGGCGGTCCCTGCTCCGTTGAAAGTCAAGCTCAGATGGAAGCGGTTGCGAGCCGTTTGGTCATGGCTCCGGTACAGGCACTGCGTGGCGGTGTTTACAAACCTCGCACCTCTCCCTACGATTTCCAGGGTTTAGGCCTAGAAGGCTTGAAAATTCTGGCAGCGGTCCGGCAACGATCGGGGCTGCCTGTGATCACTGAAGTCATGGCCATTTCTCAAATTGAGGAAATTGCGGCCTATGCAGATGTGCTGCAGGTGGGAAGCCGCAACATGCAAAATTTCGATCTGCTCAAGGCTCTGGGGGAAATTAACAAGCCAGTGTTGCTGAAGCGAGGCTTAGCCGCCACTGTCGAAGAATTCGTGATGGCTGCTGAATATATCCTCAGTCATGGCAATGCCAATGTGATTCTCTGTGAACGCGGCATCCGCAGCTTCGATACCTACACCCGCAATGTTTTGGATTTGGGTGCAGTGGTAGCACTGAAGCAATTGACGCATCTGCCAGTCATCGTCGATCCGAGTCATGCAGCCGGAAAGCGTGAGTTAGTCGCAGATTTGGCCAAAGCCGCGATCGCCTGTGGTGCAGATGGTGTGATTGTCGAGTGCCATCCCGAACCGGAGCAATCTGTATCGGATGCCCGTCAAGCATTGTCGTTAGAGGAAATGGTGAATCTGGCAGAAAGTTTGACTGCCATTGCTGCCGCAGTAGGCAGAACCATTCCTTCAGGAGCCGGGAGTCTACCCCGGCTTTCGCTTGTATAGGGGAAATTCCTGAATCTATGAAGCTAGTTTGTCATAGGTGCAAATTTGCGTAAGTTTTTGGACAGGGTTGATGATCAAAACATCACCGAAATGAACGTTGGTCCCTATAATGATTGGGGATATCAGGTTGGCAGTGGAGTGCATGCTGAAACTTCAAGATCGGCCCCAGACGGCTACCGTTTTAGGCTTTCCGGTCCATTTGGTCAAGAACTACACTGAATGGCTGTTGAAACAGCTCAAGCAACATCAGGGGGTTCACGTAGTCACCCTGAATGCAGAGATGGCAATGCAGGCCGAGCAGAATTCAGCTTTGGCCGCCATCATTCACAATGCTGAGCTGGTGATTCCAGACGGAGCCGGGGTCGTGCTCTATCTTCGGTTTTTACAAGGGCAACCAGTTCAGCGATGTCCCGGAATTGAGCTGGCTGAAACTCTGATACGTCAAGCTGCCCAACTTGAGAAATCCAACACGGTCTTCTTTTATGGCGGTGCTCCGGGTGTCAGTCACTCCGCTGCGATGGCCCTCCAGCGCAAAATCCCTAGGTTGACGATCGCTGGCACAGAGCATGGCTTTCTCTCACCAGACGATCAAATTGAGCTGAGGTATCGGTTGAAGCAATTGCAGCCTCGCATCATTTTGGTGGGCCTGGGCGTGCCGCGCCAAGAGCTTTGGATCGCTGAACATCGTCATCTCTGTCCCCATTCAATTTGGATTGGGGTTGGCGGCAGCTTTGACATTTGGGCCGGGACGAAAACGCGCGCTCCCAGGTGGTTGCGAGAGAACCATTTGGAATGGGTTTACCGCCTCTATCAAGAACCCTGGCGCTGGCGGCGCATGTTAGCCTTACCACAATTTGCTTGGCGATCGTTAATTTATCGAATTACGCATTAGCCTTGCTGTTAGATTCGCCAACAGGAGCGGTGGACTCGGTCAGAAGAGAATTAGTCAATTGAGTGACTTTTTAGGGAAGCGCATTAAAATTAGCAGGCATGCAGGTCACTCTGTCATTTTGTTTCTTTTTCTGGAGTCCTTACTGGCTGCACCATGTCTGTCACGACCGATCGATCGGCGATTCCGCCCTTTGGCCAACCTTTTATTCCACCTGATCCTGAATCCGATCCAACTGCTGCACCAGCAAGTATGGCGATCGAACTAGAACAGGTGAATATGGTCTATGAAAATGGCTGTCGCGCCTTGCTGGATGTCAATTTGCGGGTCAAGCGCGGCGAGTTTCTGTTTGTAACAGGGCCTTCGGGTTCTGGCAAATCAACTTTGCTGAAATTGCTATATGGGGAAGAAAAGCCCTGCCAGGGCAATGTCACCGTCAATGGCACGTCGCTGGCTGGCTTAAAAGGAAATCAGCTCTCAAAGTTGCGCCGCCAAATTGGCATTGTCTTTCAAGATTACAAGTTGATTCCGCGTCGTACGGTTTCAGAAAACGTGGCATTTGTGCTTTGGGCCCAAGGTTTTACCCGCAAAGAAATCCATCGCCGCTTATTACCCACCCTCAAAATGGTCGGGCTACAGGAAAAAGCCAATTGCTTTCCCCATGAGTTGTCTGGTGGCGAACAGCAGCGAGTCAGCATTGCGCGGGCAGTCGTAAGCACGCCGCCCATTTTGCTAGCTGATGAGCCAACGGGCAACCTCGATCCAGACAACTCACACCAGGTGATTAAAATTCTGCAACGCCTCAATTCGATCGGCATTACAGTGATCGTTACTACCCACGATGAGCACCTGGTGCGGCAGTCCCATCATCCAGTTGTGCAAATTCGAGAAGGCCGATTATTTCGGGTGCGGGGATAAGTTGCAAGAATTGGGCTTGCCTTGGCTATCAGAGCTTTGGCTATCAGAGTCAATTTGTGGTGGTACTGGTCCCTTCAGGTAGAGAAAGCACCGCTGGAATGGCTCTGGCGGCTCGGAACCGATCGGCAGTTCCTTTAATAAAGCTGGCGATCGGCACAGCAATAAACAGGCCCAATGCCCCCTTCAGCTTGAACCCAATAAACACCGAGATCAGCATCCAGACGGGATTGAGCCCGATCAGCTCGCCCACAATCCGGGGACCAATCACGTTTTCGCTAATTTGGTTAACCACAATTGCCGCCAGCAAAACTTTTGCACCCAGCCAGACATTCTGCAGCGAAACCAGAAGCGCTACGGTAAAAATCCCAACTGAACCGCCCAAGGGCACCAGGCTGGCTGTGCCGATCGCAAAACCAAACAGCAGCGCCAACGGCACCCCTAAAATGAACAAGTTGATCGTTTGCAAGGTTGCCAGAATGGCCGCCAGGGTAGCCTGTCCCACAATGTAACGCTCGAAATTATCCGGCAGGTATTCACGGATTTGGGTATTCCATTCGGTGGGCAACCAGCCAAGGATGCCACTCCAGAGGGACTGCCCTCGAAACACTAAAAACACCGCAAACACAACTGTCAGAAAGATATTGACCAGGCTACCAATCGTGTTGAACAACAAATTGACGATCTGTCGGGTTAACGATCGGAGGCTGCTGGTCAAGCGATCGATCGATTGGGTAATAGTCCCACTAATATCGATCGGCAATTGCTGAGTGGCGGCCCAACTTTCCAAATCACTGAGCTGCCGCCGCCCCGACTCGATCCATTCAGGCAGCTTGGTCAGCAACTCATTGGCTTGCTGCAAAATTAAGGGTCCCAAAACCAGCACCAACAAGCCCAGCAGCAGCAGGAAGATAAGAAAGACAAGGCCCACTGCCACCAATCGCCTTGCACCTAGCTGTTCCAAGAACCGAATCGGGTAGTCGAGCAGAAATGCAATCAGGGTGGCTGCAATCAAAATACTGACCAGTGGCTCTAGCTGATCGACCAAACGCAACAACAGCCAACCATTCAAAAACAGGATAGGAAAGGCCAAACCCAGGCTCAACCAACGGGGAAGCTTACTCGCCAATTGCATCATAGACACCCGATTCCAGCAAAGATCAGCAGAAGTATGCCCTTAGGATGCCACAGTCTGATGATTCCTGGCAGCAATCGCCCGATCAATCCAATTCATCGATCGCATCTTCTGCCTTTTTCACGCCTTCTGAGTTGTTCTGCTGCTCAAACAGATCCCGCGCCCGCTCATAGGAACGAATGGCCTCTTGGTTGCGATCGCGTCCCTGTAATGCCACCCCAAGCTGAAAATGCGCCTCTGGGTCTTCTGGATTAAGTTCCACCATTTTGCGATAAGCGACGATCGCCCGCAGAAAGTCTCCTTCATCCAGGTAAAGCTGTCCCAGTTCTGCATGGGCTTCCCGCAGGTTGGGTTGAACCGCAACTGCCCGTTCATACTCTATGCGAGCTTGATCAAAATTTTCCTGAGCCTTATAGACATCCCCAATTTGCAAATGAATCAAGCCATTGCGCGGATCCAGCGCTGCTGCTTGCTGCAAAGCTTGCATGCCACCCGCAATATCGCCTAAATTGAGCCGCACCACCCCTAAATTGAGCTGAACCGTACTGCTGCGAGGCAAGAGTTGAGCTGCTTTAGTTAAGGAATCATTCGCCTCGCGATATCGCTTTTCTTGTAAATAGGCCGATCCAATTGATTCGTAAAGCTGGCCATTGTTGGGATTGCTTGCCAATACCTGCTGATAGGCAGCGATCGCGCCGTCATAGTCCCCCAATCGCGACAGCACCACCCCTAAACCCAGATAAGCTTCCACATCATTGCGACGCAGTTGCGTCGTGCGACGATAAGCCTCTGCTGCTCCTTCGTTATCGCCCAGATTGGCCTTACTAAAACCCAAAGCGTAATAGAAATCTGCGTTATTGGTATCCAGATTAATTGCCTGCTGATAAGCCTCTACCGCAGCCTCAAAATTGTTTTGTCGAGCTTGTAGAAAACCGATCGCAGAATAGATCCGAGCATTATCTGGGGCAAGTTGCACAGCTTGTTGATAGACCGCCAGCGCATCTGCAACTTTACCTGCCTGGACCAGATCGCGTCCTTGCTCCAGCAGATCATTCAGTCGATCTTCATCTGCGGGCGAAAGCTGTTGGGTTGCAGGTTGGGCATAAGTCAACTGGGGTGTGAATACCCAGGTGCCCAAACAGAGAAGCCCTGCGGTTAGCAATGCTTTTTTACCTACAGTCAGTCGCAGGAATGCTAATGTCATTGAATGTTGAGTGCGTGTGAGAACAATAGATGATTCTAGCAACAACTGATGTCATTCAAGGGGCCATCGTTGATGCCTATCTTGGCGTTGTGACGGCAGAAGTCGTTTACGGTTCCAATGCGTTGCGAGATTTTTTTGCTGGCATTCGCGACATCATCGGAGGCCGCACAGGGAGTTATGAGCGTGTTTTTGAACGAGGCCACCAGGATGTGCTCAGCGAACTGCAACAACGTGCCAATGCACTCGGAGCCAATGCTGTCATCGGCATCAAGATGGATACGGGGAGTATCAATATTGGTGAGACAGGCACACTTTTGCTGATCACCGCTTCTGGCACTGCTGTACGGGTGAGGAACGATCGCTAAGGGCTCGCCTGAATTACCCTGAACCTTCAATCCTTCTCAAAGAATCTATCTTTAGTCAGACTAAGAATGGACCAAGCTTCGGCAAGATCAAGCCAGTAACCCTTACTCCAGAGACGCCCCTAGTGACGAGCTGGGGGTTTTCTTATCAAAAACGTGTCTAAAAATCAGCTGGATTGCTGATCAGGAGAGATTGGACTCAGTCCCATAATTTCTCGATAACGCGCTTCTAGAGCCACTCTGGTAAGCGAAGAATATCCAGCCCGCCACTGGCTGCGTTCGAATATTTCCTGCTTAAGCTGGCTGACATCAATTGAAGTGACTTGTCCAGCTGAGACAATTTGCTGGCCATCTACCCAAACACTATGCACTGCCTGTGCGGGTCGCCCTAACACCAGCAGACCGATCGGATCAGTGCAAGGCAGTAGAGAAAAATTGGTCAGGTCATACAGTGCCAGATCAGCTTTTTTGCCCACTGTTAACGAGCCAAATTGATCGGCAGCATTTAACCCACGTGCCCCTCCCAGAGAAGCCATTTCGATCGCCTCACGGGGTGTAATCCAGGCGTTATAGTCAGAATCAGTGAGGTTGTGCAAAATTGAGCCGATTTTGATCGCTTCTAACAAATCCTGGGAGTCGTTACTAGCAGACCCATCGCAACCAAAGGTGACATTTACACCCGCTTTGCGATATTTCAGCAGAGGAGCAATGCCGCTACCCAAACGCAAATTACTTAGGGGATTGTGCACCACGGTTGATTGAGTGGTCGCCAAAATCTCAATATCAGCTTCATTGAGCCAAACACAGTGGGCCAAAGACGTGCGGGGTCCCAAATAGCCCAGCTGCTTCAAATGGGTAACTGCAGAGCCACCATACTTCTCCTGAGCCAGCATTTTCTGAACTTTGGTTTCTAGCAGGTGGGCATGGCGGCAAAGATTATGGCGATCGCTTAATTCAATACACCCCTCAAACAGTACATCAGAACAGAGCTGAATCCCCGTTGGTGCCACTAAGATGCTGATCCGATCGTCTGGCTGGTGAAATTGTTCAATGGCGTCCTGCACTAGCGCTAATACAGCTTCAGTAGTTGGAGCATCGGTCTTGAATGCGGTCCCACTCGTTCCACGCTGCGGCAATCCTGCGGCAAAGGGTTCATCCTGAATTAAGGGAGCTAAGAAAGCTCGAATTCCCACTTCCCGATAGGCTCGGACGGCAGCAGCGATCGTCTCAGCTTCTCGACCTGGAATTGGTACCAAATGATCAACAACGCTGGTCCCGCCTGTCAGTAGGGTTTCAACTGCGGTTCCCAAAGCACTTAAATAAACTTGTTCAGGAGTCAGCGCAAAATCATACAGATCGGTCAGCCACAGCTCCAGCGGTAAGGGTGGAATCAGACCTCGCTGCCACATTTCCGAAGAGTGGGTGTGCGCATTGACAAATCCAGGCAGCAAAAGCTTATTTTGGGCATCAATGACGGTGTTGGGTTGGCCTTTGTTGATGGGGAGCTCGGATCCAATTGCGGCAATTCGATCGGCTTCAATTTGAACATCGACAGTCTCGTAACCTTGTTCCGTTGGAATTAGCGCATTTTGGATCAGGTAACTCACGAATATCCTTAAGCCGAAATAACAACTGGCGGCTCTCTCTCTATTTTCAGGATAGATTCTACAAGCATGTATCTTTAAATTTGAAGCCACCGTGGAATCGATTTATTTGCCCAACAATCTTCTCGCGCCTGTGTCTCCCTACTGTCATGCGGTTCGTGCCGGAGACTTTTTGTTTGTCACGGGCCAACTTGCCCAAGATCCGGAAACCGGCCAAGTCGTGAAAGGGTCGATCGAGGAACAGACCACAAGGGTGATGGAAAATCTCAAGCTTGTTTTAGAACAGGCAGGCAGCAGCTTCGATCGCGTCGTGATGGCCAGAGTGTTTATTACTGACATGCGGTTCTTGCCCACCGTCAACCAAATTTATGCCTCTTACTTCAGCACCAACCATATTCCGGCCAGAACTGCTGTTGGCGTCACCGGATTAGCAGGTTTAGGCGAAGTGGAAATTGATTTGATCGCCTATTGTGGAGCAATTGAGTCATAGGCTGAACTTCCATCGGGCTGATCGATCGTAGTCCTGACTACTGCGGCCATGCCCACTTTTCCATTAGGACAGCAAAAGGCTTGCTGTTGGCATTCGCACTGTTGGCATTCGCACTGTTGGCATTCGCACTGTTGGCATTCGCATATGAATCAACCTTTACGATCGCTCGGAATTGCGCCCAACGCCTGGGCCGTCAACGCTGAATTCGCAGATATTACTCGACCTCCGCTGCCACCTCGACCGATCGACTTGACGACAGAAACTAAGCAATTGCGGCTAGACTTGGCGAAGACGGCCTTGATCGTGATTGACATGCAAAACGACTTTTGTCATCCGGATGGTTGGTTGGCCCACATTGGGGTTGATGTCACTCCAGCCCGCGATCCGATCGGGCCACTCAAAACCCTGCTGCCCTTGTTGCGATCGGTCAATGTGCCAATCCTCTGGGTTAACTGGGGCAATCGGTCTGATTTGCTGAACATTGGAGCAGGCGTTCGTCACGTTTATAATCCGACTGGAGCAGGCGTTGGACTGGGCGATCCGCTACCGAAAAATGGCGCGCCTGTGCTGATGAAGGATAGTTGGGCAGCAGCAGTGGTTGAGGAATTGACGATCGAACCTACCGATATTCGAGTTGATAAATACCGCATGAGTGGCTTCTGGGATACTCCACTCGACAGCATTTTGCGCAATCTTGGCAGAACAACCCTGTTGTTTAGTGGCGTTAATGCCGATCAGTGTGTGATGACGACCCTGCAAGACGCGAATTTTCTCGGCTATGACTGTATTTTGCTGCGGGACTGCACAGCAACGACTTCCCCTACCTATTGCTTGCAAGCAACGTTTTACAACGTCAATCAGTGTTTTGGATTTGTCAGCGATTCGCAAACTTTAATTCAGGCAGTGCCAGTGAGTGGATGAGTGAGTGGATGAGTGAGTAGATGAATCGATGAGTAGACGAGTGGATAAACCATTAACTTTTGGAGAGTCTTATGAATTCAATGACTTGCGTCATTCCCGTCGTCAAAACACCCCATGATTATCAGGCTTATCGCATCAGCCCGCATGATACCAACCGGCTGGCGATCGTCTTTGATCCCACCACTGCCAACATGTCTCTGACCTATTGTGTTGAAATTTTTGATGTGGGTGGAAAAACACCGCCGAATCGGCATCAGATGGCAGTCGAAATGTTTTTTGTCTTAAAAGGTCAAGGCTTGGCCTCTTGTGACGGCAAAACGGTTGCTATCCAGGCCGGAGATAGTATCCTGGTGCCTGCAACCGGAACCCATGTGATTGAAAATACCGGAGCCGATCGCCTTTATGCTTTGTGTATCATGGTCCCCAACGAAGATTTTGCCGAGTTGATTCGCAGCGGTACACCTGTGGAACTGGATGAGGAAGACATGGCAGTATTGCGGCGATCGGAACGATTAACGCCTTAATGAATTTTGTTGTCACCCCCTATCCTGGGTTTTGTTGCTTTCCATTAAGATTGGAGCGCACCGATCAGGAGACGGCATCATGGCACGGAATCCGCGTTTTTCAGATGTTGGCAATCACTGGGCTGCGGCCTGCATTTTGGCGCTCGCTCAACGCAATTTAGTCAGCGGTTATCCAGACGGCAGCTTTCGACCGGAAGGCACGATCACGCGGGCAGAATTTGCGGTGCTGATGAATAATGCGTTTTCAANCCATGCCAGCCGTTCGGCCAGCGATCAAATTTCCTGATGTTCCCCTCACCCATTGGGCGCACCAAACCGTCACCTGGGCCTATACACGTGGCCTGATGTCGGGTTATCCAGATGGGACATTTCAACACAGTCAACCCATTCCGCGCATGCAGGTAATTATCGTGCTGAGTACGGCGTTGGGCCTCCGACCTTCTGACATGACCGAGGAAGTGCTGACCTATTTTTATGAAGACGGAGCGCAAATCCCAGACTGGACCCGTTGGGCAGTTGCTGCGGCCACTTTATCCGATCGGGCGATCGTCAACTATCCAGATGTCCGTTTTTTCCGGCCCACTCAGAATGCCACCAGAGCGGAAGTCTCAGCCATGCTCTGTCGCACGCTCGCTATTCCAGAAGTACCACCTCAATATGCCACCTGGCGCAACGGCATTTATGACATTCAAGGTTCAGTCACAGTTCCGTTTGAGCGGTGGAAAGGATCGGGTCGCTTGATGTGCGACATCCAAGTCTTGCTTGCTCCCTTTCGGCTGTTTCCGCCCGGTAACTGGGTGACAGGCCGCTATGATAGCCAAACAGAAGCAGCCTTGACCCAATTCTGCAATTTTTATGGTCTCACCGCCATGAATGCTGGTGTGTTTGACGAACCTTTCGCCCAAGCCTTAATCAACGCGGATCCAGTTGAGTTCATCCTGGCCCATGCTGCCGATCGTCAAAAAATCTACAACAACTATTTGCGCCAAGAAGCAGGCTTCAATGCTGAAAAGTTAGCCTTTCTCGATCGCGGCTATCAAACTTCAGTCTACGGCATTCAGCTCAGCGAATTTCCCAATTTCTTACAGCAAAAACCAGATGGGGTAAATACGACTTCCTTAGGTCAAACGGCTATGCAAGCGGGCACTGACCAAACCGTCAGCTTTAAGCCCTATCCTGCCCTGGGCGCTGTTCCGGCGATCGATGCCACAGCATTAAACTTTCTCCATTCTGATATTCAGCAAGCTTGCGTTTGTATAGGTAGCTTTGTCAACGGTGAAATGTGGGCGCGCTGGTTTGGCAAAAATGCGACCCAATCAGCCCAGCTCTGGAGCACCACCAAAATTATTCCTCTGCTGAATCTGGCCAGTAAAGCGAATGCTGCCAAGCCGACGGCAAATTTGGGTGATTGTCTGGTGGGTCCCTACAGCTTTTATCAGCTTGCGGTAGATTTAGTCAGCTACCAGTCTGCGATCGGCAGTTCCAACTCTGTGGCCGCCATGTTCAAGCAATTTTTCACGCCCACGGAACTGGACGGCTGGTTAAAACGGCTAACCGGCAATGGCGGATTGGAATTTCAGGGGCGCTATGGGGAACTGCCGCTGCTGGCAAATCCCAATTTGGTGCATCAGCCCACCAATCAACTGGTGCTGAATTCCCCGAATCCTAGCCACATCGGCAACAATTTGATCTCCACCTACGATCTGACGCGAGCCGTTTCCCTCTTGGGTTGGCATTCCCATCTGCCACCAGCGGTCCGATTGCCCAATGCCCAATGGAATAGCCTGGAAGCGATCGTTCGAGCCATGGGAACAGATTCTGCCCGCTACATTGATGTGGCGATCGACACCTTGGGATTGGCCAGCGCGATCGAATCGGTGGTGATTCTTTCTAAACTGGGCTTTGGCCGCAGTGATTCGCGCGATCGCACAGAGTTGGGCTATGTTGCCTTAGTGCAACTCATTGATAAGCGGCCAAGGGCTAAGGGAAACCCTGGGATATTGAGAACCGTTAGTATGGCCTTGTTAACTACCCAAGCCGGAGGAGATGCCAATGAAGAGGCCCGTCAAGCAGATGCCCGGATGGCAGCCGAAGTCACCGAAATTCTACGGCGCATTGTCTTGCAGGAGTTGGTTTAGGATTGCAAATAAAATTCATAATCCATACACCACTTATTCCTATTCCTATTCATACAATCACTCAACTAGGTTTGCGATGGATGAAACACATATCAATCTTCATCACGAGCCAGAAACGTTTCTTCCAACTCAGCAAGTAAGGTTCGATTTTCCACAAACCATTTACGACTGGCTGGGGTGAGTTGCTCCCAGATCACATCCGGCGAGATATGGGGTGAGGCAAACTGATATCGTTGTCCTAATATTTTTAAATCAATCACAATCGCTTCCGGCAGGCCAATCGACGCCCAATCTACAACGATCGATCGTCCTGACAAACCACCAGAGGGATCATAAACAATTTGAGCGAGTCGAACTAAATCTGCAAAATGGGATGCTCTCAACCCAGCTTCAGGGATCAGTTGAGATGATGAATGATTCTGTTGAGACATAGGTGAGAAGAGAAGTTAGCAAAAAGTTGGCAGAAAAGTAACCTGTTGGAAGAATTGCGATCGCTAAATCTTCCCTAAGTTTTGCTTCAGGGAAGATCCTTCACTTTGTGAATCTCTCCAATCGTACTCAACCCGGGTTGAAAGCAAGAATGTCTATTAAGACTGTACTCAAGCGCTACAGACCAAGAATGATCGAACATTCAAAATTGCTTCAGGCCAGGGAACGAGTATTGCAAGCAGAAGTCAGCTTCGACACTGCAATATCGATCAAATTGCAACAGCCATTAAAAAGATCGCCCTTATGATCAAGAGCGATCTCATTCCAAAACAAACTTCGATTGGCAGATCCAGTTGGATCGAATTAATTGATCGCCGGTGCTTTCATCGCCCCTAACGCCAAAGGTTTCGATCGGGTCTGCTGCTCTGCCAAGGTGGAAAGTGAATCTCTCAATTCAGCAGTGATTGCCAGAGTCTTCACATCATAGATTTGAGTCACCAGTTTGGGATAGAAACCAATGCCGATAATTGGAATCAACAAGCAGGCAATGATGAACACCTCACGCGGTTCAGCATCTACCAGAACTTCATGCTCTACCAGCTCTTTGTTTTCGGGACCATAGAAAATTTCCCGCAGCATCGACAGCAGATAAACCGGGGTAAGGATGACGCCCACTGCTGCCAAAATAACCACAATTACCTTAAACGGCAGACTGTAAGCATCACTGGTGGCAAAACCAACAAACACCATCAGTTCCGCCACAAATCCGCTCATGCCAGGTAGCGCCAGAGACGCCATCGAGCAAGCCGTAAACATGGCGAAGATTTTTGGCATCTTCTTACCGACCCCGCCCATTTCATCCAGGATCAGGGTATGGGTGCGATCGTAAGTGGCTCCAACCAGGAAGAACAAGCTGGCTCCGATCAGACCATGCGACACCATTTGCAGCATCGCCCCACTCAGGCCCAGGTCAGTAAAGGAGGCCATCCCGATCAACACAAAACCCATGTGGGAAATCGAAGAATAGGCGATTTTCCGCTTCAGGTTGCGCTGGGCAAAGGAAGTCAATGCCGCATAGATGATATTGACGATGCCCAAAATAATCAGAATGGGCGCGAAATAAACATGAGCTTCTGGCAGCATCTCCACATTCATACGAATCAGGGCATACCCTCCCATCTTCAACAAAATGCCTGCCAGCAACATATGGACGGGTGCGGTTGCCTCACCATGGGCATCGGGTAGCCAGGTATGCAGAGGAAAGATCGGCAGCTTGACCGCATAGGCGATCAGAAAGCCCGTATAGGCTAACAGCTGAAACTGTAACGGAAAATCTTTCGACATCAAGGCACGCATGTCAAACGTAACCGTGTCGCCATAAAAGGCCATCGCTAAGCCCGCTACCAAAATAAACAGCGATCCACCTGCCGTATAAAGGATGAATTTTGTCGCTGCATAGAGCCGCTTTTTGCCGCCCCAGATGGATAGCAATAGGTAAACCGGAATCAGCTCCAGCTCCCACATCAGGAAAAACAACAGCATATCCTGTACAGCAAACACGCCTAACTGACCGCCATACATGGCCAGCATCAGGAAGTAGAACAGCTTAGGTTTCAGTGTTACGGGCCACGAAGCCAGAATTGCCAGCGTCGTAATAAAGCCGGTCAACAGGATCAGCGGCATCGATAGGCCATCTGCACCAACCGACCATTTCAGATCCAGCGCAGCAACCCAGGTATAGCTTTCAACAAGCTGCATCCCTGGGTCGGAAAAGTCATACTGCGTATAGAAAGCATAGACAAGCACGAGAAAATCGATCAGCCCAACAACCAGGGCATACCAGCGAACGGTCTTGCCATCTTTATCAGGGATAATCGGGATCGCCAGAGACGCGACGATCGGAAAGAGGATGGAGAACGTTAACCAAGGAAAATCAGCAGTGTTCATTGTGGCTTTTTTATAGCGGTTTTATGTAGGAGAGCAGAGGGGTAGGAGGTAAGAGATGGCCGGATAATGCCTGCGATCGTTCCCCCTACAAGCCGCTTCATCCCGTAATTCCGGAAATTAGCACGAGGCCAAGAACTGCTCCAAATACAATCAGGGCGTAGAATTGAGCCCGTCCGGTTTCAAGATACTTCAGCGCCTCACCCGTAACCAACGTCACAAAACCCGCTAAATTGACGAGGCCATCCACAATCCGCAAGTCTACTTCCAGTACCTGTCTAGCGAGACGACGGCTCCCCTGAACAAACAGGACTTCATAGATATCGTCGAAGTACCACTTGTTAAGCGACAGCTTGTAGAGTGGCTGAATCTTTTCGGCGATCGCTGCGGGATTGATTTTGCGGACCAGATACATAAGAGAAGCCAAAGTAATTCCCAATAAAGCAATGCCAACGGAGCTGCCTGCCATCGTGACAAATTCGCTGAGCTCAAATTCGGAAGGAATGCCTTCAATCACTTCGCTGGGCGGATGGATAAAAGCTTCAAAGTAGTTGGCAAACGGAGTCCCGACTAACCCGATCAGAATCGAAGGAACCGCCAGCGCCATCAGCGGCAACGTCATAGAAATGGGCGACTCATGCGGTTCGTTGCTGTGGTGATGATCGCCATGGTCATCATGGTTGTCGTGAGTATCCGCTTCCAGAGTCAACTCTTGCGAATTCATTGCACCCGGTCCCATCGAGAGGCCCATCTTTTGGAATTGGGCGAGCTTGAGCTGCTTTTGAATGCTGGTATCTGTGCCTCGGAAGCTGCCTTCAAAGGTGTTGAAATACATGCGGAACATGTAAAATGCCGTGATTCCAGCGGTTAACCAGCCGATCGCCCACAGGGCCGGATTGGCCGCATAGCTTGCCCCTAGAATTTCATCCTTCGACCAAAAACCAGCAAAGGGGGGAATCCCACAAATAGCCAGCGTCCCGATCAAAAAGGTGATCGCCGTAATTGGCATATACTTCCGTAAGCCGCCCATCAAACGCATATCTTGGGCCAAGACTGGATCATGACCAACAACCGCTTCCATGCCGTGAATTACTGACCCAGAGCCCAGGAACAGCATGGCCTTAAAGTAAGCATGGGTCATCAGGTGAAATAAGCCTGCACTATAGGCTCCGACGCCCATGGCCATCACCATATAGCCCAATTGAGACATGGTGGAATAGGCCAGACCTTTTTTAATGTCATTTTGGGTAATTGCAGTCGTGGCACCGACAAAGGCAGTCACTGCTCCGGTCCAAGCAATCACATTCATCGCCGCAGGCACATGCTCAAACACAGGGTACATGCGAGCGATCAAAAACACGCCAGCCGCCACCATCGTTGCAGCGTGAATCAGGGCAGAAATAGGCGTCGGACCTTCCATGGCATCCGGAAGCCAGACATGCAGCGGCACTTGAGCTGATTTTGCCACCGGCCCTAAGAACACCAGAATCGCGAACAGCGCCGCCAACCCTGACCCCAACATGCCGGACTGCACAAGTTCACCGAGGCGATCGCCCATTAGCTCGAACTCAAAGGTCCCTGTTGCCCAGAACAGCGCCAGCATCCCCAAAAGCAGACCGAAGTCACCGACACGGTTCGTTACAAATGCTTTTTGACAGGCATCCGCTGCCGCTTTTCGGTCATACCAGAAACCAATCAGCAGGTAGGAACACATGCCGACCAACTCCCAGAACACATAGACTTGCAGCAAGTTCGGACTTACCACCAGCCCCAGCATCGAAGAGCTAAAAAGACTTAAGTAGGCGTAGAACCTGACATAGCCTGGATCATGCGCCATATAACCATCGGTATAGATCATGACGAAGAAGGCAACCGTGGTGACGATCACCAGCATCATTGCCGTCAACTGATCCACCGTGTAGCCCATGGTCAGACGAAAATCTCCTGCCGCCGCCCATTCAATCATATGGGTGTAGGGAGAATGTCCTTGCAACTGGCTCCAGAGCAGCGCAAAAGACAGCACCATTGCCGCTCCCAGCAAAGAAACGATAAAAATCGCGCTACCTTTGCGGAATCGATTCGCTGTCTGATTGAAAGAAATTAAACCTAGCCCTAGTATCATCGCTCCTGCCAAAGGCAAGACCGGAATCAACCAGGCATATTCATAGATTGGTCCCATGATCAACGCCTACTCCATCACATCTTATTGAGTTGGCAAAACTGTTTACAATTCATTGAGTTGGCAAAACCGTTTACATTGTGACACATCACTGCCTGAGAAGATTCTTAAACTAAAGCAAAGGGCATGAAACTCTAACCATGGCATTAGTTTGCAGTTGATCTCTATTTTGAACTGTTCATCTTCAACATCTCAAACCTCACCCAGTTCTCACCCTACTCCAGCTATAGCAAGGGTTTTAGACCGATCGCTCAAAGCCGGGAGCGCTAAAATTCTAGATCTCTTAAGCAAGATGAAACGTTCCTAAAATTTCAATGCTTGCCCTAAATATTTCTCCATTCAATAAGATTTCTTGATTGCTCAAATTGCAATTTGCAACAAAAAAACCTGACCTCAATAGGAGGCAGGTTGACGTTGATAGAACCTATCAATTGAGCGCAGTTAAGCGAAGATAGACCTATTTGTCAACACAATGCATCATTGGATAATTTTCTCTGCTTTGGGGTTAGTAGAGTTACCGTTGCTCGCAACAAGCAGCATTACTACCGATGCGAGAAACAGACTTTAGCACCAAAGCCATGCATTGTGAGGCCATAGAATTGTGAGGCTTTGAAACCGTTAGACCGATCGAATCATGGACCGAATCAGCCCAGTTCCAAAGCTGGAGTGTTCGATCAGGTTGGCGAGGAACGATCGGGCATATTCAAGGGTGAAGTGTTTGGGTCTACCCTGAATGACAATTTGATATTCATCCGGGTATTCTCCATCACCATAGCCCGAGATCAAATGTTGATGAAATGCCTCAGCAGCGAGGGTTTCAACCTCTTCTTTTAGCCGGGATTTAACCAAGACGTTCATTGCTGCTGTCTCCTTGATGCTTTCTCAGTTATAGAAAAGACTCGACTCATTTTCATCTTTCGGCAGAGCTATCTCGAAGGGTGAAATGAGGCTTAAATGGTGAGAGCAATTTTCAGGAGTTGAGAATCTTTTTCACAAGCAGCAAACCAGAAGATTTAGGTTGTGGAACCTAGGGCTTGCAGCCTACTGAATTGCTCTGAGAGATGTATCCAATTTAACCAAATCTTCTAATATGTTATGCCGGGTGACCCAAGAGTAGGGTTTCTTTTTCTATCAAAAAGTTACGCTATCTTCATGAAATCCCGTCCTTGGCTGAAAGGGTTGCCTTACTGCGTCCGGTTTCGCTTAATCTCGAATTTGCTTGCAGAAATGTGGCAAGCCCACATTCAGTCATCTCCCTAGAGATTGAGGATTCTCGATTTTGCAGCAGGATGGTAAAAGCACCCGCCCCCAATCCCATCTGCGGAAACATGCGATAGCAGGGCAGATCTGTCAAACGCGATCGATAGGCAGACAAGGCCGGAATTTCAACTGCCTGAAATTGAGGAAATCGCTCCAGCAGCCATTCACTCACCTGCTCATTTTCTTCGATGGCATAGGTGCAGGTCATATAGGCCAAAAAACCCTGAGGCGCAACGGTTTGCGCTGCATTCGCCAGGATTCGCTTCTGACGATTTGCGTTTTTGCCGATCGTTACTGGATGAAAGCAACCAGGATTTTTCTCTCCTTTAGCTAATAAAGATTGTCCACTGCAAGGTGCATCGACCAGAACCACATCAGCAACTTGAGGCAGCACGGTAGCCAGTTCGCTGGGATCAAAACTGATGGGGGCAGCACTAATGTGGCAACGCTTCAAGTTTGAGATCAACGCTCCTAACCGTTTCCCAATCACCTCGTTGCTAATCAATGTGGTCGGCTGGAGGGCTTTCCAGGCAAAAATACTCTTGCCTCCTGGCGCAGCACACATATCCAACGCCACTTGTACCGGACGATCGAGGTGCAATAGGACGGTTGCCGCAAAAACTGACGAAAAATCAAGGCAATAAAATTCGCCCTGTTGATGTAGAGGATGCCGTCCGGGACGCGTCTCGGTCAGCAAACGATCGACAAAATTGGGCTGCCATGCAACTGGAGCTGCGGTATCAAACGGGGCGGGATCGGGCTTTTCACCCACCCAAAGAAGCGAGGGTAAAAATGGCTGAGGTGTGGTCATCGCCTGAATAAAAGCGGCTTGCTCTGCCGGATCATCAAACAGTCGCTGACTCAGTTTTTGCAGCAACCGAGGGACTATCTCTTGCCCTTGCTGCACTTTTTGTGCTTTTGCCATGCTCGCGTTCCTATGTGGCGGCTTCCCATTGTGCCTTATTGATCCTAGAATGAACCCCCTCTAGAGAACACAGGCTGAAATGCTGCCCTCAAATGCTGGGCTACAGCAGTCGCTGACTGTCCTGTAATATCCAATGGTTCGACTGCAATTTGCCGCCGCTGTAAATCGTAGGTGTAGGTGCGATCGTAATAGTCCAAGATCAGGTCAAATGCCTCTGAGAGCCTATCTTGCTTCAGTAATTCGATTGCCTGTTGAGTACACAGACCACCCAGACGTTTGCGGATGCGTTCAGTTGCCGCAATCAAGCCCTGTCGATCGGCAGAACCATATAGCTGTACCAAAGCAGCCAGCCGTTCTGAGCGATCGCGGTGCACAATAACCCAGCGGGCCGAAACCATCTGTTGAAACAGCGGATCGGGAATGCGGCATAAACCAATGCGACGGCTCTCTGCCTCAATCCACACAGGCTGCTGGGGGTCAAATTGGGACCAGGCCAACCCTAACTGATTCTCAAATTGCTCATTCGTCGGTTGAGAAGGTAGTCCCAGTGCCCCAAAGCTGCTACCGCGATGACTAGCCAAGGCCTCCAGATCAAGAACTTGAGCGCCTTGAGCTGCCAGAGCTGATAGAATCGCCGTTTTACCAGTGCCCGTCATACCACCCAGCAGAACGATCGNGTTTTGGCAGCTCAAATTGATGATGCACCCACCGACGAAACGCTTTATAGCCGCCTTCCAGTAAGGAGACTTCTAAGCCGCCCATCGTCAGCACCCAGGCAACTGCCTCACTCCGCATGCCACCTCGCCAGCAGTGAAGCCGGACTCGACGATCGGCAGCCAATTCTTTTGCCTGGGTGATAAAACTTGCAAATTTAGGTCCAGCCAGGGCAAACCCTAACTCAACCGCCTGATCTCGCCCTTGCTGCTTATAGCAAATACCGACCTCGGCCCGCTCTGCATCGCTGAACAGCGGAAAGCTAACTGCTCCTGGAATATGCCCTTGCGCAAACTCGCTGGGACTTCGCACATCCAGGATTACCGCAGGCAACTGGAGAAACTCAGGGCAGGAAAGGCGATCAGACACAAACCGTCAACTCAAAAAATGCAAGGTTGACTCTAACATACCGAATCCTCATCCTTGCCAACACCAGTTGGCATTAAAAAAGTTTGACAGCACTGCCATCAAACCTTCATCTCTTAAGGGTTATGCATGATGTAAGGGTGGAAAACTAACGAATTGTGAAAACTCTGGTTAGTAAGCCCCAGTCCGAAATAGCACTACCTTAACCGTTTGCAGCAGGATGCTTAAGTCCATCCACAGCGACCAGTTAGCAATGTAGGTGATATCAAGATTGACCGCTTCCTCAAAGTCCGTGATATTCGATCGACCAGAAACTTGCCAAAGTCCGGTGATGCCGGGTAGCACTTCTTGTCGAATATAATGCCGCTCTTTAAACCGTTCAACATCTCGTACAGGCAATGGGCGAGGTCCAACCAAACTCATTTCACCCAGCAGAACATTAAATAGCTGAGGTAGCTCATCCAGACTGTATTGGCGCAGAGCATGACCAATTCGAGTCACACGCGGATCACGCTTCATCTTAAACAGCACGCCATCCGCCATTTCATTTTGCTTTTCCAGTTCAGCTTGGAGTTGAGCCGCATTGGCCACCATTGTTCGGAATTTCCAAACTTTAAATTTACGACCATGCAAACCCACCCGGGTCTGGCGAAAGAAAATAGGGCCAGGTGAATCAGCTTTAATCAAAATGGCTAAAGCAAGGTAAATCGGAGAGAGGAGAAGGATCGCGATCAGCGCTGCACAGAAGTCGAACCCTCGCTTGATCCAATAGTCACCTCCAACAATGAGCGGCGTTTTAACTGTCAGGGAAGGAATTCCACCGATCGTCCAGAATTCTGATTTGGGGAAGAAAGAACCGACATCCGTGGGCAAAATTCGCAGTGTAATGCCCGCACTCTGGAAGTGCCAGCACAGAAACAAACGATTTTTGATGGAATCCCAAGAGACAAATGCCTCAACAATTCCCAGCTTTTTCAAAGTTTCAAACGTCGCCTCTCGATTGCTGCGATCAAGAGCATTTGCGCCTGCCACACCTAAAATGTTGTAGCACTTCTCCTGGTGAATCAACCGTAGGCTCGTTTCGCGCGATTGAGTATCTGCAATGAGAAAAACGGGATAGCGGACCATCCCTCGTTCCCGAATTAAGGTCGTCATGAGGTCAAAAACATATCGACCCACACAGATAAAGACGATTGTCAACAGCCATGCCAGAAGGAACGTAGAACGAGATACATACTCGTCAGGCTCATATAGGAAAGCAAAGAGGAGCAGCAGGATTTCAGAAAGTGTTGTCGCTTTGAGCAACCCTAGATAGTTGCGTCGATTGCTTCCGGCTCGGTACATACCACGAGCAGCAATCACACTCAGTTCCACGGCCAAAATAAACGGCAAGAAGTACAAGCCATTTTGCTGTGTCCAGGGAGAAATAAGCTGTGTTCCATAAGCAACAGCCAAAAGCCATCCGGCAGAAATCGCCATTGCATCCAGTAGCACTAATATGAAAATCCGTGACCAAGCAATGACAACGCCTCGACGGAGCCGAGTAGTAAATCCTGGCGATCGTAAATCTGGCTTAAATCTTGCTGTCAAGGAATCAGAAGTCATTGTTTTCCCCTCTTAAACCCTATCAATGTATTGGTGGTGAGCAGGCATACGGTTAGTCTGCATCGTTCATCTGAGTAGTAATTCAACCCAACCTTTGCCATTCACGACTCAATCATTCTCGTCCATCAAATTATGGTTAGAATTGTTCCAATACCATACATCAACAGGTTAAACAAAAGCTAAATGCAGCTTTTTAATTCACTCGCAACCTAAAGTCTGCGGAAGACAGCTTTAGTAGAATCAAGTGTTTCAATTCAAGAGGTAATGCGAGCCAATCCATTACAAAACAGCTTTGATATGTGAAGTTTACAGGAAAGTTTTAATTCTTGCAGTATTATTTTCAACAATTCTGGATATTTGAATAGAAAGTTCATAATCTCGCGGTAGAATTTCGTGACCAAATTAAGATAGATCGATATCTCAGACATCAGAATGACGATTAGATAATTTCAGGAACCAGAAGATTGTAAGGGAATCTTCTCTTTCTAGGATCCATTCCAAGACGAGCAGGTTGAGAAACAAGATGCTTAGCCTACCATTTGTCAGAGAAGATTTGATTGTAATTACAGAATAGCCAATTGGAATTACGTGTGAATTTCTGTAATTACTCTCTATCCCATTAAACCGTTAATCAGGTAGTGATGATTTTCAGGAAGACGATTTTCAGGAAGTCAATTTTTAGGAAGACGATTTCAAAACCTAATTTTCAGATAGACAAACTAGACAACCCCTAAAACTAAAACAGGCCAAACAGCAACCCAAGGGGACCCATGAGCCGAGTAGCAAAGTCAAGTACAGAAGATACCTCCTTTTTTGGAACAATAACCACATCACCCTCTTGAATCTGGTAAGTGTCGCTGAGGTTGCGTAAATCAACAACCTGCCGTTCTACTTCTCCTGATTCACTGCGACGAACAAAAACTACTTCACCCATGCGGGCATCGGAGGTCGGCCCACCCGCGATCGCCACAGCACTAGAGAGCGACCCATCTGGGGGAACCAACACCTCTCCTGGCTGCTTCACTTCGCCAACGACTCGAACCCGAACCATATCAGGCGCGAATCTCGATCGCGAAAGCAATCTGCGATCTAACGTATCGGCACTAGTTGAATGCGGCACATAGAGCGAATCGCCATCTTGGAGGGAAAAATCTTGCAATACACTACCATTTGTAATGGCATCCCACAAGTCGATCTTTGCCTCATACACTTCACCATTCGACATTAACCGCCTTAAAACAACTTGACGAATATCCGCATCCTGAGTAACTCCCCCTGCTTTAATTAGAGCTGAAGCAACTGCGGGAACCTGGCCATCTTGAGCAGTGGCACTACTGCCATCAAAACTAATTGGCCCCGGACGTTCTACAGCCCCAGCAACGGTGATATTAACTGATCGCAAACGGGCCAAACTGACGGTAACAACTGGATCGACCAACAGAGCTTGCAATTTGAGGGTGAGTGCCTGGGCTAATTGATCTGGCGTTAATCCCTTTGCTTGCACGATCCCAATAATAGGCAAAGAGAATGTACCGTCAGGGAGGATGATCTGAGAGCCAGTATATTCGTCATATCCAAATACAGTAATGTTGATTTCATCTCCGCTGCCAAGACGGTAGCCTTGCGGCAAGGTGGTTGATTCAAGACTGAGCGAGGCTTCAGTAGAAGCTTGAGCCAAAACAGGTGTAGCAACCAGACTATAGGCAACTACTATGCTTAAGGCGCTACAGCGGGTGAAGTTGAGTAAAGCAGAGTTCAGCATTCAAGTTTTATCTAAAAACTATCAGTTTTGGAAGCGTTAGTTTTGGAAGCGATCGGACTCAGTTTGAGCATGGGTTGAAAAAGGTAACCGACCATTCGAAGGGATAGCATCCGGTTCAAACTGTTCGCGCTGATGGTAGAAGTATCCTTCTCGGTCTTTATCCATAACCACTCCATTCGCAACCAATCCCAAAACTGGCTGATTGGATTGTAGAAGAAATTCTTTGGTTGCCCTTGCGCTAATTGAATCAACAACGCCTGGTCGAACAGCAATAAGAATACCATCAGACATTTTCCCAAGAATGGCTGCATCTGCAATACCAACTAAAGGAGGAGTATCTAGAATGACCAAATCATAAGTTTGAGAGAACGTTTCAACCAGAGAGGCCATCCGTTTTGAATCTAGCAATGCAACCGGGTTAGGAGGAATCACACCGGATGGCAACACATCTAAACCGGGCATCACTGATTGAATCACCGTACTCAACTCTTGCTGTCCAACGATCACATTACTCAATCCACCAGCGTTCATCAGATCCCAAATATGGTGCTGCTGGGGATACCGCATATCCGCATCGACCAACAAGACGTTTCGACCAACTTGCGCTGCTGCTGCCGCTAAATTTGCTGCGATCGTCGATTTCCCTTCTTTCGCAACCGAGCTGGTCACCACGATCACGCGCACTTCTTTATCAGAACTGAGAAATTTCAGGTTCGCCTGAAGCATGTGATAGGCTTCGCTGATGGGCGATCGAGGTAAGTCGCGTGGGAAGATCTTGAGGGCGGGTTGATCGGCATTTTTGCGGGTATTGAGCTTACCATAGGCTGGAATCAACCCTAACAAGGTGTAGCCAAACAGTTCGCGCGCTTCCTGAACCGTTTTGACCGATCGATCGCAAAGATCTAATAAGAACGCCGTCGCCAGCGCCAATAGCAACCCAGCCATACCTCCGGCGACCAGATAGATATTTTTGCTGGGGCCACTCGCCTGTTCTGGGATTGCGGCATTAGAAATAATGCGGGCATTACCAACATTTTGATTTTCCGCAACCTGAACTTCCTGCAAGCGGGTCAGCAACGTTTCATAAGTCGATTGAGCCGCCTCCAGCTTGCGTTGCAACTCACTTTGGGTTTGGGATAACTTCGGCAAAACGCTAGCCCGATCGCGATAATTCGCCAGCGTTCTCCTCAGCACGTCTGATTGGGTGATTAAGCTGGAACGTTCAATCTCTGCATCAATCAGGTCTGCTGTTAAGCCTTCCTGCAAGGAACCCATTTGTAAACTGCCTTCGGGGATGGAGAGCGTTTGTGCCCCTAAGGCTTGCTGCACTCTTTCCTGGAGCAATGCCCTTAAAGAATCCGCCTGACGCTGGAGGTTGGCAACGGTGGGGTGGCCGCTTTGGTAGCGGGTTTGCTCGATCGCCAACTGACTCTGCACCTCTTGATATTGCTTTAAGACCTCCTGCACCCCTGGCGTCTGACTGAGTGAGGTCATCAAGGCGGCCTGTTGCGAATCCATTCCCAACTGATGCCGCAACGATTGAGAACGAGCAGTGACTTTAGCCAGCTCTGCTTGAGAATCTGTAATCTTTTGCTCTAGTTCAGAGATCACTTTAACAGCAGTGTCTGCTTCGGCGTCCAGCGCAACAATTTGGTTTGCTTCTTTGAATTGACGCATTGCCAACTCAGCTTCGCGTACAGATGCTTCAACACGAGGCAGCTGCTTGCTAATAAACTCACGAGCCGCCGCCGTTTCAGCCCGATTGGCATTGATGTTGTTATTGATGTAGACTTCAATAATTCTGTTAACCACCCGCGCCGCTTGGGCTGGATCGCTATCAGAATAGGCAAGTTGCAGCACATCTGTGCTAGGAATATTTTTGACCTTCAACCCTTTTGCAATCGCCTGAGGCGTAAGTAAAGCGCCATTTTCATCCTTCAGCCCTAGTGATTGAATTGTTTCTCTGGCAATTGCATCCGATCGCACGATCTCAGCCTGCGTTTCTACCGGGCTGTTATTAGTGGTCAGAGCTTGAAGTTCACCAGTTTCAACCCCTGTAAGTCCAACCAATGAGGAACTGCGATCGGCTTTGACCAGCAGCGTTGCTGTTGCAGTGTAAGTTGGTTTTTGTAAAACTGCGGCCAGTGCAGAAAGAGCCACTACCAGACTAAATACTCCAGTGGCTGGCAACCAGCGGCGCTTTAACACCAACCAATATTTTTGGAGATCGAGTTCTTCTGTATAATCCTTGGGCTGCATATTGACGATGCCAAAACGAGGCGTTTGCCGAATTGTTTGTGAGTAGATGACAGAAAGCAGTAGACCAGATAACTTGGCCCTACTCATTCAACACATTCTCCAGCAGGTCTTGAATCCTTTAGGGATTCCAACAGGCACACATCGTCAGAGGGAAAACCACTCTTGCAGAATTAAACAGACACGAGTTGGCAGGGAAACATTACTTAACCTTACAGCTTCTCAGCACCAACTCAGGCTTCAACGATTTCCAAACAGTGTTTAGAAGCAGCAGGCAAGATTTTCTCAGTATAAACAAGGATGCGTAATAACGACAGGATTTAAATCACATCACGATATTCCTCGGATTTGCATAGATAATAGGTAGTCTCTGTAACAAAGAGGAAGCAAGTTGTTTCAGCTCTTTCTGAAAAACCTTGATGAAACACTTAAATCAGGTGATGTTCTGATAAAACTGATTAAAAGCCTGATCCATCTCATTGTCGGAAAAGCCGTTTTGTAGTAGCTGAACCTATTTACTGTACAAGGAAAGGCATTTCACTGGTTCGAGGAACGGCTGTATTACAAGCTACAGAACTTAATCCTGAGGAAATACGGGATTTTGCTTCAAGATCAGCATTTCCTCGGAGGTACAAGCACTTCTGGATAGGCTGGCCCTGGAGTTCAGCCACTAGGCCAGCACCAAACGGGACGCCCACAAAGACACTTGCAAAGTTGGCGACCTCATTTTCTACTACCAAAGTATAATGAGGCGTTCCGACTCGATGGTGTAAGGAGTATGGTGACGCATCAGCGAAAGGCCACACAGCAAAGGGTCACGCATCAGCAAGTTCTGGCACAAGCAAGACAAGGGGACGCTCAGGCAATCGGGCTTTTGATCAACCAGGCTCTGAGAACTCGCGGCATTCGAGTGAAAGCCGTACGCAAAACAGGTTGTCTGCATGTTCTGCTAGAGGCAGCGCAAGTCCCCCAGCGGTCAACCTATGCTCGCGTCGTGTATGCAGCAGTACTCTGTTTAGGAGCCCCTACCATCCATACAGTTCAGGTTTGCGGACGGCAAAACGGCACTCAACAACCCGCCTGGATCCAAGCGTTTCGGATCACCGAGCCAGAATTGGCAGACATTGGCCGCGAACCAGCCGTGCAACCTGCTGCGATCGCAGAACCGCAACCGATCGCCACGCCTCTAAAAGCCAAACTACAAACTTTATTAACACCTACCCTACATCTGGATTTCCCGCTGGTTTTATCCCTTTTAGCTGCCTGTTTGGGGTTAGGTGCAGGCTTGAGTCTGCTTAAACACTTTGCGGCAACTGAAACAGCGGAAGCGATCGATCCCAGTCAGTCCAGTTCTGCTTCAGCGATCGCTCCCAACCAAAATTCCAATCAAGATGCTGCTTTAGCTACCTTTCCCACCCCAGTTCTGATACCGACGCCTGGTCCTGCTCCTACTCCTTCAATTGCCCCCGTTGCTGCTCAACCTCCGACAGAAGTGGCCATCACGCTCAAGGCAGTTGGCGATATCATTCCAGGTAGCAACTATAGCGGCAAGTCGCTGCTGCCAACTGAAGCTGGAGACCCCTTAAATGCAGAGCGAGAATTTCTGTTTGGCAACATTAAGCCCTTCTTTGGCGACGCAGATCTTTTATTCGGCAACTTCGAAAGCACACTGACTGACTATCCCTATCCTGCAAAAGATACGAGCCAGGGCATGACCTTTGCGTTCCGGACGCCGCCTATTTATGCTCAGATGCTGAAGGATTTAGGCTTTGATGTGCTGAGCGTGGCGAACAATCACTCCTTCGATTTCGGGGATCAAGGTTTTACTGATACGATCACAAATATTGAACAGGCTGGCATCAAGGCAGTCGGGCAAAAAGGAAAAGTTGTCTACACCACCGTTAACAGTATTCCGATCGCGTTCATTGGCTTCAGCTACTTACCCGATCACAATAATATGAACAATTTAGAGGCAGCAGGAGCTTTAGTCCGAGAGGCAAAGCAAAATGCCAAAATTGTTGTCATTTCGGTTCATGCTGGTGCAGAAGGCTCAGATGAGGTGCATACGCGCAATGAAACAGAATATTTCTTTGGTGAAAATCGCGGAAATCTAGTTACCTTTTCCCGGAGTTTAATTGACCAGGGAGCCGACCTGATCCTGGGCCATGGTCCGCACGTACCTCGTGCCCTGGAACTCTATCAAGGTAAGCTGATCGCCTATTCGCTCGGCAATTTTGTTGGCTATAAAACCCTCTCGACGGTTGGGCCATTAGGCTATTCGCTAATTCTGAATGTGCAGATGAATGCAGCAGGCGATTTTGTTGGCGGTCGCATTATTCCAGTTGCCCTCAACTCCGACGGTGTTCCTAAATTAGATGACTATTTTCAAAGCGTCGTGTTGATCCGCAACCTGATTAAGCAAGATTTTCCGCAAACGCCGATCGAAATTGATGATATGGGCTACATTTTACGAACCGATCGCTAGGAGAATACCGGAGGTCAACTGAGGAGGTTATCATCTCAAGATGAGCCTTTGTCTCTGTTCTTTCAATTCGCTCACTGAGCGCGTTCTGGTTGTCCTGTGATTTCTAACTCAGCTGATTTTTTACCCTTGGTGCTCGCCCAGGCAAATCCAATTTTGGGAGAGGTTTGGCTTGATCTGAGTGCTTTAGTCCTCATGTTAGTCCTCTCTGCCTTCTTTTCTGGTTCTGAAACCGCAATTACAGCACTTGATAATCTGAAGTTAAGGGCATTAATTAAAGATCAAGGCGATCGCAGCGGCATTTTTTCACTCGTACTGGAAAAACGGGCCCGGTTCATTACAACGTTGCTGGTTGGCAACACCCTCGTCAATAACTTTTCAGCCATTCTAACCAGTAATTTGTTTGCTGTCTGGTTTGGGACGAATGAAGCAGTGGTATTGGCAGCCACAGTAGCCGTCACCATTATTGTGCTGATTTTTGGCGAAATTACGCCCAAATCAATGGCGATCAACAATGTGCTGCCCATCTTCCGTACCGTTGTTCGGCCCATTTACTGGCTGTCAAGAATTCTGTCCTGGGTCGGCATTACTTATCTATTAGAGGGAATTGCCCAGACTGCAATCCGATTATTTCAAGGCAATGTGGTGCAACAGGGTGAGTCCGTTAAAGACCTGCAACTCATGATCGAAATTTTGGGGGGTAAAGGGCAACTCGACCTCGACAAACGGCAATTGCTCAATAAAGCCCTCTCGCTCGATCGCCTCACGGCCTATGATGTGGTGAAGCCGCGGGTTGAGATGCGCACAATTTCTCATGAAAGCAGCCTGCAAGATCTCGTGAATCTCTGCCTAGAAACAGGTTACTCTCGTATTCCCGTCCAGGAAGAATCAAAAGATGAAATTATTGGCATTGTGCATTTGAAGAGAGCCCTCCAGGCACTGAAGGTACTTCGCCAGGACAGCTCTGACTCTGACGCATCTGTGACGACTGCCATGGATCCACCAGTATTTATCCCCGAAGTCAAGCGAGTCGCTGATCTGCTCAAGGAAATGCTGCAACAGCGAATTCATTTAGCAATCGTCGTAGATGAATATGGAGGCACAGTTGGCCTGATCACCCTGGAAGACATCTTGGAAGAGCTGGTTGGCGACATTTATGACGAAAGCGATTTTCCCAGCCGCATGACCTATCCTGGACGCAGCCGTAATCTTCAGCGGGAACGCGGCTAGCAGACTGCTTACCCTTAACAAAAGAAATCCCCTGAAAAAACAGAAAATGGCTCTTCTCACTTAGCGATCGGATGTGTTAGAATTAATAATTGTGGATGAGGCGGGTCGGTGCCCGAGTGGTTAATGGGGGCGGACTGTAAATCCGCTGGCTACGCCTACGCTGGTTCGAATCCAGCCCGGCCCATCCACAATCATGTTTTGGGAGGGGTGCTTTTCTGATGAGTTAAGCGGTCATGTTGATCGTTAGCTCCGTGGTTAGGCTCCAATCATTCAAAATCGACCTGCCCGTGTAGCTCAGTGGTAGAGCACACCCTTGGTAAGGGTGAGGCCATGAGTTCAATCCTCATCACGGGCTTTGGCTCAATAATAGATATAGTAAGGCTGCTGGCGATTGGCTAGGAGCCTTGTTTGATTAGTACATTCTGAGTAACCTATGACAACCTATGCCAGTCCTGACAGGTTTGTACCCCTAGAATTGGTATTCAAATTGGTATCCAAGAGGCAGCAAACCGAGCAAGCAAACTGGGCAAGCAAGGCAAAGTGAAAAGTATCAACTTATCAACGAAGCCTTATAACCATTGCTGGATAAGGAGTTTAGCGGTTGATATAACTATCAATCAAGTATCAACTAAGTACAGAGTAATTCCTGTAAAGCCCTTATATATCGCTACTCTCAGGGATTGATAGTGGTATCAACCCCTGTCAACCGGATACCAACCCAGTACCTTTCAAACTGGAGTGGATTATGGGTAAGAGATCAGGCAGAGGGACAGTTGCGATTAGTCCATACAAAGGTCGGCTTCGTCTGAGATGGAGTTACGAAGGGGAGCGGTTTACTCTTGGCTTAGGTGTACCAGACAGTGAAGTGAATCGTATTGCAGCTAGGATAAAAGCCACAACCATTGAAGGAGATATAGCTACAGGAAATTTCGATCGCACCCTGGCAAAGTATCGACCAACCAAACAAGTTGCTGTTGCATCAATTTCGATCACTGAGTTGATAGAACGTTTCACAAGCCATAAGGCTAAGACAGTCCTCAAGCGGACCTTGAGCAAGTTCAAAGCATTGCATACCCCGATGGATGAATTCTTTGGTAGCGGTAAGCCTGCTTCATCTATTACTGAAGATGCTGCTGATGACTTTAGAATCTGGCTCAGCAAAAATCTGATGCCTGCCACAGTTAAGGAGCGAGTAGTCAGCCTCAATGCTTGCTGGAACTGGGGAGTTAAACAAGGACTGGTTAGCTTCAACCCATGGGCAGAGCAGCCAGCAAGGGTCAAAGTCCCCCCCACTCAAAAGCCTAAGCCCTTTACTCAGCAGGAAATAACGACGATCGTCACTGCGTTCAGGCAGAGCAAATACTACCGCCACTATGCTGATTTTGTAGAATTCCGCTTTGGCTGCGGCTGCCGAATTGAGGAAGCAATCGGGCTGCGGTGGAAGCATTTAACCGAGGACTGCTCAGCCATTTGGATTGGTGAAGCGATCTCTCGTGGCAAAGTCCGCAAGCCCACGAAAAACAATCGGGCAAGGCAATTCAAACTTACCTCCAGGATGCAACAGATGTTACTTGCTCGTAGGCCAGCCAATTATCAACCAGATGATCTTGTGTTTCCAGCTCCAAGAGGAGGAATACTTGATGACCATACATTCAGCCAGCGAGCATGGAAGAAAATGCTTCAACAAATAGGCCTTGAGCATCGAGTTTTTAACTCAGTACGCCACACTTTTATAAGTCATGCGCTTAGAAAGTTAGAGCCGATGAAAGTTGCAGAACTGGCAGGCCACAATCAGCAGACTTTGTTCAAGCATTATGCTGCTGAAATCGGTTCTGCTGTGCTACCAGAACTGCTTTAGGATGCACGCTTTCGTTTGGGCTGATTGCTTGGCAATGTTGCTTGGTATGCTTCGATCGCCCGTAAGTGAGCTGAGTAATCGTGACGATTTACCATCCAGTCTTCGATCAACTCTTTGTTGTAACGAGTCTTTTGCACCGGTTGAACATAATGAATGCCACGATACCAATATTCGGCACGATATCGAGCAAGGGTACGTTCAGATACCTGAAGAAGTTCGCAAACGTCTTGTTTACTGATAAAAGTAGTCATGCTGCACCTCCCTTGCGTAGTGGCTTACCGATAACTTCAACCTGAATTCGTGCTGCTAGTTTTCTGGGCAATCTCTTCCAAACTCCTTGCTTCACAGGATCAGGCAAAGTTCGCAACTCCTCAATCAGCTTTGTTAGAGCCTCCTTGCTGTGCCCGTTCATTCGCGATGCGGCTTCCAACTCGGTGCAGTATTTGCTAATTAGTTCCGAATTTGCTGCGAACGGTGGGGAAAGGGCTTCTATAGCGACTGAAGTTGACTCTGATGGTTCGGTCTGGGTAATTGTAGTTGCGGACTCTTCACCGAAAGTGTCCGACTCAACTGTGACTGGCGTTTCTAATTTATGTGTGGCCAGTGACCCTGTTCCGTCGATCGCTGATAGCTCAGTTTGTTTTTTGCTGGAGTAAGTTGCTGAACTACCTTCGCCTTGGATTGAGCCTATTCCCATCGCAATCAACTCGGCAAACAACCCTCGAATCTTGTCTGCCGTAGCTTTTTTATCACGCCTGAGAATTGAAATCCCAGTCTTCGCGTCCTTCGCGGAAATTGCACCCTTACGATCGCTGAGTTCTATAATCTTCGCCAGCACTGGAGAAAGTTCACCTTCTTCAGCTTCACCCATTGAATGAATGAGTTTGACCTGGCCAATGCAAAACTGCATCACCTTGATCGCAGCCAGCATTGTTTCGTTGGATATCTCCTCAGATGGGGCTGTGCCACGCATAGCAGCATTTACGATATGGAGCAACAAGGCAATCTCGCCAGTGTTACCTTTAGCCTTAGCGAAGCAACTCCGCAGGGCCTGATTCATTTCCTCGTAGCGCAAATCGTCTAACTTGTCGTACCAGTCCGCATAGGTTGCTGTTGCCTGTGCTGAAAGCCGATAAGTTGTTGCTGGAAAATCTTCGATCGTCTGGTAGAGCGAATACAGAATAGTCTGCAAATCGTTGAAGGAATCACCAACCATATCCCTGGGGAAAGGCGACCGTTTGAGAGGTAGCCAGGTCCAGAGAAAACGCGCCCACTGCCCAGTGCCGTCGTTGAAGTCGCCCATCAGTTTTCGTAGGGTATCTGGTTGGGTGCCTCCGGTGATTGAGTAGGCTGATACTGGGGTGCTAATCCGCTTACCGCTTGCCCGGTTCACCTTTAAGCCCGTGCCATCCCTGCCAGACAGCAGCGCCTCGCGATCGGAGCCTCGACCATTACGATAGGCGTTCTGTGAGCCAAAAACAGCAGAAAGTTCGTCCGACCAACCCAGAAAGCCTCGATCGGGTTGTTGCGCTTGTATTTGGGCGATCGCCTCGCGAGTCACATCTACAGTGTAATATTCTCGTACTATTGGTTTCGGTGGAGCTGGTTCGCCTGCTTCCTTAACACGTTTGCACTCCAGTTCCCAGTCTTGAAGTTGAGCTTTGTGTTTTTCCTCAGCCTCAGACTGGAGTTTGATCAGTGGCTTCAAAATGGCCTTTTGAGTGGGTGATTTGATGCTTCCGCTTTCCCCACAGATACCTGTATAGAGAATTGGCAAAGCATAAAATCCTGTCGCTGGAATCAATGCCAGTTTGGTGCCAACCTTACAAAGGGTTGCAGCAGCAGGTAGCAAGGTCAGAAGCATTGCTACACCAGTGGAACCGATCAGTTCAGCAATCTGCTCCATTGGGCTTGCAAGAACTGGATCTAAGATTCCTGTCAGCTTGAAGTCATAACGCTCAATTTCGAGTAACTTGCAAACTTTAGCCTGATTGCTGGCTCGATCTTCCTCTAACTCCCGCTCGGTTTCTAGTTGGTGCCAGAGGTCATTAAACTCACGTTCAGCAATCTGAGTTTTGCTACGGAGCCCAATTTTGGCCGCCTGTAATTTAGAGGAGGACAACTGTTGTCCTAGCAGCTCAACAATCTGGACAGCCGTTTCTTCTGGAGAGAGGAGAGATTTAAGGTTATCTCGGATTGGGATTACTTTTTGATTGCTGATAGCCTGAGTAATTCGCCGATCGCCAATTGCCCCTAAAATCTCTTCTTTAGTAGCCCCTTGAGCAATCCAGTCAGCAACGTCTAATCCACCCTTGGCTGGTAAGCTGAACGACATTTAGTTTGCATCATCAAGCTGCGATCAGAGCATTGCCTTTGTTCTTCACTTTGCGTTTCCACTGAATCACCAGTTCCCCTTGATTGAGTAATCTGTCGAGCAAGGAGTGAAGTTCCTCCACCGATTGAAATAAACGATGCGCAATAAACTCTTTGCACGAATGCCACACCAACTCAATTAAGTTGAAATCTGGACTGTAAGGCGGCAAAAACAGCAGTTGCAGATTGGGGCATTCGACTGCCAGTTGTTCGAGCATGGCCTGTTTTTTGTGATAGCTGGCATTGTCAAGCACCACCAAAATTCTCGGTCCCCACTGCTCAAATTCCTGCTCTAAATGTCCTGCTGCCAACCATTCTTGCTTGACGAACTCATTGAGTTTGACCAG
>LUGL01000111.1 GCA_002796835.1 Elainella saxicola E1 | reverse complement strand
ATGGCAGTAGCGCCAAACTCGCCTTTAATGGTCTTCTTAGAATGTCCGTTGCGACGGTCACGTCTGGCTCTGCCCTCAGTTTGGTACTTGGGGTCATCCAGATGCACCTGCATCTCAGTGTCTAAGCAACGTTCCACTAGCGCTTTGGTGAGCTGTTTGAGCAATCCACCTTCGCCTACCAGGTCTTCGGGCTTAGCGTAGTCTTTGAGCAACTCATCGAGCAATTCGGGTCGAATGGTCATCAGGGTGTCCTCGTAGGGATTATCAACATTACGGGTCTTTGCAGACTGTTTTTCCCTTTGACACAAATTATTTTACAGACTCCAATCAAGGTACTGTTTAGTACATTTATAAAATTCAGCATCTTTCCTGCCACTATTTTTGTTGCCTAATATATTCAGCCAGTAAGATAAGTAGGGAGAAAACTCTTCCTTTGTCACTAAGCCCGTTTCAATAAAAGAATCAAATCTCTCTAAGTAATCAAAGAAGGTATCAAAAGTGTCTCTTACTAGTGATTCTTCACGCGTAAAGCCACCTTCTTCATCTTTATATGTTTTCGATACTAGGGCTTTACACAGGACTTTATCAATCATCTCTATAGAGATTTCCTCTTCTTCCGAGAGAACAATTTTCCGTTGATTCCAATCCAACATCAACATTGCTTTTTTAACAGCCGGATCAGAATTGAATTCCTTAATTTCCTTGACGACGAATTCAGCTCTTTTCCATTTTTGATCTTTTCGATATTGCTCTATCCCCCTCCACAGCGTAAAAAGTCCAAATCCTGTTCCAAGCACAGAAACAATAATTTCAACAATATCTTTGATCGATAGTTCAGATGAGTTCTGTTGAGACGCTGCATGAGCTGGCGAACTGATGCAGACTGCAATAGCAGCAACTCCAAATACCAGGTATGTAAGTTTTTGTACTTTCTGTTGATTCATATTGAAAAGTAGATTTTTCTAGCAAATTAGATTTAGCTGGCTTGTTGAATCTCAGCAAATTGCCATCGTTTAATGGTTCCTTCTTCCCGTACGATCAGTAATCCAAACCATTCGAGACGTTCCAAGTTTTCACCGATCGCCCCTTTATAACGTCCGCCGTTCTTAAACTGAGCCGCAATTTGTTCGATCGTCCATTCACCGCCGCTAGTACGGAGTAGATCGCGAATAGTTGCAAGCTGTTCTTTGGGCTGTTTCGGGAAGGGCTTTTGCTCGACTGGCGCAATCACGGTTTCTTCGGGTTCAACCACGCCAGTCAGGACTTGTTGCTGAGTTTTAACTTCATCTGGGGCTTGGTATTCAGGACGGAGCCAGCGAATCAAGCCATTGCGTTCTTCTTCAGCACGTTCAGCATTGAGGGCAACCAGTCGTTCCAGAATGATTTCGTCAATGCCATCCTTCATTCTGCCTTGATCGTCTTTCAGGTCTTGCCAGCCATAGGCATCGAGAACAGCAGCATCCAGTTCATCGTGGATTTGTTTGAGGGTGGAAACGAGGGCTTTGTCGTTGTAGGCTCGATCGTTCTCTGTAAACGCCTCACCCTTCCGCAGTTTTTCCAGCAGGTTATACATCCCGGTAATAGTGGCATCAGGATGCTGTGCCTGAACTTGCTTGCGGTGAGCGTCTAATCGTTCTCCCAGTTCGCGGATTTTCTGTTTTTGTTCAGGTGTGGGATCGGGGAAGGGAAAAGGATCGAAGCAGACAGTATTGTTATAACGAGGTGTGTTACCTGTCGCCATTCTTCCACCTGCCGAGAGCACCCATACAACATGTATTCGGTTTGAAAGCACTCCCAGAAAGTAAGCATCATCAAAACTAAATGTGAAAACGGAACCATCTGCCAGAACTTTAGACTCTACAAAAGTAAATACTCGATGTTTTGCAATTTCACTAGTTACAAGATAACGGTCTAAGCCTTTATTAGCTTCACGCATTTGATTATTGTTTCGACCAAAAAGCCACCAGTTTTCTCGCCTTTGCTTGTCATTGTTCTGATCTCTAAAAGGCTTGACTTGTTCAAGAACTCTTTGGTAGGCTTTTGGGCTTATTTTTTGAGCCTCTTGAACAGACAGCCCAAAGAAGTCAATCACAAACAGATTTAAGGATCTATCTGTGATTTCATCTCCTGTAATGAATGGTCGAATTATTTGATCTGACTTGAGGTCGGCATTCTTGATGTAGTTAGCTTCGTATTCCGACAAGAGGAAACCTTGATTACGAGATTCTCCTTTTTGCCTTCTACGTTGAACAAGCTTACAACCTTGATTGCACAGCTTTAAGTTTGAGATTAGTGATTTAGATTTTGTTATATCTATGCCAACTCGCAAATCATCAAAAATAATCCCAATATGTAACTTGAATTGGAGCAAGTCAGCCTTATCTTCTGGGGTTCGAGCATAAGGCTCTGAAATAAGTTCCCATATTTCGCCCTCTTTAAATCCTTGTTGGCAGCTTGTCATTGAAATTCTCACTGCCGCACCATTATCTGTCCAAGGATGATCTGGAACAACAAAATTAAAATAAATTTCTTTAGTATTTTGAGAGTGTTTCTGGATAACTTTTCTGTTTTCGACTTGTTTAATGCTGTTAGTTGTGATTAAGCCGAAACCTAGTATTTCTTTGGATCTAAGTAAAAGGGCACACCTGTGCCACCAATACATCACGTAGTCAATAGTTGCAGGCAGTTCAGAATAAGTTGCTCTCAATAGATGAATATATTCATCACCTAATATTTCTCGGACTTTTTTAGTTCCTACAAATGGCGGATTCGACACAATATAATCTGCTTCCTGCCACTCAGCCGGACGAGGATTGATATACCGATAAATCAGAACCTGGTCACTTGGATCAGGTACATCCTCCCCTGTCACCGGATGTTTCATCATTCGACCACCCCAGCGAGTCCTCACCTTTCCCGTTTTCGGGTCAATATCCGGTTCCTTACCGTCATACGCCAACACCGCATCGCGAAACTCAATGTTGTGGAAATCCTGCAAAATCGGCTCTGGCGGTGGCGTGCTGCCATAGCGTTTGAAATGCCATTGCAAATAGCCAATCCAGATCACCAGTTCCGCAATAGCCGCCGCTCTGGGGTTAATCTCAATCCCCAAAAACTGCGACGGGTTCACCTGCTTTCGTCCAGCCAAACGTGGGTCAAACTCCTCCAGCAAATCCGTCGTCACCTGCCCCACCACATCCAGCAAGCGTGTCTGCACCTCCTGCTCCAGCGTCTTCAGCAAATCCAGCGTCACATACAGGAAATTGCCCGTCCCGCAAGCCGGATCCAGAATGCGAATCTGCTGCAACTTATTCAAAAACGCCTGAATCTCAGCCGCTGCCTTTTGCCGCTGTGCCTTCGTTGGTTCCTGCTGATTATCCTTCAGGGTGAGCAGGCGATCGACCTCACTCTCCACCAACAGCCACTCCTCCCGCAACGGCTCCATCACCACCGGACGCACCAGGCGCTCCACATACGATCGAGGCGTGTAATGTGCTCCCAACCGGCTCCGCTCCTTCTTATCCAGCGCCCGCTCCAGCAACGTGCCAAAAATTGCAGGCTCCACCGCACTCCAATCCTTCTCTGCCGCCTCATACAACACCTCTAGCTGTGCCTTCGGCAAATCAAACGCCGTGGCATGGGCAAAAAAGCTGCCGTTGAATTGCATGATCCGTTCAAAGCCAAAATTGCCCCCGGTGTTCATCGTCTGCCACAGGGTCTCAATCTCCGACTTAAACGCAGGCGGATAGCCAATCCAGCGATCCTTCAGCGCTTTGGTAAACACCTCTCCCTTCAGCAAATCCACATCTTCGGCAAACATCGTGAAAATGCAGCGCATCAAGAAGTTCGCCACCTCTTGGGGTTCGTTGCCCTGCTCCTCCAACCATCGCGCCAGCTTCGCCAATGTGTCGGCCACCTCTCGCGTCACCCTTGCCCGATACTTCTCCGGGTTCAAACTCTGCGGATCGGTAAAAATCGCCACAAACCGATCGAACACCTTCTCGTCCAGCAGCTTATCCAGGGCGATCGTCTCCCTTGCCCCATAGCCACCATAGTTGCCACTAAAGCTCATCCACAGCTCAAAGTGGGAGCCAATGTCGCAGGTCATGACAAACGGTGGCTTACTCGGCAAAAATGGCGTGTAGCTCAGCGCCTGATAAAAGGCTTTTTCCATTGCCGTGTCGTAAGTCTTTGTGCCCCGCTTAGCGGTTCCCCGTTTTGAGGAATTGCCACCCTGCTTCGCCTCAATCAGGAAATGACCCTCTTTATAAAAATCGGCGTAGTTCGTACTAAAGCCATCTTTATGGATAACCCGGATGTCCTTATCAAAACAGTACGGATCGCCTGCAACATTACCCTTCGGCGGTGGCCGATCGACCCCTAACGCATCGCACAGATCGAGGAAGAATCCCTGATAGTTGGCCCGCTCATTCCCCTGCGACCCTTGCCATGTTGCGAGAAATTGCTGAACTCGCTGCCTATCTGCTTCATTCATCTCAACCGCCTGCTGGTTTCACCTTACCTGAAAACACAGAATTGTTTCGTCATCACTTTACGAAGTACTGCTTCCTTCAGTGTTTACCCGGAAAGTGGAAAAGGAGATAACTTTTTTGAGAAGATTTAATAAAGAATCTGCTGGCGAGTTTCCTTTTAGAGAGTTAGCTCGATTTAAGAATGGGGCATCTTGAGATCTATGCGTCTACAGAGAAATCAACGCGATCGTAGAGGTGCATAAATCAATGCGTCTACAGAGAAATCAGCGCGATCGTAGAGATGCATTAGTCAACGATCGAAAAAACTGATTTTTTAACGCTATTTCTAAGGTAGCTCCAATGGTTGCAGAACTCTCGTTGTTAGGTCTAGACAGTACCGATCTTCTCTCCCAAATTACTGGGCAGAAAATTCGTCAAGAAACCCTAACGCCTCGCTTCATTTTCCTGGCTGCGCTCGCTACCGTTCTGGTTGGCGTAACATTTGCAGACAGCCACGTAACAGAAGAAGAAAAACAGCATCTTCAGAAGACCCTGAACCAGTTCATTCCAGCAGGCAGCGGGATGAATTCACTCGTGAAACTCATGCTGCAAGGGGTACAGAAGCATCAAATTTACCGCAAACCTAGCGAGCTACTCAAACTGACCAGCTCCCTCTCCGAATCCGAGAAGCTGTTGCTGCTTGGCTTTGGTTATGAAATGGCAATGGCTGATGGATCGATCGCGCCTCAAGAGCAAAAGTATCTGCAAGCAGTTGCCAAATGCCTCAGCGTTGCCACTCAACATCTAACCGTTCTAGAGGCTGGCATGAGCGGGCAGGACGTTGATCCGGTTAGTCTAAATGAAGTTTGCGACCTGCTAGATCCAGTCCGGTTTCAGAGCCTTGACCCCATTTTTGCGAACGCAGCAGACATAATCCGCTCTAGCTTGCCGACTGGAGATAAACATCAGCACAGTCAGCAACATGCCAATATTTCTTACAAGGAATTAGAGAGGTTTCAGCAAGATCGAGAGCAATTGGATCAACTCTGCTTGAAGCTTTTCCAAGCGATTCATGACTGTACCGATCGGATTGCCTTGCCTCAAACCATTGGAGAAGAAGTTGCTCAAGTTTCTAGAAAGCTACAATCTCGACGTTTTCGCCTTGCTGTTGTGGGTGAATTTAGCCAGGGCAAATCCACGCTGCTGAATGCACTGCTGGGTGAAGAACTTCAGCCGGTGAGAGCCATCCCCTGTAGTGGGACTGTAACCGTTCTAAAGCATGGAGACCAAAAGCGAGTAACCTGCCGCTATAGAGATGGGCATGAAGAAGAAATTCCGTTTGACCAGTATCAGGAAAAAGCTTCTATCTCAGAGCAAGCTGCTTTATGTGGTCTCAGTGATGAACTAGCTCGATCGAACATTGAAGAAATTGTGCTAGAGCATCCTGGCCTGGAACTTTGTCGTCACAGCGTAGAGATTATTGACTCTCCAGGGCTGAACGAACATCCCGATCGCACAGCAGTCACTCAAAAGCTGCTTCAAGATACTGATGCTGCCATTTTCCTGGCAAATGCTTCCCGTCCACTTACACAAGGTGAACGCGATCTGCTACAAAGCTTGAGGACTCAGTTAGCCGCAGAACCGGGCAAGCCTGCCGATAATCTGTTTGTGCTTGTCAACTTTATGGATTTGCTGCGTCGTGAAAAAGACCGACAGCAGGTCCGACAACTGATTGAAAACTTCCTTCAGGGTCAAGCCCCAATTATTTCAGGTAAGAACCGCCTTCATTACATTTCTGCTCAAGCTGCACTAGATGCGATCCTAGAAGGCACTGAAGACGAATATTTAACGGCTTTTCAAGGATTTATGCAGGCGATCGAGCAATTTCTAACTCAGGAACGGGGCGCGATCGAAATCAAACAATCTGCCACCAAACTGGATTACTTAATTCAAGAAAGCCAAAATGCTCTGCGCCAAAGCGAGAAAGTGCTGGATGGTAACGTCATCCTTTCCGAAGCTGAAAAGCAGAAGATTATGGAGCAAATTGGAGAAGCAAGTGGACGAGATACCAAAATTCAACTATTAGCTGATGAGCTGGTCGAGCAAGCGATCGAGCAACTTGCTGAATCTTGGGAAAAATGGGCTGATAAATTGAGCGATCGGATTGCCGAGAAAAGTGCTGCCTGGTCTACAAAGCATGAAGAGAAAGAGAAAATTCTTCGCGACTATACAAATCAATTCATCCGGGATGTATCAGCAGATTTAGATGGTTGGATTAATACAGGTGTGAAAGACGCTATCCTCAAACCTTGCATAGGAGAGTTGGCTAAAGTAATCCAGCAAGAGCTGTCAACAATTCAAAGAAGCCTCATATCCCTAGACTCCGTTGTTGGTTCTCATCTCGGCGACCAATATAATCTTGCTTTAGCCAACATGGGCATCGACATCAATTTCAATCCTTCTGTAAATGCAGACTTTGGCGATGGAGAAAGTCGTTTTTTCAGTAGCATCGGATTTGGCGGTGGTGGTATTGTTGCTGGCACACTGTTAGGTTTTATTGGCTTAGGCTTTCTTCCAGCCATTCTTGCAGGTGGGGCGATCGGTGCACTAGTCGGCTTGTTTTTTGGAGGAGACCCAGAAGTAGTCCATAACAAGATGAAGCAAGAGGTATTCGAGAAGGGCTTTAAGAAAATTGATGCCTCAGCAGAGGAAATCCTCAACAAGATTGTTGAAAATGTGGAAACGGCTATATATGAAAAAGCAGAACTTGCAAGTAATGCGATTTCTTCTTCGATTGAAATTCTAGATAATCTGCTAGAACAGCAAGAAAAAGCGCATCAAGAAACATTGCAGACACGAGAATCTGAGAAGCAATTGATTCATCAAAAATATCAGCAGCTCTCCCAAATCCAGGATGAACTTCAAGTCATCCTAAAGTAGTCTGAACCTTGAAAATCACCAATAGACTTAATATAGGACAATTATGTTTTTTCAATTTTCTCCTGCAATTCAAGCAGGAATTGAGGCAGGCAAATACTTGCAAGTTGTTTCTTCCGCAGGAGTACCTCTCAGTATGGCGAGAGATGCAACAACAGGCCAAATTGTAGGACATGCCATTGGTGCTCTTAACAACGGTTTAGCGCTAAATCCGCTGACTGCGGCACCTCAGATTTTAATGGGCGCAGGGCAGCTCTATCAGAATCATTTAGGGTTACAGGCTATCCAATCGCTCACTGCATCTGTAGCAACCCTCCAAGCAACCACAATGGTGATCGGAGTGGGAACTGCTGCTACCGCAGCTTTAGCAGCCGTCAATCTCTGGCAAACTCTAAAACTGAGGCAAGATGTCAAACAACTTCGACTGGATGTTAAGGAAGGTTTTATCGATCTGAGGCAAGCTTTGCAAGATCAGGGACTGGAAATTATTCAGCATATCGATCGAGTTGCTGAAGATGTGGAGTTCCGCAACCACCGTACAATCCTGGCAAGAGCTTACGGTCTTTTTGCTAAAGCAACTGCCCGCTTGCAGTCGGCAATGGCTTTACAGGATCTCAGCCTACGCAATGCTGAAATTACTGCCGCCAGAGATATGCTCTTTCAAGCTCTATCAGATTATGACAATGACCAGCTTTTAGTTGGCATCTGCTCTGCTGGACAAATTCGTAGACGAGAGTGTGTTTGGGCAATTGAGCAAACGATTGCCATGACCTATGAGCTACAGGGTGAATACCAAGTCGTGGGCGATCGCCTATCTACGCTTGATGTAACTATCCGACGAGACGCTCTCAATGCAATTCAGGCTTGTGACTCACAGGCAGAGCTAGACTTTCTATTTCCTGAAGTCACTCGCATTCACAACCACGATCTGACAGTAATTGACTCGTGGAAAAACCACGTTGATTTCTATAAAACGCTTCCGTCTAACGAAATCAAATTTCTCACATCTGCTGATTTCAACAATACAGAACTTCTGACCAGCCCAGATGCAGTAAACGAGACAGAAATTACCTTGACAATACCTGCTGAATACAAGCTTTACGAAGACTTTGGGCAAAAGTCTCATGCTGATGCACTGAGAGTTCAGCTCATGTTTTTGATTGCACCGAATCTACGGCAAGACCCCGAAGCTTACATTGCCCAACAAGCAGCAATGGCAGGGCTGAAAGGATTGAATCCAATCAGTTTACAGAAGGCATCTCATTTAGCGATCGCCAACTTGCTCTGGTACTTTCAATTAAGAGAGCCAGCACAAGAAGCAGAGGAAGAGCAAGAAGCAGAGGAAGTGTCTGAAACGCTGGAAGTTCAACCTGCGTAGATTTGAGATAAGCTGTATTCTCTAGAAAAGATCATGCTCCTCTGAGCGCGCAACCACGCTTTCCTCCACCCGTTCTGGACAATACTGCGCTGAAATATCACAATACCGACATTCCTGAAAACTGGGCACCTTGCGGGCTGGAATCGTGCTGCTGAGATAGGCGATCGCTTCTCGAAACTGCCCTTTAAATGTCTCATCTACCTGCTCAGCAGCAATCTCGATCGTCCCATCCGGATACACCAACCGTCCCTGCAATTGCTGGCCTCGGCAACGTGGATGACTCACCGGCAGCAACAGCATGTACAGCAACACCTGATAGAGATCCGAGTTCTTCTTCCGCCCCGTTTTGCAATCCTCCACCCAGATCTGGTCAGGACCGATCGCTAAAATATCTGGCTTTCCTGCAATCTTCACCGGATGTTGCCGCCCCTCAATCTCAAACCAATTCTCGCCTTCGATCGACACCACCCATTCTGCTGCCTGAAGCTGAGCAATCCGATCGTCCATCAGCTGCCGATGGCTAGCACTCCACTTCGCCGAATCAAAATCGCGGTTCAGCTTCTCATACTTGTAGTGGGTGCGAAACCAGACCGACCAGGGACATTGGATCTCATCGGTCATCAGCTTGGCCAGCCAAGTCACCCACAGTGCCGGAAATTGCTTGAGTTCGTAAAGAGCCACAGGACATTGAGGAGAAAACGAATTCAGTTATAGTACAAATCAACTATTTAGTCTGACAAGAAAAACTTGCCATTTGGCAAGATCTCATCTACTACTGCTTCCGGCGTTTCTGGTGATACATCTCCCGCAGCACCCGCAAATGGGCAGGCTCCGTTTCCACACTCGTCCAGATATGATGAGCCAACGCCAATCGCTGCTTATGCTTGTCAGTCGGCACCCGACGATGCTCTCCCTGAGAGAACCAGTGATTCACCGTCGTCACCGAGCAATCGCAGATAAACGCAAGTTCTTCCCGCGTCACTGCCCAGATCTCCAAAAACTCCTCAATCTCCATCTGCTCCCCCTGGATTGGCTGAAGGTACGCTTCTAACGCATTCCAGTGTCTACGAGTGGGCGATCGAGGAGCAAGAGGCATAGTCAGATAGATTGCCAAAATGACAAGATTTGAGTTTTTAGATTATAATAGTTGAGATTTCTAAGAACTTGTGTACTATTACTCTTAATCTCAAGAAATCGTCAACTCATTCCCTGTTGTCCTTCAGGTTCGCTACCCGATAATGCCACCACCAAAGGTGATCCCCATGAGTTTCATCACTATCCAATGTCGTCTGGTTGCAAATGAAGAAATTCGCCGACAGATTTGGCACCTGATGGCAGATAAAAACACGCCCCTTGTCAATGAACTGTTGAAGCAGGTGAGCCAAGACGATAACTTTGAAAGCTGGCAATTAAAAGGGACCATCCCCGAACAAGCCGTGCGTCAGCTCTGTGTCCCACTCAAAACCGAACCTCAATTTGCAGGGCAACCCGGTCGATTTTACACCTCAGCTAGCTTGATGGTGGCTTACACTTACCAATCCTGGTTAGCGGTGCAGCAGAAATATCATCGGCGTTTGGAGGGCAAACAACGGTGGCTCAATATTGTTAAAAGTGATGATGAGCTAGTCAAAGTTAGCGGTCATCCGATTTCTGTAATCAAAGATAGAGCACAAGAAATTTTGACTAAACTTGAGACTCAACTTTCTGGCAAACAAAATCAATCTAAAAAGAAACGTAAAAAAGGAGGTTCAAAAACAGATAAAAGCTTAATCGGCTCGTTATTCCAGTTGTACGAAGTAGCCAATGATGAGTTAAGCAAATGTGCGATCGCCCACTTACTCAAAAACGGTTGTCAGGTCTGTGAACAGGAAGAAGATCCTGAAGCGTTTGCCCTCCGTATTCAGCGGAAACAAGAAGAAATCGAACAACTTGAAGCACGATTAGCCAGTCGCTTGCCCAAAGGGCGGGATCTCACAGGCGAAGAATTTATAGAGGCATTATCAATTGCAACGGGCAAGGTTCCAGATGATGAAATTGAGCAAATGCTTTGGCAAGCAAAACTGTTAACCAAACCCGCAACCTTGCCCTATCCCATCATCTTTGGCAGCCAGACCGACTTACGATGGTCAGTAAACCCGAAGGGACGGATCTGTGTTGCCTTTAATGGCCTAGAAAAGGTGATTCCCGCCCTGAAGCAGAATCCACTGCAAATTTATTGCCATCAACGGCAACTGCCTTTCTTTCAACGGTTCCTAGAAGACTGGCAAACATATCAAGCGAATCAGGATACTTACCCCTGTGGACTATTTTTATTAAAGGCAGGAATGTTAGGTTGGCAGGAAGGTGAAGGTAAAGGGGAACCCTGGCAGGTCAACTTCCTGACCTTACACTGCTCTTTAGAAACTCGGCTTTTGACCGCCGAAGGTACAGAACAGCTACGACAAGAAGGAATTCGCCGTTTGGGCAAACAGCTTGCGGACGCCAAATCGCCAGAAGAACTGACTCAGCACCAGTAGGCGTACATGAAACGCCAGCAGTCTAGTTTAGCTCGCTTACAATCCCTGCCCAAAGCTCACGGTAAGCCTCACTATCAAGGACAACCTGATATTTTTGTAGGAGTGAGTATTGGACTCATTCATCCAATTACTGTTGCGGTTGTCAACGTCAGAACAGGACAGGTTCTCATCTATCGCAGCACTCGTCAGTTATTAAGCGAAAACTATCGGTTGTTCAATCGTCAGCGCCAACAGCAGCAAAAAAATGCTCTGAAACGGCATACCAATCAGAAGAAGGGCTATCCTCGTCAACCTTCAGAGTCTGAACTGGGGCAGTATGTCGATCGCCTACTTGTGAAATCCGTGATTGAACTCGCCAAACAATTTCAAGCCAGCAGCATTGTTCTACCAGATACCAAGGGTTTGAGAGAACATCTGGCTGCTGAAATTAACGCTAAAGCGAAACAAAAATCTGACTCTAAAGAAGTCCAAGACCAGTATGCCAAACAGATGCGCCTTAATATTCATCGCTGGAGCTATGACCGACTACTCACTACACTTAGCTCCTATGCAGAAAAAGCTGGCATGACGATCGAAACTAGTTCCCAACCGCGTGAAGGGACGGCCCAAGAAAAGGCAAGAGATGTAGCCCTCACTGCCTATCATTTTCGACAAGTTTCCTCGAATTAAGCGATCGAGGGAGTACGAGTGAACCTAGATAAGTTAATATGTGCGACAACAGCGCCGCAGTTCATGCTCAATGAGCCGCTGAACTGTGCAAAATAAGGGGTCAGTTTGATCGCTGTGAGGCGATCGTGCTTTCCGCCCCTCCGTAGCTGCCCGGTCACTGACTGCCATCCTGGTTCTTGTTCAGCATTGAGCAAGGGATGGGGATGGGAAGCTGCATTGGTGAGAGTTGTTCTTCTAATGTAGCGTAGGTGCGCACCCAGCAGGAGTGATCCTAGCCTTCAGCAATGAGGGTACAGCTTGGTCTGTAGTGGTGGCTATGAATTGCCTCCGAGCAAGGAGGAGTCCTCCAAATATTTTTGGCAAACCGAAGCGAGGGCAAAATCCCTACGAGGTTCGCCAAAATGCTTACGATCCTTTTGATGCCTGCCTTTTCAAGCGCTTTCAAGTTGCGAATTGCGATCGTTATTGCGAAGACAAGCCTCTTATTGCAAACAGTAATGGAGCTTTGGCAATTTCCACTCAGCAAGGCTGACGGCACAAGGATTCTAGCAATGGGAGTCGCAATTAGCCTCCCAGAAATGGGTGGGCTGAAAGCCGCCAAATACTCGAATGGCTGAAGCGACGGGCATAAGTCGCAATTAGCCTCCCAGAAATGGGTGGGCTGAAAGTACAAAAAACGGAAATCCTATTTCTGGAGATTCTGAGTCGCAATTAGCCTCCCAGAAATGGGTGGGCTGAAAGCAGTATCGAGCGGTTGCGCTGCTGAAGTGGGGCTTGTCGCAATTAGCCTCCCAGAAATGGGTGGGCTGAAAGGCGTCACCCACCACGGGAACATCAAAGGACTGAAGTCGCAATTAGCCTCCCAGAAATGGGTGGGCTGAAAGTATCGGGTCCGTCGCATTTTCGTGAATGAGTCGGAGGGCGCAATTAGCCTCCCAGAAATGGGTGGGCTGAAAGACTAAGATCTGTCCATCCCATAGCTTTTAACTCCGCGTCGCAATTAGCCTCCC
>LUGL01000110.1 GCA_002796835.1 Elainella saxicola E1 | reverse complement strand
TGGTGGGATGGCGACGGGTGGAGGTGACAAAGCAACGCACAGCCCTCGATTATGCCCACTTACTCAAAACCTTAGTCGATGACGATTACGCCCAAGCAGACAAAGTGATTGTCGTTGCGGATAATCTCAACACCCATTCGCCCGCTTCACTTTACAAAGCCTTTGAGCCAACCGAAGCGCAGCGAATCTTGAGTCGTTTGGAATTCTGTCACACGCCCAAGCATGGGAGTTGGTTGAATATGGCAGAAATTGAATTGAGTATTCTCAGTCGTCAATGTCTGGATCGTCGCCTTCCTGATATGGATACGCTCAAGCGGGAAGTTGCAGCTTGGCAGGACAACCGCAATCATGAGGAAACCTGGATTGACTGGCGCTTTACGACTGCGGATGCCAGGGTAAAGCTAAAGCGTCTCTACCCGTCAATCAATAATTGACTGAACACTAGGGCGTATCATCAATTAGGTAAGCTGAGAACAGTAGTTTCTCATTCAACCAACCGTAATGACAACTCGACGCTATGCTCTACGCGATGACCAATGAGAACGAATCAAGGATTTGTTGCCCGGACGTGAGGGGTCAGTCGGCGTGATGGCAAAGAACAACTGACTGTTTGTCGAAGCAGTGCTGTATCGCTATCGTGCTGGCATTCCCTAGAAGTGAATGGTGGGATAGTGGTTTAAACAGAGAAGGTAGTATGTCAGTTCTCTACACCCACCTTACGCCTGAACTGCTCAACTTTGAGTTGAGTCGTAGTTGAGATTCAGAACTCTTGTACTGAAGTCAAGCTGGCTCACATTGCTAATCTAGTGTTGCTTTCAGCTTCTAAGCGGGTGATGGGACTCGAACCCACGACGTTCAGCTTGGGAAGCTGATGAAGATCCTTACATATCAAGATTCCTAGCTATTGGAAAAGAATATTACACCCACCTTACACCCAAATGATTTCGCTTCATCGCAGCTTCACAAATCTGCTTGGTCCTCATTTGGATCAGGTTCATAAATAATAAAGTTGCCTGGTTGCCATCCGTAGGCGCGGCAAATCTTTTCGATCACATCTCCAGTCGGGATATAGGTCGGATCATCACATAGCCGATAGGCAGTTGCTCTGCTTAACCCGGTATCCTGCCAAAACCGGTACCGAGTAGTGTTTCTCTGATCCAACAGTTCTTTGATTCGATTCTTTGCGCCCATCCCCCAATAGTGCCAGCATTCTCATATTGCCGCTATGTCTAAAAAATGAGAATATAAGGCAATCAAAAACCGCTGCGTTTAGCTTTGGTCGGCGATCGCAGCGGCTTACCCCGATATGGAGTAAAAACCATGATGACAGAAAATTCAGGCGATCGGCTGCTTGAGTCAGCGGATCGAACGATCGATCGCGGTTGCTTTCCAAAGGCAGCTTTTCAATTCAAGGACGGTTGCGGGCTTCGAACTGCTATTGATGCTTTGGCTACTGGAGGGGAAAGGGGGACAGATCATGTCATTTAGAAAACCCGATCAGCCGATGATCGATTTACGCGATCGTCCTTCTCCAGATGTGTTGAGAGTTTTGGCGATCGGTAGCCCTGAAGTGGTTAACGATTGTGTGATGACTTTGTTTAGGCTGGGTTATGCCAGACCGGAGGATTGGTCTAGGCCACTTCCAACCGTCAATCCTGGCGAGGTGATGCTGATACTGACCAAACGTATCAGCTTAGTGGATTAAACCACTTCTGTTAGCAATACTCTTCTGATCCCGATGAGAATTTATCGGGATTTTTTGTTCTTGACCTGCTCATTGCTTGCAGGAAGGCAAATCTTGCTATTTCAGCAGTTTCAGTAGTTGTGTATGATTCCTCCAGAGTGCTATTCTGCCATCTTTATAGATTTTGGCAATGAAGGGGGGCTGATTCCCTTGGGCGAACTTCTCTAGCTTTTCCAGAATATTGACAAATAAGTTTGCCATTTGCTGACGGGTAAGGCTGCCAGAGGCGAGGGAAAAGACTTTGACGTTTGCTTCAGCCATCGCCCTCAATTCCAAGACATTACTCCCGATCGCCTGATCTTTGGTCAGTACGACCCAACCCCGATCGCCAACGACTGATAACCATGTCGTGTCAGGCGTGTTTTGGGCAAAGTGATCACTGTGATGCTCTATTTGGGCACCTGCCGCAATCAAAGCGGTTGCTACTGATTTACCAAGGCACCAGTCAATGAAGAAAATGGGACGATCGGCAGAAGTCACACGGCAAGGTTTTGAGCTTCAAATTGGATAGCAGCTTTCACTTGTTCTAGGGTGCAATCGAACTCATCAGCAACATCTTCGATTTCATCACCCGCATCGATCAGGTCAACAATAGTCGCAGTAGGTACGCCTTTCCCGGCAATCACGGGTTTGCCAAACTGAATGGATGGGTCAAGAAAAATAATCTTGTCGCTTTCAGGTTGGAGCACTAACTCAACCACCGGAAAAAAGCGGCTGGCAATCCCTTCAGCGTTCCAATCCACACGAGTCAGCAAGTGTTTTAAGGTTTCTCGCATAGCAAGCTGGCCCGATCGAGAAACATTCACGAGCCGCTCCACCTCATCTACAAATAAATTCACCCCATCCGTCTGAAACCGCTTCATGACGAGTGGGTGATCTGTATCAAATTGGTGACTTATGTAGTCCAAGGCTTTGCGAACCTTATCCAGCTTGACCTCATATGTTTTTCGGATGATCTGCAAAACATGGGCTTCTACCAGGTTGGTGAAGGAAAGTTGCGGCAAAGTTGGATCAGGCCGTTGGATCAAGGGTGCGAACGCTTGCTGACCAGTCTTGGTAGTGTAGGAACGCCCTTTCAGCCAAGATCTTAGTGTTGCAACTGGGATTCGCAAATACCGGGCTGCATCCGTGACTGGATACGCCGGAATGTTGTAGAGTTCGTCATCCCACTTCACCATTGGCGGCTCATGCTTTCGGTGGCTATCACAATTTTATCACTATAGCTTCCAGTGGTACTGTAGAGCGACTTGGTAGGATTGACCAGCTTTGCTTGCATCAGAAGGATCTAGGCGTGCTGCGATGGATTTTGGATGTAGCAAAGCAGGATCAATATCGCCTCTCGCTGGGAATGGGTAAACTGCTGGGAATGGGAGCTATCAAAATTGAGTATCAGCTTCACATCAGCAAACGGAAGAGCCGCTATGCCAAACTCTTTGATGCAAATGGCAGTTGGGAAACAGGAGAATCCCTGGATACGGATCCAGATTATGTTGATCTCTTCAAAAGCCACATTCTAGAAAAGTTGAAGCTATCCGGTGAGTTCGATAGAATCGAACGGATGCGTATGTTGCTGGCAATGCTGAGTTGGAAGAATAGTCCATCGGCTGAGCGAACACGATACATGGAGATTGAGCAACAAGGAACATCTTTGGATAATGATCTAAATGAATATAAAGCTCGGCGGGTGCTGCCAACACTTTTGCAGATCCTTTACCCAAATAAGTCTACTCCTCCTACACCATCTGCTACGCCTCTGTCTCCGCCTCCACCTCCCAAACCTCCCGCTCGATTTAAGGTAAACCAAGTAGTAAACGCAACGATCGCTGACCTCAAAACTGAGCAGGTGCAGGGTAAGAAAAAAATTAAGACGATTGTGTCCTATGAAGTAGAGGGTGAACGGCTGTCTAAGAAGCAGGAATTTTTTAAGGAGGTTTCCTGGAAGGTGGGAGATACTGTGAGACTCAAGATCATAGATTTGAAAGAGGATGGTGGAATCAAGAAGTATGAGCTTGAATAAGTCGAACTCAATCTATCTACACCAATCGTTCCTGAATCCAAGCCCGAAAAGCTCGCATGGTTTTATTGCGGCCCACTATTCGGCTCTGTTCAACATACTCAGGGATTACAGACTGCAACTGCCACCCAGGAAAGGTAGGACTATCTTCCACCAATTCATACTGGCTCGAGCGCAGCACATAGATTTGGATGTGGTTGCCGTTGCGTCGCCATCGTTCGGGCACACCAATCGCGGCATAGGTGTCTGGATGGGTGAAGTCGGAGACCCCTTCAAACAGAATGGAAATAGGCTCGAAAAGGGATCTAGAACTTGCCTTAGCTCTTTATCATAAAGAATAACGCGCTTGTCGGGATTGCTGATTTATGGTTTCACCATTTCCAGGCATGGAGCCCTATGTGGAAAACCCAAAGTTCTGGTCTGCGGTGCATAGCCGTCTGATTGTGGCGATCGCCGATAACTTAGTAGACCATCTAAGTGAAAAATATCGAGTTGAAGTTGAGAAACGGGTTTATTTCAGTAGCAATGAAGAGAGTTTGTTGGTGGACATTCCAGATGTCTCTGTTGCCGCGAAAAAAACCAATAGTTCCTCGGCAGCTGCGACGCTGCTCACATTGCCGATTCAACCAGAACAGGTGAAGGTGCCGATTGCTGAAGAAGTGCAGGAACGTTATCTGGCAATTCGAGAAGTGAGCACAGGAGCAGTCGTGACGGTAATCGAACTGCTCTCGCCAAAGAATAAGCGCCCTGGCGAAGGACGATTGGCCTATGAACGTAAGCGCAACCAGGTTTTAGCGAGCACAACCCATCTGGTTGAGATTGATTTGCTGCGAGGCGGACAACCCTTACCGATCATCGGGCAGTCTGTAAGCAACTATCGGATCCTAATTTGTCGTAGTGATCGAAGACCGATGGCGGATCTGTATGCCTTTAATTTGCCCCAACCGATTCCACCTATCCCCATTCCTCTGTTGGCTGAAGATGCAGAGCCGATTTTAGCGCTCCAGCAGCGATTGAATTATGTTTATGAGCGAGGCCGTTATCACCTGGCGATTGATTATACTCAACCACCTAAACCTTCGTTCTCAAAAGACGAGGCGGAATGGGCAATGGCATTGTTGCAGGGCGATAGGTATTGATGCTTTACATCCCCCCAAGGGGATGCAGTAGAGTTAGGTGTATCTCTACTTATTAAAAACAATGCCTGTGACTCGTCGAGCCAGTCGAAAACGTCATACTACCCGATCGGAACAGCCTTGGGCCAGTCAGACTGAGCTAGTGGGGGTGAAGCTGAACTTGCAAGCTCAGCAGGACAACAGCCTCTATGCCCAATATCCGATCGGGCTACATGCCTGGTTTTTAGATCAGGTGCGGCAGGTAAATCCTGACCTATCAGCTTATTTGCATGATGGCGAGTCGGAAAAGCCTTTTACGATTTCTGGGCTGGAAGGCGTGGAGGCTGGTCCTGGGCCTCGGCTACAGGCCAACCAAACCTATGGATGGACAGTGACGGCTTTAGAGCAATCCCTGGTGGAATGGATGGCCGACTGGGTGCAGCAGTTGCCTGCGGTTTTGGAATTACGGGGTGCGCCACTGAAGATTTTAGGTTGGGAGATTATCCATCCTGCAACCACCTATGAAAAGCTGCTTAGTAGTGGCAGTGAGGGGCTGTTTCAGTTTGCACTTTCGTTTATTTCTCCGACGAGCTTTCGGCGGAAGGGGCATCATTTTCCGCTGCCTGTGCCGATGAATGTGTTTCACAGCTATTTGCGGCGCTGGAATGATTTTTCGGGAGAGACGATCGACTCAGAAGATTTCTTAGCTTGGGTAGATGAATTTGTGATCATTACCCGTTACGAACTGCGATCGATGAAGGTGGCTGCTGGGAAGAAGGGAGCAGTGACTGGATTTACTGGAGCAGTTGAGTTCTTGCTGGCGGGAAAAGCTCAAGGGGACGAAGCCTATGGTCAGCTTTTGCTGGCTCTGTCTCAGTTTGCACCCTATTGCGGTACTGGCCATAAAACAACGTTTGGATTGGGGCAAACGCGGCTGGGATGGTTAGACAATGGAGCCGCAATGCCTGCAACCCTAGAAGCTATTCTGGCACAGCGGATTTTTGAGCTGACGGAATATTTCATGGCGCAACGCAAACGCACGGGGGGTGATCGGGCGCAGCAAATTTCGGAAACTTGGGCAACGATTTTGGCAAGGCGGGAGTTGGGAGAGTCGTTGCAGGCGATCGCAGCAGATTTGGAAATGTCGTATGAGACGGTGAAGACCTATGCCAAATTGGCACGGCGCAGCTTTGCAGAACAGTGAATTAAAATAGCGCGCTGTTTGGAGGACTTTGGGATGAGTCAATAAAGCGGAAGCAGACATTTCCAGACGATCACAAGAAATCTTGAAATGCTACTGTGGAAACAAGCCGAGCCGTGGGGAAGCCGCCATGTCCTTTAGCGCCTATAAAACGATCGCTGAGGTTCTGAAAGCGTTTCAGGTGGTCTACACCGAAGCGAACTTCATTGTTGAAACGCCCTTTCTAGTGGTTGATTATTTTCGCGAAGATTTGCAATTGATGATGCAAGAAGGTGTCGTCGATAATTCAGAATTCGCTATCTGCGAGAACTTGATTTATCCAGTCCTCAAAGAAGTCTGGAAACTGTATCGCAGCAAATTCATCCTCTGGAGCCATCAATCGCTCAACTATGATCTAAATCTATCTGGCTTTCCAGAATACATCCTGGCGAGACGATCGCCCCTGGGCAAAGTTGTGTTCGATCAACCTTATCTGCTGCTTGTCGAAGCTAAACAAGACAACTTTGAAGCGGCCTGGGGGCAATGCCTTGCTGAGATGATCGCGGCGCAGCGACTTAATCAAGACGCCCGCATCACAGTTTTTGGCATTACATCAAACGGCGATCGCTGGCAGTTCGGCAAGCTCGAAGGCCACGAGTTTACCCGCAACAGCAGGTTTTACACCATTCAAGATCTAGACAACCTCTTTGCTGCAGTGAATTACGTGTTTCAGCAATGCGAGACGCAGCTAGATGTGGTTCTGGCAGCCTGAGTCCTAAAAATTCAAACTTCCGCATGATACAAAATGGGATCGATATCAATCACCAGCGGCTTCACTTCTCCTTGAAGGGTTGGATTGCCCTGCCAGTCTCTTTGACTATCCATATATTGCATTCGCCGTCGAGGTGGAATACAAGCCATTGCCAGCGCTACACTCATCATCTTTGTTCCGCCTGTAATATCGGCAACAATCACCTCATTCCTATAGCCAGAACTACAGAAAATGTTTTCCGCTTTTTGAACAACCTTGTCGTACTGCCATTCCTCAACTGTCAGATCTTTAGCGTGAATATCAAACCGATCGGGGCCATATTGCGATCGTAGGTAATGCATCAAAATCGCTGCCGTCTGCTCAGATCCTTTGACCGTTACCGTTTGTATCCCTGTTTTAGTTTGCTGCTGTATCTCATAGCTTGAAGTTGTAATGAGCCAAATGTCCCGCAGCTTTCCTTGAGTGGCATGGTACTCTACTGCTCGAATCTGCGGCATCAAATTTGATCTAAACAGGTTGATTGCTGCAAAATCTGAAGCTTGCGGGTTAGACAATTGCAGCAATTGTTCTACCTGAGGTTGCAAGACCTGTTCCTGTCGCAGATGTGCTTCTCGCGGATCATAGGGACTGAGCAACAGGATCAAGCCTCTTGCAGCCTGTGGCGGTTTCTTTTCTACCACAAATCCCAATCGTCGTTTCTGGTCGCGCTGTCGATCGAACCACCACCAGATCACGGCAATCACAGGCACTGCTATTAACCCAATCGGATTACCTGCTGAGGCTAAACCTACCAGAGCGCTAACTGCAGCAAAACCCAGAAATTCTAGGGGTGATCGAGGCGAAATTAATCTTTCAAAATCGAAGCTAGAGCGTTGAGAACGAGTTAGCATAGGAGCAATCACAAGGGATATTTCTATTGCACCATACGCTGGAAAAGGATACTTCCGAAGAGTTGCTCAATCCTTTGACGTTGTCGTACAGCTACTACTGACAAAGGGTGTAGTCACCTTATTATTTCGAACGGGCTAATGACAAAGCGGTTTAAAGACCTTGCTGCAAAATCTGATTGACTGTTAGTTTGAGTTCTGGAAAGGTTGGAGATGAGATGAGTTGATCACCGGTATACAGGGTTTCTTCGTACAGCCCTTCAACCAGCACTAGTGGGTCATTTGGCATGTAGATAGCCATTTTTGGGGAACTCTGTGATGATAAAACAAAGTCTCTTGGTTTCTGACTATGACCCGCCATCAAAAACATCCCCTCCGCGATCTGAGCCTCGAAGAACGTCGAGAACTCGAACGAATTGTACGTGCCACCAGTGAGTCCGCAGACCGTGTGGCACGTGCGAAAGCTTTGCTAGCCGTTGCTGAGGGACAGAGTTATACTGCAGCAGCCCAAACCAGTGGACGACGTTCAGGGGATGCAGTCGGGCAACTGGTGGCACGATTCAACACCGACGGGTTGAGCGCACTCACTCGTCGTCATGGGGGTGGAGCGAAAACCCACTATGAGAGTGCCCAACGACAGCAGATT
>LUGL01000109.1 GCA_002796835.1 Elainella saxicola E1 | reverse complement strand
CCACCCCAACCCAGACAATACAGAAACAATTCCACACCAGGGTGGTATCAAGACTCAGATACAGTCGTTCCTGCGTCCATTGAGACAAGGCTTGCCCGATGAGCGCATGATGGGCAGAAACCACATCAATTCTTCGATTCGACAACCACCGTCGAAATCGTCTTTGATGCGATTGGGCAAGTTGAGCACGACTGACGACGTATACGCCAAAGCCATTGAGATGAACGTTTTGGCTTTGGATCATGCCAATCATCATCCAGCATAGTGTTTGCAGGTGACGGGCATCCTGCCACACGATGTCACATTGACGCAGGAAATCATTCAACGCATGATAGAGTCGGGAAGTGGGAGCCATTGTTTTTGCTGTTAGGTGTGGTAACTTTCCAGCATAAATCAAGCTCTCCTTCCCTTCTAGCTTGTGTTTCATCCCCAATCAGTTTTGTCAGTCAACCAGCCCCTCAACCACAAACTTCGATCGACCCTGCGAGCAGTCCAGATTGCTACAGCCTGAAATGACCTACCAACTAATGAATTGCTGCATCCTTGCCCATTGCCTCATCAATTCGCTGCCGTAATTCCGCATCAAATTTAGGAATCAGATCGATCGCTTTCATATTTTCCACCACCTGTGAAGCTCGACTGGCTCCCGTAAGCACCGTACTGACATGCGGATTGCTCGCACACCAGGCGATCGCCAATTGAGACAGCGTACATCCCAGATCAGTGCTGATCGGGCGCAAACGCTCAGTTGCCGCAATCCAATCCGGATTCGTCACCGTTGCTTGTAGCCATTCATAGCCCGGTAAAGTAGAACGACTGCCCGCAGGCACACCATTCGCATATTTGCCAGTCAGCACCCCCGAAGCTAGCGGACTCCAGGTTGTCAACCCCAGTCCGATATCCTCATACAGTCGAGCATATTCCTGTTCCACTCGCTGCCGATGAAACAAATTGTACTGAGGTTGTTCCATCACAGGTTTATGCAAATGATGGCGATCGGCAATATGCCAAGCAGTAGCAATGTCAGCCGCCGACCATTCTGAGGTGCCCCAATACAGCGCTTTGCCCTGTTGGATCATGTCATGCATGGCCCAAACCGTCTCTTCGATCGGCGTATGCGGATCGGGACGATGGCAAAAGACCAGATCCACAAAGTCCAATTGCAGCCGCTGCAACGATCCATCAATAGCATGGTGCAGATATTTACGATTCAGCGTGTTCTTGCGATTCGGCCCTTCCGCAATGCCCCAATAAAACTTGGTAGAAATCACATAGGATTCTCGCTCCCAGCCCAGCCGCTTGAGTGCATTACCCATCAGAAGTTCAGATTTGCCACCCGCATAGACTTCGGCATTATCGAAAAAGTTAACTCCCACATCTCTGGCAGCAGACAAAGTTTCGATCGCAGCATCCTCGTCCACCTGATTGCCGTAGGTCACCCAAGAGCCCAGCGACAGCTCACTCACCTGCAACCCAGAGCGCCCCAGTCGTCGATATTGCATCCTCAATGCTCCGTGAAGAAATTCAACTCCAATTATTGAAGCATGAGCAGCTCAAAAATCTGGGGCTTTAAAGATAGTTATCCAACTCCACGGTCAATGTACAGTCTGAAGTAGGCTTTGACATGCATAACAGCACATACCCCTCTGCAACTTGGCGATCGCTCAGAAAAATTTGTTCTGATTGGTCAATCGTTCCCTCAACGAGCTGACCCTGGCAAATGCCACAAGAGCCGACGACGCACTCAAACGGAATTTTGATATTTTGCTCTGCGGCTTCATGTAAGATATATTCCGTACCCGGTACATCGATCGTTTGCATAAAGTTTTGGCGCTGATCGATCAAGGTGACTTTGTAGGTTGCCATGGCAAATTGCTGAATAATTTTCTCTATCCTGGCCTCAGGTCACTTGCGATCGCAGTAACAAGGACTACATCCTTCAAACCAATTGCAGTGACTGCTAAGAAGTTAATGTTTCTTTTCACTCGGCGTTTGCAAACGGTTCCTGTGCGGACAGAACGATTTTAGCGAAGCATTTTAAGTAATATTACAAACACCATAAAGCAGGTTGTAACTAAACCTCAAAAGTTTTTAACAAAAAAAGAGATAACATCTCAGCAAGATTTGCTTAAAATCTTAAGTGGACAGGGCAAGTTCGAGTGTTTGTAGCGAAAGACTTTTTTACGAAGAGATGAACCAAGAGGTCACTATGCCTGCAAATCCAATTAAATCATTTGCCCAACAAGCAAAGACGGATGCTGAACTCCAGGAAAAACTGAAAACTTGTGAACGAGCAAAGGACTTGGTCGCGCTGAGTCACGAGTATGGCTTTGCGTTCGCGGAAGAAGAGCTGTATCCGCCGAACGAACCGCAATTCACGCCTGAACAGTTGCATCCGAAACTCGTAAAAGCACTGCTTCGGTAGTCAGGGTTATCTCAATAACCAAAAATCGTCCTCTGGCTAGCTGCTCCATGGTCCTTTACGACGATGGTTCCAGATTTAGCCGGAGGAGCTTTGCGATCCTGTTGATAAATCAAATTTCATCATATAGGCCTCTCTGCCAGGATCGATCAGCTCTGTCGCATAGTGGATAAATCCCACTTTTTCATAGCAGCGAATTGCGCGTTTATTCTCAGGATCGGGATCGAGGATGATCTGTTGCGGATGGTGTTTGGCCACAATCATTTCGATAAATAGTTGGATTGCGGCTGTGCCGATGCTCTGGTTGAGCCGATCGGCTTCACCAATAAATTGATCAATCCCAATTGTGGTTTCAGACACCACGTAGTACTGGAAGTAACCGATCGGTTTTTCTGCTGTGTCTGTTGATTCAAGTAAAATAAACCGGGCAACATCGGGCTCTTCAGCACCATAATGTAGCGCTACTTTCTCTAAAGTATCATCGCCATCATTCCACCACTGCTTGACATGATCGTTGGAGAGCCAGATCAGAAGCTGTTGAAAATCCGTTGCTCTTAATGGTCTAAATCTTAGCATGAGGAAAAATGTGGGGTTCCTGGCGTTGATCGATCGGCTTGTTCAATAGAACATTTCCTCTCAAGCTTAGCTACCTCATCTCAACCTGGCAATCGCTCCCTTTCTAGAGAATTTACCAAGGGGGAGATAAGGACTCGATCTCCTGACTTTATCTGACTTTTTCAGACAGACAGCGCAAAGACTCTCTCCTAAGCTAGAACCTACAAGTTCTTGATAATAGAGAGGTTTCGCTGATGCGTCAAAATATATTTCTCCTGTTGCTGTTGTTTGGTAGTGCTTCTGCAACGCTTGCGCTTACTTCTCTGCCGATGTTGCTGCCTCATGGTCCTGTTCAAGCGATCAAACGCCCATCCCGATGAGGATGCAGCCATAAACTGGTATACTTTAATACCAATAACCCAAACGATTCTGCTTGAGTTGTTTGTCTAAAGGCTGATCAGACAAGGTGCCCTACTCTGTAAACCGTCCTGAGATGATCTATTACGCGAGGTAGCTATGGCAAAAAAGGGAACCAACGGTAGCGATGTCGAATTTCTGGGTCGCTTTAAAGATACCTTTGATGCGCTCGGTGGTTTGGATACGATTCATGGTGAACAGGGTGATGATACGATAAATGGTGGCTCCGGGAATGACTTTCTGTTTGGCGATGAAGATAATGATGTCCTGTTGGGCGATAATGGAGATGATCAGCTAGATGGCGGAATTGGTCGCGATCGTTTGGAAGGGGGCGCAGGTGGCGATCGCTATGTTTTGAATAATAATGTAGATACTATTTTTGAAGCTGAAAACCAGGGGAATGATATTGTTCTGACGATTTTGGACAATATCACGCTAGTCAAGAATGTTGAGCGACTGCGGCTGCAAGGGACTGCCAACCTGAAAGGAAAAGGAAACAGTTTAAATAATCAGTTAGATGGCAATATCGGCACGAATACTCTGCATGGGGAAGCAGGCAACGATCTGATTCATGGGGTTGATTCTCCCCAGTCTGTGACTCTAGATCTCAAGGATAGTCTCTATGGCGATGAGGGTAACGATTCCCTCTATGGGGATGGCGGAGATGATTTGCTGAAAGGTGGCGCAGGAGATGACACAGGCAAGGGCGGGATAGGTAATGACACAATCAATGGCGATGCAGGCACCGATAAACTGTTTGGGGATATTGGAGATGACACGTTAGCAGGTGGAGATGGCAATGATTTTCTCAAAGGTGGATTCGGAAACGATAATTTGAATGGTGGCGCAGGAGATGACACCTTAAGTGGAGAGGCCGATAATGACACGCTGGCCGGCGGAGATGGCGATGATACGCTGAATGGGGATGCTGGTAATGATTCGTTAAATGGCGGAACGGGTCGCAACACCCTCAAAGGAGGAGATGGCAACGATACCCTGGATGGTAGAATTGGCAACAATACTTTGGATGGCGGATTAGGCAATGACTTTTATGTATTAGCTGCTAATTTTGCCCAAACCAATACGATCGTTGAATCAATCAATGGCGGTATCGACACCGTTCAAACCAGCGACAGCTTCACACTGGCCGATCTAACGACGATCGAAAATCTGACTCTGCTGGGAGGCACGGGAACTGCCACCACGGATGGCACAGGGAATGGTTTAGGCAATGTGCTTATCGGGAATAGCAACACCAACTTGCTCAAGGGCGAAAATGGCGATGATGTGCTGTTTGGTGGTTTTGCAGCCAGTATCAACGGCAATGACACTCTATCAGGCGGCAATGGCAACGATATTTTGGTGGGTGGTGGTGGTAATGATGTCCTGAATGGTGGAGCAGGGAATGATCTCTTCTTACGCGAGCTGCCTGCACCTGCTAATGCGATCGATCAAGTCACCCCTCCGGGCATACTCAATCAAGCGCCACGCATCTTCCAAAGCTTGGGGCTAGATACAGTGAATATGGATGAAGGACAGGATACCTTTGTCTATACGCCGCAACAGTTGATTGCCCCCAATGTTCAAGAATTGGATAAAGGGTTTTCAGTTAATCAATTTACGATCGGGCCAGGAGGCGACTTTTTGGGCTTCCAGAAAGTGACTTTTGTGGATGTGGTGCAGGTCGGCAATAATACAGAATTCCGGGTCGGTGATGGGATTGCCAATGATGCTGGATTTGGCGCAGGAGCATTGTTGGTGACCATTAATGGAACAGTTGGCTTTACTGCTGACACGATTGGCATCAATGTTTCGCCTTTAAATCAAGCCCAGTTCCTATTTGAATGATTAAGGGATTTTAGAGTCTGTCCACTGTCTTGTGGGGTAGGTATCTCCTGCCCGATTCGGATGGTTAAACCTATCCCACAATAGTTGGAGCTGCACTCGGATGAGTCAACCAGACGGGGTGACACGCGATTTTGGACAGACTCACAAAAATTGACAGCTCCTAGATTTTTTCTGGCTATTCTTCGTCTTCGTCTTCGTCCTCTTCTTCTTCGTCTCCGTCCTCCTCTTCGTCTTCGTCTTCGTCCTCCTCTTCTTCGTCTCCGTCCTCCTCTTCGTCTTCGTCCTCCTCTTCTTCGTCTTCTTCCTCTTCGTCTTCGTCCTCTTTTCCGTCTAGTGTGTAATCGTAATCTTCATCAACTGCATATTCCTGACAAAGTGCATCTAGGTCTTCCAGAAATTCGGTCGGATCTTCGATCGTCAGGTCAAAATTGAGAATTTCCAGATGGGTTGAACATTCGTCAGATTCTTCGTAGTTGTAGTCAAAGTAATATTCTTCTTCACTCTCAACATATTCCTGACAAAGCTTGTCTAGTGCTTCTGCAAAGCCTTCTGGATCTTNCTATGGTAATGTAGAAATCGTAGAGTAAAAGGGAATCTTCATCGGCAAAGCTCGATTCGTCATCCTCCCAGGTTTCAGAGGTGAAATCGAGGTCATTCACGGATTTGATAATCCAGGAATCGTGACCATTGTATTCGGCATGAATCACATAATCATACGGGACATAGCAATATCCCTGATGTCCCCATTCAGAGCCCCAGGAATTTCTGACAATAAACATCCGATCTTTGTCGGAATAGCCGACGCAGAGCATCGCGTGCCATGCATGAGTGTCTCGGACATTCTCAGAACTTTTAGGCAGGGAAATGCGGCCCCGATTCTTGTTGGCATCGTTGAAAGACTCAAACAGATTCAAGGCAAACGCGATCGGATAACCTTCAGCCAGGGTATGTCGCCACAAGTCTAAGTCTGTTTCAATATACTCAGCTTCAGTAATTGTGAAATTTGATGCGTTTTCATAGGAAGATTCATCGGGTTCTTCGAAAATCATCGATTCATCATTCGGCCACAGATCTTCGCAGCAAGAACCATACTCAATCAAACTCTCGATCGCGCAATACATTCTCGTGCCGTTATCTTCACGTTGACTGCCATGGCGAGCACGGGCATTGTAGTAGAGAAATAAGCGACTGACATCCCCAGATTCACCGAATTCCCGTTTGGCCAAATATTCGTAGGCTCCCACGAAGGCATTGGCGACGCAGCTATTGCCAACCTGTTCTTCCACATCGCTCATAAATTTGCGCAAATCGACCCGAGGCGGCAGTTGTTTTTGCTCAAATCGTCCAGTCTGATGCACCTTGGCGTGATCGGGGCGAGCTCCTGCTTGATAGCCGCCCACCCGATATTGAAGATTTGTACTTGCTCGATCCTGAAGGTTTGTACCCATGCAAAAAACTCCCTTTTCAAAGTAACCCGATGGGCTTGCATCCCTCAATATGCCCAAGTTGCAGGTTACATTCGCAGGGGCGATCGATCTTTTTATGTCATGTTTTAGGAGGATATCACCATTCTTTCAACAGTCTCGATCGTCCAACCTGAAAAAGAGTGATTTCCTATGAGAACCCACCATCTTTATGGCAAGAGATCATCTGTCTTTCTTCAGCTCGCTAATGGTTGACTTAGAGCAATGCAATTACCTTCACTATCCTCAAACTCAGCCACCCAGCCAAGTTCGCCAATCGATGTTTTGGGATACAGCACCTTTCCACCCGCAGCAACCACTTTGGCTAACGTTTCGTCAATGCTCTCAGTATCAAAGTAAACTCGGACACCTTGTGTGCCTGGGATATAGCTGTCTCCTCTAGCTAAAGCCCCAGAGGCACCAGATCCTCCTTCTAGTGGCGGAAAGTTGGCCATTTGGTTCCCATCAAGATCAACGCGATCAAACTGGCAATCGAAAACCGCATTATAGAACGTGATTGCACGCTCTAGGTTATTGACTGGAATCTCAAAGTAATAAACTCTCGGGCGCATAATATCTGACTTTATCAGGATTTACTTGAATTCTAGAACGAATACTAGGGCAAATCTCGAAATGAGAATCGGCTAACTGGCTATACGATCGGCTCAGAGGCTATGTTATGCGGATGAGTCTAGGCCGTACTGCAATAACGTTTTACCATAATCGTTTAATTTGTATACAACACCTCCAGAAAATGGATCATCGAATGTTCCACCGTCCATCCCAGTAAAACTGAGTAGTCCTACACTTTGAAGACTGGCAGCAATATTTGGATTATCCTGAATGCCATCCATAAAATTAAGCAGATAGTTTAAGTCAGTAATATACACACGATCAATTATAAATGATAACCGAGTTACGTCTTCATAAGATATATTGCCGAGGATATGATGCTTGAGTAAACGCCCTAGAATTGATGGCTTCTGAAGGCTATCTGCACGATCAAGTAACAGTATTAAGGTTTCTCCAAATTCACGCTTTTGTTTGGGATTTTTTTCTATCTCTTCAACAAACTTTTGACGTTTTTCAAATGGTGTATTGGATAGTTCGAGCAAGAAGTTTAAAACTTTCTTGATAAAAATCTGCTGACGTATCTCAACTCCAGCTTGGTACAAAGCAACAATGGTATTAAGAACTGGGATATCACGAAATACACCTTCTTTTAAAGCAGCGTCGAGTGCCACTTCACCTAGATCACGCGCTACAGAACCAAGCTGATTGGTGGCAATCGAATTAACTAACTCAATACTTGTTTCTTCACTCATTGGTCATCGCTTGCTGAAGCTAAACGCTCTATGAACACCCTTAATTAATTTAATACTAAACAACAACAGATAGCCTTTGACTACTGCCCCCCGTAAGAGACAAAGCCGTATAACTAGATATTCACCNAGCAGATCTATCAGATAACACCTTACATGGTCTAAGATTATCAGGCAGATCTGCGGAATAATACCCAGATTTTAAGGAATTAAACAGAAATTTTGCAAGTTAAGGCTGGGAATCTGGGGTGTTATCCGTCATATCTGATGGCTAATCCTAGTGATTGGGGTGCTTATCCATAATTTTTGCTGGATAACACCCTCTATTCCGGAGTTATCTTGTATCGTCCTATATTCCAACCTCAACCACCTCTCCTGCCCGATTGACTTGGGCAGTCAATTTGCCTCAAGCATTTCAGCCTTAAAACCGAAGAAAAGACAGAGGGCAAAACTCCGATCGCCCAATTCTCACAAAATATTGACAAACGATTGAATACGCTTGTGTGTCGCTGAACTTTGTTCTATGCTAAACAACACTGGTTTTTTGACCGATTTCACAACCAGTAGATCTGTTCAAGGTATGGCGCTGACTATAAGTGATTGGAGGCACTCATAGCCAGCTGTCTAACGCTCTGTTACAAGCAGAGGCTAGCCTGCTGAGATCTTAATCGATCTTCAGGGCTTCGCGACGGCTAGACAGCCATACCTTGGGCTTTTCTTCTCCACAAACCTAACCTCAGTGAGGGAAAAGATCATGTCTACAGAGTTCAACGAACTGCTGCCCGTTTCTGCTACCGATAAATCGCAAATCTGGATTATTGGTACGCGAGAACAGGTCTTACACACGATCAACGAATTTTATGTGAAGCGCATTGCAACCGATCGCGTCAAATTCACACCAATTATCCCAGCCCCATTCGAAGGCAAATATATGTCAGTCCTAGTGCGTTAAACGATCGGTAGGGGCGGATCTCAATCCGTCCTTACAAATCATCCATGTGTCAAACAGCCTCGAAAGGCAAACATATGCCAGTCTTGGTGCGTTAGCAAACCCTCAAGAACAATCGCCCAATTTCTTAGTCGATCACTCAGCCCTGCTTTCAGTTCTACGATCGCAGCAAAAATCTCACTCGTTGGTTTTCCAGCAGGTGAGCCTTCAGTCGTTCAATTTGTCGATCGGCTATTTCACGGTCGCTCCACTCACGAAACTACTGGTTGAATTATCTACACTGTTGATCGCTGGACAAATCGGAACGGTTGCGAACATCAGTGAGAGATCATACCAAGACCGATCGAAAATATACCTTGGCGTCATGATATTCCAGTACTCCGAGCGTTAGTCACGGTAACACAAACACTACTGTGCCATGACCAGTAACCACACCTCTACGATTAGTGAACTGAATTGGCCCGGTGTAGCTGCCATCGGATTGCAGCGTGAGCGTAGCGCGGCCAGCTTCGGGGCCGGTGGAGTAGGTGCCGTAGTACCAAGTCATGCCAGTCATACCGTTGCTAGATGCGACTACGCCCCAATGGCGAACCCCATCCACCCGAACCCATCCGCCGCTTCCGACCCGTGAGAAAATGCGTGTGGGCGTATAGGTGATGATGCCGGATGTTGTATCTGTCGTGTACGTGCCGTTCCAGGTTGGAAGCGTTAGTGCCGGACTCTTGCTGGACAACAGAGTGAAAGCAGCTAACGCTAGATAACCGATCATTGTACGTCGTTTAAACATCAACGCCTCCATTAAAGCCCACGAAGAAATTGATTCTGCATAACGCTCCTAAAACGGGTGTTAGACTGACTTTTGTCTACATGGCACCCTCTAGAAGGACTGGTATAAAGAACTGTGTCTAAATAACACATCCCATAACCAATTCGCCCAGATTTTTATCTTGATATGAGTCTCCATCAGTAGCGTTATGCAGGCATCTTGAATCCATTTTTATATTACCATGAAGAGATGAAATGTATTGTTTAATACAGCCGTACTGATGCTTGCCACTACTCCCAATCCGGTTACACCCGCTAGATTTAGGCTAAGAGGATTTGTTCTGGGGTTTGAGAAGCAAGTTCTCTACAACGCAGCTAAAGCATTTTCGATGCAGATTGGCACTGGGGAAGACTACACCTTGCTGAATCCGGTGATCGCGCTAACCATTACAGACTTTTAGATATTTCCGGAGGCAGAGCGGATTGTTTTTCGCTATCAACTGAAGGAAAAGGATGATTTAACTGATTACAGTGATGACATCGAGCTATTATTTGTTGAGTTGCCTAAATTCAACAAGTCAGTGAATGATTTAGATAGTTTAATTGATAAATGGCTGTACTTTCCGACAACCGCAACGCGATTCTGCAAGCTCGGCAGGAGGGACTGCAACAGGGACTTCAGCAGGGCGATCGACAAGCTTAGCTCAATATTGCGAAACAATTGCTCAATATTCTGGATGTAGAAGCGATCGCAGAAACCACTGGCCTGACGGTAGAAGAACAGCAGTTGTAATCAGGGTTCGATGGGGGGAGAGATTTTGGCCTGATAATATTCACATTCCCTCTTCCACAACCCTTTTGAATTTCTGGCGAGTGAGGCCGTGTTGAACCGCTGCAAATCTACCCGATATCGATCGCTGATGATTCTGTTCCTCGTCAGTCTTACCCTTTGTCTCTGGTTTGGAATTCCCCAGGTTCAGCGTCAGCCTGGATCGATTGCCTTCGCCCAAATGCCCAACCCTCATCAACTGGTGCAACAAGGTGTTGAGCAATATCAACATGGAGAGTTTCAGGCTGCGATCGGGACCTGGCAAACTGCATTAACTCAAGCTCTGAATATGCAAGATCTGACCAATGCTGCAATTGTGCTGGAGAATTTAGCCAGGGTTCGTCAGCAATTGGGGCAGACCGAACAGGCGATCGGCCATTGGCAGCAGGCGGTTTTGGTCTACCGTCAATTAGGAGACAGGTTGCAAATGGGGCGGATGCTGACCGAACAGGCTCAGGCTCTCAGTCGTCAGGGGTTACATCGACAGGCAATTTTGTTACTTTGCGGTCCAATTGGAGCAGCCTGCCAGCCCGATAGTGCGATCGAAATTGCTCGAGCCATGCAGGATCAGCAGGGTGAAGCGGCGGCACTTGGCAGTTTAGGGGAAACCTATCGGCTCAGAGGGAATTATCAGCAGGCGGTTTTCTGGCTTCAGCAGAGTCAAACTCTGGCGCAAGCGCTGCAAAATCCAGCTTATGAAATTGCGGCTTTGAATAGCCTGGGTCAAACTCAGGTTGGTCTCGCCCTGGTGAATTATCGACGTGCCGATTCTGCGAACCAACGGGGCGATCATCGAGCAGCGACCGAACAGCAGCAGGCCGGATTGGCGAGCGATCGACTGGCAATTCAAAGCTTCCAGTCCGGGTTAACTTTAGCGCAGCAGCAGCAAGATCCCGTGAATCAGATGCATCTCTTGCTGGGGGCGATCGCTCCTTATTACCGGACTGGTCAGACTAAGACGGCGATAGATCAGACTCAACAGGCAGTTGCCCTGCTGCCCGCTCTACTGGATTCTCAGGAGAAAGTGTATGCCGCGATCGATTTAACCCATGTCCTGCAACCTATTCCGCCAGTTTTAGGGGCGGCTCAGCCCGCTCTAGAAATGCAGCGACAAGTTAGAACTCGCACAAGTTGCCTCAGTTCAGAGGTGGCTTCTAAGGCTGAGCAGCTTTTGCAGCAGGCAATCAGCGTTGCCCAACGGATCAATGATTCTCGGGCTGCCTCATTTGCGATCGGCGAATTAGGCCGCCTTTATGAATGTCAGGGGGACGATGTTGAAGCATTGAAGTCAACGCAGCAGGCCCGCTGGATGGCAGAACAGGATTTGCGGGCAAAAGATAGTTTATATCTCTGGGAATGGCAAACCGGACGGATTCTGAATCGGCAAGGGCATGCATCAGAGGCAATCGCCATCTATGAACAAGCGGTTTCAACCCTGGAAACAATTCGGGGTGATTTGCTGACCGCCAATCGGGATTTGCAATTTGATTTTCGCGATACTGTCGATTCGCTCTATCGAGAGTTAGTTGCTCTTCGGCTGGAACGAGACCAGCTGCAGACGACCGATCGGGATAAAAACCTGACGGCAGCGCTTAAAACGCTTGATTCGCTCAAACTATCAGAGCTGCAAAATTATTTTGGCAATGATTGCATTGTGGTTGCGGCTGGTCCCCAAACGGTTGATCAAGTGGGAGTGGGACATCGGACGGCAATTTTCAATTCGGTGATTTTGGCCGATCGTACTGCCATTGTTGCTAGCTTTCCGGATGGTAGCAAGCAGATAAATTGGATTGAGGTTGATCGAGAAACACTAACGCATCATATTAATGAATATCGGCGTGAGTTAGAGCGTTTCTATAAACCTTTTGACTCGCAATATGCAGAGCAGATGTATGATTGGATCATTGCACCGGTCGCAGAGGCGCTGCAGCAGGCAGGAGTTAAAACGCTGGTGTTTGTGCAAGATGGAATTCTTCGCAGTGTGCCCATGACGGCACTTTACGATCGTCAGAACCAGCAGTTTTTAGTGGAGCAATATGCGATCGCCACAACTCCCAGTCTGACGTTGACTGAAACTCATCCTTTGGAACGAAGAAATCTCAAGGCTTTGGCAATCGGGCTGTCACAAGGTGTTACCCTGGAGAATCGCCAATTTCCACCCTTGGATAATGTGAATTCTGAGATTCAAGCGATCGAAACAGAATTACCGGGCAGTAAGCCCCTCCTGAATCAGAATTTTACGCGCGATCGGCTACAGCAGGAACTCGATCGCAACGCTTACCCAATTCTGCATATCGCGACTCATGGAGAGTTTGGGGCAGAACCCGAAGATACGTTTTTGGTAACGGGTGATGCTCAGAAAATGACGATTAATGATCTCGATCAGATTTTTCGCAGCACAAAAGCGGTTAATCAAGTTGATCTCCTCACACTAACGGCCTGCCAGACTGCCGCAGGGGATGATCGATCGGCATTGGGCTTAGCTGGAGTGGCGATCCAGGCTGGGGCAAAAAGTGCTTTGGCTTCTCTATGGTTTATTGATGATGCAACAACAGCCAAAATCGCGGCTCAATTCTACGCTAACTTACGTAACAATTTGCAAATGAGCAAAGCAGAAGCGCTGCAAGCGGCCCAGATTGATGTAATTCAGTCCGCAGGAACGACTGCTCATCCAGCCTACTGGGCACCGTTTATTTTGATTGGGGATTGGCTATAACAACCTTATGAGCAGCATGTGAGCGATTTACTCGGTTTGTTTAATGATTCTTAACTAACCTGTCCCCGGCCCGTTCTCAGTTGCAACACTGGAATGACCATCAAATTTTTTAATGCTGATGATTGATGCATGCTGGATTCAGCAACAATTCTTTAATTCTCCTCCGTTGTTTAAGGATTTGAACCCATCTGAGATTTGATTTGATGCATAAGTTGTCTCCAATTTTTCTAAACAAATACGACAAAATTCAAAGATTTGTTGAATATGAATACCAGGGTGAGCTACCCAAGATTCCACATACCATGACCACCCTGGAGATGATGTATTTCACTAGGTATCTGGTCAATTGATGAATAAAAGCTGCATTAAAATGACTCAGAGTATTTAATTGGCGATCGTTCAGCTATGCTTCGACAATGTCTTTGTATTAGAAATTCTTTTGGCTGATATCAAATAAAGTTATACGTAAACTTGTGTAATGATTCTCATATTTNGCGATCGATAAAGCACTGAAGTAACATACATACTGTATGAGCTTTGATTTATTTTACTTAACTTAAGCTGGTAAAAAACTTGATATAGAATGAGGGGGTTAAAATACCATCCAGCATTCTGTTCCCTTTTGATTTTTTGCTGCCACTATTTATGTGAATCTTGTGCAGCACGGAATGTTTTCTGAAATTGGTTAATTTAAAACTTGGAGAATAATATGTCTCTTCCTTTGTTGGAATATGCGCCTTTGTCGCAAAATCACCGAGTTGAAGGGTTTGAAGTTTCAGGGGATGAGCAACCCCGGATCTATTCCACTGAAAATCTCTCGACTGCTTCAGATCGGGATATTTTGATTGCGGCGGCTTATCGCCAAATCTTTAACGAACAGCAGATGCTAGCAAACCATCGCCAAAAAGCCCTGGAATCCCAACTTCGAATTGATCAAATCACGGTTAAAGAATTTATCCGAGGATTAGCCACTTCTGATTCTTTTCGGCGATTAATCTACGAGAGCAATAATAACTATCGATTTGTGGAAATCTGCATCCAGCGAATTTTGGGACGCAATGTCTATAGCGATCGGGAAAAACTAGCTTGGTCAACCATTTTGGCGACAAAAGGCTTGCAGGGCTTTATAGATGACTTGTTGGAGAGCGAAGAGTACGCCCAAAATTTTGGCAATGATACTGTTCCCTATCAGCGCCGCCGTATTCTTCCGCAACGGACTAAAGGCGAAGTTACGTTTGCCCATATGGCGCGTTATGGCATAGATTATCGCAATAAGTTGCCCAAACCCAATCTGCGCGCACTGTGGTCCACCCAACAGAATGCAGATGGTCTCTTTACCCAATCTGAGCAGTTTGACTTCCAGACCTTTATAGAACGGGCTAATTGGCCAGTCGCAGCGGCAGTTTTATTGCCCGTGTCGATCGTCATGATTGGCATGATCGCTGTTGCGCTAGCCCATCATTAGGCTTAACGAGATTGTTCAGCTGCAATCACCTGCTTGAGTTGGGCTCCATAATTTGCTGCGCCCTTTGCGGTTTCAAGTTCAGCCAGATCCTCCAGCAAAGAGAGTTCTGCCTGCTGAACAGAAGCAGATGCCCCGGCCTCTTGTAATGCAGCCATTGCATCGTACCAAAACCCGGATTCGGCATAAAGCTGTGAAGTTTCCAACGGATCTTTGGCCGCAATCAATGCAGCAGTGAGAGTGGGTGGCATGTCCATCCGCTCAAATTCTGCTTCCTCTACCAATGCGCTAGAAGGATTATTCGGATTGCACAGTAGAATGACTTTCCAAACGTAGTGGGATCCGGGCTGTAAACCTGCTTGATCGGCTGGCAACTTGAAAGACATGAAGCCCGGTTGACTGTCCAGTTCTGCTTTATGAATCAGGCGACGCTGCTGATTTGCATCAGATTCGTAAAGATAAAATTCGATTGGTAGAGACTCAGACTGATTAACAAACCAGGTGAAGCTAGGATGGGATGCAGCAGTTTGTCCAACGTGGCTTTTAGGAGCCAGAATTGTGAGATTGGTAGTAGCTTCACCATTGCAACCTCCCCTTCTGCCTGTTGTTGTAGTCGGACCACTGGGTGCAGAACCGCCTGACGGAGGGTTATAGCTCGCCAGGGCAGCGATCGGATGAATGGTTGTCCCTAGCGTGAGTAGGCAACTCAGCAGCACTATGGAATTTAATCGAGTGAAATTCGATCGGACTTTTGAGGGGTGTCGTCTGTCAAGCATCATAGATTTTCAGGAAAATGAGCGTTTAATTCTCTAGCAGGGGTATAGATGAGCTTCTGCTTAAACCCAGATTACAATGCTTCTGGCTAGATCAAGCCATCTTGAACCCGGATCACTGATCGTCGTAATATCTCGGTTGTTGGTCCGTTCAATGCAAAACTCACCACCCGGATGGTTTTTGATAAATTTGGTCAGATCATAAGCCTCACCATCGTAAACCCACACATTCGGCAAGGAGGTGCGATCGATCAACTCTCCTGGTATTGTTGTTGTCTGTTGGCTCAGTAACCGAACTGTGGATTGGATAGGTTACAAGTGCCTTCAACTAAGCCAATCCTAATCGTTTGACCGAAGTGAATGGTTACAGCTTTGCTTCAACTTTTTTGCAAAAAATGGATGTGCATTTGATCTTCTATTCGGTTGGATTGGCAGAAAAGTGCAATGGCTTAAACCAGGAACGTCTAATTGGCCAGGACAGCTCGCAAATCATGCCCTGCGGGGTATTCGGGAATCGTTGGAACCGTCCTGATAATTGACGCGCCAGCACTTTTGCCTGTTCGGTGCCCCGACCCCCTGTTGCGATCGCCCACTTATCCTGATGCTGAAGATCGCTGCTGCCGTTATCGGTCACTCGAATGATGTTGCGATCACCTGCCTGTTTGCAAACCACTTCTAAGCGAGTCATCCCTTGTGCGTACTTGCCAGCATTACATAGTGCTTCTTCTAAGAATCGACAGATGCCTCTTTTTTGTTCAAGACTTAAACGCCGATCGTCTATTGCTTCAAAGGTGGGTAAGGTCAACCGCAACTGCTTGAAATGGGGAAAGTCGCGAGATAGAGTGTGACTGAAAACCTCGTACAGTGACTCGTGGAGCGGATTCTCCAGGTTCAACTCCAGATCGCTGCTAACCTGCAAGCTGCTGTCCTGACTGAGGGCTTCCCGCCGCATGGATTCATAAACGGATCGCAGTTCTTGATTGAGCTGTTTCAGTTCAGCATAAATCGGATCGGTCGTGCGATTCTCTGCTTGCAAATTCCGCAGAGTGCGGGCCAGGGTTTGCAGTGGACCATTGTGGATCGCATCAAACGCCTGATCAATCATTAGTTGCCGATCGTGTAATTTGGCCTTCAGATCTTGCTCATGCTGATAAAACAAGGAAGCCGTTAAACCTGCCCCATTCAGGACTAAAACTAGCAGGGCTGGAGCCACCGGAACCCACCAGCCACCCATCAGCAAAGCAAAACTGCTCGCCAGCAATAGTAATGTGGTCATTCCCAGCAGCAGCAGTACTTTGAAAGGCGATCGCAACATGCGACCTAAACTAATTCCCAGCAATCCCCAGCCAATAATCCAGAAATATTCCCAAGTATCCGCCCAAACATTCAACAGAGGACGATGATCCAGGACGGCGCTGACAATTTGGCTGACCGCATGCGCCTGAATTTCTACGCCATAGACGACGCTGGGATTGCGTCCTTTCAAGGCATTCGACGGAATCATATCTTTGGCACTGAGGGCTGTTACACCCACTAAAACAATGCGATCGCGGATCCAGTCATCGGGGACGTTATCTGCCATGACATCGGTCAAAGAAACGATCCGAAAGGGGTTGCGACCCCTGCGAAAGTTAATCAAAATTTGATTACCATTTGCATCTGCATGAACATATCCGCCTGCATTCGGCGTGAAGCGGGTCAATTCAGTTCGATCGAACCGCATGGCAACTGGATCCCGCAGACCATTCTCTAAAGTAATGCCGCGAGTCGCCAAATATTTTTCTGCTAATCGCGAGGTGAACGAGAATTGATAGACGCCCTGGCGATCGGTCAGACCTAGCAGGCTCCGTCTGACATTCCCATCCTCGTCAGGGATAGCATCGGCAAAACCGACCTGCTGGGGCGATAATCCACGCGGCGGGGCGATCGGTCGATTCCCAGCATCCGCCAGCACCTTCTGAATGCCAATTAAGGATGGTGTTTGTTTGAGGGTTTCAACCCATGCTGCATGACCGGGTTCAACTGGCAAATCCCGAAACAGATCTAAGCCAATTACGGCGGGGTCATGGCGCTGAAGTGTACGCAAGAGTCCTGCTAACGTTCCATCTGGAATTGGGTAAGTGCCGATCGTTTGAATATCCTGCTCATCAATACCGACAATCAAAATACGGGGATCGATCGGTTCTGAGGGTCGCAGCCGCAAGAATAAATCGAGCAGATTGGTTTCAAAGGATTGCAGATTGCCTGTGAAGCGAGCGATGACCACAATCAGAATGATCAGGAGACCGGGTAATGCCCCAATACGCCAGAGGCCGATCTCTCTTCGCAGCCATTGCTGAAGGGATTGTTGGAAGGAATGTCTTCGATGCTTCATGTTGGTGCTTTGTGTGGATTCAGGCGCTAATCAATCAGCCCTTCCTCTCTGGCCCGCATTTCTGTTTGAATCCGAATATTTTTGCCAGTTTCGGGATAGACTTCTAAAGCATCCTGAACCTGAGTCCAATAATGTCGCACCGTACGTTCGGCCACATTCATTTTTTCGGCGATTGTCTTATCCTGCAATCCTTGTTCAAAAGCTAACTTCAGGACTTCCAGCCATTCGGGCTTCAATTCTAGACCGATGCGCATTTCCCTGGGTGTATAGACAATGCCCTGCAAGGCCCAATCGACTCGAATCAACATTTCTTTGAGCGAAAGGCTTTTATCGGCGATCGTAAATCCGCCTTCATGGGCGTTGATTGCAGGTTTGAGTCGCACTAATGCTTTGGTATAGGCACTTTGTACCACAATGTTGAGAGTAGGATGCTTTTGCATCACGGTTCTCAGCAAGTTGATTCCCGTCTCCGTTCGAGCCGTTTCTCCGCTGGCTTCCGGGATGGAAAGATCCATCACCACTAGTTCGAGGGGAGTGTTTGCCACAATCTGCTGGGCCTCTTTTGCGGTCTGGGCCGTCAGCAGGTCTGAGTCTGGATATTGTTGTTTCAACAAACTAACCGTGCCACCTAGAACTGCTTCATGATCATCTACCACGAGAATTCGTTGTCTGCCTGCTTCGACTTTTGGACCTATCATTGCCATCTTCCACGCGATACTCAACTGCGAACTCTAATATGACTTTACGTCGATTGCCAAATCAAGTGCCAGCGATCGGTGAAGGGCGGTTGATGCAATTGCTCACAGGTCCAACAGCCAGCAGCCAACCACCGCACCACTTGCTGTAAATGCTGTAATTCTGGCATTTGATGGATTGCCAACTGGTTGGTTTCATCCGCGTAGGAGAGTTGAATTGTCAGTTCACCCCCCTGTGCATGGGGATGTAGGCAAACCTGGAGGGGGGAGTGGCTTGCGGCTGAGGGCAGCACCATCTGGAAAAATTCATCCAAAATCGTGACCAGAATTTGATTATGCTCAGCAGATTCCGCTAGCCCGTTCGCTAAAATTTGCAGTTGAATTTGCAGATCGGGATAGCGCAGCTTCCAGGGTTCCAGCAGATATTGCAGCGCTAAGGGCAAACTTTCTTCAATGTAGGGGGGCGCTAATTGATAGCTCAACTGCTCTAGCAACTGTTGCAGCGTTTCTGTTTGACTCAACCAGGTTTGGCAGCGATCGGCCACCCCTGCCGGAAATTGCGGATCCAGAGCCGTAAGTTCTAAACCGCGACGCAGTGTAAATAATTCTTGCAGTACACTATCTCGCATTTGTTCAACCTGATGGCGGAGATGGGACGATCGCTTAAACTCCCACCATTGCAGCGCTTTCTGAGTTGGGTTGGAAGACACAAACGGTTACCAAATATTGTGATTCTTTACAAACGTTGCTAGAACAATTGCTATAACAATATCTGCAAAAATCAAGTCGCACAATGTGGCTGCCTGTCAAGCGGTTTGTTGGAATCTGCAGGCAGGTTTGCAGTTTTCTGCAATTGCTTTCCGCCTCTGTATGAAGGTTTAAGGAGCAGATGTTCTCATCCGGTGCTTTAATGCATTGATTGGCTTGAAGAAGGTGAGGCAGCATAAACTTCGATCGTCAATTCTTCGATAAAGCCATTAATGAGTGACGGCCAATCCGGGGCACCTACCCGCAAAATTGCACCAACGCTATAAATTGTTTTAGGACGTAGGCCGATCGAAACGGGTGGCGCAAATGTCAGCGTTGGAGAATAGGTCAAAATATCGGGACTGGCTTTAACTTCTACTTTCCCTAGAATCTGTCCCGCATCTGGGGTTAGTGGTTTAATGTAAAACTCAACTTGAATGGAAGGCGAAAGAGGCATTAGCGCGATCGCCCCTGGCCCTAAAAATTCGACGGTGACCTTAAGCGAAAAGGGTTGGTGACTTTGCAGAATTGTGTCAGGAAATTCCTGATTGGCATCCGTCGTAAAGACTGTCAGATTGGAAAGGCGGCAATCGATCGGTACAACATTGATGTGAGAATCGCTCATTGACTTGAGTGACCAAAAACCAGGCAGTGCAAAATAGTTTGCCTTGGGATGTAAGTATATGCCGCATCATAGTACCGCAAAATCATTGCGAGTCTGAGTCGATCGCCAAACCTGCTTGCTCGACGGATGCATCAAGATCTGGTTTAAGCCGTTCGGCTACTTCTAAGCTATAGCAAAGCATTCAAACGCTGCACGATCGCCCATTCCTGTCGCCGTTTGATCTGTTTGTAAGTCTCCACAATTTCAGCTGCGATGTGAGCTTCTACCTGACTGGCAGCTTGCTGCGTGCCACAAGACTTGTAGAGTTCGGGATGGTGGTTAATATGAAAGGTGGTTTTGGCAATTTCTTCAAAGAGGGCTTCATCAAGAGAAGCGGATTCAGCAGACTCAGAAGCAGGCAGAATGGACCGATCGTCAGGCTTGACTTGCTGGGCATAGTTTTCTCCACCCGATCGCTTTACCATGGTTAACATGGGTTCTCCAGTCAAATCAGCAAGCAGTTGATTTTGGGCCGTAAAGCGGATAAAGGCACGCGAGGGATAGGTGGTCGGGTCGATTTTCATGGTTCTTGAGTGTGGATAGACAGCAACAAACACAACGATTCGATTCATTAGAGCCGCAAGATTTTGACGCATGACGTAAGATCGGCATCCGTCTGAAATTGGCTAACCTTTAAATCAAGGCTATATTAGCGCCTGTTGTGTCTTCAGGGTATCCACGAGAAAAAATCCTATCCTCTGTCAAGGGATAGGACTGAGTTGGAGCATGTTTAATCGGAATTGAAAACGGGTTGCTTCATCAAGCTATGCCTTACATCACCTGTAAAAAAGGCAATTCAAATGCGGCCACATTTGCGATGGCCCCCCGCAGGACAGTCAAGATTTGCAGGCGATAGATTCCTGGAGCCAGTGTGTTGCCAAACAGTTGAGCCATGTAGGTTTGGGTTGTGCTGGCAAGAACACTCGGTCGGGTTTCACCTAAGGTAATCCACTGACCCGTCATACGGTTTTGGGCATGGAATTGGGCTTTGTAGGTTACGGGCTGAGATGTGAAATTAGGGACATTCTGCCCCATCAGGTGAAAGGCTACTTCCAGCGAAAAAGGAGTTTGGCTAGTCAGAGAAGCGATGCCCATTCGCTTTTGTTGGAGCTGAACCGAACTAACCACAATATGGGCTGGAGGGCGCGTTTCCTGGCGAATTTCCAACTGATTAATTTTTAGCGTCAGGTTGAGTGGGTGGGTCGTTGCTGGATTTTGAGAAGCAGAGCCCATTACTTTAGGTTCAGCCTGATGGGTAACTTCAGGAGGGACTTCAGTTTTAGAAGCAGCTACTGAAGGGATAGGTGGATTCGATGCTGCCATGAGTTGCTGGCGAATCCACTGACGCAGTTTTTGCTCCTCTAGTCCCAGCCATATCTTCGATCGTTCTTCCAAATCAGCATTTGCGACCGTGCGATATTCAGTGCGATCGCCCACCTGTTTCTTCTGGAACTCGATAATTAAGCGTTTGGTTAAAGTCCAGGATGCAGTTGCGATCGTGCGATCTGTCTGACCACTGGTTTGATCGGCTGTCTGACCACCTGTCTGATCGGCTGCTAGGAATATGGATGACTCACTGGAATCTACAGCGGCTAACAGCCTGGAATCTTCGGCCTGCAAAGCTTCTGCATCGGCAGCTTCACGCAATTCTAAGAAGTTTTGATATTCGGCCTGCATCAGTTCTTGAAAGGAACGATAGCGATCGGCTCCAGGCAAGCAGTCTCCAAAAAACCAGGCTTCCCATTCTCCATCCTCTGTTTCGACCTGTGGATTGAGCAGATAGACAAACGACTCGCCCACATCACTGATTTCGATCGCAGTTTGCAAATATTCCACTCGCAGTTTGCTGCAATCCTGATTTTCCCCATAAACAAAATAGTCCTGATCGGATACCGAAGGAGCCTCCCAAAACTCATCCAACTCAGCCTCGGGGTCAAAACTCAAGTGTGCCGTTTCATGGTGTTCAATAAATGCCTCAATCCACTTCGAATGTCTTGTGGCAAAGCGCTCAATTTCTTCGGTGGACCATAATCGACGAATAAAAGGCGTGGTTTGCCGCCAGCCATTGCTGACTTTGAGAAATTCCCGATAAGAAGGCGGAAGCCTCAATTGCAACCGTCGTTCAGCCTGGGCGATCTGGGCTTCAGTCGCACCGGGATAGCCCAACCAACCTGCTGCGATCGCTTCTGGCGGAAATTGAGCGAACTGGGATGCTTCCATCGATTCCAGAATGGCCTGACTCCAGCAGCGCAAAAAGCTTTCCCAGTTAAATGCACCCATCACACCCCACTCCTGTATCAAGCACCTAATCGCAACGAAGTAGTTCTGACAAATCGCAACGAAGCAATCCTCCGATGCATTAGGAGCAACTGTACTAGACGACCTGCACAAAAGGAAGCTCAAAGAAAATTGGGTTCGCTAGGCCATTATCAAGTTTTGTGACAATTTGAAAGCGATAGGGACCGGGCTTTTGCAAGGTTGCATGAGCGAGACGGCTCGTATAGGTCAATTCTGCCTGCTCTAGGGGTTGAGTGGTCGATCGCCCTAAAGTCAGGCTCTGTCCTCTGGTGTAATCCCGCACATAGAACTCTGAATGACCGCTGAGCTGTTCTCTCGTCAGAGTGGTTACTCCCTCGCCAGTAATTTGAAAGGTGATTTCTAGATCAAAAGGTTCTGCCAGCTGTAGCGATCCGGGTAGCGATCGTTTGGCAAGATTGACGATCAGGGCTTGCTCATCAGCATCTTGTTCGATGTCCTCTTGTTTGATGTCCTCTAAAGACTGCATTGATTGAGGCGGTTGCCAAAATTTGAGTTGAATAATGTCTAGGGCGATAGGGGAACTAACTTCTGCGTCAGGACAGGCAGCTTCTGGGTTTACAGGACTGAGGGGCTGAGGAGGAGCAGAAGAGTCTGAAGGCTGGGCAGGTTCAGGACTGGCAGATTTCTTTTGTGGCCTTGCTCTTTTTGCTGCGGTTGATTCTGACTGATTTTGGGCTTCAGGTTCCATTTGAATGGCGACCTCCGGTTGTAACAAGACCTGGTGGAGCTGATCTCGGATTAATTGATAGACTGCCTCAGACTCAACTCTGGGCCAGACGATACTGCGATCGGCTTCTAAACAATAGGCGGTTGTGCGCTGTTCGGTTTGTCCGCCAACCTGTCTGGACTGGAGTGAAATGACGAAGGTTGTGATCGATCGCCAGTCAGTTTGTTGGGCCACAAAAACCTGGGCCTGCTTGATCCATCNGCTCCAACTTTTGCCGACAGATCGCCTTACCTTCTTCTTCCAATTGGGCTAAAGCAGGATTCGATAAAACTCGATGGATGGAAAGATGGGCGAGATCGTCAAGGGTTTGCACCTGAAAGGCATCTCTCAGCCATCGCCGCACCGCAGGCCCTAATCCTTCAATGTTGGCAAATTCATTAAACTCTTTGCCTTTCACAACCGGACTGGTAATTAATTGATCGTTTGTTAAGAATCTGGTCATCTTATCTCTCCTAGAAAATAGGTCAGGAGCGATTGATCTCAAGAAGTATTTAAGAATGAATGGTTAAAAAACTGCTGTGTACACAGTAGCGATCGATCGGAGGTGGCCATTCCTCCAAGGAGCAAATCTAACCGTTCCAGGAAACATGCTGGAATTGCCGCATGACTTGAGGAAAGAGCAGCCCCCGTGGCTATCCGGGGATGGATGGACGCATAGGGGCATTGCTCAGAAATTGGCAGCTAAGAGAGAACCTCTAGAAAGCAATCTTTTCGCTGTTTCAGGCCGGCCAACTGTTAAGGAACAATGCGAGGATCCCAATCTTCTGTTTGCATCACCAGCCCTTCAATAAATCCAGTCAAAGCAGCATGAGGATGGCATGGGATGTAGCAAATGTTCACAATCTTGACCGAAGCTGCAACCCGATAAATGGTTTCTGGATTAAACAAGTGACTCCAAGTTAATCCTGTAGAATCGGGAGCTTCAATAATGTCGGGAAAATCGGCTTGAGCAACTTGCACCCAGAGCTGATGGCGAAGTTCCCGATCCATCCGATTCGTGGGCGGTGTTGGATTCGCGTTCAGGCCATTAAAGCGTTGCGGCTTGATATTGATCTCGTGGCGATGGGTCGGAGTGGCTCCACCTGGCGTTCCGTAGGCTTCCATGAAGAATCTCACTTCCACATCCACTGTATCCGGCATATGAGGTCGGCCAAGGTTTGTGCCAACAAATTCGATATCTAACCCCAGATAAAATACATCGCTGTTATTCGGGCTACCGATCGGAATAATGTTGGACGGTTGTCTGGTACGTCTCATCATAGGAGCAACCAATTTACCGGCAGGCTCATAATGAGTTGCAATACCCGGTGCAGGGTTCATCGGCAATGTTTCTGTCACACGCAGATCGCCAAGTTCCGCAGTAAAAGCATCACCCAGAGTGGATTCAACTTGAGTTGTAGCAGCATATCCGGCTGGCATAATTAATCTCCTTTTACTATGTGTAGGTTTTGTTGTCCTGTTTGTGTTTTTGTCTGAACCAAGAGGTGAGATGGAAGAGGTAGAAGCCCTTTGTTTTCTCTGCTCTTGGCTGATCCACAACTCAATCATTGCAAAACTATTTGGCAATGAAGTAATCACAAAAGGGGTATTTCAGAGGGTAAGCTAGCTAATTCTAGAAATCCTTTGCTGCCGTTTTCTATGGCAGATCAGGTGTCAAAGAATTGTTCGATCGCAGCGAATGGTTGCCTGCTTTAAACGCTTCTGGTCTTTTCGAAGATTCAGAGTATTTCTGCAAGTTCGCGTTGTAGCGAAAAGGCAGACGATCGGCTGAGGCTACTGATTGGAGTAGTAAACCATCAAGGACTAGATTCAGGATTGCATTGAGTTATCTATTCTTTTAGCCAAAGATTATTGGAATACTCTGTTTATGAGTTGTCCAGGGCTATGAAAATTAATATCTCAGTACTTTGAGATAAGAAATGAGTGTAAAAAATCACTACTCTTTTGATTTGAGCGATTGAATGAAAGAAGGACAATTAGAAGTGAAAGGGTTGCTATACTACAGGTTTGCTGTCAAGGTCAAATTGCCATATTCTACTGACACTTGTGCATACGTACCTATTGATGTAGTAAGAGAAGCTTAATCATAGTCACATCGGTTCTGAAAAACAGTCCTCTAAAAGATAAAAATCAACCGATCTGCCCCAAAAGTGAAAAATGCTATCAAAAGCTAGGCGGTTGCGGGAGTAGATGTTATGTGTTTTATAGGAAAGACATTGACTGTATTAGTAGATCATTTGATCTGTCCTGGTTGATCTCGTTAGTCCCAGAAGCAGAATGAGTTTTCACGATTCCAAACATCAAACTTCACTTCTTAAATCAAGACTTTTAATATCAAGGGATGCATCATTATGTTTATTCGAGTTCCAGTTGAAAATCTGATCAGCAAGCGCGAAAAAGGAATTCAAGCAGACTTGGCGGGGCAAGGAAGCTGCAAAAATCAGGATTTAATTGCTCAAGAAGCGATCGAAAAGTTAACCGATGGGATTCTCATTCTGACTGAGGAACAGAAAATTGTTTATGTGAATGAATGTGCTTGCCGAATTCTTCGCCAAATCAATCAAGATAGGAATGAGTCTGATGCGATTCCCAAAGAGATTGGATATCTGTGCAATTCTCTCTCTGAAATTCGCCGTCAGTTTCCCAATCAACACTGGATGATGAAAACGAAAATCTGCATTAGCAGTTTGTCGATCTTCAGTGCTCATGGTCGATATATGAAACTGGATACTTTAGGGAAATACTGTATTGTTTTGATTCTCAAGGATCAATATCAGTTGATTAAAAATATTGCAATGGAAGAAGCGAAAAAATATAATTTGACCGATCGTGAAACAGAAATTTGGTTATTGCAGCGAGCAAACTATACCTATAAACAAATTGCCTCTGAATTGTTTATTGCGCCCAATACTGTCAAAAAGCACATGCAAAACATTCATCTGAAACGGCGGGGAGCGATCGATGAAATCCGCAGTTGGAGGAGCGCAGATAACGCTTAAGTGGAGAAGTCGAGAAGTCGAGAAGATTTAACCGGGCAGTTGCACCATTTCTCGTACCCTGCCCTGAACATCGCCAACTCCTTGCCCAAACTGACGGTCCTGAGCGTGAATTTGCATCGGCATACCCTGTTTAGAAGTGAGAACAATAGTACCGATCGGATCGATATTTACCTGTGGAACAAATTGCAGGCGATAACGTTGCAGCAGCATCGCTAACACAATTTTGATTTCTATCATGGCAAAGCCTGCACCGATGCAGAGGCGAGGACCGACGCTAAACGGACTGTATTCATAAATGGAAGGGGCGATCGATTCCCAACGCTGGGGATTAAACCGTTCCGGCTGCGGATAGAGGTCTGGCATCTGATGGGTTTGATAGATGCTGACGAAGACTTCCGTGCCTTGGGGCAGAAAATATCCGCCTAGCTCTATATCTTGAGAAGTGACGCGGGCATTCCAGGGCACAGGAGACAGCACTCGCATACTTTCTTTAATCACCCGATCGAGCAGTGGCAGTTGGGCCAGTTGGGCCACGGTGGGAGCCTCACCTTGCAGAACATGCTGCAATTCATCCAGCAAATCTGATGCTACTTGTGGATGCTGCGATAGCAAAAATAAGGTCCAAGTTAGGGCATTCGAACTCGTTTCATGCCCTGCGGCAAAAATCACGCCTGCGTGACCCAACAGTTCATCTTCGCTTAACCCGACCTGATTTTCTTCATCTCGTGCTTGAATCAACATCGACAGTACATCTCGCTCCTGGTTACCCGCAGATCGTTTATGAGCGATCATCTCACGCATTTTGTCATCCAGCTGAGCGATCTGATTCAAAAATTGATGGTAGGGTAAACCGGGCAGATCATAGGGAAAGAAGATCATGGCAGGCGTTCTCATGACAGCCAGTATATTTTGCAGCAGTTGTCCAATGCTGTTGCCATCCTGCCCAATGTCTTCACCAAATAACGTCTTTGTGGCAATTCGCATGGTTAGCAGCCGCATGACTTGAGCAATATCACCTTGCTGCCCGACTTGTAGTGCATCTAATGTGGATTGAGTAATCGCGACAATATCATCTCGATATAACTCAATTTGCTGTTTGTGAAATGCAGGCATGATCAGCTGGCGATGCTGGCGATGGCGATCGCTATTCACGCCGAATAGGCCCACGACAAAATGCTTGAGCGGTTCTGTGCGATCGGAATCATCTTTGCGCCGATAAAGCCTGCCGGAGAGGGGATGTTTGTAATAAATTTCATGCTGGGTGCCTACCTGCTGCACAAATTCTGGACCATAGACAAAAATTGTGCCGGGACAGTCTGGCAAAGGCGAGTAGAGGTTTGTGCCACCCCCCTGATTCAAAGAGACGATCGGCCCATAGGTTTGAAAGAGTTGGCCTGTGAAGCCGACAGAATCTTGGCCAAAGCGCAGCACATTCGCCATTCGTCCCCAGGCGGTTTTGGGAGCAGGACCCGGAACGGTCAGACGAGGATGATTGGCAGATTGAATCATAGCAAAAACTCCCGATCGGTCCTGAGACTCGTGCAAAATTCAAAACTTTTCAGAGCAGGGTGGCAAGGATACCCAAACTATATGAAGATGTGTAAAGAGGACCACTCATCCACCTGCTATGCATTATCCATCTTACATTCCTCCCTTTGGCCTGAATCAGGGTATGGCCATGACGCTTTATACGGCGCTGTGGAAAAGCCGCGATTGGCAGGATTCAACCCCCTATCCAGAGCCACCTTATCAGTCACAGATTTTTACAGGTGCCCAGGATGTTCCGATTTTTGGCATCTATGCAATTCCAGAAAATCCACGCGGCACGATCGTCGGCACCTATGGCATTACCGGCAGTTTGGACAATCAGTGGTTTCTGAGGCTGCTGGGTCGCAAGGCCTATGCACAGGGCTATGCTGTGGTTTTTTTCGACTGGCGTGCCCATGGCAAGACCGCAGAACTCTCGCCCACGCTCACCTCCGACGGCATTTATGAAGGGGAAGATTTTGTTCATATTGCAGCACAGGCTAAAGCGATCGGCTGTCCGGCTCCTTTCTGGTTTACCGGATATTCACTGGGGGGACAGTTGGCGCTCTGGGGCATCAAAGCGGCTCAATCGATCGCAACCTGGGAACCGAAGCTGGACCTGACTGAGGCTGAGATTGCGGGCGGAGCCGTGATCTGTCCAACGCTAGAGTCTACGCGCTCGTTGACCTATCTGGTGAAGGATGCTTGGGGCAGATATCTGGAGCAGGCCATTACGAAACAACTTAAGAAACTGGCTGGACAGCTCTATGCTCAACATCCAGACCATTTTGATCCAGAGGCGATCGATCGGGCTAATAGCATTTGGTTGTTCGATCAGGAACTGGTGATTCCGCGCCTGGGATTTGCGACGGTGGAGGACTATTACAATGCCAGCAGTGCCCTCTATCAGTTGCCTCATCTGCATAAACCCACGCTGATTCTCTATGCTGCTGACGATCCGATGTTTGACCCAACCTTGGTGGACGATTTGCAGTCTGCCTGTGCCGAAAATTCGGCGATCGATCTAATCCTGACAGCTCATGGTGGCCATGTGGGATATGTCAGCAGCAAAATGGGTCAGCGCCAAGCGAAGGATCCAGATGTTTGGTGGGCCTGGAATCGGGTTTTGGATTGGATGCAGCAATTTTGAGTTTTGCCTGGGGTCAGGGGAACCCGCAATCCGTACCTTGCGTGGTTGTATCTAATTGGATCTAGCGCAAACCGGGAGGAGTCTACCGAGAAAGATCAGGAGAAACCACAATCCGTATCCTCAGTAGTTGTATCTAATTGGATCCGACTCAAACCCGGAGAAATATACCGAGAAGCTGCTTAACTTATACATTTTGCAGACAACGCAGACCCGATCGCGCACATTCACCGGGAAGGTTAAAGATAGGAAGCAATCTTGTCTCGAACTATCTTAGTCTGGAGTACTTCGACCTATGAAATTCCTTTCCTATTGGTTAGGTGTAACACTGGTGGGATCGGGGATAGCCCTGGCAACACCTGCGCGAGCTGAAAAGTATCTTTTCAGTAATATTACTAATAACAACCCCATCAATGCGGCTTTGGGGGAAAGCACTTTGTGGATGGACGTGAATGCGGTTGGAGATAACCAAGTTTCCTTTACGTTCAGCAACAGCAATACCAATTCTCGCAGTCCGGTCATTACCCAACTTTACTGGGATGGCAATCCACTGTCCTCTTATTTGAGTTTCAATCGCTTTGGTAGCAGTACTGGAATCGCTAATTTTAAGCAGGTGCGTAATGGGGTTCTACCCGGAGGCAACGGCAGTCTGATTAATTTTACGGTTGATTATCAAGTGGACGCCATTAATCCGCGACCTACGAATGGTATTGGCGGCGGTGAAACGCTTGCCCTCAACTTTAATCTGATGAACGGCACCAAATTCAACAACATTCTGGATCAGCTCAGTACAGGTGCCCTGCGAGTTGGCATGCATGTGCAGGCATTTTCAGATGGTGGCAGCGAAGGCTTCATTAACCGCAAGTCGAATCCATCCGTGCAAGCTGCTCCTGAACCGATTACCTTATTAGGATCGATCGCAGCGATCGGTTATGGCACTCTACTACAACGGCAACGCAGACGTAAAACTCAGAGTCTGACAAGCCTCTAGTTCCTGATTAAAATCGTCACTCATTTAGTATAACGTCCATTGCTCAGTTTAATTCGATGCATGGCAGACTACTTTGTTCTATCTGTCAGAATTTTGTGCATCCTATTTTTTGCGATCGCCTCACCCTATTGAACTCACATTCACTCCAATGAAACTTAAGCCCCGTTTACTATCGACCATCCATATCCATTGCTATAGCTTATTAGGTTTAGGCAGTCTTCTATCTGTGATTCACCTAACGCTGTTGGATCGATTTGCCCATGCGAATCAATTTAGCAGCTGCCTTTTACTATGGGTGGCATTCATGGGTCTGATCCACCAGAACTGGAATTACCTGAAGCGCGGCAGTTCCCCTTCTGCTTGCCTGTTAGGTGGCATGATTTCGCTTGGTTTACTGGTGAAAGCGGCAATGCTCTCTAGCTATGAGCCGTTCCTCCGACTCTGGCCTCTGTTAGCACTGCTGGCATTAGCCTTGTTGATTTCAGGATGGAAGGGAGTGGGGCAATATTGGCGTGAAGCGATCGCCTGGGTGTTTCTTTCTTTGCCGCCCGGTCCTATTCTGCATTCGATCGATCTCACTCTTTTGACGGCAAAACTTGCCAGTTTCTTATTGTGGTATTTGGGTTGGTATGTTTCTCGTCAGGGCAGTGAGATTATGCTGCCTACAGGTACGATCGCCGTTCTACCCGGCTGTTCAGGTGTTGAGAGCCTTTTACAACTGCTGGGATTAGCGGTTCTATTTATCTTATTCTTCTCACCAGGATGGCTCAAAAGCAGTCTGGCGATCGGGAGTGCGATTGTTTTCGCCATCAGTACCAATGTTGTTCGTGTTGCTTTGATGGCAATTTTAAATGCTTATGTTGGCAAGAGTGCCTTTGAATATTGGCATCGCGGTCAGGGTTCTTATCTTTTCTCGCTGCTCGCAGTCATTCTGTTTGGTACGTTCTGTCTCTGCTTGCTGTGGCAAAAAACAGATGCCGTTGAAATCGTGAATTCTGCACAACAGCAGTAAGATGCCATTGTATCTATTCTCTACCCAATCAGACTCGTTCAACCATTTGCTGCGCAATGCGATTGGCTTTTTCGATCAGCGTCGCCAGATCGATCGGGGTTAAGTGTCCCTGATCCACAACTTTTTTACCGTTAATGAAACTGTAATCCACCCGATCGATGGCGCAAAACACGAAAGCTGCAACCGGATCATGCAAGGCTCCTGCAAATTGGGGGCGATCGAGATTAATTGCAATTAAATCAGCGGACATGCCTGGAGCTAAATAACCGACATCATCTCGACCCAGAACCCTGGCTCCACCCAGCGTTGCAATTTCCAGCACGTCGCGGGCTGACATCGCTGAGGCATCACAGTCCCGAACTCTCGCTGCTAAAAAGGCCGATCGGGCTTCTTGCATTAAGTTTCCTGTGTCGTTTGAAGCTGACCCATCCACCCCCAACCCGACTGGAACTTTGTGATCCAGCATTTGTCGGATCGGTGCAATGCCGCTAGCCAGACGCATGTTGCTACAGGGACAGTGAGCCACCCCTGTGCCCGTCTGACCAAATTTGCGAATGGATTCTGGACTGAGCTGCACACAATGCGCATGCCAGACATCTTCTCCTAACCAGCCCACCGAAGCCGCATAGTCACCGGGGACCATGCCAAACTGGGCGAGGCTATATTCCACGTCAGATTTGTTTTCCGCTAAATGGGTATGCAGCCGCACGCCGGCATAGGATCGAGCCAGCGCTGCCGATTCCCGCATCAGATTGGTAGACACCGAAAAAGGCGAACAGGGAGCCAGCGTAATCCGCACCATCGCATGTCGAGAATTGTCGTGATACTGTTCAATCAACCGCTGTGAATCTTTCAGAATTGCGGCTTCATCCTCTACGAGTGAATCTGGTGGCAAGCCTCCCTGGCTCTCACCGACGCTCATGCTGCCTCGACTGGCATGAAATCGCAGTCCGATCGCCTGAACCGCTCGGATTTCATCATCTAAAGTACAGTCATTCGGATAGAGGTAAAGATGATCGCTGGCCGTTGTGCAACCTGACAGGATCAGCTCTGCTGCTGCCATTTGAGCGCTGATATAGACGCCTTCAGCGGTTAAGTTGGACCAAATTGGATAGAGCGTTTGCAGCCAATGAAATAGATCGCAGTTCTGGGCTGCTGGAATTACCCGCGTTAAGCATTGATAGAAGTGATGATGGGTGTTGATCAGTCCTGGCAGCACTAGATAATGTCCTTGCAGATCCAAGACCTCATCAGCCGTTTGCGGAAGTTCATCCGTTGTTCCAACCTGTTCTATTACATGATCCTGGATCAGTAACGCCCCATTTCTGATTTCTTCTCTCGCTGCATTCATTGTGACGAGCGTATGGATATTCTTAATCAGTAAACTGGGCATATCAAAGCAAGGGGAACAAGGACACGTAAATTGTTATCAGAATACTGGATGCGTCGCTACAAGTTGTATGCGGCATCACAAAAATACCTGAGCAGTTCGTTTGCAAATATACTTTGATACAAAGCTGAATGGATTAAACCTTATCCTGTGGGGGGCGAGCGATGCCACTTTTCACCAGCGTCGCTTCTAATTCTCGGATAAATTCAAAATCAGCTTCTGGTAAAGCCAGATTCCAGGCTTCTGAGGTTCGATCGCCCCAGGAATACCGTTCCAAGAAGCGAAAGGCTTGCCGAAATTGGCGTGAATTAATCGGGATGGGTGCATCAAAATGGCAGGGAATGATTTGTTGGAAATCCCATCTGGCGATGCGATCGGCCCAATCTAAAACTTTCTGAGGCGCTTGCGGAAAAATCAGGGTTTGCAGGATGGGGGCCACAAAGGGTCTGCCGCCTGCCCGCAATTGCTCAAAGGACTGTGGCCAGTTGGGCTGCCAGCGAAATGGATAGAGACCAAAGTAGTTTTTTTTGGATCGATCGGGTGATTTAAAGGCATCCCGAATCGTCTGGCCAAATTGCACGGGCTCTAGCGCACTGGGGCGAAAATAGACGGCAAATAGGCAAATGCGTTGCCAGCCCCTACGCCGGTTTGCCGGGGTATCTTCAACAACTTCAGTTGCCTGATCGCGAGCATGAAACAGCAACGGATAGGGGGTTAATTGGACGATTTCGGGGGGTTCAGAAGGGATCGAAATCAAGGCATCGGTGACCAGCAAAGTGCGCGATCGGCGATGCAAGAAAGGAACTTCGGCAAATGCTCCCTGCCCCAGATCGATTTCCAGAATGTCGTAGTCGAATTCATCTGCAAAGGGGGCCTGCTGACAGTCTGCTGGCAGGACCTGGGTGCGTTTAGCCGGAAAGCCTAACCAGCNTCAGGGGCAGATTAAACGGAAAGCTCCATTGACTGGGGGCAACAAAAACCTGGGCTTGAGGAAATCGCCGCGCAAAAGGTCCGACAAAAATCTTGTGCTCCAGGCCAGAGCTCGTCGGCAAAATAATGTATTGGACTTCGCCATGAATCGCGACGAGTTCGTTCACCAAGCGCAGACATTCGGAAGTGGGAGCGACGGGTGCATAAACCAGCAGTCCACCTGCCATCAATTTGACGATTGTCATGCGAATCGGCACGACTGTATAGAGAATGCCCTGCACCTGATCAAACGTCCAAATCGTATCTTTGACTAACTCTTGCCGCAGCGTGCGTCGTTTGCCATAGGGATAAAGCGGCAAAGCTGGCCAGAAATTCCAGGTCCACTCTTTTGCCTGAGGTCGATTTGAAGGCAGTGGCGGTTTTTCCCAGGTCGGTTGTGATTCGTTCATGGTCTTTACTAACGGCATCGCATTCCCAGTCAATCTTTGTATGCTATCAAAACTCGATAGCGATGCAGGCAGGTCATCTGGGTTGATTGTCGATCGAACCTATCTCAGGGTAGAAAAGCCGATCGATACAATCGATCAATAATCTTGACCAAATTGAGATGAATGTTGACGAATGTTCATCTGCGATCCCCGTTCTGAAGTTCACCTATTGCGAGTCATTCTGCTATGCGTCAACTGCGTCAATTGCTCATCTTTGCTTTTCTTACGCTTTTGTTAGTGATCGGCTGGTCCAATTTGAGATCTACGGGTGCCGCTTTGGCCACGGATAACTATGCCGATCGCCTGTTTCAATCTCATTTGGGAGATCGGCCCATTCCATCTGCCGCAGTCGCGCAAGCTCCTGAGATTCCGATCACGGCTGAATCTGTGGCTTATGGCACGATCGAGGGTCAGCCAATCATGGGCTATCTGGCTCGTCCCAGCGATGCCATAACCCCGCTGCCTGGACTGATCGTGATCCATGAGTGGTGGGGACTTAACGAAAACATTGAAATGATGACCCGCCGTTTGGCTGCAGAGGGTTATACCGCCCTGGCAGTCGATTTGTTTGGTCAGGTGGCAGACACGCCAGAACAGGCCAAAGCTCAGGTGGAAGCTGCGGCTCAAAATCCAGAAAAACTGCAGCAAAATCTGCAACAGGCCTATGCTTTTTTGAACGATCGCCAACAAGCCTCCAAGATTGGCAGCATTGGCTGGTGTTTTGGCGGCAGCTGGTCGCTGCAAACGGCGTTGCTGTTTCCTACCGATCTGGATGCAACGGTAATTTACTATGGTGGCCAGTTGGCAACTGATCCCAATGTCCTTGAACCACTGACGATGCCGATTTTGGGTCTGTTTGGCGAGCTGGATACGAATCCCTCTGTGGAAACGGTGCGCAGTTTTGAAGCCGCCTTAAACCAGTTGAATAAACCCGTGGACGTTTATATCTATCCCGATGCCAACCATGCCTTTGCCAACCCCTCTGGAACTCGCTATAACGCGGCTGCCGCAGAGGATGCTTGGCAGAAAACCACCGCTTTTCTGAAGCAACATCTCCAGTGATCCCGGCCTCAAATCATCCTGATCGATCGTCCAAGTTGCTGAATAAACCAACAGGATCCTTAATGGAATTTTCTCGATGGATCGACCGGGATCGATTTGGAGTTCAGAAATTTCACTGGCAAGACTTTCTCAAATCAGGGGATCAACTCAACTGCATCATTTTCGTCAGGCGTTACAAAGTGGCTCTTTTCGCGCCAGGTAGCACTGATTAAACTGGGGATCATTCAGGGGTTGCAAATCCCTTAGCTCGTTGGCATCCCCCGATCGTGGGAAGCTGTAACCCAAGCCGTTTGGGTATAAGAAGTGGAGTGAGTTCTCATCACGGGCAAATCCCTGTGACAAATTGGTATGCAAGAACACAATTGCTAACATTTTTGTCCAGCAATGCGCTATTCTAGATGAGCCATTTTTCTTGTTCTTAATATTCCTTTAAGCTAGCCATTGCCTAGCTCTATTTGCCATGACTGTAGATTCTGTGCGTGACTATTTGCGATCGATCGGCAGAACGCCGTTGCTTTCGCCCTCTGAGGAGCTTGAGCTGGCCCGTGCGGTTCAAGATATGTTGCCATTACTTTCCTGTGAAACGCCGACCTCGCAGCAGCTTGCTGTGATCCACAAAGGGAAGCGAGCCAAGAATAAAATGATTCAGGCCAACCTGCGCCTGGTGGTGACGATCGCCAAAAAATACCAAAACCGGGGCCTCGACCTGATGGATCTGATCCAGGAAGGCAGTTTGGGCCTGGAAAGAGCAGTTGAGAAGTTTGATCCCACCAAGGGCTACAAATTCTCGACTTACGCTTATTGGTGGATTCGCCAGGGCATCACTCGCGCTTTGCAAATTGATGCTCGTACCATTCGCCTGCCTGTCCATGTGCAGGAAAAGCTGAGCAAGATTAAAACCACAACAAGGACGCTGATTGGGCAGCTAGGCCGCCGTCCGAATGCGGAAGAGCTTGCAGAAGCCCTTGGCATGACCGCTGAAGAACTTCGCACCCTATTGGCTCAGCAACGCCGCTGCGCCTCGTTAGACGCCCTTGTAGGCCAAGAACAGGAAACCCGTTTGGGTGATTTGATTCCCGATGAGCAGCAACAGCAGCACATGGAAGCGATCGTGCTGCAAAACGAATGTCAGCAATATTTGACTTGCTTGAGTGAAAAAGAGCGCGAGCTGATTGTGTTGCGCTTTGGCTTGCAAGACGGCAAGCACCGCAGCCTTGCAGAAGTGGGAGAAGTGTTTGGCGTCTCTCGCGAACGGGTTCGGCAAATTGAAGTCAAAGCCATGAAAAAATTAAGGCAACAAGCGAATGTTACCGCTTAATCTCTGTGTCAAAGATGGTGGCGAGGCCGATCGGCCCGCTGCCGTTTTCCCAGGGATTCGCCTTGATACCGGTTTAACTTTTATTGTTGTCAGTTATTTTTGACAGCGTATTGAAATTTTTAGAGAGAGCTGGAATTGAGACTATTTGACTCTTCCATACTCTGGGGTAAGTGAATTCCGCATTCCTGTTTGATCCCGTTGAAGCGGGTGTCGCGTTCATTCTCGTCACCTGCGGTCAACGGGCGACTGGAGTGCCAATCCCCTACCGTGACATAGCCCTCATCGAACAGCGGATGGTAGGGCAGATCATGAGCCATCAAGTATTCATACACTGCCTTAGAAGACCAATCTAAGATGGGCAGCACTTTGTAAACTGAGCCCTGGTGTGTGACAAAATCCAGCGTCTTGCGATGCTCGGTTTGGTTGCGACGCAGTCCGGCAATCCAGGCGGTAGCGTTCAGCTCTTGCAGGGCTCGCTGCATTGGCTCAACTTTACGGATCTGGTCATAGCGGTTGAGCGATTCGAGGTCATTTTGAGCCCATAACCGTCCATGCAGGGCCTCCATGCGGGCTGGACTGATCGAAGATTGATAGACCTTCAGGTTTAAGTTGAGGCGATCGGTCAGCTGCTCTGCAAAGACATAGGTTTTGGCAGGAAGATAGCCAGTGTCTACCCAAATGACGGGAATATCCGGAACCATTTGCGTCACCATATGCAGCGTGACTGCGGAATGAATCCCAAAACTCGTTGTCATCACCAACCCTTCTGCAAAGGTGTCAACGGCCCAACGCACAATTTGGGTCGCATCCTCCTGAGCAAGATGCTGATTAACTTCCGCGAGATCAAGCTGAGCAGACTTTACCGTTGCACTGGTCATATCAAATTGCCTGTTTCACATTACAGGAATCCCCTGGCACATTATACGATTGCTGGGGCATGGAGTGTGATGTGGTTTACGTCAGTTCCTATATTACGATGCACTTTCTGCAAGTACAGCTTCCCTATTAGCGACGGATCGCCCGAAACATGCCAAAACGGCAAAGGCCAGCGCCAAAGGCTAACCGCATCAGCAGCAAGGTTGGCACTTCCCGTAGAGATTTAATCAAGCCAGCCGGACCAAACTTCACCAGTCCTGCGGGACGTGCGATCCCCTGCCAGATCGAATCGAGCCAGGAGGGCAGCGTTTGCTCAGTCCAATCTGCAGTTGTCACCGATCCCGCAACCAGACCCGTCGCTTCCAGAAGTTCAGAAAAGCCTTCAATGCTGGCAAATTCAGGATGAGACCACTGATCGAGCAACTGCTGCATGACTGGTTTTTCCCAGAAATTAAGCGGAACTTGCCGCGCATCTCGCTGATTCCAGTCGGCCACCACCAGAATTCCTCCCGGCTTCAACACCCGCATCAGTTCTTTCGCAAAAACAGCTTTATCCGGCATGTGCGGACCTGCTTCGATCGACCAAACCACATCAAAATTGGCATCTGGGAAGGAAAGCGCCATGGCATCATCGACCAGGAATTTGGCACTGACATCGGCAGGGGTAAGCTGCTGGGCTCGTTTCACTTGCTGCGGACTGATCGTGATTCCTGTAACCGCAAAACCATAGTCCCTGGCTAAAATACGGCTACTGCCCCCGATGCCGCAGCCCACATCCAGAACTGTTGTCCCCGACGGTAACTGATCTAAGCCACCCCAGCGCACCATCTCATGCACGAAGTCAGATTTTGCCACTAAAAAATCTTTGCGGCGTGGTGGCGATCCATAATGACCCAGATGGATATGTTCACCCCAATAGAATTCCAGAATGCCATCTTCGGTCCATTGGTCATAGGAGTTGGCCACCGATTCAGAAGATTGATAGCGGCGGGCCGTCACGAAATAGAGGACGAGACTAACGGTGAGCAGGGCCAGGAGAATTCCAGCGATCGGCAATAAACTCATGTCATGTAACAATTCAATCATTTAATTGGCATCCAGCCGGATGATTCGATCAGTAGGAAAAATCCAGCGTGGAAAGATTAACGATAAGGACTGACTTGCCTCAGTGTATCTGTTTTTAGGAGGAGAAATGAGCCACTCTCCAACAGTCAGCTCAGACTTAGTTTCGGTTTAAAGTGGTTAACTCTGATTCTCGATCGCAAACAAAGCTCGCATGGGTTTGACTCCCTGTTTAGCGTTACTGGCTTGATTCAAATATTCTTCGATGCCAAATGCATCTTCAACGGTACGCAGGAGAGAATAGTGGTTGTAAGGCGTTGCATCCGTTACAGGAGATTGGCTGTGATTGGTGATCACAATTGTCGCGATATGTCCACCGCCAAAATTCGCAGCGCTGTCAGGATCAAAGCCACAACATCCCTGGTCGCCGCTGGTGCTGCCGTTGTCTTCATCCCAGGTAATCACGATCGCCTGATTGCCGGATGTAGACCAGAGCGGAGAGGCCATAATTTGCTGCACTAAATTTGCAATTTCAGTATCGCCTTGGCGAATCAACGCATCTCCATCCGAACATTCTGCTAACCCATGCATGTCATGACATTGATTCGGCACAATATGGCTATAGTTAGGCGCATCACCGCTTTTTAGATCGATCGCTAACTGATCCAATCCCACAATCTTTTGGGCTAAATTTGGATCGGTTTGAACTGAGCGAAAATTGAGAAAACCATTATGCTTCACGGCATAAAGGGGGCGATCGGGACTGGGCGCAAACACGGCTTTTGAACCGGGTGCAGGAATATCTTCAAAATATCCTTTCCAGGTCAAACCCTTATCTTTCAACTGATCCATTAAGCTACGGCTGGCAATTGTATGATCAGCATAATCGGGTTCATGGGCATAGGCACAAAACGGATCGGTCAGGTTAGCATGACAGTAGAATGCATCGTCATCGTGAATGCCAAAGGTACTTCCGCCTAACATTGCAATATAATTTGCTTCACTGGGATGGACTTCCCCATAGAACTGAGTGGCAGAGCCATAGGTTTGGGCGAGCTGATTCAGATGCGGGGCATTCGGGTTGCCAATAATCTGGTCATAGGCTTTGTTCTCGGCAATGATCACAAAAATATGTTCGTAGCGGGGAATGGCCCGATCGTCTGGAGTAGGTGCTGCTCTAAGCTGAATGGCTTGCTGAGCGATTTGGGCGATGGAGCGGCTAGTCAGTTGAGTAATTTGACTCCAGTTGAAGATGACTGCACCCAGTCCCAGAGTGCACATTGTCAGTGGGAGCGATCGTTGACGCAGAGAAACAACCATAGATGGCGAAGCTAACAACAAGAATGAGCTGAATCTACTCTAGCCAAATTTAGCTGCTTTATTAGGACTCATGGAGATGAATATCGTTGATAGCAGCACAACGCCTGCGCCGATGGCCTCTCGAATGCCCAAGGTTTCTCCCAAGAACCAGAACGAAAAGAGCGTAGCAAAAACGGGTTCCAGCGTATAAATTAATGCTGCTTCATGGGCCGCTACCCAACGTTGAGCAAAGGCTTGGGTCCAGATGGGTGTTGCTGTGACTGCTAGGCCTAAATAAAGTAACCCGTTGAAATGATTGGCCATCGTCTCAAATTGTTCGATCAACTGCGGAATTGCCCAAACGAAGCTTAGCAAAGCCATGACCCCCAGTTGGGTGGCCACGAGCGGCAGGGTGGGGTGATGGGGGGTGACGGCTTCCAGCAAGAGAATGTAGACGGCAATGCCGATCGCACAACCTAAGATCAGCCAATCCCCCTGATTGAGTCCGCCACCTTCCCAGGACATGATACCAATCCCACAAACGGCCAGTCCTGCTGCGACCAGAATCCGAGTCGGCAAGTTGCGGCCCAGAATTGCGCCAGAGAGCGGCACTAAAATGGCGTTAAGGCTGATAATGAAGGCAGCTCGGTTAGCTGAAGTGCTCTCCAGTCCAATGAGTGCGATCGTACATTCAGCAAAATAAATGCAGCCCAAGAGTCCTCCATCTCGAAGCAAGCGGAAATTCAACTGATGCAGCCAAGGGGCAAAAGCCAAGGCGGCTACGGCAAATCGAGCAGTCAGGATCACCGCAGGAGAGAGATTGCTGACCATTTGCTTTAAAACGGGAAAAGAGGTGCCCCAGACCAAGGTTGTCAGGATGAGTAGGAAAATGCCACGGTGATGGGGGTTGTTCACAACAGACAGGGGTTTCATAGCAGGGGGTATAGAGATTGCACGTCTTTCGGAGTGGGGGCAATTGCTCGAACGAGTGCCTTTCAATGTAAACACTGCCTGCTGTGGGAACAAATTGCAGATTCAATCGCATCCATCAAGGAAATCGATGGATCTTAGGGCTGGTTTTGCGACAATACAAAGCACAACCTCGCATGATTGCTATGGGATACAGTTACCAAGCCCCCCTGAAACTCTCTCATCTGCAAATCTTGATAGCGGTTGCAGATCACGGCAGCTTTAGTGAAGCGGCGCTACAGCTTCAGATGTCTCAATCTGCGGTCAGCTATGCCATTGCTGCTTTAGAGACAGACCTGGGAGTGACGCTGTTGTCAAGGGGAAGATATGGTGCCTGTCTGACGCCCGTGGGTGAACAGGTGGTCGATCGGGCTCGTCAAATTACGTATTTGATGGATGATATTTTCAAGCAGGCCAACTTATCGCGCGGGTTGCAGGGTGGACATGTCCGCATTTCTTCGTTCCGCAGTGCGGCAACCCATATTTTGCCGAAAGTGATCGCTGAATTTTGTCGTTGCTATCCTGAAGTGGCGATCAGCATTGCTGATTATGACGATCGTCCGGATGTTGAGGAGGATTTGCGGCGAGGACGGGCCGATATTGGCATCACCTATTTACCGACCGGCAGCGAATTTGAAACCTGGGAACTGATGCGAGATGAGTTTATTATGCTGTTCCCCCCAGACTTTGTTCCAACTGCAAAACAGCCCAGTTGGGAAGATCTGATGACCTATCCGCTGATCATGGCTCCGCTAGGGGATGGTTGTGATGCCATGGTTTATGCTCACTGCGCCAAACATGGAGTCAGCCTGCAACCCACTTATCAAATTCGGTCAGATGCCACAATTATGAATATGGTCGCCAAAGGACTAGGTGCCGCAATCAGTCCTCGCCTTGCAGCAGAGCCAATTCCGGCAGGGGTTCATATCTATAGTTTGCCGATCGTGCTAGACCGAGTAATCTGTGCTGCGACGCTGACTGAAGCCTTGTTGACCCCAGCTGCGTTTGCTTTTCTGGATGCCCTTAAAAGTACCTTTCGGGGAAAGTCCCTGGTCTACTAGGTTTAGCTATTGCATACTGGCGATCGCTTCATCCGCGTGGGAACTTTGGATTGCTTTCATNATATTGGGCGCGTTCGAAAGCACTGGCATCGGGACAGTAAATCTGGCTCATGCTGCCCTGCATTTGCTCCACTGACTCATACTCATGCTCTTCCATCCAGTGGCGCATTTCTGCTTCAAGCACCTGGATATGACCGATCCCATGACGCAACAGCACCGAGCAAATTTGAGTAATCTTCGCTCCAACCATCAGCATTTTTAAGGCATCCTGTCCTTTTTGAATGCCGCTTGTGGCTGCCAAATCTGCCTTAATTCGGCCATAAAGGATGGCAATCCAGCGCATCGGTAAGCGAGCGGCCTGAGGCGTACTTAAAATCGGATGGGGATAAACCTCCAGGTGGTCAAGGTCAATATCCGGCTGATAGAAGCGATTAAACAAGACCAGCGCATCGGCTCCGGCCACATCTAATCGCTGTGCCATATTTGCCATATTGCTGAAAAACGGGCTGAGCTTGATGGCGACGGGAATGGTAACCTCTGACTTCACATCCCGCAGGATATCAATATAGTTTTGCTCGACCTCCGCCCCGCTCAGGTGCATTTCTGTCGGAACGTAGTACACGTTAAGTTCGATCGCATCTGCTCCGGCCTGCTGCATCAGCTGCGCATATTCCACCCAACCCCCGGGCGTATAACCATTCAGGCTAGCGATGATCGGAATTTCAACGGCTGCTTTTGCCTGCCGAATATGCTCCAGATATAGCTCCGGACCGACATGAAATTCTTCTGGCTCAGGGAAATAGGTCAGCGATTCGGCAAAGCTTTCAGTGCCATAGGTGAGGTGGTGGTGCAGTTCAAACTTTTCCCGCAGTAACTGTTCTTCAAATAAAGAATGCAGAACGACTGCACCCGCTCCGGCATCCTCCATGCGCCGAATATTATCAATGTCTTCGCTCAGGGGAGCTGCCGCCGAGGGAACCAGGGGCGATCGCAGCGTTAAACCTAGATATGTTGTGGTGAGATTCATAGGATTTTGGTAAGTGGGTGAGTGGGTGAGTGGGAGCGAGGGTGAGTGGGAGCGAGGGTGAGTAGGTAGTAGGCGGTAAGTGGGGTAATCGGGTGAGGCCGTAAAGAGGGGGAAGGAGTTTCTTCAGTACGCTTTAATGTACTTTCCTCATTAGCCCGCCGTTTACGCGCGGGTGGGTTCTTTGCCTTGCCCCCTGCTCCTCTGCTCCCTTACTCCCCTGCCATTATTCCTCTGACTGATCCGGTTGGCGAGCGGCCAGATATTGATAGAGTTGCCAACGGGCATTAATGTCTTCCTGGGCTTCTTGCAGCAGGCGTTTAGCATCGGCAGGTTTGCTCTTGGTCAGCATCTTGAAGCGATTTTCTTCATACATCGACTGGCTGACGGGTCGCTTCGGTGCGCCGGTATCCAAATGCAGTGGATTCTTGCCCTCTGCTTTCAAGGCTGGATTATAGCGGTACAGGAGCCAGCGGCCACTTTCCACAACTGCCTTCTGGTGATTCATAGCGGTTTGCATGTTGATGCCGTGGGCAATGCAGTGGCTATAGGCAATGATCAGTGAAGGTCCCTCATAGGCTTCGGCTTCCAGGAACGATCGCAGCGTATGTTCATCTTTAGCCCCCATGGCAACGCTGGCCACATAAACATTGCCGTAGGTCATGGCGATCATACCCAGATCTTTTTTGGGAGCGGGTTTGCCACCAGCAGCAAATTTGGCGACCGCACCGCGTGGTGTAGCTTTTGAGGATTGTCCGCCGGTGTTCGAGTACACTTCGGTATCCATCACTAAGATATTGACGTTGCGACCGCTGGCAATTACATGATCGAGGCCACCGAATCCGATGTCATAGGCCCAACCATCGCCACCCACAATCCAAACGCTCTTCTTCACCAAATAGTCTGCCAACACTTGCAACTGTTTAGCTGCTGGAGCGTTGATATTTTGCATGGCCTGTTTGAGAACCGTGACTCGTTCTCGCTGCTGCCAAATATCCGCTTCCGATCGCTGTTCCGCCTTGAGAATCTCTGAAACGATGTTATCGCCCAATTCAGCGCTAAGCTGTTGCAGCAGTTCTGCCGCGAACTGAGCCTGTTTATCGATCGAAATCCGGAAGCCTAAGCCAAATTCGGCATTATCTTCGAAGAGGCTATTGGACCAGGCCGGACCTCGCCCGTCTTCGTTTTTAGTCCAGGGGGTGGTCGGCAAGTTGCCGCCATAGATCGAGGAGCAGCCGGTGGCATTGGCAACCAGCATCCGATCGCCAAACAACTGACTAATTAATTTGACGTAAGGCGTTTCGCCGCATCCCGCACAGGCTCCTGAAAATTCAAACAGAGGTTCCTGGAGTTGCTGCTGCCGAATCAGGTGCAGTTTCAGCGATCGGCGATCGGGATTGGGCAGGCTCAAGAAGAAGTCCCAATTTTCGCGTTCCTGTTCCCGCAATGGCAACTGGGGAGCCATGTTGATCGCCTTCTTAGAGGGCATTGATTTGTTTTTGGCGGGACAGATATCAACACAAATGCCGCATCCGGTACAGTCTTCTGCTGCCACCTGGATCGTAAATTTCTCGTTCGTGAAATCATGATCTCTGGCATTCGCAGACTTGAAACTAGCCGGAGCATTCGCTAGCGCTGCAGGCTCATAGACTTTGCCGCGAATCACGCTGTGCGGACAAACCATGATGCACTTGCCGCATTGAATGCAAACATCCGGATCCCAAACGGGAATATCCTGGGCAATATTGCGTTTTTCCCATTGGGTCGTGCCGGTCGGATAGGTGCCATCGATCGGTAAGGCGCTCACGGGCAGCTCATCCCCTTGAGAGGCGATCATTTTGCCCAGCACGTCGCGCACAAAGGCCGGAGCAGTGTCGGCAATCGGGGAGGTGCGAGAAATGCTGCTGCTGGTTTGCGTCGGCACCTGAACTTCGTAGAGATTTTCCAGGGTGTTATCCACCGCCTGCAAATTCAAACGAACAATTTCTGCACCCTTTTTGCCGTAGGTTTTTTCGATCGAAGTTTTGATTTTGGCGATCGCTTCTTCTCTGGGCAGCACGCCAGCCAGGGCAAAGAAGCAAGTCTGCATTACGGTGTTAATCCGGCCACCCATGCCGTTGTCGCGGGCCACCTGATTCGCATTAATCACATAGACTTTGATCTGCTTGCGGATGATTTGCTCCTGCACCTCGATCGGCAGATGATCCCACACTTCCGCAGGACCATAGGGACTGTTCAGCAAGAAGGTCGCTCCCTGTGCCGCTGCTTCCAGCACATCCATCCGTTCTAAAAAGCCCCATTGATGGCAACCGATGAAGTTGGCCTGCCTGATCAGATAGGTGGAGCGAATCGGGGTGGGACCAAAGCGCAGATGGGACACTGTGGTCGAACCAGATTTCTTCGAGTCGTAAACAAAATATCCCTGGGCATAGTTATCGGTTTCTTCGCCGATGATTTTGATCGAGTTCTTGTTTGCTCCAACCGTACCATCTGCGCCCAATCCATAGAACATGGCCCGCACCACGCTATCGGGCTCGGTGGAAAAGTGGGAATCGTAATCGAGCGAAGTATGGGTGACGTCGTCGTGAATACCGATCGTAAAGTGATTTTTGGGTTTGGCCTGCAGCAGCTGATCGAAAATCGCTTTGATCATGGCCGGGGTGAATTCCTTAGAAGACAGACCATAGCGTCCGCCCACCACGGTTGGCATGGGTCCATCCCAGGCTTCATTTAAGCCCGTCACTACATCTAAATAGAGGGGGTCACCGCCTGCGCCCGGTTCTTTGGTGCGATCGAGCACGGCAATCTTTTGCACTGTTTTCGGCAGCGCAGCCACCAGACGTTCGGGCGACCAGGGCCGATACAGCCGCACTTTTAACACTCCAACTTTCTCGTCAGTAGCCAACAGCGCATCGACGGTTTCGTGAGCCGCTTCACAGCCCGATCCCATTAAAATAATCACGCGCTCGGCATCCGGTGCGCCATGATACTCATACAGGCGGTAATGCCGTCCGGTTAACTCACCCAACTGATCCATGGTTTGTTGGATGATGTCTGGGCAAGCGTCGTAGTAAGAATTGACGGTTTCGCGGGCCTGGAAATACACATCCGGATTTTGAGCTGTGCCTCGCAGCACGGGTCGATCGGGTGTAAGGGCGCGATCGCGATGGGCAAAGACCCACTCGTTCTGGATCATGGCACGCAACACCTCGTTGTCTACCAGATTGATCTTTTGCACTTCGTGGGACGTGCGAAACCCATCAAAGAAGTGAATAAAGGGCAACCGCGATTGGAGCGTAGCCGCATGGGAGATTAGCGCAAAGTCGTGAGCTTCTTGAACGGAGGCTGAACAGAGCAGCACAAAGCCTGTGCCCCGCACGGCCATGACATCGCTATGATCGCCAAAGATTGAGAGTCCTTGGGCGGCTAGCGATCGAGCGGCAACGTGAATCACCGCACTAGTTAATTCACCGGCAATTTTGTAGAGGTTTGGGATCATCAATAACAATCCCTGAGAAGCGGTAAATGTGGTCGTGAGGGATCCCGTTTGCAGCGATCCATGGACTGCTCCTGCGGCCCCGCCCTCACTCTGCATCTCAACCACGCTGGGTAGGGTATTCCAGAGGTTCATTCGACCTTCCGATGCCCATGCATCTGCCCATTCACCCATGGGTGAGGCGGGAGTAATGGGGTAAATTGCAATCACTTCACTCAATGCATAGGCGACACGAGCAACGGCCTCATTGGCATCTAAGGTTGCATAGGTTTTGCTAGTCATACACATGAATCCTTTGGGTGGGAGTAGCCATTGGTTAATGGCTGGACGACGGTTTTATTTTCGAATCAATGACGTTTCGGTAATCCAGCTTTAAACACTCAGTTTTAGAAATCCACTCCTTTAGTAAACCCGTTTTCAAGAAATCTAACCTTGTAAACAATCAGTATTGATGACTTGAATCGATAAATATACTGAATCGATAAATATATCTAAACAGATAAGCATACTGAGAGGAACAGATACTGTGTCATAAGAAACTGCTGAAACTGGAATTGTGAAGTTGCTCTGACTCAATGGTTGGTTAAGACGCTATGGTAGTTAGAACAGGACTGCGGTAGTGAGTTTGTGCTAGTTAGTTGAAAACCTAATAAAACAATCAATTTGTTGTTTAATTCACTCCCTTAACAATCAAGCCAACCTTGTGAATAACCAGGCTCTATTTTAGAAGTTTATTTCCCTGGTACTGCCTGAATTAGAATAAACCCTTTCAGTCAGTTTTCCCTTTTCTATTATCTTCCAGACAAACAGTAATACTTAACATTAGCTGTTAATTTTTTTGATTGTTGTTTCTTGAGAACAATGAAGTTTTAGCTTGATTTTAAGGTTTGGTCGTTTTTGTATCATTTGTGAAAATCAGTCTGGTGAAGACTTCCAGCTCCATTCATTTGATACTTCGTATTTTAGACTACAGTTCAATTTCCTGGAATTTACGGTATTAATCTGAGGATCGTATTACATTTGGTAAATTTAGAGAGAGATTTTTGCTGTTATAACACTCTGGCGGAGTGTGGGCTAAGTTAAAGAAATAATTAACCTTTGAAACCAATTCCTTGGTTAGATAATAGGGTGGTAGACGGATAAAACACGTTTGGGATTGATCAAGTTTTTTAGCCCCAAATTGTGCCTCGAATCACGTCTCTGATTCAAGTGAAAATCTAGAATACTCTGAAGAAATTGAGGGACAAAAACAACTTAAAGCTTGTTTAATTAATTCTTTAGAAAATGCTTTTCTAAATGAGCGCTGTTCCTGATCAAGACTGATATTAATTCGATTACTTGACTGAGGTTTTTAAGACTTCGTTTTTAGGGCTTATTTTTATTGAACTGCTGAAACATCACAGCACGGAAGTCTGAGGAAATATAATTGTTATGCAATCTCCAACAACTACAAAACAATCCAAAGCAGCATCGGCAAAAGAGCATCCCAGTGGCGATCGTCGCTTTAAGACCCTGGACATGACGATGAAGCGGTATCAATACAAACCCGATGCGCTGATCGAAGTGTTGCACAAGGCACAGGAATCCTTTGGCTATCTCGAAGAGGATGTGCTGACATATATTGCTAGAGGCCTAAAACTGCCGCTGAGTAAAGTTTATGGAACGGCCACCTTCTATCATTTGTTCTCGTTAAAGCCGAATGGTGCCCATACTTGCGTTGTTTGTTTGGGAACAGCCTGTTATGTCAAAGGCAGTAACAAAGTAGCGGAAGAATTAGAGAAAGAGCTGGGAATTAAGATGGGTGAAACCACCGCAGATGGACAAATTTCCCTAATGGCCGCTCGCTGTATTGGAGCTTGTGGCATTGCACCTGCTGTCGTCTTTGATGGTACGGTCGCGGGCAAGCAAGAACCGGAAATGGCTTTAACAAAGGTTAAGGAATGGGAAGCCGAATGACGGAAGGACGGCTAACCTTGCTGAAGGTTTAACCCATCTATGCAGCAATTTGACTGAAAGGACGCTGAAAATTATGGATTTAACTGAACTGATTGATGTGGCTGAAGCACATCGAGCAAAACAAAAAAACATCCGGATCCATTGCTGTACCTCAACCGGATGTCGCGCTGCGAGTGCCTTGGAAGTACTCAAGAATTTGAAAACGGCAGTTGAGGATGAAGCCTTAGGAGAAAACGTTGAGGTCGTGGGCGTAGGCTGCATGGGTTTTTGTGGACGAGGGCCGCTCGTTCAAATTGATCCGGATGATGCTTTATATGAAGAGGTGAAGCCAGAGGAAGCCGCCAGCATTATTGGATCGCTGAAAGGGGGCACTGCAACCGCCCTTAAAGGAGATGTGCAGCATCCATTTTTTGCGCGTCAGGTCAAAATTGTCCGGCAACATAGTGGCAAAGTTGATCCAGAGAGCATTGAAGATTACATTGCTGCAGGAGGGTATCGATCCCTCTATAAAGCCATTTATGAGCTATCTCCGCCTGAAGTGGTGGATGAAATTACTCGCAGCGGTTTGCGAGGACGGGGCGGCGGTGGCTATCCGACTGGACTGAAATGGGCGACGGTGGCCAAGATGCCGGGAGATCAGAAATATGTGATTTGCAACGGCGATGAGGGCGATCCGGGGGCGTTTATGGATCGCAGCGTCCTGGAAAGTGATCCGCATCTGGTGCTGGAAGGCATGGCGATCGCAGGTTATGCAATTGGTGCCAATCATGGATTTATCTATGTACGGGCGGAATATCCGCTAGCCATTCAGCGATTGCAAAAGGCGATTCAGCAGGCAAAGAAATATGGATTGCTGGGGAGCCAGATTTTTGAATCTCCGTTTGATTTCAAAGTGGATATTCGGATTGGTGCAGGGGCGTTTGTCTGCGGTGAAGAAACGGCTCTGATTCAATCGATCGAAGGCGGTCGAGGTAATCCGCGTCCCCGTCCCCCTTATCCAGCGCAGGCTGGCCTATGGAAATGTCCGACGTTGATTAATAACGTGGAAACCTTTGCCAACATCAGCGCCATTATCCGTGAAGGGGCAGATTGGTATGCGGGCATTGGCACCGAAAAGAGCAAGGGCACTAAAATCTTTGCGCTCACCGGCAAGATCCGCAACAATGGCCTGATCGAAGTGCCGATGGGAATCACGCTGCGTGAAATTGTGGAAGAGATGGGTGGCGGTGTGCCCGATGGCGAAGTCAAGGCCGTTCAAACAGGTGGACCTTCGGGCGGCTGCATTCCGGCCTCGCTGCTGGATACGCCGGTGGACTATGACTCTCTGGTGGCGATCGGCTCCATGATGGGATCGGGCGGCATGGTGGTGATGGATCAGGACACCAATATGGTGGAGGTGGCCCAGTTTTATATGGAATTCTGTCGCGGAGAAACCTGCGGTAAATGTATTCCCTGCCGAACTGGGACGGTGCAACTCTATGCTTTGCTGACCAAGCTGCTCAAACGTCAGGCCACGCAGGCGGATTTAGACAAGCTAGAAGCGCTCTGCCATATGGTTCAGGAAACGAGTCTGTGCGGATTGGGCATGAGTGCTCCTAACCCCATTCTCAGTACGCTGCGTTACTTCAACCAGGAATATACGGAGTTGCTTCAGGCTCCAAAATACCTCAACGGTAAAGTGGCGGTCGAGTAAACGGAGTGATGAGGTAATTAGCTATGTCAGTTAAAACGTTAAAAATTGACGGAATCGATATTGCGATCGAAGAAGGCGCAACGGTTCTAGACGCAGCTCGCCAAGCTGGAGTGCCCATCCCCACGCTCTGCCATCTCGATGGAGTTGGGGATATCGGTGCCTGTCGCTTATGTCTGGTTGAAGTGGGAGGCAGTCGCAGACTCTTACCTGCTTGCGTTACTGAAGTGGCCGAAGGTATGGAAGTCCAGACCAACACGCCCAAGCTGCAAGAATATCGCCGCATGACGGTGGAGCTGCTGTTTTCGGAAGGCAACCATGTCTGTGCAGTATGTGTGGCGAATGGCCACTGTGAATTGCAAGATGTGGCAATCCAGGTGGGCATGGATCATAGCCGCTTCACCTATCGCTTTCCCGATCGCGGGGTCGATGTTTCGCATGAGCAGTTTGGCATCGACCATAATCGCTGCATTCTCTGCACGCGTTGTGTGCGGGTCTGTGACGAGATTGAAGGAGCCCATGTTTGGGACGTGGCGCAACGAGGAGCCGCCTGCTATATCGTCTCTGGGTTAAACCAACCCTGGGGGGAAGTAGATGCCTGCACCTCCTGTGGTAAATGTGTCGATGCCTGTCCGACGGGAGCAATTTTCCGCAAGGGCAGCACAACGGGAGAAAAAGAACGCGATCGCGCCAAATTAGATTTTCTGGTCACGGCACGGGAGAAACACGAATGGACAAGGTAAGATTTGCAACGGTTTGGTTGGCGGGTTGCTCCGGTTGCCACATGTCGTTCCTCGATATGGATGAGTGGCTGATCGAGTTGGCGCAGCATGTGGATGTAGTTTACAGCCCAGTTGGATCGGACTTAAAGCACTATCCAGAAAACGTGGATGTTTGCCTGGTGGAAGGCGGAATCGCCAACGAGGATAATTTAGAGCTAATTTTGCAGGTACGGCGGCAGACCAAAATCCTGATTTCTTTTGGAGATTGTGCTGTAACCGCTAATGTGCCAGCGATGCGAAATATGTTGGGTGGGGCCGAACCTGTGTTGAAGCGGGCCTATCTGGAGTTAGGAGATGTGGGGCCGCAATTGCCTCACGAACCAGGAATTGTGCCGGAATTGCTCGATCGAGTACTGCCAGTACATGAAGTCGTGCCAGTCGATATCTATATGCCGGGATGCCCGCCCCCTGCCGATCGGATTCGGGCCACCCTCGAACCCCTGCTGCGGGGAGAAATGCCTCTCATGGAAGGGCGCGAAATGATCAAGTTTGGTTAAAGCAAGAGTTTTGGTTAAAGCAAGAGTCTATGAGTCTAGAACATGCCTGAAAACGATCCCCCCTGCCCCCCTTAACAAGGGGGGAACTGAGTTACGAAGTCGCCTTGTTCTAGCCAATGGAGTGGGTCGGTTTGGGAGCGGTCGGTGCGGCAGCAATAAATTTGGGAGCGATAAGTCTGGGAGTATCGTATGGCGAAAACAGTTGTAATTGATCCGGTCACCCGCATTGAGGGACATGCCAAAATCTCCATCTATTTGGACGATGCGGGAACGGTAGAAGATGCGCGATTCCATGTTGTGGAATACCGGGGGTTCGAGAAGTTCTGTGAAGGTAGACCGTTCACCGAGATGGCTGGCATTACCGCTCGCATCTGCGGCATTTGTCCCGTTAGCCACTTGTTAGCAGCCGCCAAAACAGGCGACAAAATTCTGGCGGTGAAGGTGCCTCCGGCAGCAGAGAAATTGCGGCGATTGATGAACTTGGGCCAAATCACCCAATCTCATGCGCTCTCGTTTTTCCACCTCAGCAGTCCTGATTTTTTGCTGGGCTGGGATAGCGATCCGGCCAAGCGGAATGTGTTTGGTTTGATTGCATCCGATCCTGATCTGGCTCGTGCTGGGATTCGATTGCGGCAGTTTGGCCAAACGGTAATTGAACTGCTGGGGGCTCGCAAAATTCATGCGGCCTGGACTGTACCGGGTGGTGTGCGATCGCCCCTGTCCGAAGAGGGTCGGCAATGGATTCGCGATCGCTTACCTGAATCTTTTGAAACCGTGAATCTGGCGATCGGTTTATTTAAGAACCTGATTGATAATCAGCTCCAGGATGAAGTCAAGGTGTTTGGCTCTTTCCCGTCGCTGTTTATGGGACTGGTGGGCAAAAATGGTGAATGGGAGCACTATGATGGGCATCTTCGCTTCACGGATAGTCAGGGAGATATTGTTGCTGACCATTTGAGTGAAGATGATTATCCTAAGTTTTTGGGAGAAGCCGTTGAGAAATGGTCCTATCTAAAATTTCCTTACTACAAGCCGCTGGGCTATCCAGATGGGATTTACCGGGTGGGGCCATTGGCAAGGCTGAATGTTTGTAACCAAATTGGCACAGAGGCTGCGGACCGAGAGCTCCAGGAATTTCGCGATCGGGCAGGTGGAGTGCCGACCTCTTCCTTCTTCTATCACTATGCCCGCTTGATTGAAATTGTGGCAGCATTGGAGCAAATCCAAATCCTGATGGATGACCCCGATATTGTTTCGAGCCGAGTCCGAGCGACAGGCGGCGTCAATCAGCTTGAAGGCATTGGTGTGAGTGAGGCCCCGCGCGGTACGCTGTTCCATCATTATCAGGTGGATGAAAATGGCCTGATTCGTAAGGTGAATTTGATTATTGCCACCGGGCATAACAACCTGGCGATGAATCAAACGATCACCCAAATTGCCAAACAATATGTGCATGGGCCTGAGATCGCGGAAGGGATGTTGAATCGAGTGGAAGCAGGCATTCGCTGTTATGATCCTTGCTTGTCTTGTTCAACCCATGCCGCAGGTCAAATGCCGCTGCATATCCAAATTGTTGGATCGGATGGCAAATTGGTGAATGAGGTGTATCGAAATTAGAACGCGATCGAAGATGTGGAGATCCACTCTACTTTCTTGAAAGAGGCTACTCTGTATACAAAAGTTGAACCGATCCTCCCTAACCCTCCTAAGCCCTTACAGGGATGCGCCTGCGGCGTAGAAAAAGGAGGGAACCGAGCCAAGAATGCTTAAAGTCCCCCTTTTGAAGGGGGATTTAGGGGGATCGATATACACTGTAGCCTTAAAAAANTGCGGATTTGGTAGAGTGCTAGCTTATTACTCACTGGGTTAATTCTGTTATGGTCAAAGAACCTTTAATCCTCTGTATGGGCTCGGCCTGTCACCAACTTGGTGTGTATGAGGTTTTGCCTAAATTGCAGGCATTGATTCGCGACTATCAGTTGGACGATCGCCTGATTCTTAAGGGCTCTTTTTGTCTGGAAACCTGTAGTGATGGCATTACGATGAAGTTTCGCGATCAGTGCTTTATCAAGATTAGTCCGCAAAATATTGAAGAGAAGTTTGTTCAGGAAATTTTGCCTGCTATTCAATCGGTGGCTTCCTGTTGCTAGGATGGGATTCCCTCTCCCCTTTGCTAATTCCTCAGAGATGGATAGATGCGTACCATATGACAATTTCAAATGATCACAATCATCTCTGGAAGCTGCTGTGGGAATATGAACCCAATGGATTGATCGCAGTCGATCCAGATATGTATGTCAGGCTGGTGAATCCGGCATTTTGTAAGATGTTTCAGACCAGTTCGGAAGATATCATTGGTCAACCTGCTGGCGTGATTTTGGATGATATTGAAGATTTTAAGACGGCCTGGAAAACGAATTCGGTGATTCGTAGAAAACTAAGAGAATATCCTCAGTATCAGCTCTATGTGAATCAAACCATCTTTTCGATCGAAGATGAAGGCATTATTGCTTCGATCATGGTGGATATTAGCTATGACCTAGAGCGCAAGCGTGAACTAGAAAAATTAAAACGAGAGACGGTCAAGAAAGTAAATGAGGTCGTTGACCATCAAATGAAGGTGGTGCAGGAAATTGCTGGGTTGCTAGGCGAAACGACTGCGGAAACGAAAGTAAGTCTGCTGAAAATTATCCATATGATCGAGCATGATGTGATTTAAGTGGAGCGGGTTGACTTGAATGGAGCTGATGTATTGTCCCATCACGGTCGATAATTTTTTGGATGTTTACACCGCCAGTCTGAATAAGAAGGGTGAGGAACTTTGCGGCGATAAGATTAAATATCGCAGAACTGGAAAGAAGCTGACGATCGTTCTATCGGATGGGTTGGGCAGCGGCGTCAAGGCGAATATTCTGGCAACGCTCACGACCGAAATTTTGATCACGATGCTGGATGCGGATGTGCCGCTAGAAGAAGTGCTGAAAACGGTGATCGAAACGCTGCCGATTTGTAAAGTCAGAAAAATCGCCTATTCTACGTTTACCATTGTTCAGGTGAATGCTGAAACGAATCACTTCACGGTGATCAACTTTGATAATCCCGCCTGTTTTTATTTTCAAAATGGCAAGATTGCGCCGCTGGAAACCAGAACTGAGAATATTCTCGATCGCAAAATCTTGATCTCTGAGGGTTATTTGCAGCGAGGCGATTTCTTGGGCGCAATTAGCGATGGGGTGCTTTATGCGGGCATGGGCGTGACGCTGAATTTTGGTTGGGGATGGGATGATATCGCCCAATATATGGAGCAAGTATTCCTGCGAAAAGCGCATACGGCCCGATCGATCATCCAGGAAGTGATTCAAAAGACGCATTCGCTCTACCAGGGAGAAATTGGTGATGATGCTACGGTGGTTGGGATTTACATCCGAAAACGCAATCCACTGATGATTTTTACGGGGCCACCGCTCGATCGAGATAAAGACGAAATTTATATTGAAAGGCTATTGGACTTTAAAGGCAAAAAAATTGTCTGCGGTGGCACAACCGGAAATATTGTTGCTCACTATTTGAATGAAACTGTTGAAACCGATCTCTCGACGCTGCGCAAAGATGTACCGCCGATCGGCATACTCAGCTATATTGATTTGTTAACTGAGGGCATTCTCACTATTTCTAAAGCAACTGAATATATTAAAAATTGCGATTGTGATTTATCTCGCCTCCGCTTTGACAACAATGGAGCCTATTTGTTAACCCAGGAGATTTTGCAGGCCGATTCGATTTTGTTTCTGGTGGGGCAGAGCATCAATGAGTTCTATCAAAATCCGCTGCTGCCCAGAAATATCTCCATTCGCAGAAGCCTGATTGAAGATCTGGTACAGTTTTTGCGCAGCAAACAGAAAGAAGTCGTGATTGAATATTGTTGATGTTGTCTTCTATGGCGCAAAATACAAACTGCCTGGTGATCGGCTATGGGAATACGCTTAGAAGCGACGATGGGGCAGGCCAGCAAATTGCCGAAACTGTGGCAGAATGGCGATTAGAGCGGGTTGAAGCGATCGCAGTACATCAATTAACGCCAGAATTGGCTGAACCTCTCTCAGCTGTTCAACTGGCAATTTTTGTGGATGTTTATGTCGCGAACGAGAGTCAGACAGAGGTGCAGGTGACTGAACTTACGGCATCAACTGTGCTGGATGCTGCGATCGGTGTAGGTCATACTGCCGATCCACGATCGCTCCTGACGCTGGCGCAACAGGTCTATGGTCGATCGCCTCAAAGCTGGTGGATTTTGGTACCTGCGGTCAATTTTGAATTTGGGGAACAGCTATCTTCTGTGACTCAGCAGGGGGTTGGAGTGGCGATCGAACGGATTAAAGGGTTGATTCAGAGTCTGTAAAAGAGGCTGAGTGGCTATGGTTCGGTGCGTGCTGTCCCTTCTCGATCGTGCTCATATCGACGTGCGACGTTGAATGGGGGCAGCCAATTTTCCCGACGACAAGTCCAAACCTCGTAGGTGGGTATCACCTGGTTCGGCATATCCAAGATGCCAGCGGGGATTTCGATTTCGTCGGCTGTGCGGCTGAAGACTGAGGAGCCGCAAACTGGGCAGAAATAGCGTCCGCGATAGTTGGCTGTCGTACCAGTGATGCTGACTGCATCAGTAGGAAATATGGCAAAAGTATAGAAGATTGCTCCGTGGTGTTTGCGACAGTCTAGACAATGGCAAACGCCTACCCGAAACGGTTCATCAACAACTTCCAGGCGGACTGCTTCACAGAGGCATCCCCCACGATATTGCACTTTGCTCATCGGTCCTCCATTGCGTGTTGTGATCAAATCGCCATCTCAATTATTCTGACACGTTCCACGGTTGACCCTACTGCCTCAAGGATGATTGGCTGATTTGATGTGAATAAGTGGAAGTTGTCTTCTATCAGAATGCCTATGAGCTGATGATCGACTTCTGTTCTTAATTCCTGATCTTCAGATTCAGCTACACCGATGCTGTCTCCATCAAGTGGCAAGAACACGATCAAATCTAGGAACTGTATTGCTTCACGGACGATCGCGATCGATCGGTCAATAAGCGGTGAGGCGTTTGTGCTCCTACCCAGATTGTCGATTGCTAGCAAATAGGCGAGGAAGTCTGCGGGGCTACGCTCATAGATTACCCGTTCACCAGGTTTGTAACATTGCGATCGGCTGAGGTTGAATTCAAGTTGTCGATAGAAGTCATCGGCAGAAAGCTCGGCTGGGAAGACTTCGCCGTAATTAATCGTGGTAAACCCCCGGCTCTGCCGGGGGACTCCCCAAGTTTGACAGTACCGGGAATCTAAGGAAGAGTCTCTGCAACGTGACAAAAGTTGGAAGTCACGCCAAGGAGACTCAAATGAAAGATATCGGTAGTTTAAGTCACACAAAATGGGAGTGCAAATATCATGTCGTGTTCATTCCCAAGTATCGGCGTAAGACGCTTTACTATGAGCTACGGCAACATCTGGGCAAAGTCTTTCGAGAACTGGCCAATCAAAAGGAGTGTCGGATTGAGGAAGGACATTTGATGGCAGATCACGTTCACATGCTGATTGCGATTCCGCCCAAGTACTCGGTTTCTCAGGTTGTGGGATTCATCAAAGGCAAAAGTGCCATTGCGATTGCCAGAACGTATCTGGGGAAGCGACAGAACTTCACGGGACAGAATTTCTGGGCGCGGGGCTACTACGTTTCCACGGTGGGACGAGATGAGGCAGTGGTGCGACAGTACATTCGAGAGCAAGAGAAGGAGGATCAACGGTTAGAGCAATTGACGTTATGGCGGCAGGAGTGAGTGTGAGAAAGCCGCTTTGAGCGGCTCCCATATGCTAAAGCCTCCGGCTTTGCCGGAGGATATTTACTTTCCAGAAGTGCATAATAAGGTTCTGGCTCATGGGCAAAGTTGGGGTGAGCGAGCAAGAACTGATCAATGAGTGGGGATTTGCCGCAGCAGTGTGTTCCAGAGATAGCGATTCTCATTGGCTTAAACATATCTTCTGCTAGCGTAATCAGGTGTAAGTGCTTGTAGTGCTAGACTAACAGCTTCGTTCACCTGCCGCAGATACACTCCGCATTTATAACTAATCATCTTTTAAAAATCGATGTATATGGACGTGTACAGCTTGTGCTTCTATAGCGATCACCCTTGTATCGATGAAATCAGACGGTTACCATAAACAAGTTACTACCTTTCCTGAATCCTCTGAGTAACATTCCCCATCTCAAAATCGCCCTCGACTCCCAAATTGCGTCCAATAACCTGCTCTGTTTCCCCGCCTTCACTTACTTGCTCAATATTTCCGATTCTTGCACTACCCTTAATTCGCACTGTATCCAAAACAACTTGCAAAGTGGGTGATTGGGACTGAATCTGTTGAATTAGTTCTTCTAATTGAGCCGCAAACTCCTTATCCTCTTCCATCTGGCTAACCAGTTCTCCCTCAAGAACCTGAATATTCTGCTCTGTGGGCTTATCCTCTGCTCGTCTTAGCAAACCAGCAGTGCCTGCTGCTTGGAGCCTATTCTGTACGGTCTTACGAAGCAACTGAACCGTCTCGCTACTTTTTTCTACAGCCGCCTCGCCAATTTTCTCGCCAATTTTTTCACTTGCCTTCTCCAGCACCTTAGGTAAAGCGATAGTGGTTACAACACCAGCCATTACAGAAAAGGGTTCCATAGACTTCTCCTTATAGTTGGGGTTCAGATACAGCTTCCATGACCTTCTGTTTAGAGGGACACTATATATTTTATTTTATGAGCTGGCTGAAACAGCGAATCGTCCTAATCTGGTTTTGGACTGGAAGACAAAGTTTATTGAGCTTGGCTTTCCTCGAGACAGCTTCTTTCAGAGATTTGCTAGAATTTCTGTCTGCCAAGCCAAGTGTTATTCGTTACAAAGGATAGACTATCTCCTCCTTTCCCTTGCTCCTATCAAACCTAAGCTATGAGCGATCGACCAGCATCCCAAAACCCTCAACAACGTGCCCTTGAAAATGTGAATGTTGGAGGAAATCTCACAACGGGCAACATTTACCAAATTGTCATTTCCATAGTCAAAGGCGAACAACCTCTCCAACCCGAAATTATCCTTGAGTGGCTAAGGCAAAATTTTGAGCGGGCTAAGCATAGCTGGTTGAGTAAGCGCTACTCTCCTGATCTTCACCAAACTGGGCAAATAGAAACAGATTTACAGTTACGCTTGAACGGTCCGTCTTCCCAGCTCAACTGGCTCGACGAGGTAAGGCAGATTCGTGTCCTCCTCGAAGATCTTCACTTGGCAGTCTTGCGCTTGAGACGGTACTCACAGTTTATGCAACGGGATGATGCCGAAGATCTTATTAGAAGCGCTGAAGAATGGATAGTAGCTGCGATCGCTGAGCAACAAGAAATAGAAAAACGCATTCTACCTGGAAACTCATTTCCACTCCCTAATTTTGAAAAGGAAGTCACTGCTGAAACTGCTCCTTTGCAGCTTATCAGCATAATTCGGCCAGACAAGAGTTCTTCTGAATTACCAACAGCTGATATCGGAAAGCAACTGGAAGCTACCCTAAAACGTTGGTATGCTCGAAGAGTTACCCCCAAGCACTTACAGACTTTAGGTGAGCCTGCGGCATACATTGGTGAACCTGGGGTAGGAAAAACACATGCCCTTGCTCATGCAGTTTATAAACAGCTTGCTGCAGGTAAGCCTGCAATTTTAATTCGTGCAAAAGAGATTGATTTAGCAAAGAGTTTAGATGTTATTCTAGCTGAAGCGATCGGGATGCCCGGATCAAATATCTATCAAGTTCTAGATGCATTAGAAGCTACTGCCACTCAGGTCGAGAATTCTATCACGTCGGATAGTCTAAATGATTCACAGTCTCGATCTGTTCGTGTTCTGCTTGCAATCGATGGTCTTGATGAAACTCCTAGAGCAGGAAACTGGGCGGAGAAATTAGGAGAAATAATTCCTCTTGCAAAGCAACATCCTAAAGTCCTTTTTGTTTGTTCATTACGCACTCATCTTTTTCACCGCCTAGATCTGCCATCTGAAATGGATTTAATTCACTTAAATGGTTCGGATGCTACTCTTGGCGAGATTTTTGAATCTTATTGCAAGCTCAACCAAATTGAAAGTCCTCCTATTCTTCGCTGGGCATTGCAAGCCCCACTTGCAATTCGACTCTTTGCTGACTTATACAAGGGCCAGCATATTGACACTGTCACCCTTCAAGAGTTCTCACTGGTAAGCTTGATTGAAAAGAAGATAGAGTATGCCGAGCGTGCTATTCGGGAAGACGGCCAGGAGGGTTGGAGCGAAAACATTACCCCAGTTCGTGACACTTTACGTGCGATTGTCAAAGCTTGTTTGTCTAAGGGAGAACTTTTGCAAGCAGAAGCCTTGCAAATCATTGACAATGCCCAAAGAACACCAGGTATTTTATCTCGCCTACAGCTACTAAATATCCTCGAGAAATGTTTAGATCATGGCCTATTACTGCTTAGAAAGCAACCTTCAAAAGATCCACTTGAGGGCGATCTTCACTTCTGGGAACCTGCCTATGAAACCATAACGGATTTTCTACTTGC
>LUGL01000108.1 GCA_002796835.1 Elainella saxicola E1 | reverse complement strand
TTTGAGTTGATCCGTTCTCGTTTGCGAGGTGCTTCTGCCCTAAATTGTCTATTGATGTTGCTGGCTAGTGCAACGTTGATTGCAATTTCAATTGCGGTGATAGTTACTCAGGAGGGCAGACGGAAATGGCTGGACTGGCACAGTCAACGGGGACTGAGCTTTTTACAGTTAGGGTTACGTGAGTTGAAACGCTTATGTTATCAACAGCTTGCGATTCCCAGACTCGCTATCTTACCAACTTGGAGTCCTCAAGTTGCCTATGCATCGTTGAAGAAACGAGAACGCATAGAGACACGTATTGAGTTCTCTCGGGTCACTGTTTTCCCTGCGTAAGCCGCCAAAAAGTTTTCTGCACCACTAAGCGATCGTTAGTCAATTTGAGATCACACCCAAATCACTTCCTGGTTAATGCTGACCTCGTGCAGCGTGCCTTCATGCAGGTGCACATCATGAATTATCCTCAATTTAGAACCTTAGTCGAAAGGCTGGGGTTGAAGACGGTTGTGGCGTTATTGGCAGACATCTGTCAGAGAAAGGCCGATCAAACTGAAACATCCCAAGGGGATATCCAGGGGAAAGCAACCGACTGGCGAGCAGATAGCCAAACGTTGCGATCGATCGTGGCGAGGCTGAAAAATCCTTGAAGTACGTCCTGCCATTTTGGATTTTAGATTGGCGATTTTGGATTGTGGACCTGTGGCTTAGAAGCAGTGTCAACCCATCATTTGCCCTGGTGGCTGTTTCAATGGGTGTGGGCAGTAGTCGTTTTGTTGGCAACTAAGCTGGTCTAAAAACTGTAGAGAACCATTAAACTTAAACGGAAACTGCAAGCTTTATGCAATCACTATGGTTTGATTCAAGAGTAAGCAATGGTTTTCTAGGCAGCTAACATCCCTTTCACCTCTGAGAGACCCTGTGAACGTCGTCAGGCAAATTGCAGTCGTTATATAACGCTTTTGAAGTTATATAATTTCTGTCTTGCAAGTGTTATATAAAATTCGGCTGCGGTTTCACTAAACTCCACAACGGCCATCTCAACAGTCAACTTCAATTACAGCCCCATCAGATTCTTCGTTGAGCCCCAACTCTTGTTCCAAGGCTAGCTTGTTGGCCTCCTGAATCGCAACAACCACTGCCAGATCTTCAGCTTTCTGCGCAAGCTCAGCTAATCGATTACGAAGGTCTACAATCTGCTGTCGAGCTTTCTCAATCCGCCAGGTGAATTCATCGGCATCTCTCACAATCTTTTGCAAGCGTTCCTCTAAGCGGGTCGTTGCAGTGTCCGCGTTCTTCCAGAGTCGGCAATCATAGTGGGTGCATTTGGGCTTGGAACCGATCATCACCAACCAATCCTGGGTCCGTTCTACCTCAAGCCGCAGCTCGAAGCCACCATAAAATCCTACACTTCTAGACAGCATCGGTCGGTCATCTGTTAGCCCTTGAGCCAGCTCATCTGCAATCTCATGCAGGATGTCAACCGCCTGCTTGCGATCGGTGAACACCTCATCCCCAATTTGGATTCGGAAGTTTTCGCCGGTACAGTTGGGAATATTCTGCGCAGCTGTCTTGGCATCTTGAACGATGGATAGGGTGCCCCGTTCTTCCTGCTCCAACCATTTTTCCAGCAATGGCAGGTTGGTATCGAGGCTGGTCGCACATCGCCGCAGCTTGATTGCGTCGATCTCCTTGCGGTATCCTGCCAGCAAGTTCTTGTTTTGCAACCATTCTGCTTCCAGGTCCACATAGGCCATAATCCGATCGTCCCCGGTGGCGAGTGCCGTTAACTCAGCAGCGCTGAAGGCTGGATCTTCTTCTGAGTTTTCCTGGAAGCGTCGGATGCTGAAGTCTCGTCTGAACAACTGGCTAATGAAGCGGCTCTTGGACTTCAAGCGATCCCACATGAATGAATCGAAAACTGATAAAAGTTGGTATATAATATCAAATACGAAATAAGGCGATCTATTAACTTTGCAATGTTAGTTTATGCACATATAAATTGATCGCCAATCTGTAGGACATTAAGCTAAATTGCTATATAAACTATGAAAAGTGTTGCAGAAGCCTTAATGCAATACATTTGCGATCGTACAGATGCCGCTCAGATTCGCACTGCAATTCTGCGCTACACAGCTCCAGCTTGGGGATATTCTCCACCCTCCTGCCGGATGAACACGCAGGACATTGCTCAAGGTATGGAATTTTTGCAAACCGTGCCGATCGCAAGATTGAAAGATGCTCTCGATGAGCAAACCCAACTCTTCGAACAACTCAACAGTTCTGATGCAGTGCGAACCGTCAATCGTTCTTATCTAAAAGGCTTCGTTACCTGGGTCATCGATCAACAATTACTCAATCCCCATTCAATTTATCGTTTCCGCACAGTGACGAAAGAACGAGGTGCGCAATGTAGAGATCGCGATCGCCCCAAACGCCAGCATGGGATCACGATTGCCTTGAGCGAGCAGGAATTGTCTGGCCTCCCGCATCTGGTGAGTGAGTTGCAAAGCTTGACTGCCTGGATGCACCAAACTGGCTATTCAGACGGAACGATTAAAACAACGCATGTGCTCGTATATCAACTTTTGGGCTGGTTTCATCGAGTGAAGGAGGTTGCAGCGGAAGATCTCCATCTTGCGCTTTGTACTGGCGTCAATTCTATCCAAGTGAACCCCGCGAGCTTTGGGGATGACTATCCCGCTTATTGTCTAGCTCAGCTGAAAGCGATCGACCAAGCAAAAGCCGATGCAGCCCACCAAATCCAGCTTCTAGAAGAATTCTTCGCCTTCAAAGACAATAAACCCAGCAATCTCAGATGGGTCTTAGACTGTCTGGTTCGAGTTGCCAAATACATTCATCGTGAGATTACCGATCGGATTGAATATCGAGACACCTATAACGATATTCCGATCATCGTTCAACTGCGCCTACATCGCAAGCAGGTCGAGCAGGCTTATGTAAAGCAAAGTGAACTGATTCCGTTTGAAAGGAAATCGATTAGTTGGGAACAGTTCATTGCAGTGGTTGAGCAGGCCCGATTGGAAGCGGATATGCCCGATCGTTCTTACTGCCGTCAAGATGGTTCAATCCAGCGAGATCGACGGAGTGATACCGCCATTGCTCATAGTTTACAGACTTTCCTAATCCTAGCATTCTTAGCAGTCCGACCTCCAGACCGATCGAGAACCCTATACGAATTAGAAGTCGGGAAAACACTGCTGCAAGGCAGATACAACGGCATCTTTACTCCCCTCAATCAACTGTCAGATCCTGCAACTACTGAATGGATTCTCTATTTAACAGCCAAAGATTACAAGACTGGAAAAGCCTATGGCGAATTCTACACCATTATCCCAAATGTCGAGTTTGCCGATGGGAAGCTGCTATATGACTATATTGACCGTTGGTTGAAGCAATATCGTGCCACATTACAGCCGCAACACAATCGTTTCTTTACCGCTACTTCTAGTAAGGCGATTGGCAAACCGCTCACGAGCAGCTCAATTCGTAGTGCAGTTCAACATGCGACCTATCGCTTTATGGGCACTGCAGTAACCACCAAGGATTTGCGCCGCATGTATGTCTCTTATCTCAGAGATATTGGTGCTGATGCAGCGCTACTGGAGTCAGCTTGCTATGAAATGCATCATTCTAGGCTGATGCAATCCAAGGTCTACGACCAGCAGAATGGATTTGATAAGTCTTTACCAGTGTTAGAGTACAACGCAGCGTCCTTCAGGAATTAAGGAGACTACGAAAGTTACTATGACTTTCAATACAGTAGGTGATGCTTTAGAACAATACATTCGCGATCGCCCGGATGCGGCTCAGGTTCGTACAGCGATCTTGCGTTACACCGCTCCTATCTGGGGATATACACTACTCAGCAAGCGAATGACTCATGCAGAAATTGCAGCTGGAATTGCGTTTTTGAAGACTATCCCGATCGCCCAACTGGAAACAGCCCTCGAAGCACAGAAAGCTTGGTTTGCGCAGATGGGAATTAGCGGCAGCATCAGCCGCACCAATCGTTCTTATTTGAAGCAGTTGATCGATTGGACAAAAACAGCAGTTCAGCCCAAGCGCAAACGACAACGAGTTAAGAATCCAATCGCACCCTATCGCTTTCGAACCGTTCTGGCTACCTATGGCGTTCTCTACAGACAGCACGATCGCCCAAAACGTAGGGTGGGCCAAGTGGTGAAATTATCGGCTCAAGAACTCGCTGAAGCATCATTACAGCCGTTAAAGACTGAATTGGCAGCGTTGGCAACCTGGATGAAACGGCAAGGGTTTGCGCCGAGAACCATCGAAAGGACGATCGATTCTATCCTGGAGTTTCTTGGCTGGTATCACCGGATTCAAGCCATTCCTGCTCAGGAGTTGAACTTAACACTATGCACTGGCGTTCATTCTATCCGACCTCAAATGAGCCGTTTCTCTGGTGAAGATGCTCACCAGCAATATGTTACAGCACAGTTACAGGTGAAAGAACAAGCCAAGCAACAGGCTGCCGAAACGATTAAACGCATCCAAGACTTCTTTGTCTTTAGAAACGCCACACCAAGTCGGAGGGCCAGCCACATTACAAACTTGATTCGCGTTGCCAAATTCTTACATCGGAATATTACCGATCGCACTTCACATGGCGATACCTATAACGATATTCCAATTACCACCCGACTACGGGTTTATCAGAATCAGGCATATACAGACCGTGCCAAGACCACTGAGCTGATTCCGTTTGGCGCAAAAAGTATCCCATGGGAACGTTTTCTAGAAGTGGTTGAGAAAGCCCGATTAGAGGCGGATATGACAGTGACTTGTAATGTTAGTTCTCAGACCGGAACCGTCTCATATTCCCCTCGCCCAGCTCATGCGATCGCTCACAGTCTACAAACCTTTCTGATTTTGGCATTCCTCTCGGTTCGCCCGCCCGATCGCTCTAGAACATTGTATGAACTGGAGGTGGGGAAAACCTTGTTACGAGGCAAGTATGATGGGATATTCACGCCAGTAGAAAAGCTAGCAGATCCGGCTGAGGCCGAGTGGATTTTGAGGCTGAAACCGGAAGATTACAAAACGGGGAAAATTTATGGTGAGTTTTACTCGGTCATCAAAAATGTGGAATTTAGAGATGGCCAGAAACTGTACGATTACATTGACCGCTGGTTAAACCAATACAGAGCGACGCTAACCCCCAACCACAACCGGTTTTTCACCAGTGCTTCACAGATTGAGCAGTTCAAAGGGAATCCGCTAACTTCCCACAGCATCAGAAGTGCGATTCAGCATATCACCTATCGCTTCACTGGAGTCGGAGTAACTACCAAAGATATTCGGAGAATGTATGTGACTCACCTGAAAGAAATGAGTGCCAGTGAGGCGATCCTGGAAGCTGCTCGGTGGGAAATGCACCATTCCAGGGAAACACAGGCTGAGGTCTATAACAAACAGTCGGGCTACAGCAAATCGGCTCCAGCACTCGCGCTGAATCAGAGCCTGTTCAAGAAAGTGACTTTCCATCTAAATCAATAAAAGGACTTGTGCCGTGGTTGAGCATCACCTGAAGCCATCAAAAGAAGAAGGACAACCCAGTCCGATCCGGCGAAAGGTAGCCAAGAAGGGAACGGCTTGTCGGCGGGGAAGGCCGATCTACTACGATGAACTCAAACATCGGCTGAATGTGATGGTGACACCCACTGCCCACGCACAGCTAGAAAATTTAGCGGCAGCCGAGCAATGTTCGATTAGTGAGTTGATTGAACGCTGGGCCAGAAACGAGTTAACGACGCGGCAGTAACGCTCGTTTCATTAAGGCAACAGGTGTGACCAGGTGGATGGTTTTGCTTCTAGCGGGTCAAAACAAACCGTCAGCAGGGCTGGGTTGCCGATCAATCGTCCTAGCCTCGCTCGATGGCATTCGGCTTCACCGCGAGTATTGAAGCGATCGATCAGTTTTCTGCCGCCAGAGGGTGGGTAAAACCAAACTTCCCAAGCTGCTTTCTGCATGGGCTTCTCCTGCCTAATTGAGTTCTAAGAATTTTGGAACTTCTGAAAGTTCTCCGTTAATAGTAACGCATTTTTATCTACAGTGCGTTACTTTAGAGAAGAATGCGGCAAATTAACGCGGAAGGAGTAGGATAATGGCGATGTCTACTGATGATTCTGTGGCGACCAATAAGCCCAAAATCAATGCCTACGTGAATGAGCAGATCAACCAGGCCATTGAAGCAGAGATGGCCAAAGAGCGGCGATCGAAGTCGCAGATGATTGAACTGCTCTTGGAGGAAGCACTCAAAGCGAGAGGTTATTTGTTGTCTCAAGATGCAGGGCAACAGGACAAGACAGCTGACTGAAAACTGAGATTCTCGTTGTTTCCGGCTATCCTGTAAGACATTATCGGTAAGACAGAGCCAATGTATCAAACGGAATTGGATTCGCTCACGATCAAGGATTTTGAGGCGCGCTACGGGATTGCTCGATCGAACGTCAATAATCGGATTACTGGCCTGAAGCAGAAGGGGTACAACCTGGAGCCAGAAAAGCGGGGAGGCCGGAACATCTACAGTGCCGATCAGATTGCCCTGATGGACCGACTGGATGCTCACCTCAAGGCAGGTAATCCGATCACCACGTTTCCAGCTGTCTCACAGGACAGTTTGCCATCGTCCTACAGGACACAGGACAGTTCCTCAGAAATAGCTGTCTCACAGGACAGGCTGCAACTGTCTCATAGGACACCGGACAATCGATCGGACAAGATGGCAGGGGCTGCCAGTTTGATTGATGCGATCGCAGGTAAGGTGGTGGAGATCATTCGCCTCAACCAAATCGAATCCATCGCACCCGATCCTTTAGCCAATTTGCGGATGCTTCAGGAGGCTTGCGATCGGGGGTGGCTGCTTAGCAGCTCGCAATTGGCTCCACTGCTGGGGGTAAAGAGTTTAAGCGGTAGGACGATCGAGCGTTTTGGATTCACTTTTACTAGAGTCGGCAGAAATGGGATTGAGAGTGCTTGGAAGGTCGATCGGTAGTTTGATTGCTTAGATAGGATAAATGTTTGTTCCTCTGGTTACCATTGTGGAGGAGAAAAGATTAGACGTTTGGGCGACATCAAATTTGGACAGATTGGGTTGAAGTTGTCGTGGATTCAGTTTTTGACGCACGAATTGTAAACTTTCGTAATGCACGGGCGCAGCCGGTGTCAACTAAAAAACTGGAGCCGAGTAGAACTGGGCGGAATCTGAATCACTGCTTGAGCCGTTGGAGCAATCGCCTGCTTAGTAACTAACGTTGTTGGTCACTTTTAACCGCGCTAGTTAGGTCTGACCCCAGTCTAATCAGGAGTAAATTGGCAAGGCTGAGACTGGGAATTCTGACCAATTTGTTGTGAGTTGGCAAAGATCGCCAGTTGAGCACGGTTTCGTAAATCAAGACGGCTGAGCAGGTGGGTCACATGGGTTTTGACTGTGCCTTCAGCAATGTAGAGTTGCTGAGCAATTTCTCGATTGGTCGCGCCACTACTAATCAAACGCAGTATATCTTGTTCACGTGGAGTGAGCGATAGTACCTCTGGGGACGCTGACTCTGAACAGCCTGGGGCAGAGTTAGAGATACTGGTGTTCATCAGTTTGTCCAATAAGCCAGGTGCCAGTTGAGTATAGCCCCGATGGGTCAGGCGGATTGCCTGGACTAACTCATCAAACGGCATGTCCTTCAGTAAGTAACCTTTTGCACCTGCTCGAATCGAGTCAGAGATGTATTGATCATCATCAAAAGTGCTTAACACTAAGACTTTTACTTCTGGAAACTGCTGATAAATCTCCCGTGTTGCCGCTCGACCATCCATTACAGGCATTCGTACATCCATCAGTACCAGATTAGGTTGCAAATCTGCTATTAGCTGAATCGCCGCTTCTCCGTTGTCAGCAACGCCAATTACCTGTAGATCTGGCTCTAGCTCTAGCATGATCTTTAGCCCCTGACTGATCAATGTTTGGTCATCTACTAGAACTAGTCGAATTGGTGCAGTGCGATCGGTTGTTACTTCTGAATAGTCTATATTCATAACGTGTCTCCCTGATGACTACTGCTTCGTCTCCAAGGATGATCTCCAATTTGAGACAAAAGCTTGAATTCTTGATTCAGAGGATCTTGCTTATGGTTTGTGAAGTAATTTTCCAACAACTTGTCTGTCTTCATCTAAGAGTCTAACCTACAATTCCTATTCGTTAAAATGAATCTACTGAAGCTAAAGTTCATTTTTACTGAAGTAGATTGAGCAATGGAATTCCGTCACTTGCAAACCTTTCAGGCGATCGCCCAAGAGGGAAGCTTTCTCAAAGCTGCTGAAAAACTTCAGTATGCACAATCCACAATTACATTACACATTCAACAATTGGAAACTGAATTAGGGGTAAAGCTTTTCTCTCGTCGCGGTAAACGCACCGAACTTACGGTTGCGGGTAGAACGCTGCAGGAACATGCTGATCAACTTCTTCATCGGGCAGCCAACCTTCAGCAAACGATGACGGATCTGGTTGCGGGTGAAGCAGGCCATTTACGAATTGGTTCGATCGAACCTGTTGCCACAGTGCACCTGCCTGCCACTTTGGTGCAATTTTGCCAGCAGCATCCTAATGTGCGTTTAACGCTAGAAGTTGGAGTAACTCAAGTGGTGAGTCAACGTGTTGCAGCAGGATTGCTGGATTTGGCGATTTGCTCGCCTCCCAGCGCTAATTTAGATCTCGCCTTTGAATTACTGTTTCAAGATTCAGTCTCATTACTCATCCCAGAAGCACACCGTCTGGCAGCGTTCACTGAGATTCCAGTTGACTCACTCATTGGAGAACGTCTCATCCTGACAGAGGAGCATTGTCCCTACCGCAATGTTCTAGAGAAGGCGCTGTTGCCTTATGGAATTAATCCCTTCTCAGGGATTGAAGTGATGAGTTTGGAAGCGCTGAAACAAATGGTGAAATGTGGATTAGGAATCGGTGTCTTGCCTGTGGACGCGATCGCCTCTCCTCCAACAAACACAGTTACTCGGAACATTTCAGAAATAGATCTAAATTTACCCGTTGGGATTGTTTTCCATCCTGAAGCTAACTTTCCCGGCTCAGTTTTATATTCACTGATTGAGGCATTAAAAACTAGCCTGAAACATGAGGATTGGCTTGAACGCTAAAACAGGGGCGATCGCAAACCAGCTAGCATATTTGTAATATTGAGATAGACAAAATTTTGCAATCGAAGGCATGAACTACTGTAGGATTGGCATATCCTGTTTTCGTCCATTGGGTAGCTGCAGAGGAAGTTCAGCCGTAATTCGACAACCTGCTCCTGGCTCTGATTGCAACCATAAGACACCTTCTAGCGACATTACCCGCTCTCGCATTCCTCGTAATCCAAAGCTGGTCAAGTTCTCCCAATCAGGTTGAAAGCCTCGACCATTATCTTCAATTGATAAACGGATCGTTTCTGAAGTTGCACTAACGACGATTTTTACAGTTGTCGCATGGGCATATTTACTAATATTTGTGAGGGCTTCTTGAACGACTCGATACAGAGTTTTTACTAATTTGGACGGTACATGAGTTTTGACATTAACCTGGGCCGCAACTGGGATCCCAGTACCCTGACTGAAGTCATCTACCAATAATGCGATCGCTTCCTCTAAAGGGGGTGCTTCCCAAGCATCTGCTCGTAACGTGCTGACCGATCGTCGCACTTCCTGCATAGCTTTTGTCGCTAACTGTTGAGCCTGCTGCAAAAATAATTTTGCCTGATTGGGGTCACGCTGCCATAACTTCAAGGCAGTTTGGAGTTGAATATTCTGTGCTGTCAGTGTATGCCCCAAAGAATCATGAATTTCACGAGCAATGTGGTTACGCTCCTGTACAGCTGCCAACTCCTCAACTTCCAGAGTATATTGCCGCAACTGTTCATGAGCAATCGCTAATCGTTCCTTAATTTGGCGCTCAGACAGCAACGTCGCCACCAATTTCACAACAAAGAATATTCCCAAACCAAACATCAACGTTTCCGCGATCAGGTGCATCCAAAACAGGTGACGATCGTCAGCTTGTACCAGCAAAGTAATGTTTTGGACATAGCGGATCTGATGGACTAAAAATAGACAAAAGCTTACTCCTGCTACGATCCAACGTCCTGTCGTTTCAAAGAGGAAACAGCTCTGAATCAATACGATTAAATATAGCGTTGGTAGCACATGTAGATAGCCAAGGGTCGCACCATAGAAAATTAAACTAATTTCAACTGCGACATAGGCTGCTTTGAAGAGAAGCTTACCGTTAGGGAGTAGGGCTGCCATGATGCTCAGGATACCCAGGACAAGGATATGTTGAATGGGAAGCTGCCTCTCTTCAAATGATTCCATCACTGCAAACGAGAAACAGGTTGCAATCATTATCCATTCAGCATAGAGCAAAAAGCGAAAAGGATTTGGCTGGAATCTGAGAGATTGTAGAAAAGTATTCATGGCAACCATTGCAGCAAAGGCTTCCTAATCATTTTTTATTGATACTGTAAACTGGCTTTTTGTACATACCTCTTCTGTGGTGTTTTTGATTCTAAATTTGGGTTAGATGGTGGTCAGTAGTCTTGCTTTTCGCAGCAAAAATCTCAATACTGTTTCTTCTCGGGTCACAATATCGACTTGACCTTCCATCCCTAATTGCAGAGCGCATTGGTGACTTTTCTGACCGAATTTGTAGCTTTGAGGTTCGATCGTCACTTCATAGAAAGGAGAGGGGACATTTTGTCCGGCAGGAGGTGCGGGATTCATGCCTCCAGCCTGACTCATCGACGGTTTAACCGTATCCTGAGAGATGTTGGTGACTTTCCCCTTCAACACCCCAAAATCTGGATAAGGACAGGCGGAGACCCGCATTTGTGCCGTTTGTCCGGTTGCAATCTTGTCAATCTCGTCTGGCGATACAACCGCTTTGATCTGGAGTGGTGCATCGATAGGAACGATCTGAGCAATTTCTTGACCTGCACTAACCGTTTGCCCGGAGTTACGCAAATTCAATTGGGAGATAATACCCTTAGATGTAGCGGTAATAGTGGTCTGGCGCAAGTCGTTTTCTGCCTGTTGCAGTTCATAGGTCGATTGCTCCAACTGTTTACTCAACTCTATTTGCTGCTGAATTAAGCTTTTTTCTTCCCGATTCACAGATGCTTTAGCTCGCTGTACTCGTGCTTGAGCAGCTTCGATCGCCTGGGCTTGTTGTTTAACCGCGAGTTGGGCTTCTTCCAATTCATTTTGGGGGAGCGCTCCCATTTCTGCAATTGGTTGATAGCGATCGCGCTTGGCCCTAGCGGTTTGAAATGTCGCTTCTGTGGCTCTCAAGTCGGCTTGTGCTTCCTCAACTTCTGCAATCGCCAGCTGTTTTTGAGCATTGATTTGAGCCGCAATTTGTCCAAGCTGTAATCGGGCTTGCTGAATACTGCTTTGCAGTTGGCGTTGTTTGGTTTCTAAATTCGATCGATCGATTGTCGCGATCACATCTCCCTGTTCAACAGCCTGATTTTCTTGAACTGCAATATCGGTGATGGGGCCAGCCGTGGCTGCCTGCACCAGACGTAGTTCACCGGCTGGACGAATGCTCGCCTGTCCTCTCACAGTTTGCTTGAACTCAGTAACTGAAGCAATCGGTAGGGCGATCGCCACAATTCCCACAATGACTAATCCTCCAATCCTCGGCCAATGTCCAAGGGGAGGCAGGAATTCATTTTCTTGAATCGGTGGCAAAAAGGTTTCATCTGAGGTGTGAGGATTGCTGGTCATCATCCTGATCCTGCAATTCAAAGGTTTATAGAAGGGGTTGCAGAAATTATTTTCGTAAAGTATGGATTAATGAATGTAAACGTCGTTTTGGTTTTTATGCCCATTAGAGGCAGCTTTCAGCCGCAAACCATCGGCCATAGGGGCTGGATAATTGAGGAAATCTAAATGTTCACCTGAGATGTGGCGCAATTCGTCAGGAGTACCCTGAATCTTCAGATGCCCCTGCTCTAGCATCACGACCCAATCGGCCCGTTGAATCACATTTGGACGGTGGCTAATCATGATCGTGGTTTTGCCTCGACGATCAGCAAAGAGCTGATCCAGCACTCGTGTTTCACTTACCGGATCCAGTGCCCCAGTCGATTCATCCAGAATTAGCACGGGTGGATCGGTGACAATCGCTCTGGCGATCGCTAAACGCTGTTTTTGTCCGCCCGAAAGGTTTGCGCCAAATTCTCCTAATACCGTTTGATAGCGATCGGGCAATTGGCTGATGAACTCGTCGGCTCCGGCAATTTGGCAAGCCTGAACAATTCGTTCAAAGTCAATGTGCGGATAACTAAAGCGGAAGTTATCGATGATCGATCGGCTCCAGAAATGCGGTTCTTGAGGGACAAGGATAACTTGTTGCCGTAGACATTCCAGGGCCAGATCTCGCTGATTGTAAAGCCCATAGCGAATATTACCAGACTGGAGAGTGTATAAACCTGCCAACACTTTGGCAAGTGTACTTTTGCCACAACCCGACTCACCGATCAACGCCACAACTTGTCCCCCCGGAATGGTCAGGGAGAAGTCCTGGAGTAAATCAACTCGTCCTGCATGGTGGAAATTGAGTTTGGTGCAGGTAATATTCGCATGACCTGGAATTTCTGCCCAGGGCTTTTTCTCGTCGTTTTGATTTTCAGGCGTGGCATCAATCACTTCTTTCAATCGCTGAATCACCACCTGAGCCATGATGAACTCATCAATCAAGCCGATCGCCGATCCTAAAAACCCCAGGAAGTTACCGCTCATGCCGTTATAAGCAAGCAATTGACCAATCGATAACGTGCGACTAATCACGAGATAGCTACCAAACCAGAGAATGCCAATGTTGATGAATGTGGAAAGAACGCCAGTAATCGTGCCGCTATACAGTCCCAGCTTCATCGTTGTCCAACCCAGGTTCGCCAACCGACCATAATTACTCTGATACTCTTGCCATGCTTGGGGAATTGCTTGAGTTGTTTTGAGCACCATCGTGCCACGAAAGGTTTCCACCAAAAAACCCTGATTTTCTGTACCCAACACAATCATGTTGCGAGTCTTCTGACGCAGTGCAGGCAGAAATAGCAGGTTAACCAGCGTGATGACAATGAAGGCTGCGATCGAAGCCAGGGTTAACTGCCAGCTATAAATCAGCATGACGCCCAGTGAGACGATCGCGATAAAAAACTGACTGGGCAACCCGAGAACAATCTGGGAGATGAGTGAATCAATCGCATTGATATCCGCAATTCGGCTCACCACTTCCCCACTGCGCCGTCCTTCAAAGTAGCTCAAGGGTAAGTGCAGCAGTTTACGTCCGTAGTCCAGGATTAGTCCTAATTGCAGTCGTTCACTAAAATGGCCAATCAGGNTGTGCCTGCACAAGTCCGATCGCACTCTGAAACAAATTCAGCACAATCACACCGATCGCCACGGTAGTCAGCAATTGCGTGTCGCCTCGTACCAGCACATCATCGGTGAGCAATTGCATCATGAACGGAGATGCCAAGGAAAGGAGACCGACTGCCATATTGATGGCGATCGCCTGCACTAAGATTCCTCGATAGGGCAATACTCGCTGCAGGAAGCGCCCAAACCCACCAGACTGATCCTCAGGTTGCTGATAGAAGCGGCTGTCATCCGGTTGCAACAGCAGCATGATGCCATTACTCCAACCTGCAGCCAGTTCCTGACGGCTCAAATACCGAATCCCTACACCCGGATCAGCGATCACGTATTTGTTGCGTTTCTTGCCATAGAGCACAACCCAGTGATAGCCCTTCCAGTGAATAATTGCAGGTAAAGGGGCTTGATTGAGGCGATCGAGGATTTGCTCAGAGGCTTTCACCTGCCGGACATTAAACCCTAATGCTTCAGCCCCTCGATACAATCCCAGCAATGTTGTGCCACGTGACCCTGTACCTACTGCTTCTCGGATACGGCTAATTGCAAAGGTGCGCCCATAGTGCTTTGCAACCGTAGCAAGGCAAGCTGCTCCGCAATCTTCTTCGCTATGTTGGAGAACACTTTGGTATCGCATGACGGTTTCCCTCTTGCACCCTTATTTTTCAAGTCATTAGAAAATTATCTTCAGCGTGTAAAAACATTTAGATATCACCATCGATGAAATATCTTTGTTCGGCATCAACCAAGAGATCGAAACAACTAATTTGTCCAATCTATTTTTTGAGGATCGAGCCACCTCTGCAAAATTAGTTCAATTCAAGGAGGAATCTAATTTGCTTTGGTAGCCCGACTCAATCAGATGCAGACTGTAGACGAATCAAATCTTGAAGTGTCAACTAATCCTTCGAAAGGATGAAATACTGTCATTAAACCCATTAAGGTTCCAATCCCCTTTTCCAAGGGTTACAGTATCATTCGAAAAAGGAAGATCAACCCAATTAGAGCGGGTGTAGAATTTCCACTTCCCTTCCGTGATCCGAACCGAGCTAGCCTGGTTGTCTGCATTAGAACTCAACTTTCTTAAACCGCCGCCATCAAATTGACCGAGCACATCTTTCAGATCTACATGTCGATAGAGAGTCATTGCGTAGTCACGACCACCCTGAATGTTAGCAGCAGTGTCATGAGACAGATCTTCAACTCCAGGAATATTGTAGATGTCTTTGATTTGATTGTTGCTGTTAGACATTTTTTCTCTCCTTCATTGTTAGAGTGAGTTATTCTTTATCACTTCTCACATAACTGCTTTCATCCTATAAATCTAATCAGAAATTGAACTCTGACTAATGTCTTGCTGTGACATCAGCGATCGGATCTGTGACATCTAACTTTCGTTGAGGAATGACTGACTCAATCTATGTCTTGCAACAGAGGTCAAACAAGAGCAAAACTCTAAATACAAGCGCAAACAAAAAGCGATCGGGATTAATATCTCGATCGCTCCTCATGTTCAGTCTGCTGCTCAGTTTCCTTCAAGAGGCAACAACAAAAGTGGGTTAGCGCTCTAGACCCATCTCAAGGTGAGGATGGATCAGATATTTACCCAGTCGCCCGTAGTAATAGGATCACGTCCTGCTTTATTCTGGTAGATTGCCATCCGGAGGGAGGTGATGTTTTTGCCGAAGGAGCCTTTAAGGGTGTGGTAGATTGTACCTCTACCTTTTGCGCCGTTACGGTCAAAGCGTTTGGTTGGAGTGATCAAGACACTTCCATCCGTTGCTAGTCCCTGAAGCTTCGCGTACACCGCGTCTCCGTCCGCTGCGTTGTCTTTAACTAGTAGATGACCGACTCTAAACGAGCGTCGTCCAGTGCGCCGTACGTCGAGAGCAGAGGCAGCACCATAGGAGGTACTTACGTCGATAGGTCCGATAGCAGCGGCAATCGTTTCTGCTTGTTCAGCCGTCAAGTCAGTAAAGAGTTGTTCTTGTACCATCTTCATATTCTCCTTTATTCAATGGAGTAGTAGTTGATCGATGTCATTCCTTACAGAACTATCTACATCATAGAAATGCAATGCATAATAGACCTCTGAAAAATGTCTCGCTGTGACATCAACGAATGGATCTGTACCTGTTGACTTTCGCTGAGATATTAATCACTCAACCTCTGTCTTACGAGTAAAATGAACCAGGAGCAATGCCTTGCTCTGTCATGAAAAGAAAAAGCGATCGAGATATTAATCCCGATCGCGATAGAATTGAACATGTCAAGCTTGACGTTTAGGTTCTGAGCATCTTGCAAGGACTAAATGAACTGAAAACAGCATCCAGTCACTTAATAGCCAATCCTCATTTGACTCAGACAATCTTGTATCTCAGCCGATAGGAAGGATTGCCTTTACTACCACCCAAAAGTTCCGTGCGATCTTTCTTTGAAAGGATTCCGGAGCCTATGAGATCATCATCATTTGGCCAAGGATCAGCGTCGTAAAGAGTAACACGGTTCCCTGAGATGGTTTTATTGATCGTTGCAGTTGATCCTTTTTGCATCGAACCAGACCAAACTTTTCTACCACCAGCATTGATGTAGGGTTCGTCGGCATCACCAAAACCATCAGTCGCTCTAAGGCATTCAATGGTTGTCAATCGGTAAGCTCCCCCTTCAACAATGGCAGCTTCTTCAGATGTCAGGTCGGTGAAGAGTTGTTCTTGTACCATGTTGTTCATGATATTCTCCTTTACTCAATAGAGTGGATTGATATCATTCCTTTCGGAACTACCTTCATCGTAGAAATACAATGCACAACAGACCTCTGAAAAACGTCTTGCTCTGATGTCAGCGAAGGGATCAGCACCCGTTGACTTTCGCTGAGATGCCAATCACTCAATCTGTGTCTTGTGGTGGAGGTAAAACAAAATGAAGCTTTAGAGCTAATGCTGCAAAGAAAAAACGATCGAGACAGATATCCCGATCGCTACAGTTTCGCTTTCAATAGGCTATTTCAGTTTTGTCACATCCATTTGAAAGACAATAGGGAATGTCTTAGACCAATTTGACCATCGTAGCGATCCAGCTTCGGAAACCGACCATAACTTTCCGTTTTGGTCAAAACCGAGATCTTCAATTCCAATCACCATTTCATAGCGTGCTAACACTTCCCCTGAATTTGGGTTCACTTTTTGGAGTTCTCCATGTTTGCTATTGCTAAAGGTCATCCATAGATTCCCTTGCTGATCGAAGGCTGCACCCTGACCTATAGCTGCGATCGAGTAGCTTTTTGAGGCGATATCTTCATTGATGGCCTTGCCATTATGGGTTTCAAAAACAGATAACGGTAAGAAAAAGCTGTTAGCTTTACTTGCATCCTTTTCAGATGAGCCAACAAAGAGCGATGTTCCGTCAAAATCGATAAACGAACCCTTCAAGTTACCTTCGAGTCTTACGACGGCGAGTAGTGCCTTTTTTGTGTTGCCGTCCTGAAATGCCTTGTTCATGTCGATTTTGTAGAGTTGTCTTGTGTCAGCAGCAACCAGAATACTGTTTCCAATGTAAACTAGGCCCCCTGCGTGTCCGCAGTCTTCCGGCAAATCAAACTGCCCCGTGTACTCGCCCGTTTTGGCATCCACTTTGAAAATACGACAAGGTCCGTTACTAATGTCTGGGTCTGTGCTTTTGTAGCTGGAGATCAGGACAGTCCCTTCTGCTAACGTGAGTCCCTGTGGCACGTATCCATCATCAATGCCCGGTGCCCAGATCATTGTCGTTATAGCTTGATTATTTACAACTGAGCTTGGACCATTCTGCACATGACGAGGCTTTTTCCCAAGAACGTCTGCTAATTTAGCGTGCATATCAACCTCCTTGTAGTCAGTGTTTTGATCAGGCGATCGCGCCTTTGCTAGGAGAGGCGATCGCAGACAAAGGCATATTCAAACTGAATCTTGAAAACCCATAAACTATTGCAATTCCGCGTGAAGCATCAATCAGCGGTTAGCGGGCAGTGGAGCCGCCGTCCATCAGGTGGAAACTGCCAGTAACAAAGGATGCACGCTCAGACAAGAGGAAGCTGACCATCTCAGCGACTTCCTCCGTTCGGGCGAGGCGACCTAACGGGTGAAAGGCAGCCATTTGCGATCGCGCTGATTCCGGCAATTCGTGCATCTTAGGAGTGTCAACATAACCCGGACCAATGGCGTTTACCCGAATGCCCTGACTGGCATACTCCAGCGCTACCGCCTTGGTCAATCCGACAATGCCGTGCTTTGCAGCGACGTAGGGAGCAATACCCGCGACCCCAACCACGCCAGCAGCAGATGACATGTTGACGATCGCCCCGCCGCCACTCCGGATCATGGCTGGAATCTCATATTTCAGTCCGAAAAAGATACCGCTAAGATTAGTCGCAATGACGCGATGCCACCATTCAATTTCATAGTCAGCAGTATTAATCTCATGCGGTCCGGTGAAACCAGCATTATTGACTGCAAGATGCAATCCACCAAAGCGCTCAACTGTTTCAGCCACCATCGCCTCAACCGCGCGGTGATCAGATACGTCTGTTTTGATCACATGTGTCCGCTTGCTGGATGAATCCAACTGTTTAGCGACTTCCTGCGCTCGATCAGCATCAATGTCTACAAGGATGACCTTTGCACCGTTTTCGTACAACTTGATAGCAATTGCTTCTCCCAATCCTGTTGCTGCTCCGGTAACGACAGCAATCTTTTTTGCAAACTCAGAAACTGAATTCACTTTGTTGCTTGAATCGACTGCCTGCTTGTTTTCAGTTGCTTTCGTCATCATTTTCTCCATTTCAAATTAATTCTGCTGAAGATGTTTGAGGACATGATCGATCGTTTGAGCAACAGTGAGATTAGACGTATCTAACCAGTAGCCAAGCCGAGGTGTTTCGGTGCGGAGGATATGATCAAATGCGTAAACCATCGCTTCATTAGCATATCCAGCCTTCGATCGTCCTGCATCCCGTGCCGCAACAACCTCTACTCTGGGGCACAAAACGATGACAGACAACGGCATATTATGGAAACTGGCAATTACCTCAGCTAGGGCGGAGCCAATAATAATGTCTTGATAAACAACGGTGAAACCAACTTGGAGATACTGTCGTGCTACCATTGCCGCTAATCGATACCGCAGTTGAAGTTGCTGATATGCCTCGACTGACAAATTCAAGGTCATTTCTGCTTGTCCATTCACAATCATGCGACGAAAGACATCACCACGCAGATGCACACTTTTAGGCAACCGTTCGGCAAGGGCTTGGGCAACGCTTGATTTCCCAGCAGCCATATTCCCCGTAATCAAAATGATTTGTGGTGAATGGTCTATAGGTTGTTGATTGAGATCCATCACGGTCGATGTTATCGGGTTTTACATTTAACCACTTGGTTTGAGATCAACTGCCGCTTTGTTACTACCATCCATGTACAAAGGCACAGACTGATGCTCGTGGACAACTTTCCATTCGTTATCGATTTTGCGAAAGCAAAGCGTTTCGCGCACCCAGATGTCCGTCTGATCACCGTTGCTCCTCATGCCGCTGATCCGGTTCAAACTACAACAGAAGGCAACTTCATGATCGACTGTAATATGCAAATCACGAATTTCGTAGCCGATCGGGCCTTGAAATGTGGCAAACCACTGCTCTAAATTCTGTTTGCCAGTCCGTTCATCACCCCTAATTTGCAAGGGAGGCGCAAGTTCAAACATAACAGGATTTGCTGCATAGTGGGACATGACGCCATCAACGCTCTTGGTATAAACTGCATTTGCTAAATTATTTCTCAAGGTGCGAATTTGGGCTTCATCCTTTGTCCAATTACTTTCAGTTGACATAACTTCCTCCCATGTCAAATGAGTGAATTACACTGTAGCGTTTACCTAGGGATGAGCAAAATGCTGATAGTTGAAATGCTATTTACCAGGACATGAGTCAGCGCTGCGCTCTCCCAGCCTTTACGATGAGCAACGATGCCAACCACGATACCAAAGGCAGTCAGGAGTAGTAATCGCCCTAATGATGCATCTACGATCGCATGTTTGAGTGAAAACAGGATGGCCGTGAGCAACAAACCAGAAACTAAACCAAGCTGCCCAATCAAGCGAGGTTGAATCAGCCCACGCCATAACCACTCTTCAACCAGGGGTACGAAAATTCCATTCACGAGCAATAGGCTGATGACGATTAGCACTGGAGCAAGCTGAGGAAATAGCAGCGGTCCCAGGTAGGGGCTTTGCCAACCCGGAAGTTCCACCGTTCCCCAGAGCCATTGATCAACTGGAGCAAGGAGGCTAATGGAAATCAAAATGGCGATCGCACCCACCCAAGGTAAGCCTGTTTTTGCCCGTATTAAAATTGTGCGAATTGCTTGACCAACAGATTGAAGATTGCGCTGTGTTCTGGATACGGAAAACCACACGAGCGGAATATAACAGAGGATAAACGCCAACATATCGTTGACTGGTGCTGCGGCTAGAATGGGAAGCCAACGGACAACAAAACGTCGCGCAATATATTCCGCCAGAACAATCAGGATAATCCAGCCGATCGCGACGGTAAATGAATTCTGTGAGATGATTTTTTTAACCATATTACTGTCAAAAGCAGGACGATCGCCCTCCACAGACGAAGAGCGATCACATCACAGATCAGCAATCGATTCAGAAGCCTCTATCGAGCCAAAGTAGGATTTGGAGCAGGATAGGGAAGAATATGCGGACCATCATTAGCAGGACGATATTGACCATTGGCAAACTGTTTGGCGATGGTAGGCAACAGGGCAGGCAAGACGGCTTTCAGTACCTGCTCGTCTTCTGGGTCACCAGGCTGGTATTCCTTACCTCGAACTGCTCGAACCACGCTGGGAATCGCACTAGCCGCTCCTATGACCAACGGCCAGAACTTCTCATCGACAGGTTGAGGAGTCGCCATACCAGAGTAACCGTAACCAGCTTGGAAGTCTTTACCCGGTGCAGTTTGCGGTTGCTGCTGCGGCATCTGTGATTGCTGCTGAACGGCTTGCATGATCTGGTTGAGCACTTCTGGTGAAATTGCCGACTGGGACTGGGTTGGCTGAGACTGAATTGCCTGAGACTGGGCAAAGGGGGCTTGAGGAGACGGCGTACCTGGCATACCTGGCTGGAGCCTCCTTGCCTCGAATTGCCCGGTAAACTTCAGGAGCCGCACCGATCGCTGCCGCAGCCAATGTATACCAGGACTTGTCATCGGTTGCAGCAGGTGCTGTGCCTGAGTAACCATAACCACCGGGCTGCAAGCCTTGGCTATTAACAGACTGGGCGATAGCAGGCATCAGGGCAGGCAGGACAGCTTTCAGCACCCGCTCATCTTCTGGATCACCAGGCTGGTAGTCCTTACCCCGAACTGCCCGGATCACGCCAGGAACTGCACCGACTGCTGCCGCAGCTAATGTATACCAGGACTTGTCAGTGGGTGCGATGGGTTGGGAAGACCCCATACCGGAGTAACCATAACCGGATTGAAAATCTTTACCTGAGACGGTTTGCGGCTGTTGAGGAGCCTGCTGTTGCTGAAGAGCCTGCACAATCTGATTGATTACTTCTGGCGAAATTGCTGACTGGGGCTGCGCAGTGGAGGCTTGAGGAGACGGCATACCTGGCATACCTGGCTGNAGCCTCCTTGCCTCGAATTGCCCGGTAAATTTCAGGAGCTGCACCGATCGCTGCTCCAGCTAATGCTCCCCAAAACTTCTCATCAGCTTCAGGACCTTGAGGGGTTGGGTAATTTGGCATTTGAGTTGCGTACATAGATTTATCTCCTTGAGTTGTAGTAGAAGGTTGAGTGGTTGCATCCAGTGGTGGTGCAGTTTGATTGGGTGCAGATGCTGATCCATCAGTACCAGGTGAAACTGTTGATGAAGCCCCTCCAGACGGTTGGTTGATCGCCTGCAACGTTACAAACGATCGGGAGCCAACACCTGGAGAATTAGGAGATTCAATCAGTTCTGGAGTTTGCCTAAATTGCAGGGCTTCCAGTTCTTGAGCAACGCTTTCAAACAATTTGCCGGAGGACAACCGATCGGGACTAAATTGACTGCCCAACTTTTTGAACGCATTCAGCAAACAAAACGTGAATGCCGACTTGCCCTCCGTTTGGGAAGAACTCGCTGAAGCCGTCTGGTCTTCTCGACAGGCAGTGATCATCAGCCCGTTCACTTGAGTTTCCCCAGCCACTTCTGGCGGTGCTTCTCCGACTGACTTGGTTGCTGCTTTCGGGTTATAGATGCTTGGTGATTTAATGGAAGCGCCGAACCGCTTGACGGAAAGCTCTTTCTCCTCAGCAGCGTCTGTTTTAGCTAGCTCCTCCCGATCGGGTGTCCAGGCTTTGATTTTTACTCGTTCGGTAGGCGCTTTGCCGTTGCTAGACAGTAGGTTGAAACGCCGCTTTTCCATGCCACCAGAGTGGCAGCTATCCAGAATCACAGTGAGAATACCGGGGGGGAGATTCTGGGTTTTGGCATTGAGCTCCTTATCAAAGAAGAACCCGTCATACAGACACAGACACTCTCGTAGAATCCCATCCTGCTCAGTCCGAAATCCATGACCGCTGTAATAGAAAACCAAGCGATCATCTGGACTCACCTGCGTTCCATTTTGCGAGCTTCCCTCAAATAGCCAATTGAGACTATCTGTGACATTCTGAATAGTGGCTTCGGCATCTAAATGAGTCCGAATCTCCTGAAACTCGTAAGGGGCAGCCTTCAAGAGTTCGGTCATTGCATTGGCATCGTCTATACAGCTAGGTAAGTCATTGGCAGAACCGTCGGGATAGTCATTGATGGCGACGATCAGCGCTTTACGACTTGCTTTAGGGTCGGAATTTGCCATCGGGTTCACCTCCGCACACTGCTGACTTCCTGAACAGAAATGGTGGGACCATCAGGAAGGATAGTGATCTGTTTGTAAGGCGTACGAGTATCCTCACGATATCTCACTTCCTCTTCTTTAATGTTCAGGGGATTTGGACCACCCGGTGTTAGGTCTTCTGCAATCAAATTGAGTAAGAGGATATCCGGATTAATTCCCTGCGGTTCTGCCCGCTCTAGCTTGACCGAATAACCGCCAGGAACTCCACAGGTTCCCATAACATGAAGCGTGCGTTCGCTTCCGGGCATCTGATCGTACCAAGCTTGCCAATTTGAACATGATAGAGACTCGTTCATCATTGATTCTCCTTGTGAAATAGGATTCCTTTGAGCGCAGAAAGATTGAATGGAACTTGAACTGTTCCCCTCCTCAAACCACTTTCAGTGTAGAAACTCAACTTGGAAAAACCTTCGGAAAAACGTCTTGATCTCGCCTCAACGAATGGTCAAACTTGATTCTGACTTTTGTTCAACATCCCTGGTAAGTGTCTATTTTCAGAACGAAATGTAGCTTCATCGATAGTGAAGCCAATCTTGCGATTTAGGATTCAGAGCAGCCTGACAGTGGTTTAAGCGCTCGACAGCGAATTGGCCTGGGTGATGCCAGCTAGTTCTGCTTGGAATTGGGATAGTCCAAGTTCACGCCAACGCGCTAACTCAGCCAGGAGAACATCTAAGGTGAACGTTTCAAAGCGCGTGTTGAGGGTAGCCAGGACGCTCATGATCACACTGCGCCGTTGAGCACCTGTTTGGGTTTTGCTGGTGCGTCCACCCTTTCGCACCTCGGCTTCTTGGCGCAGATTGCGTTCAGAGCGATTGTTGGTCGGTTCGACTTGAGGATTGGCGACAAATACAAATAGCGCACCGATGCCCTTCATTAACTCCTGCTGGAGTCGAATGAAGCTTTGTTCGTGGATGGGCATCGTCTGGGGTTCAACCGTCTCCTGCCAACGGGTACAAAGTTCACTTAGACGAGCTTGCAAGATTTCAACTTTTTGCCCTCGA